>DASZNC010000157.1:0-14611 GCA_035551615.1 Acidimicrobiales bacterium
CGGGCCACCTCACGACTGGCCGGGATCCTGTGCGGGTCGGCCCTGGTGGTGGGCGTGGCCCCCCTGGCCGCCATCCTCTGGTTCGTCATCGCCCACGGTGCGCCGGCCATCTCGGCCTCGTTCCTCACCAACGGGCCGACCCCGCCCGGGATCCCGGGGGGTGGGATCGCCCCGGCCATTACCGGTACGGCCAAGATCATCGGTCTGGCCCTGCTCCTGGCCGTTCCCACCGGATTGGGCGCCGGATTGCTCCTTTATGAAAGGAGGGGCCGGGTCGCCACCGCCATCCGCTTCACCGCCGACGTGCTCACCGGGGTGCCGTCGATTCTCATCGGTGTCTTCGCCTACACCGTGCTGGTGGAGACGACCCACCACTTCTCGACGACCGCGGCATCGTTGGCGCTGGCCGTGCTGATGGTGCCGATCATGATCCGGGCCGACGAGGAGGCTCTGCGGGCGGTGCCGGCCGACCTGTGGGAAGCCGGCATGGCCCTGGGCGCGTCCCGTCCGGGGGTGGCCGGGCGGGTGATCCTGCGCCAGGCGCTGCCCGGGGTGGTCACCGGCAACCTGCTGGCCACCGCCCGGGGCATCGGCGAGACGGCCCCCTTGATCTTCACGGTGGCCTCGCCGACGTCGGCGCTGACGCTGGTCATATTCACCCAGGCCACCGAGGCCTACGGGTCGGCCCAGCAGACCGCCTGGGGGGCGGCGCTGGTTCTGCTGGTGGTCGTATTCGCACTGAGCGGATTGGCCCGGGCGCTGGCCTGGTACCTGACGAGGAGAGCCCGATGATGACCGACACCGGCGTCGATGCCGCCACCTTCAGTTTGGACGGGGTGAGCGTGCGCTTCGGCCCGTTCACTGCGGTGCGCAACGTCACCATGGCGGTGCCGCCACGGCAGGTGACCGCCCTGGTCGGACCGTCGGGGTGTGGCAAGACGACCGTGCTGCGGGCCCTCAACCGGATGCACGACCACACCGGGGGCCGGGTCGAGGGGGCGGTGCGGCTGGGCGATCTGGACGTCTACGGTCCCGATGCCCGGCCGGAGCTGATCCGCAGCCGGGTCGGCATGGTCTCCCAGCGCCCCAACCCGTTCCCGACCATGAGCATCTTCGACAACGTGGTCTCCGGCCTGCGCCTGAACGGCATCCGGAACAAGCGGGTCCTGAAACAGGCGGCCGAGTCCGCCCTTCATCACGCCGCTCTGTGGGACATCGTCAAGGACCGCCTGGACGAGCCGGCGGTCCGCCTCTCCGGCGGCCAGCAGCAGCGGCTGTGCGTGGCCCGGGCCCTCGCCGTGGAACCCGAAGTACTGCTGATGGACGAGCCGTGCTCGGCTCTCGACCCGATCGCCACCGCCAAGATCGAAGCCCTCATCACCGAGTTGGCCGCCGAGCTGACGATCGTGCTGGTCACCCACAACATGTTCCAGGCCCGGCGGGTCTCGCACCGCACGGCGGTGTTCCTCCTGGGCGACGACCGGGTCGGGGAACTGGCCGAGGAGGGACCTACCGATCAGGTGTTCACCCACCCGGCCGACCCCCGCACCAAGGAGTACGTGACCGGCCACATCGGATGAGCCGCCGGCGCCGGTCGGGCCAGGAATGGCGGAGCTGCCGGCGCCGGTCGGGCCAGGAATGGCGGCCCCGCCCGGATCGTCGCGCTTCTACGGGTGGGCGGCCAGGTGCTCCAGGATCATCGGGGCGATGGCGGCGGTGGCCCCGGTCGGCAGCCAGTGGGTGGCGCCGGCCAGCGCCTCGAAGCGGTAGGGGCCGTTGGCGTAGCGGGCCGTGCGCTCGACCGAGTAGCGGGTCAGGTAGTGGTCGCCGTCGCCCCAGATCAGCATCGTCGGTACCGTCACCGCCGGCATCGGCTGGCGCCCACCGAAGGGGATGCCCCGATACCAGTTGATGGGGCCGGTCATCTCGTCGGGCCGGCGCATCCGGGCCGCGTAACGGGCCGCCGACTCGCAATCCAGGCCGTCCTTCTGCAACTGCTCGGTGGCCCGCTTGGTGCCGGCCAGCCGCAGGACCAGCTCCGGCACCTTCGGCAGTTGGAAGAGCAACATGTACCAGGAGTGCAGCAACTGCGAACTGCGCAGCACGGCGTCCTGCATGGCTTTCGGGTGGGGCACCGACAGGGCGGTCAGCGTCCGCACCCGTTCGGGGTGGCGGGCGGCCAACTCCCAGGCCACACCCGCGCCCCAGTCATGGCCGACCACGTCGAACTGGGCGGCACCGGCCACGTCGGCCAGTGCCAGGATGTCGGCGGCCAGTTCGCCCAACGTGTAGGCCCGGCGGCCGGCCGGGCGGGCGCCGGGGGAGTAACCGCGCTGATCGGGGGCGAGCACCCGGTAACGGGCGCCGGTCAGCGTCGGGATGAGCCCCGACCAGCAGTGCCGGTCCTCCGGGAAGCCGTGCAGCAGGACGATGACCCGGCCGTCGGCCGGGCCCTCGTCGGTCACATCGAACGTCAGCCCGTCACGGACGAAGTTGTGCACCTACCCGGCGAAATCAGTCGTCGTAGATGAGGACGCCGCGGATGTTCTTGCCGTCCCGCATGTCCTGGTAGCCCTGGTTGATGTCACCCAGCTTGTACCGGTTGGTGACCATGCCCTCGAGGTCGAGGTGGCCGAGCCGGTAGAGCTGCAGCAGGTGGGGGATGTCGTAGTTGATGTTGGCCGAACCGAAGATGGTGCCGACGATCTGCTTCTCCATGAGGGTGAGGTCGCAGAGGTTCAGCGAGACCTCCATCTCCGACATCGGGTGGATGTTGGTGACCACGCAGCGGCCCCGCTTGGAGACGATGCCCATGATCGACGCCATCATGTCGCCCTTGCCCACGCCCATGGCGCAGATGACCTTCTGGCACATGGTGCCCCAGGTCTCGGCCCGGATGGCCTCGGTGGCCTCCTCGACCGAGGAGAAGGTGTGGGTGGCCCCGAACTTGGGGGCCAGCTCCCGCTTCAGCTCGACCGGGTCGATGGCGAAGATGCGGTCGGCCCCGGCCAGGCGGGCGCCCTGGATGGCCGCCGCCCCGATACCGCCGACGCCGATGACGGCCACGTTGTCGCCCGGCTTGATGTCGGCTGCGTAGGTCGAGGAACCCCAGCCGGTGGTCACGCCGCACCCGACCAGGCAGGCCAGTTCGAGCGGGATGTCGTCGGGGATCTTGACGCACGACATCTGGTTGACCACCGTGTGCTTGCCGAACGTGCCCAGGCACACCATGGTCATGATGTCCTGGTCGCGGGCGTGGTGGCGGCTGGTGCCGTCCATCTGCAGGCCCATGAGCAGGGCGGCGCCGTTGTCACACAGGTTGGAGTGGCCCTGGGCGCACGAGGCGCAGTAGCCACAGGCCGGGATGAACCCGAACACCACGTGGTCGCCCGGCTGCAGCTTGTTGACACCGGGCCCGACCTCGAGCACCGTGCCGGCCCCCTCATGGCCGCCGATGATCGGGTACACGCCACCCAGATCCCCGGTGACCAGATGTTCGTCCGAGTGGCACATGCCCGACGCCGCCAGATGGACGAGGACCTCCCCCTCCTTCGGCCCGTCGAGCTCGATCGACTCGACGCTCCATTCCTGTCCCTGGCCCCACAAAATGGCCGCTTCGGTCTGCACATGCCCTCCCGAACTAATAAGCGCTGTTACTGGAAGGGCACCCTAGATCAGAACCGGTTGCAGTTGCCTGTCTGACAACAGGGGCGGGGACCTACCGGGCCACCGGCTTGAACGCCCGGTTCAGCCGGTCGACCAGCGACTCGTCGCCCTCCAGGGCGGCCAGCACCTCGATGGCGGCCATGTTCTCCTGGACCTGCTCGACCCGGCTGGCGCCGGTGATCACCGTCGACACCCGGGGATTGCGGGCGCACCAGGCGATGGCCAGCTGCGATGGCGTGCAGTCCAGCTCGGAGGCCACCGCCGACAGTTCGGCGACGGCCTGGTTGGCCGCTTCGTCGCGCACCCGCGACTGAAGCCACTCGTAACCGGCCAGGGCGGCCCGGCTGTCCTCCGGGATGCCGTCGCGGTACTTGCCCGTGAGCAACCCGCTGGCCAGCGGGCTCCAGGTGGTCAACCCGAGGCCGATCTCGTCGTAGAGGCGGGCGTACTCGCGCTCCACCTTCTTCCTCGACAGCAGGTTGTACTGCGGCTGTTCCATGACCGGCTTGTGCAGATGGTGCCGTTCGGCGATCTCCCAGGCCGCCCGGATGTCGTCGGCCGGCCACTCCGATGTCCCCCAGTACAGGGCCTGGCCCCGTTCGACCATGTCGGACATGGCCCGCACCGTCTCCTCGAGGGGGGTGTTGGGGTCGTTGCGGTGGCAGAACACAAGATCCACGAAGTCCAGGCCGTAGCGCTCCAGGCTGCCCTCGATGGCATGACGTAGGTATTTCCGGTTGAGCGTGTTGCTCATGTTGGGGCCGCCGTGGAGGCCCCAGAAGAGCTTGGTGGAAACCACGTAGGACCAGCGGGGCCAGCCCAGCTCCCGGATGGCCTCGCCCATGATGCGCTCCGATTCACCTCCGGCGTAGGCCTCGGCGTTGTCGAAGAAGTTGACCCCGGCCTGGCGCGCCGCCTCGAGGCACTCGGCCGCCCCCCGGCCGGCCAGTTGGGGACCGAAGGTCACCCACGAACCGAACGAGAGAACGCTCACCTGCAGGCCCGAGCGGCCCAGATTCCTGTACGGCATGTCCATGCGCGGCACCCTACCCATCGATCGCCAGCTCCGAGCGGCTGATCTTGCCGATCGCCGTCCGGGGCAGCGCATCGGTCAGCACCAGCTGGCGGGGGGCGGCGAATCGGGGCAGGGCCGATCCGACCAGGTCCCGGATCTCGTCGAGCGCGGGCGGCCGGGCCCCGCTCGCCACGACTATCCAGGCCACCACCCGCTGGCCCCACTCGGGATCGGGCCGGCCGGCGACGGCCACGTCGGCCACCGCCGGATGGGCCCGGATGGCGTCCTCCACCGGCACCGGCCACACGTTCTCGCCCCCGGTGATGATGAGGTCGCCGATCCGCCCCTGCACGACCAGGCGGCCCTCGGCGCCGATCGACCCGGCGTCGCCGGTGCGCAGCCACCCGCCGGTTTCGAGGGGCACGGTGCCGTCCCGGTACGACCGCAGCAGCATCGGCCCCCGCAACCGGATTTCGCCCGACCCGTCGATCTCGACCTCGACGCCGTCGAGGGGCAGGCCGTCGTAGACCACACCGCTCCCGGTCTCGGTCAGGCCGTAAGTGGTCACCACGTTGTCGGGCAGATCGGCCGGGGGAACTGACCCCCCCAATACCACCTTGCCGAACAGGTCGGCCGGCGTGCGCCGGAGGGCGGTGGCTACCAGCGAGACCATCACATCCGCCCCTGCGCACCCGCCGACCGCGACCGCGTCGTATCCGGGCAGGACGGTCAGGGCCGTCCCGGTGATCAGGGCCCGGGTCACCACCGACATGCCACCGACGTGGTTGAGGGGCAGGCAGGCCAGCCAACGGTGCCGGGCCGGGTCGACGCCCAGCCGGGCGCTGGTCGCCCGGGCCGACGCCTCGACCGCGTCATGGGTGAGGACGACCCCCTTGGGGAGGCCGGTGGTCCCACTGGTGGCCATCACCAGGGCGTCGCCGGCGTCCACCGGCTGTCCGCCCCGCCGGCGGTGGCGGCCGTCGCCGTCGACCACGATGGCGGGGGCCATGACGTCGAGCAGGCCGGCCCGGGCCGCCTCCGGCAGCCGCTGGTCCACCGGCAGAACGGCGTCGCCCTCCTCCCACGCCTGGGTCAGGGCGGCCACGAAGGCGGGGCCGCCGGCCATGTCGATTGCCACCAGATCCGGCACGACCGGTAGTTTGCCAAGCGGTGAACGCTCCTGAACCGCGCCGCGGCATCCCCGGCGGCGAAGACGCCGGCCCGCCGGTGACGCCCGCCGGACCGGCCGGGGCCCCGCTGGTCCGACATCCGTGGGTGGCCGGGGCCCGCCCCCGGACGCTGCCGGCGTCGGCCGTCCCGGTGGTGGTCGGAACGGCCGTCGCCCACGCCGGCGGCCATGTCATCTGGTGGCGGGCGGCGGTAGCGCTGGTCGTGTCGCTCGCCCTGCAGATCGGTACCAACTACGCCAACGACTACAGCGACGGCATCCGCGGCACCGACGACGCCCGCGTCGGTCCGGTCCGGCTGGTCGCCTCCGGTTTGCGCCCGGCTGGGGCGGTCAAGAAGGCGGCGTTCGGCGCCTTCGCCGTCGCCGGCCTGGCCGGCCTGGCCCTGGCCGCCACCGCCGGCTGGTGGCTGTTGGTAGTGGGCGCCGCCTCCATCGCCGCCGGCTGGCTCTACACCGGGGGGCCCCGCCCGTACGGCTACGCCGGATTCGGGGAGGTGTTCGTCTTCGTGTTCTTCGGGGTGGTCGCCACCGCCGGCACGGTCTACGTGCAACTCGAGCACTTCACCGCCCTGAGCTGGCTGGCCGCCGTGGCCGTCGGGTTCCTCGCCGTCTCCCTGCTCGTGGTCAACAACCTGCGCGACATCCCCGGGGACACGCAGAGCGGAAAACGCACCCTGGCCGTCCGGATCGGGGCGCCGGCCACCCGCCGGCTCTACTGCGCCTGCCTGGCCCTGCCGTTCGCCTTCGTCGCCGGCATGTCGGCGCGGCGCATCGGGGCCCTGCTGGCCCTGGTGGCCATTCCCATCGCCATCGCCCCGGCCCGCCGGGTGCTGGACGGCGCCGCCGGGCGCGACCTGATCCCGGTGCTGGGCGACACCGGCCGCACCCAGCTGGCCTTCGGCCTGCTGCTCGCCGTCGGCGTATGGCTCTGAGGCATCTGGTCCCGGCGCCGGCTACCTCCCGACGGTCACACGCGGCCGCACCGATTCCGGGGATGCCGGGAGCAGCGTCATCCGGCGAGCCAGCTGGTGACGGCGTCGCTGAACCGGTCCGATTGCTCGAGGTGGCAGGCGTGACCGGCACCCTCGACCACCTCCAGTTCGGCGTTGGTGCCGATGGCCTCGACCAGGCGTCCGGCCAGCGCCAGGTACTTGCCGTCGAGCCGGCCGACGACGACCAGTACCGGTATCCGCAGATGCACCAGCTGGTCCCACAGGGGTTCCTGGGTGCCGGTGCCGGCCCGGCGCAGGCTGGACGCCAGGCCGGCGGCGGTGCCGTCCAGCCGGCTCTCCAGTTGGGCCGCCTCCGGTGGCAGGGAGGCGAACAGAGGTTGGGCCAACCAGGTGCGGAGGAACGGCTCCAGACCCTCGGCTTCGATCCGGTCGGCCAGTTGCCCGTCGGCGCGGCGGCGGTCGGCCCGTTCGGTGGCGTCGTCGATGCCTGCAGTGGCACTCACCAGCACCAGCCGGGTCACCAGGTGCGGGTGCTGCAACGCCACGTGGAGGGCGAAGCGACCACCCATGGAGTAGCCCAGCCAGGCGGCCGGCCCGCCCGCCCGGTCCACCGCTTCAGCCATCAGGTCGGCGCCCCCCGGCAGGTCGGCTTCGATCCCGGCCGAGCGGCCGTGGCCGGGGGCGTCCAGGGCCAGCAACCGGAAGCGCTCGGCCAGCCGGTCCCCGGCCGGCCCCCACGCCCGGCCCGACTGGGTGAAGCCGTGGACCAGGGCCAGACGGGGCCCTCTACCCCGCTCCTCCAGATACAGCATCAGATGATGGTGGCATGAACCGCCCGGCCGACGTCCAAGCCGCCTTCTGCGCCGTGCTCTGCGACGAGTGGGCCCGGGCCGGGGTCACTCACGCGGTGGTGGCCCCGGGGTCGCGTTCGACACCGCTGCTCATCGCCCTCGATGCCGAGGACCGCATCCAGGTGACGGTAGTACTGGACGAGCGGTCGGCCGGCTTCACCGCCCTCGGCCTGGGTTTGGCGTCCGGCCGCCCGGCGCTGGTCGTGACCACGAGTGGCACCGCGTCGGTCGAGCTGCACCCGGCGGTGGTCGAGGCCCACTATGCGCACGTCCCGCTGATCGCGGTGACCACCGACCGGCCGCCGGAACTGCAGGAAGTCGGCGCCCCGCAGACGGTCGATCAGGTGGGGCTGTTCGGTAAGGCGGTGCGCTGGTCGGCCCACCCCGGCGTCGCCTCGGTCGAGTCGCAGTCGATGTGGCGGTCGCTGGCCACGCGGGCCGTCGCCGAAGCGGCCCGCGGGCCGGTCCACCTCAACCTGGCGTTCCGGGAACCGTTGATCGGTGACCCGGCGGCCGTGGCCTGGCCGCCCGCCCGTCCCGAAGGCGCACCCTGGCACGCGCTCGGAAACGTGGCGGCGGCCGGCCCGGACCCGGAGCTGGTGGCCCTGCTGGCCGCCCATACCGGAGGCCGGGGCCTGATCGTCGCCGGCCAGGGGGCCGATGTCGACGGTGGTGCCCCGGCCGTCTTCGCCCTGGCCGCCCATGTGGGGTGGCCGGTCCTGGCCGACCCCCGCTCCGGCTGCCGGGCGCCCCACGAACTCCTGGTGAGTACCGCCGACCTACTTCTGCGCAGCGATTTCGCCGACCAGCAGCCGGATGTGGTGTTGAGGCTGGGCACGCCGTGGGCCTCCAAGGTGCTCAACCAGTGGCTCGCCGCCCTGCCCGCCGGAGTGCCCCAGGTCTTCGTGGACCCGCTCGGGCGGTGGGCCGACCCCGAACGCTCGGCCCGCTACCTCTCGTCGACAACCGCCCGCGGCCTCCTACAGGCGCTCACCGGGTCGGCCCGGCCGGCGACCAATACCGGGTGGACCCAGGGCTGGCAGCAAGCGGAGGCCACCGCCCGGGCCACGGTCGAGCAGTTGCTCGCCGCCGGCGGCGACCTCGAACTGTCGGAGCCGGCCGTCGCCGCCGCCTGCCTGCGGGCGGGGGTGCTCTTCACCTCGTCATCGATGCCGGTGCGCGATGTCGAGTGGTTCGGACCGCCGGTGGCCGGTGCACGAGTTCTGTGCAATCGAGGGGCCAATGGAATCGACGGTGTCATCTCCACGGCGATAGGTGTGGCCCAGGCCGATCCGGATGTCCCGGTCGTCGGCCTGCTCGGGGACCTGGCGTTCCTCTACGACGCCGGCGCCCTTCTGTGGGCCGCCCGGCGCGACGTCCGGCTCAGCCTGGTGGTCATCGACAACGGGGGTGGTGGCATCTTCTCGTTCCTCCCGCAGGCGGCCGCCCTTCCGGAGTCCCGGTTCGAGCGCTACTGGGGGACACCGCACGGGCTCGACCTCACCCGGGTGGCTGCCTCCTACGGCGTCGCCGCCACCCGCATCGACGACCGGACCGACCTCGATCGGTTTCTCGCCGGGGCGGGTGGACCCGGTATCCGGGTGGCCGTCGTCCCGAGCGACCGGGCCGGCAACGTGGCCGCTCACGACCGGATCAACTCGGCGGTGGCGGAGGCGCTCGGCCGGGGTCATACTTCATCGCATGGGGGAGCGCGGACGGACTGAGACGGTCGTCCTGAGTGATGTCCGTGACGCCGACCGGTGCCTGCGGGTCACGTGGCATCCGGACACCGGCACGGTGGTGTTCAGCCACTGGAACGGCCCGATGTGCGCGGCCAGCACACCGGTCGATCTGGCGGACGCCTCCCGGCTGGTCGAGCTGCTGGTCGGCGCGCTGCGCCACCAGGCGGAACCGGCGACCGGCGACACATCGATCGTGGCCCTGCCCCGGCGCCGGCCGGTCGGCGACGAATCAGGGGCGGACGAGAGCGGCCAGTAGGGCCTGCAGCTTGAGCTGGGTCTCGGCCAGTTCGTCGGCCGGGTCGGAGCCCCGGACGATGCCGTTGCCGGCGTACAGGCTGGCGTGGTCCCCCGATACCTGGGCGCAGCGGATGCCGAGGGCGAAACAGCCGTCACCCCGACCGTCGATCCATCCGACCGGGCCGGCGTAGCGGCCCCGGTCGAATCCCTCGACCTTCTGCATGTAATGGCGGGCGGCCTCGGTCGGGGCCCCGCCCACGGCCGGGGTCGGATGCAGGCGGGCCGCCAGTTCCAGCGCCGACGGGCGTTCCCGACCGAGCCGACCGGTGATGTGGGTCGCCAGGTGGGAGACGTTGCGCAGGCCGAGGACCGACGGGGTCTCCGGGACCGACAACGACTCGGACAGAGGTTCGAGCGAGGCGGCGATGGCGTCCACGACCAGGCGGTGCTCGTGGCGGATCTTCGTTGACTCCATGAGCCGGGCGACCAGCAGTTCGTCCCCGTGGGCGTCGCCGCTGCGGGCGACGGTCCCGGCCAGCGGGTGGCTCACGATCTGGTCGCCGTGGCGCCGGATCAGGAGCTCCGGGCTGGCGCCGAGGAAACCCTCGACCGAGTACACCATGCAGGACGGATAGAGGGCGGCCAGCCGCTCGAGCACGTCGGAGACGACGAACGGACGATTGCCCTCGATGTCGATCCGCCGGGCCAGAACCACCTTGTCCAGGTCGCCCCGATCCAGCGTCTCGACGGCGGCGGCGATGACGTCCTTCCAGTCGGCGTGGGTCATGGTCGGCGTCAACCGGAATTCGTCGGGAGGGTCCGCCGGCGCGACCGGGTCGGGGCCGACGTCCACCGGGGACGGCCCGGCATCGTAGGGCTCCACCGTGGTCAACCAGCCCACGTCGCCGTCCCGGCCGAAGATGCGCCGGGGCACGATCAGGTGGCCCGGCGCCGTGGGGTCGAAGGGGAGGGCGCCGATGGCGACCGGTCCGGTACCGGGCCGCCCGACCGGGTCGTCGGTCTCGATCTCGGCCAGGACGGCGGATGCCTCGGCGACGGCATCGGTGTCCCAGAGCCCGGGCAGGTCGATGCGCAGGGCCTGGCCCCGCCCGGCCAGGCCGCCGTTCTCCTCCCGGAACAGCAGACCGTCCTCGCCGGCCTGGGCCAGGAGATCGGGCGGTTCGGGGAGGAGGATGGTGGTGGCCCGGAGGCGCTGGGCGGGGGTGTTCATGACAGAACCTTCTTGGTACCGGTGATCAACTGGGTGATACCCCCCGACAGCATCCGGCGCTGGACGGCACCGAACCCGGCGTCGCCGAGCATCTCGAGGATGCCGTCCCCCGGCGGCAGGTAGGAAACGGACTTCGGCAGGTAGCGGTAGGCGGCCGGGTCCGAGAGCAGCCCGCCGATGCGGGGCACGACGTGGCCGAAGTAGACGGCGTGCCCGGTGCGCAGCACCGGGTTGGCCGGCGTGGCCACGTCGAGCAGGGCGACCCGGCCACCCGGTCGGATGACGCGGGCCAGTTCCTCGAATACCGGGGGTAGGCCCACGAAGTTGCGCAGGGCGAAGCCGCTGATGGCGCCGTCGACCGACCGGTCACCGAGCGGCAGGTCGACCCCGTCGCACTGCGTGAGCGGGGCCGTGGTCCGGGCGTGCTGGAGCATCCCGATCGACAGGTCGGCGCCGATCGGGTGATGACCGGCGGCGGCCAGCGACCGGCACAGGTCCCCGGTTCCGCACGCCAGATCGACCACGGTCGAACCGGGCGCCAGGTCCAGCGCCGCGAGCGCCTGATGGCGCCACAGGCGGTCCAGCCCGAACGTCATGATCCGGTTGACCAGGTCGTAGCGGGGGGCGATGGTGTCGAACATGGCCCGGACGGTCCGGACCTTCTCGTCTCCGGTGGGGAGCGCCACCGTGCTCAGCTGCTCAGACGTAGTAACGGAACAGGACCTCGGCCACGCACACCGGCTTGGTCCCCCCGTCGATCTCGTAGGTCACGTTGAGGGTCACCTGCACGCCGCCGGAGACGTCCTCCACGCCCCCCAGCTCCACCCCGGCCCGCACCCGCGAACCGACGGGCACCGGGGAGGGGAACCGCAGCTTGTTGAGCCCGTAGTTGATACCCATCTGGATGCCCGACACGACGAACACCTCGGCCAGGAGGGTGGGGGTCAACGAGAGGGTCAGGTACCCGTGGGCGATGGGCGCACCGAAGGGCCCTTCCTTGGCCCGCTCCACATCGACGTGGATCCACTGGTGGTCGCCGGTCGCATCGGCGAACAGATTGATCTGCTCCTGGGTGACCTCGTGCCACTCGCTGTACCCGACGTGCTGGCCGACCAGCTGCTTGAGGCCGTCTACGCCGTCGATCTTCGTCGTCATGGGACCGAAGGCTAGGTCAGGCTGGTTCCTTTGACCTAAACGGAGACGGTCAGCGGAACCAGACCTTGCGGTACGACCGGCTCATCGGATGGAGCAGCAGGCAGAGCAGGGCGATGTAGAAGATCAGGTTCAGGACGACGTAGAACGAGAAGAAGTACACGAGGTAGGCCGCGAACAGCGCGGTCAGGCCGACGCCCAGCCAGTAGCCCCACTTCTTCTCGTTGGCCACGCCCAGCCCGGCCGCCGCCTGGCCGACCACCAGGAGGGTACCGATCGGGAACGCCCACACCTGGCCGAGCAGCAGCCCGAGGCCGGCGTTGATGTACAGGATGATCGTCGCTGTCATCAGGGTCTGGGGCTGGCTCCGGTCGACCCATCGGAGGGAGGTGGACGGCATGGGCATCAGTCTGGCACCGCTTCCGAAGAAACTCGTGTCGGCGACATGAGAACCGTAGAAGAACCGGCCAACTGGCCACAGGCGGCGTCGATATCGGTGCCCCGGTTGCGACGGACAGTGGCGTTGACGCCCAACCGGTTCAGCTCCTCCCGGAACAGGCGCACACCGGTTTTGTCAGTGCCTCTGACCGCATAGCCGGGCGTGGGATTGAGCGGGATGAGGTTGACGTGGGCGCCGAGCGGTACGGCGATGGTGGCCAGCTCGCGGGCGTCGGCCGGTCGGTCGTTGACGCCCGAGATCAGGGCCCACTCGAAGCTGAGGCGGCGGTTCTTGGCCGTCAGGTACTGCCGGCAGGCCTCGACCAGTTCGTCCAAGGGGTGACGGCGGTTGAGCGGCACCAGCTGGTTGCGCAGCTGGTCGTTGGCCGCATGCAGGGAGACGGCCAGATTGACGGGCAGGCTCTCCCGGCTGAGCCGGCGGATGCCGGCGATGACGCCCACCGTCGAAATGGTGATGTGGCGGGCGGAGATACCCATGTCCGTGTGGATGCGCTCGACCGCAGCCCACACCCGGTCGTAGTTGGCGAGCGGCTCACCCATACCCATGAACACGATGTTCGACAACCGGCGGGGCGCAGCCCGCCGGCGGGCCTTGGCGACCTGCTCGAGGATCTCGCCGGTGCTCAGGTGGCGGCGGAAACCGGCCTGGCCGGTGGCGCAGAAGCTGCAGTTCATGGCGCAGCCGGCCTGGCTGGACACACACACCGTGGCCCGGTCGGGATACAGCATGAGGACGGTCTCGATGGCTGCAGCATCAGCCGTGGCGCTCAGCCACTTGACCGTCTGGCCATCCTCGGAGACCGACTCGGTGACCGTCCGCAGGGCCGCCGGCAGGGCGCTGTCGAGCCGTTCCCGGACCGTCTTCGGGAGCGTGGTCATCTCCTCCGGGCGCAGACCCTGCTCGTACAGGGCCTGCCAGACCTGGCCCGTCCGGTAGGCCGGCTGGTCGGCCAGCTGGTGGCCGAGCTCGTTGCGGGTGATGTCGTAGGGGCCCCGGACGGCGCCCCTGACCGATCTGGGGGCGGACGGGCTCTCCGCCGGGGTCATCGGGAGGAGATGTCGCCGACGTAGGCCTGGTCGAGATGGTTGATCACGAAGCCCATGTCGATGTACAGCTTGACGGCGTTGGCGTTGCCGGCGTCCACGTAGAGCATGCCCACGGCCAGCCCGGCCCGATGGAGATGGTCCAGGCCGGCGTGGACCAGGCGCCGGCCCAGGCCCCGCTCCCGCTTGGCCTCCGGGTCGACGGCGATCACGTAGATCTCGCCCAGCGGCGGGTCATGGTCGGCGTGGACCTTGGTCCAGCAGAACCCGTCCACCTCGCCGGTCGGGCCCTCGTGCAGCAGGAAACCGTCCGGATCGAACCACGGCTCCGCCTCCCGCTGCTTCAGGGTGTCGACGTCCCACCCGCCCTGCTCGGGGTGCCAGGAGAAGGCCCGGTTGTTGACCTCCAGCCAGGCGTCCTCGTCGACGCCCACCCGGAACGGCCGGGTCGGGAAGTCGGGGTCGGGCGGGTCGGCGTCATAAGGCAGGGGCCGGCGCATCTGGTAGAGGATGCGGCCCGGGGAGAGCCCGATCAGAGCGGCGATGCGGTCGTGCTCGGGGCGGGGCTGATTGACCCACATGTGCACATGGCCGCCGCCGGCCTCGGCGATCACCCGGCCGGCGGCCGAGACCAGATCGTCGGCGATGGCGTCGCTCGGGGACCGGTGATGCGGATCGATGACGTATTCCAGGGCCCAGCTGTCGGTGCCCTTCGATACCTGGGCGTAACCCACCGGGTGGTCATGGCCCTCGGCGAAGGCGACCAGGCCGGCGAAACCGGTGCGACCGCCCTGCACCAGGTCGACCCACGCGTGCTCGTCGATGGGTGCGTGGGCATCGACGGCGGCGGCCTCGGCGAGGAGGGTCGACACGGCCTCGATGTCGGGCCGGCCCAGTTGGCTCTTGATCTCGATCCGGTGCACTGGGTGTCAGGGTACCGGGCCGGTTCTGGGGGCGGGTCGGGTGGTCGGTCGCAGGTTGGAGGCGATTGACCGGGGGGGTGGCGGCGGGCGTGGGCGGGTGTTGGTGGTGGCGGCCCGCCGGGCCGGGGCGCTGGTCATATTTGGGACAG
>DASZNC010000158.1:0-24394 GCA_035551615.1 Acidimicrobiales bacterium
CGCTGGTCTTCATCCGGTTCCGTCCCGGGATATCGAACCGGCAGGCGACGGCGGATCTGAACCGCATCGTCGCAGTGGCGGCGCAGGCCTTCATCAACGACCGGATCGCCACCGACCGGATCTCCTTACTCCCAGTGCAGCGCCCAGCCCCGATCGCCAACTACCAGTCCGGCGGCGACACCCCCCTCCTGCTGTCGTCATCTCTGGCGATTGGCACCCTGGTCGCAGTGGCCCTGAGCCTCGTCGCTTCTGTCCGCCGGCGACGGCGGGACCTGGCCCTGCTCAAGACGTTGGGCTTCGTTCGTCGCCAGATCCTCGCCGCCGTCGCCGTCCAGGCCCTCGTCGTCGCCGTCATCGCCGACATCATCGGCCTGCCACTGGGCATCGCCGCCGGACGCCAGCTCTGGATCGCCTTTGCCCGCAGTATCGACGCCGTACCCGCTCCGTCCGTGCCCTGGACGGTCGCCCTGGTCGGATTCGTCACTGTCCTGGTAGCGGCCGGACTGGCCGTCATCCCCGGTCGGCTGGCGGCCCGAACCCCTGCGGCCACCGTCCTGCGCTCCGAATGAGGGGGGTGCTAGCACCTTCCGAAAGGTAGGTGACCACCCTTGGGCCGGCGCACCCTCGTCCTTACCGTGGATGCAGAGCTGCACCAGGCAGATCTGCAGAGCCAAGGGATACAGGAGGGGCTTTCATGACCGCAGTTGGGATCACCACCGCTGGGGCGCCACCGGCGTCCGGCACGACATCCGGTCCGGCCCACTGGGCCGGCCTGTCAGGAGTGGCGTTTGCCGGCCTCCTGGCCGGGGCCGTCTTCATGACCTCGGGGGAACCGTCGACGAGCAACGCCGGGAAACTCCAGAGCTGGGCGACCAAGCACACCGCGTTGCTGAGCGCGGCATCGGTCGTCACGCTCCTGGCCGTGGCCGTCGGGCTCTACTTCATGACCTGGCTGTACTCCCGGTTCGGGTCGGTCCAATCCGGCTGGCACGGCACCATGTTCCTCGTCGGCGCCATCACATTCGCGATGGTCGGATCGGTCGCGGCCGGCCTGAACGCATGCATGGGTGCCGACGCCAAACATCTGAACGCCGGGTCGCTTCAGCTACTCGACAGCTTGCAGGAGAACTTCACCTTCCCCATGACGTGCGCCGGCCTGGCCGTCATGTACCTGGCCGCCGGCCTCCTGATCCGCCGCACCGGGCTCCTGCCCCGGTGGATGGCATGGGTGTCGTGGGGGTTCGCGGTTCTGGCCCTGTCGGTCATCCTCGGGTTCGTCCCGCTCATCGGTACCGTCCTCTGGATGATCTTCAGCGGGGTGTACCTCACGACTCACCAGCCGGCTCAGGGTTAGAGTTCGCCGGCATGGGGGCGGCGATCAGGGTGGCGCTGGCCGAAGACCACGCACTGGTGCGGGACGGCCTGACCAAATTGGTTCAGGCCGAGCCCGACCTGGAAGTGGTCGGGGTGGCAGCCGATCTGCCGGAACTGATGTCGCTGGTCGAGGCCGAGAACCCGGACGTGGTGGTCACCGACATCCGTATGCCACCCACCCGGGTGGACGAAGGGATCCAGGCGGCAGCCTGGATGAGGGAGACCCGCCCGGAGACGGGGGTGGTGGTACTGAGTCAGTACGCCACCCCCGCCTACGCGCTCGCTCTCCTCGGTGACGGCTCGGCCGGGAGGGCTTATCTCCTGAAGGAGCGGGTCGCCGGCGCGTCGGAGCTGGCCGGAGCCATCCGCACCGTGGCCGGCGGGGGCTCGGTGATCGACGCCACCGTGGTCGACGATCTGGTCCACAGCCGCAACGGCAAGGGCGACTCGGCGCTTCGCTGGCTGACCCCGCGCGAGTCGGAGATCCTGGCCGGCATGGCCCAGGGTCGGAGCAACGCCGGGATCGCCTCGCACCTGGGCTTGTCGGAGCGGGCGGTGGAGAAGCACATCAACTCGATCTTCTCCAAGCTGGGGCTCCGGGAGGAGAAGGATGTCAACCGTCGGGTGAAGGCGGTGCTCCTCTTCCTGTCGGGGCAGGATCCGGAATGACAACGACCGGGGACGTGAGCGTGCTCCTGGTCGACGATCAGGCGCCCTTCCGGCGCATGGCCCGGGCCGTCGTCGACCAGGTCGACGGATTCGAGCTGGTCGGGGAAGCGGAAACCGGCGAGCAGGGCGTGGCCCTGGCCCAGGCGCTGCACCCGGCCCTCGTGCTCATGGACGTCCACATGCCGGGGATGGACGGCATCGAGGCGACCCGGCGGATACTGGCCGCCCAACCGGAGGCGACGATCGTCCTGTGCTCGACCGTGGAGTTCGGCGATCTGCCGGCGACCGCCGCCATGTCCGGCGCCTGCGCCTACCTGAACAAGGACGGACTCGGGGTCGACTGTCTCAGGCGCCTGTGGGAAGGACGTAACGACGGACCGTTCAGGTCCGTGCCCCGGCTTCCGTGACCGGCACCGACCCGGTCACCTCGACTCCCCGTCCCGGTTGAGACCGCCAGGCGACGGTTCCCCCGATGGCGCCGACCCGGTCTGACATGTTCACCAGGCCGTGCCCGTGGGTCGTGCGGGCCGGGTCGAAGCCCGGTCCATCGTCGACGATCCGGAACATCAGGGCCGGCCCTTCGCACCACACCCGGATGGCCACCGATGCGCCCGACGCATGCTTCGACGCGTTCTGCAGAGCCTCGAGGCAGCAGAAATACACCGCCGCCTCGATCTCCTGGGTGAACCGGTCGGCGGCCGCCACCTCGACCGTGACCACCATCTGGCTGCGGGCCCCGGCCAGCTTCAGAGCGGATTCGAGCCCCTCATCGGCGAGTAGGGGCGGATAGATGCCGTGCGCCAGCTCCCGTAGCTCACCGACCGCGGTCTGCACGTCGGCGTTCATGTCGTCGAGCATCCGGGCCGCCGCCGCCGGGTCCCGCTCGACCGTGCTGCGCGCCAACCGCAATCCAATGGCCAACGCGACCAGGCTCTGCTGCGCGCCATCGTGGAGGTCCCGCTCGACGCGCCGCCGTACCGCGTCGCCACTCGCCACGATCCGGGCCCGGGACCGGCGCAGTTCGGCGGCGTGGGTGCGCAGATCGGCCAGCGTCTGTTGCAGGGCGGCATCGAGCTGGACGTTCTGCAGGGCCAGCCCGACTTCGCGGGCCAGGTCGCCCAGGATGCGGTCCTCATCCTCGGAGAAGGGCTCCGCCGATGCGGCCCGCTCCACCACCAGCAGCCCGAGGAGTTCGCCGGCATTGCGGATCGGCGCCACGCGCAACTGGCCGTCATCGGCCGTTCGGTGGAGGGCGGGGAGCCACACGTCGATCCAGGCGTTGCCCGACACACCGGCCCGCACCACCGCCGGGCGCTCGCGATCCGATACCGGTATCCGGCTCGCTCCGGGCCGGTCCGGATAGAAGGCCACCCGCTCCATCTCGTCGCCGGAGCCGGTGTACAGATCGGCCCGGACCAGATCGAACGACCTGACCAGGGATTCGGCCAGCTGGATCAGGAGGTCTTCCAGCGGCATGGACCGGGAGAGCCGGCTGCCGAAGGCACGGACCAGATCGTCGGGTCTCGGGCGGTCGCCGAGGACGAGCCGGCTGGCTCTCGTCACCAGACGGCGGCGGGCCGGCCCGAACGAGATGGCCGCCACTCCGGCGGCGATCATCGACAGCCCGACCGATTCGCGACCAGCGGTCCCAACCGGCGCCTGCCCGAGGCCGCGCACCAGGACGATGTACACCGCCGAGATCACGATGACGAAACCCAGCACCGACAGGACGTCGACGAGGAAGCGACCTCCCAATCCCTCGGCCAGGCGGGCCCGGCCGGCGTACACAACTACCGCCGGGACGGCCCCGGCCGAGACGATGGTGGGCCACAGCGACGCCGGCCAGGCGAGTATGACGTGGAGGGCGGCGACCGGCACGATGGCCGTGACGCCGGCCAGCACCCCGGCCGCAAGCCAGCGCAGTCCGTCCCGATCGGGGGCTCGTCCGGTCAGGTAACGGCGGCGGAGGCCGATGAGCGCGACCGCCACCCCGCCGGTGGCCACCAGAGCGGCGGCGCCCGCCGTGAGCGGATCGTCCGCCGACACCAACACGACCGAGGCCACGACGGCGGCGAGGTAGCCGGCGGCGACCGCCGAGCGGCGGCCAGGATCCGTGAGCCGGCCCCCCGGCATGCCCAGGAGCCAGTGCCCACCGGCGGCGATGGCCAGAAGCGACGCAGCAGTCGCCACCCGGTCACCGCTCGGTACCACCCCCGGCGCAGCCAAGGCGACGGCGGCCGACAGGGCGCCACCGGCCAGCGCCGGCACGCCTGCGCCCGGCTCGGCCCCCAACCGCGCACCAGCCACCGCCCAACAGGCGCAGACCGCCAACCCGCAGCTCACGACCGTGGACCGGGGCCCGCCGTAGGCGGAGCCGAGCCCGACCACCGCCCATGTCAACAGCGCAGTGGAAACGGCGGCCAGCCTGTACATGCGATCAGGGCGCCGGCTCGATCAGGCCGTCGCGCATGGCGACCAGCCTGGACGACGCGGCCGCCACCTCCGGGTTGTGCGTGACCATCAGGATGGTCTGGCCGCCGGCGTGCAGCCGGCGCAGGAGCTCGACGATCTCCCGGCTGCCGTCGCTGTCCAGCGCGCCGGTCGGCTCGTCGGCCAGCAGCAGCGTCGGATCGTTGGCCAGTGACCGGGCGATGGCCAACCGCTGGCGTTGCCCCCCTGACAGGGCCGGCGGCAGCGCCGACGCCTTGTCGGCCACACCGAGCAGGTCGAGAAGGTCACGCGCCCGTGATTCGGCCGCCCGTCGGCCCCGGCCGGCGATGACGGCCGGCAGGGCCACGTTCTCGAGCACCGTCATGGTCTCCAACAGGTTGAAGAACTGGAACACGATGCCGATGTGACGGCGGCGCACCCGGGCCAGGTCGTCCTCGGGTAGTCCGGCCAGTTCATGGCCGGCCAGAAGGATGCTTCCGTCGTCGACCACTTCGAGCCCGGCGATGAGGTTGAGCAGCGTCGACTTGCCGCAGCCGGACGGACCCATGATGGCCACGAACTCACCCGTCTCGATGGTCAGGTCGACGCCGCGCAGGGCCCGGACGCGCACGGTGGAACCGTCGGCGTCGAACGCCTTGCGCAGGCCGGTCGCAACCAGCGCCGGCGGCCCCTTGTCGATCATCCCGTACAGATGGTCGCGCTTTCCGACCGGCGCGCGTCAGGGTGGTAGCCGGGTGGTGCTACCACCAAGTACGCCGGAGGTCAGAGGTCGCGGCGTTCGAAGCTGATCACGCCGGCGGCCATCACGACGGCGAACCAGGCGACCACCCACAAGAGGTAGGTCCACGCCGGCCCCGAGTGGGCCGTGAACGGATCGCTGCGGTTGTCGAGGAGGTGCTGGGGCAGCGCGGCCGACGGTTCCAGGTAGTAGATGGCGCCCCGCCAGAGGCCGTCGGTCGGGATCACGTACCGGCCGATGGCTCCGATCGTCCTCAGGCCGCTGACGTTGAAGGCCACACCCAGCGAACCGACCACCCCGGCCAACCAGGCCGCCCCGAACAAGGCGATCCCCACGACGCCGGCCGCCAAGGTCGACAAGCGGGTGCTCAGGAACAGGGCAAAGGTGAGCAGGAGCAGACCCTCGGCGAACAGGTAGACCGTGACCAGGACCGGGCTGGGCGGCAGGTAACCGCTGACCCAGTCGACCACGGCCATGTCCACGAGAGAGACGGCCGCCGTGTAGGTGAGGAGCAGGCCGGCCAGGCCCAGCCACTTGCCGACGATCACCTCGCGCCGGTTGATCGGCCGGGTGACCACGGTCATGATCACCCCCGACTCGATCTCTGACGCCACCGACGGCGAGGCGATGGCCGAGGCCGTGAGGGCCACGACGAAGCTGAACATGAACATGAACAGGATCAGTGACTGTGAGAGGGCCACCACCGACTCGCCCAGGGTGAAGCTGGGCGAACTGCTCAACCGGTCGAAGCCCCAGGCGCTGAGGCCGATCATCACTATCGAGATGCCGGCCAGAGCCAGGAGCAGCCGGCGCCGGGACGCCTCGCGAACCGTGAGAGAAGCGATGGTGAAGGTCAGCCTGCTCATTGCTCCCCCAGGAGTTCCAGGAACCGGTCTTCGAGGCTCTGCTGCTCGGGGATCACCGCTTCGATGCGGCCCCCCTGGGCCACGATGCGGGCAACCAAATCGGGAACACCGGCCTGATCGATCCCGGCCACGGTCACCCACTCGCCCTCACTGGCCCAGTCGCCGCCCAACGACGGCTGCCGCCACCACCCGTCCGGTAGACCCTTCACCCGCAACCTGACCCGGGCGTGGTCTCCGAGCAGTTCGGCGAGGCTCCCCGTCGCGATCGCCGTCCCCTTGTCGATCACCGCCACCCGGTCGCACACCAGTTGCGCCTCCTCCAGCAGGTGGGTGTTCAGGAAGACCGTCGCCCCCCGGGCCCGGAGGTCCCGGGTGATCTGGCGTACGTCGTGGCGGCCGACCGGATCGAGGGCACTGGTCGGCTCATCGAGGATCACCAGATCCGGTTCGCCCAACAAGGCCACCCCCAACCCCAGCCGTTGCTGCATGCCTTTCGAGAAGCCGCCCAGCTTGTCGTCGGATCGGTCGGCCAGGCCGACAATCTCCAGCGAGCCGTCCACGGCCGACCCCCATGACCGCTTCGGCAGTGAGAGCAACCGGCAATGGAGCACCAGCACCTCGCGGGCGGTCAGCCACGGCTGGAAGCGGAAGAGCTCGGGCAGGTAGCCGACCTTGCGGCGCGCCTCGCGGTCGCCGATGGGAGCACCGAGGACCATGCCCTCGCCACCCGTCGGCCGGACCAGGCCGAGGAGCATCTTCACCATCGTGGTCTTGCCCGCCCCGTTGGGCCCGAGGAACCCGAACACCTCACCCCGGCCGACCGTTATGGAGAACGACTTCACGGCGACGGTGTGGCCGTACCGCTTGTGGAGCCCCTGCGTGTGGATGGCCGGCGACGACGGGACCGGCGCCGGCGGGGCGGCGACGACCAGCGGCGGCACCGCCTCCTCGTCAGCCGATCTGATCGGCAACATCGATCGTGCTCCTTTGATCGACCAGTCCACCTACGACATGCACGATGCCGCCGGCGTCCTCCCATACGACACCCGAGGCCAGACCGCTCGAGGTGGCGACGGCGACCGCCGGGGCGCCCCCGACCTGGACGCTGTGGCTGACCATGCCGGCCGGCGTGGGCACCGGCAGGACCGTGGTGATGTCACCGAGCAGCTTGATCTCCTCGGCCAGGGCGGCCGGTACGCCCGGCTGGGAGAGCAGGAACGCCTCGATCTGGGCGATGGTCGCCCCCCTGGCGGTCGCCGTCGGTCGGGACATGTCCAGTACGGCCAACGTGGGCACGTCCGGGTCACCGGCCCGGGACCCGTAGCCGACGAATACGGCCGGGCCGGCCGTCACCACGATCGATGACCCCGACAGATGTCCGGCCGTCGGGCCGAAGTCGATCGTGGCCGACACCTTGGGTTGCACGGTGAACACGGTGGGCGCCCCCACGCCTTTCGGCAGACGGGTCGGCAGGGTCACCCGCAATCCGGTGACCGCTTCGGCGGCCGCCAGCGAATCCATCTTCTGGGCCGCTCCGACCGACGACCAGTGGAGGGTCCCGAACGGCAAGCTGCCGCTGCCGGCCGCCGTCGGGAAGCCGTCCGTGGTGGCCGATTCACTGAAGTCGACCAAGCCGGAGATCATGCGCAGATCGTCCTGGTTGATGGTCAGGGAGGCCACGTGGGTCGGGGCGAACACGTTGTCGATCGTGGTCGCCGCCGCCGTGCCCACCAACGCGAAGACGGCCACCCCGGCGGCGATGCCGGCCCGGCCGGATATCCGGGTGGCCACCCTCCGGCGACGGGCCGCCGGGCGGGCGGACGGTACGCCTCCCTCCCGTTCCAGGCGGCGGCCGAGCTGCTCCCAACCGAGGTCGACGTCGGCGACCAGTTGCGGAGCGGTCAACAGGCGTCCGGCCTGGCCCGCATCGCCGGCAACATCGGCCCGCCGGGCCCGGCACCGCCGGCAGCCCGACACGTGTTCGAAGGTGGCATCCGGGACGGCGAAGGGCTCGTCCACCAGACGCCGAAGTACGGCATCAGACGCGTGACGCATGGTGCATCTCCTTACTGAGGGCTGCCTCCGCCCGGCGGAGGAGCGTTCCCACCTGACCAACCTTGATCTCCATCACCTCGGCGATCTCCACGTAGCTCATCCCGCCGTGGCGGAGGACGAGGACGGTGGCCGACTTGGACGACAGGCGGCCGAGCGCCTGCCGCAGCTCGGCCCTGGTCTCCCGCTCGAGCACCGAATCCTCGGGCCCGGCCACGGCCTCGCTGACCGCGGTCAGCTCGTGGCGGCGGTCCCTCCGTCGGTCTCCCCGGAGTCGGTTGAGCGACGCGTGCACGGCGGCGATCCGGACCCACCCGGGGGCCCGGTCGACATCGCCGTGGAACCGGGTGTGGGCGGCGAAGAAGACGTCCTGGGCCACGTCCTGGGCGGCGTGGAAGTCACCCAGCACACTGGCCGCCAACCGTACGACCGACCGGTAGTGCTCCCGGAAGAACGCCTCGAAATCCGGGATCTCCTCCCGGGCTGATTGGTTGGGACTGCTGCCAAGCTTGACCATCACAGGATCCAGCACCGCGGACCCCCGAATTGTGACACCTCATGCGCGAGGCGGTGGGCGACGCAGGCTTTCTCCTTTTTCCGGGAACTGAAGCAGCCGGGACCGGGAACCGACGCGGCAGACGTGCGAGCCATGCGCGCCCGGCTGATGATGAAGCTGATGGGCCTGATCATGATGATCGTCCTGACCGCCGTCTCCGCCCGGTCCTGCCAGTCGAGTTCGAGCAATTCGCCGCTGAATCCGTCCACGTTCGGCGCCAACGGCCTGGCCGGCGTGTGCGCCGATCAGCAGGCGGTGGCCCAGGCCCAGGGCGACACCTCCGAGCAGACGGTCGTCATCCCGGGCCAGAGCGGGAACCTGGACCAACTGGCCCAGTCGGCCGGGCTCAGTCCCGGCGTCGTGTCCTGCAACCCGACCACTTCGACCACTTCGGACCTGGCCAGCCCCTGACCGGGCAATTTCTCGCTACCTTCAGGGCATGCCCGAAGGTGACGATCCGGTCGTCGGCAAGCTGGCCACCGTCACCCATCGGATAGGTCCGGACCGGCCGGGCGAGGTGGTCATCCACATCCGGGGCGGCACCGAGGTCTACATGGCCATGTCCGACACGGAGATCGACAAGCACGCATCGGTTCTGGTCGTGGGGCACGTCGCCGCCCGCACCGTCCAGGTCACACCTTTTGTCGGCGGCACCAACTAGGGAGGAGCCTTCCATGTTCGGATGGCACGTACCGGCACCCGACGAAGCGGTGTTGATCAGCGGCAAGAAGTCCAAGGACGATCTGCCGTTCCGGATCGTCACCGGCCACGGGGCGTTCGTGATGCCGATCCGCTCCCGGGCCAGCACGCTCACGCTGGCCATGCAGGAGTCGGAAGTGGCCGAGGAGTGCGTCACCAAGCAGGGCATCGCCCTCGTCTGCCGGGCGGTCATCGCCTTCAAGGTCGGCGATGACCACGAGAGCATCGCCAACGCCGGCCGGCGCTTCCTCGAGGACCAGGATCGGATGTCGGTCCTGGCCGGCCGCATCTTCGCCGGTCACCTGCGGTCCATCATCGGGTCGATGACGGTGGAGGAGATCATCCGGGAGCGGCAGCGCCTGGCCGAGGAGGTGCTCGACGCCTCCAAGCCGGAGATGGAGAAGATCGGCCTGGTCGTCGACTCCCTCCAGATCCAGAGCATCGACGATCGCGGCTCCGGCTACATCGCGGCGTTGGCCGCGCCCCACCAAGCCGCCGTGCAGAGGGACGCCCAGATCGCCAAGGCCCAGGCCGAGCAGGCCTCCGCCCAGGCCCAGCAGGAGTCGTTGCGCAACCAGGCCGAGTACGAGCGGCAGACGTCGATCACCCGGGCCGGCTACAAGGCCGAGGTCGACCGGGCCCAGGCCCAGGCCGCTGCCGCCGGGCCGTTGGCCACCGCCGAGTCGCAGAAGGCGGTGCTCGAAGCCCAGGCCGATCTGGCCGTGAGGAACGGGGAGCTGAAGGAGAAGGAGTTGATCGCCGCTGTCCAGAAGCCGGCCGAAGCCGAGGCCTACCGCATCCGCACCCTGGCCCAGGCCGAGGCCGACCGGACCCGCATGCAGGCCGAGGCCACCTCGACCGGCCACGGCATCGCCCTGCAACGGATGATGGTCGAGCGCATGCCGGACATCATCTCGGCCGCGGCCTCGCAGCTGGCCAACGCCAACGTCACCGTGCTCAACGGGGCCGACGGTCTCGGCCAGATGGTCGCCGGGCTGGCCGGCCAGGCCGGGCAGCTGTTGCGGCTGGTGCAGGACGGGATGGGCTCGGCCCCGTTGGCCGAGTTGACCAACGGGTGGGGCAACGGCTCGGCTGCAGAGGAAACGCCGCCCTCGGACTCGTAGGTGGGCTGGTTGGCGGCAGCCGGGCGTGACGATCGGTTCAGCCGGGCGTGACGGTCGGTTCAGCCGGCCGTGGGTTGGCTCAGCCGGGCGTGACGGTCGGTTCAGCCGGGCGTGACTTGGCTCAGGCGGGCGAGGAGGGCCTGGAGGAGGAGCAGCTCGCCCGGGTTGAACTCCAGGCTCTTCACCGAGCGGTCGATCTGGCTGACCGCATCCAGCGCCGGGCCGCGGGTCCGGGCGTCGGCGATGCGCCCGCGGTAGGCCAGGGCCAGGGTGGCCAGTCCGGTGCGCAGTTCGTCGGTGCGTTGCCGGCGCTGCTCCCGCTTGTGGCGGTCCTCCAGGTCGGCGACGCCGGCATTGAGGGCGGACTTGGTGGCCCGGCCCTTCTTGGCCGCCCGGCCTGAGGCCACCACCTCGGCGTTGCGGCGGTTGCGCTCCATCAGGGCCTCGGTCTCGGCCGCCTGCCGCTCCTTCAACGGGGCCACGCTCTGATCCAGCAACGCCACCAGCTCATCGGCCACCTGGGCGACGGTCGCACCGGTGCCGTCCAACCGGGCCGGTATCGAATGCCACGCCTGCCGACGGGTCTCGAACTGCGGATCGGTGGCCAGCAGGCGGGCCCGCTCCAACCGGCCGCCGGCTGCCTCGGCCAGGTGCACGGCCCGGTCCCGTTCGACGCCGGCCGCCACCAGCGCATCGACGACGTGGGCCGGGCCGAGCGCATCGAAGTCCACCCGGACACACCGGCTGGCGATCGTCACCAGCTCCGGCGGCAGGTATTCGGCCAGGACGATGAACACCGTCGTCGGCGGTGGTTCCTCGATGGTCTTGAGCAGCGCCGGGCCCGTCTCTTTGACCAGATGGAAATCGTGCAGGACGATGACCTTGCGAGCGCCCTCGACCGGACTCATGAAGGCCAGTCGGGTGACCTCGCGGGCCGCCCCCACGGCGATCGATGCGCCTTCCCGTTCGACGTGGAGGACGTCGGGGTGGAGACCGGACACGACCCGCCGGCAGGTGTCGCACAGGTCGTCGTCGGGGTGGCCGGTGTGGTCGGGATGGCCGGGGTGGTCGGGATGGCCGGTGTGGCCGGGATGGCCGGTGTGGTCGCCGGCGGTCGGGCACAGGAGGGCGGCGGCGAAGCTGATGGCGGCGGCCGCCTTACCGGTGCCGGCCGGCCCGACCAATAGATAGGCGTGCACCGGCCGGGCTGCCGATGCCCGGAGAGCGGCCACCGCACGGGATTGGCCGATGACGTCGTCGAACAGGTCGGGCATGGTCGGCCCTCAGTCTGCCAGTCAGGCCGAGGTAGTCGACCGCTGACCGTGGACGAAGAGGGCCCGGTGGATCTCGGCGATCACCCGGCGCCCGTCGCGGATCACATCCCACCACGTGTACACGAGCAGGAACATGCCCTCGGTCCGGATCTGGTTGCGCCGGCGTTCATCACGCCCCTTCTGCTCAGGCGTCGAGTGGAAGGCCTGCCCGTCGGCCTCCACCGCCACATGAGGATCGATCTGCGTGTCCAGGCGGAACTCCCCCTGGGGTCCGGTCACCACCTCTACCGACAGCGGGACGATCCCGGCGGTCTGGAGCAGGCGATGGAACCGGGCTTCCAGCACGCTCGGGCTGACCCCCTCCACCAGTCCCCGCCGGCGCAACGACCGCCTCAGCGCGCCGACCCCTTTGCGGCCCCGAACGGCGAGCCGGGACATCTCCGCCTCCAGCCCCTCGACGGTGACCAGTTTCTTGGCGACGGCCCGGTCCACCGCCTCGTCGAGCGTGTCGGAGCCGACGACCCCGGCCAGGTCGACCACGGTGCGGAGCGGGTTGGTCACCGGGAAGTCGCCGCGGGTGCTGATGGCCGGCGTCACCTTCAAACGGTGCAGGTCGAAATGGCACTGGCGGGCCGGCGCCACCGACGGGACCGTGACCGCCGGCCGGTCAGGCGCCGGCAGCAGCGCCCAGAGCCACGCCGCCGACTGGTGGGAGGCAACCGCGCCCGGCCCGGCCTCGATCAGGGCCATCATCAGCCGCTGCTCAGGGGTCTCCCGGGACCCGGCCAAACGCACCACCCGGACCGCCGGTCGTTCCCACTCCCCCCTCGCCACCCGGGCCTTCTCGACGGCCGCCGAAACGCCCAGCGCCCGCAACTCCGCCCGGCCGATGACCCCCGTGCTGGCGGCGGAGGCGGCGATGCACTTCAGCCCAATTGATGTTCGTCATGCTATGTTAAACTACATACTTTGGTAAGTTGTGCCAACTATGTTGGAAATTCGACCGACGGCGGCCCTTTTCATACAAAGTTGTAATTTTTCAACAAAGTTGGTCAAAGGAAGGGCTCTCCTGGGCCCTCGCCCGCTATTTCGACCCGCTCGGCGCTGGCTCCGGCGGCCTCCCCGTCCCCTGTTCCGGCCCGCCCGGTCCGCCCGACCCCGGCCTGTGCCCCTCAGCTCGGACCGGTCGGGCCGGCCCCGACCCTCAGCCGGGCGGCGGGAGGAGGGCGGCGACCCGGTCGGCGACGGCGGCCACCGGGCCGGAGCCGTCGACCACCCGCCAGCGGCGCCGGTCGGCGGCGGCGAGGGCGGCGAAGCCGTGGTCGATGCGGGCGAAGAACTCGGCCGCCTCCCCCTCGATGCGGTCGGCGCCGGCCCGGGCGGCCCGCCGGGCCAGGGCTTCAGCCGGCGTGACCTGGAGAAGGAGCACCAGGTCGGGCTCGAGCCCGTCCGCCGCCCAGTTCGACAGCCAGGCCAGGTCGGCCGGGGCCAGGCCCCGGCCGTAGCCCTGGTAGGCGATGGTGCTGCCGCTGAAGCGGTCGCAGACCACGTCGCGGCCGGCGGCCAGGGCGGGGGCGATGACCTGTTCCACGTGCTGGGCCCGGGCCGCCAGCATGAGCAGCGTCTCGGCTCGGGGCACGACAGCCGGCAGGGACGGGTCGAGTAGGAGGGCCCGGATGTGTTCACCCGCTTCGGTACCGCCCGGCTC
Source organism: Acidimicrobiales bacterium (assembly GCA_035551615.1). Lineage (GTDB taxonomy): Bacteria > Actinomycetota > Acidimicrobiia > Acidimicrobiales > Palsa-688 > JAKCDU01. Next base: position 13,513 of record DASZNC010000158.1, read on the forward strand.
GCGGGTCAGGACCGCGCCCAGGGACGAGGCCAGCCGGGCCGCCTGGGTGGACTTGCCACAGCCCTCGCCGCCCTCGAAGACGATGAACCGGCCCCTGGTCGGCAACCGCCGGCTCAGGCCTTCTTCTTGGCCGCCGACGCCTTCTTCGCCGCCCCGGCCTTCTTCGTGGCGCCCGCCTTCTTCGTGGCGCCCGCCTTCTTGGCCGCCGACGCCTTCTTCGCCCCCGCCGCCTTCTTGGGCGCCGCCTTCTTGGCCCGGCCCGGCCGGGGCGGGGCGGCCCTTCGGTCGGCGAGCAGTTCGGCCGCCCGTTCGGGGGTGAGGCCCTCGATGGTGTCGCCCTTGCGCAGCGAGGCGTTGGTCGTGCCGTCGGTGACGTAGGGCCCGAAGCGCCCCTCCTTCAACACGATGGGCCCACCCGACTCCGGGTCGTTCCCCAACTCCCGCAGCGGGGGCGCCGCCGCCCCCCGGCCCCGCCGGGCCTTGGGTTGGGCGAAGATGGCCCGGGCCTCGTCCAGCGTGACGTTGAACAGCTGGTCCTCGGAATCGAGCGAGCGGGAGTCGGCGCCCTTCTTCAGGTACGGCCCGTAGCGGCCGTTGGTCGCCACCACTTCCTCGCCGTCCAGGGTCCCGACCACCCGGGGCAGGCTGAGCAGCATGAGCGCCTGGTCCAGGGTGACCGTCGCCGGATCCATGGACTTGAACAGCGACGCCGTCCGCGGCTTGTCGGTCGCTTCGGAGGTGCCGACCTGGACGTAGGGTCCGAACCGGCCGGCCTTGGCCACGACGGTCAACCCGGTGCCGGGCTCGACACCCAGATCCCGGTCGGACGATCCCGCCTCCAGAAGCGATACCGCCCGCTCCATGGTCAGCTCGTCGGGGGCCACGTCTTCGGGAACGGGTGCCGTCTGGGACTCGCCGTCGGTCGCCGCCCGCTGGAGGTAGGGACCGTAGCGGCCGACGCGCACGACGATGCCGGAGTCGGCCGGGCCGATGGGAATGGAGTTGATCTCGCGGGCGTCGATCTCGCCCAGATGCTCGGAGACCAGCCGCTTGAGGCCGGGGCCCGGTGCGCCATCGGTCGACGCCGCCGACGTGTCGGCCCCGAAGTAGAAGCGGGTCAGCCACGGCACCATCTCGCCCTCGCCGTTGGCGATGCCGTCCAGGTCCTCCTCCATGGAGGCGGTGAAGTTGTAGTCGACCAGGTCACCGAAGTGGCGTTCGAGCAGGCCGATCACCGAGAACGCGATCCACGACGGGATGAGGGCGGAGCCCTTCTTCCAGACGTAGCCCCGGCCCTGGATGGTGTCCAGGATGGAGGCGTAGGTCGACGGCCGGCCCACGCCCATCTCCTCCAGCGCCTTCACCAACGACGCCTCGGTGTAGCGGGCCGGCGGCGAGGTGGTGTGGCCGTCGGGTTCGAGGCTGATCACCGACAGCGAGTCGCCGACGGCCAGGGCCGGCAGGCGCACCTCTCGGTCCTCCAGGTCGGCCTCGGGGTCATCCGATCCCTCGACGTAGGCCCGCAGGAAGCCGGGGAAGGTGATCACCCGGCCGGAGGTGGCGAAGGTGCAGTCCCGGCCGTCGGCCGACCGGGCCCCCAGCCGCACGGCCACGCTCTGGCCGACGGCATCGGCCATCTGCGAGGCGACCGTCCGCATCCACACCAGCTCGTAGAGCCGGCGCTGGTCGCCGCTCAAGGTGGTCTCGTCCGGCGTGCGGAACGTGTCGCCGGCCGGGCGGATGGCCTCGTGCGCCTCCTGGGCGTTCTTGACCTTCTTGTCGTAGCGACGGGGGGTGTCGGGCACGTACGGCGCTCCGTACAGGGCCCGGGCCTGGGTGCGGGCCGCGTTCAGCGCCTCCTCCGACAGCGTGGTGGAGTCGGTCCGCATGTAGGTGATGTAGCCGGCCTCGTACAGGTCCTGGGCCACCCGCATCGTGCGGGCGGCGGTGAAGCGCAGCTTGCGGCCCGCCTCCTGCTGCAGGGTCGAGGTCATGAACGGGGCGTGCGGGGTCCGCCGCCACGGCCTCTCCTCCACCGACCGGACGGAGAAGGACGACGATTCCAGCGAAGTGGCCAGGGCGGCGGCCGCCGGCTCGTCGAGCAGGACTGCACCCTGGCGGGTCAGCACCCCGTTCTCGTCGAAGTCGCGCCCGGTCGCCAGCCGGGCCCCGTCCACCTCGACCAGGCCGGCGCCGAACTGTGAGCCCTTGTCGAAGGTCCCGTTGACGTCCCAGTAAGACGCCGCCGTGAACCGCATCCGGGCCCGCTCCCGCTCGACCAGCAGGCGGGTGGCGACGGATTGGACCCGCCCGGCCGACAGCCGGGGCATGACCTTCTTCCACAGCACCGGGCTGACCTCGTAGCCGTACAGCCGGTCCAGGATGCGCCGGGTCTCCTGGGCGTCGACCAGCCGCCGGTCCAGATCGCGCCACTCCCGCACGGCCCGCTCGATGGCCGGCTTGGTGATCTCGTGGAAGACCATCCGCTTCACCGGGACGGTGGGGGCCAGCACCTCCTGCAGGTGCCAGGCGATCGATTCCCCCTCGCGGTCCTCATCGGTGGCCAGATACAGCTCGCTGGCCTGCTTCACCATGTCCTTCAGCTTGCGGACCTGGTCCTTCTTCTCCCGGGACACGACGTACAGCGGCTTGAAGTCGTTGTCCACGTCAACGCCCAGGCGGGACCAGGCCTCTCCTTTGAACGCGGCCGGGATGTCGGCGGCGTTACCGGGCAGGTCCCGGATGTGGCCGATCGACGACTCGACGTCGAACTCGTTGCCGAGGAACCGCGCGATCGTCCTGGCCTTGGCCGGGGACTCCACGATGACTAGGGGCTTGGGCATGGGTTCTCAATTGATAGAGGAAAAAGGAGGCGGCCGTTCATACCGCCGCCGGCTTCGGCGCCAGGGTATAGCGCAGGCCGCCCCGGAAACGACGATGGCCGGGCCCCCGGTGAAGGGGCCCGGCCATCAGAGTAGGAACGGAGTGGGTCAGGCGGTCGGGACCGGGGTGGTCTCGCCGGCGGCCGGCTCCGAGTCGAGGGACGCCATCTTCCGCTTGGAGAAGAGGACGCCGCCGAGGATGATGGCACCGGCGACGATGGCGATGATCGTGCGCAGTGCGGTGTCGTGGTGCAGGCTGATGACGGCCGGCAGGATGAGCAGGCTGACCAGGTTCATGACCTTGATCAGCGGGTTCAGCGCCGGTCCAGCGGTGTCCTTGAACGGGTCGCCGACGGTGTCACCGATGACGGCCGCCTTGTGGCCCTCGGATCCCTTGCCGCCCTCGTTGCCGTCCTCGATGTACTTCTTGGCGTTGTCCCACGCCCCACCGGCGTTGTTCAGGAAGTTGGCCATCAGCTGGCCGGTGAGGATGGTGCCGGCCAGGAAGGCGCCGAGGGCCAGGTCGCCGATGCCGAAGCCGACGACGACCGGGGACAGGATGGCGAGCAGCGCCGGCGTGGCCAGCTCCCGCTGGGCGGCGGCAGTGCAGATGTCGATGACCCGCCCGTACTCGGGGCGCTCGGTCCCGTCCATGATCCCCGGGTGCTCGCGGAACTGGCGGCGCACCTCCTGGACCACGGTGCCGGCCGACCGGCCGACGGCCCGGATGGCCAGGGCCGAGAACAGGAAGGCGATCGAGCCACCGATCAGCAGACCGAGGAATGTGGTCGGGTTGGCCACGTTGATGATCGTCTGGGCGGTCGTCTGGTACAGCTGGTTGGTGTCGCTCAGCGCGCTGGCCGGGATGCCCTTGGCGTTCTCCGCGATGGTCTGGATGTAGCTGGCGAACAGGGCCACCGAGGCGATGACGGCCGAACCGATGGCGAAGCCCTTGGTGATGGCCTTGGTGGTGTTGCCCACCGCGTCCAGGCTGACCATGATCCGCTCCGGCTCCCCGTGGAACTCGCCGCTCATCTCGGCGATGCCGGCGGCATTGTCGGAGATGGGACCGAACGTGTCCTCGGAGACCACGATGCCGGCGTTCGACAGCAGGCCGAGACCGACCAGCGACACCAGGTACAGCTCCAGCTGGATGTGGCCCTGGCCCAGGGCGATGGCCACGACGATGGCCAGCACGATGGCGATGATGGCCGGGGCGGAGGACTCGAGGCCGGTGCTGATGCCGGACAGGACGGCGGTGGCCGGCCCGGTCCGGGTGGACTCGGCGATGTCACGCACGGGCGACGTCTCGGTCGAGGTGTAGTACTCGGTGATGCGGCTGGCCACCTGGCCCAGGACCACGCCGGTGACCACGGCCCAGAAGACCCGCCAGTTGTGGACGTAGGTTCCGGCCACGACGGCGGTGCCGGCGATGGTCAGGACGGCCGAGGTCAGAAGCCCGCGGTTGATCGGGGCCATGGCCGACTTGTCCTTGGGCGTGGCCCGCACGACGAAGATGCCGACGATCGAGGCCAGGATGCCGATGGCCGGCACGGCCAGCGAGAACACCAGGCCGACCTGGCCCTTGCCGGCGCCGAAGGCGGCGTTGGCCAGGATCAGGGTGGCGACCAGGACGACGATATAGGACTCGAACAGGTCGGCGCCCATGCCGGCGCAGTCACCGACGTTGTCCCCGACGTTGTCGGCGATGGTGGCCGCGTTGCGTGGGTCGTCCTCGGGAATGCCGGCCTCGACCTTGCCCACCAGGTCGGCGCCGACGTCGGCCGCCTTGGTGAAGATGCCGCCGCCGACCCTCATGAACAGGGCGAGCAGCGAGCCGCCGAAACCGAACCCGACCAGGATGGCCGTGGCCGTGTTCTGGGCCAGCATGATGATGATGGTGGCGCCCAGCAGGCCCAGGCCGACCACCATGAGGCCGGTGATGGCGCCGGTCCGGAAGGCGACCTTCAGGCCGGCGGCGAGAGAGCCGTCACGGGCGGCGGCGGCGGTGCGCACGTTGCCCCGCACGGCGGTGCTCATCCCGATGTAGCCGGCCAGGCCGGACAGGACGGCACCGACGAGGAAGGCGATGGCCCGGAAGATGCCGGACGCGCCGTACGACATGTAGGTGTGACCCCCGAAGGTGACCTTCGTCGCGGTCACGCCGACCAGGATGGCCAGGGGCACGATGATGATCCCGATGGCCTTGAACTGGCGGATCAGGTAGGCCTGAGCGCCTTCCTGCACGGCCTTGGCGATCTCGATCATCGAGGGCGTGCCCTGGTCGGACTTCAGCATGTCCCGCATCAGGAACACGCCGGTGAGGATGGCTACGACACCGCAGGCGGCGGCAAAGATGAGCCAGCCCCATTCGGTGCTGTGGAGGTGGAACGGCTGGTAGCCGCCCTCAGTTACTAATCGCATCTCCAGACGCTTCCTTTCTTCTTGCTTTCGAATGGCCGTTCACCCGGCGCACGAGGATCTGGCGGGCGACTTTCTCCCCCAGCGTGCGGTCGTGGCCGTCGACGGACACGACCAGTGGTCCGTCGAAAGGGTGTTTCTCCCGGATTTCCACCTCGACGCCCGGGCGCACGCCCAACTCCTCGAGGAACATGGCGACTTCGGGGTCGGTGGAGCCGGGCAGGGCGATGACGGCCCGGTCACCGGGGCCCAACTCGTACAGCGGGGGCATCTCCGGCAGGCCCTGGCTCTCCACCCCGGGGATGGGGAAGCCGTGCGGACAGGTGGCCGGCCGGTGGAGGGCGGCATAGAGCCGGTCCTCGACCTCCTGGGGCAGCGAGTGTTCGAAGATGGGCGCCAGCCGGTCGGCCTCGGACCAGCTGTAGCCCAACATGTCGGCCAGGAACCGCTCGACGATGCGGTGCCGGCGCACGACCTGCATGGCCAGCCGGCGGCCGTCGTCGGTGAGCGCCACCCCGTGGTAGGGCGTGTGCAACGCCAGTCCCCGGTCGGCCAGCTTCTTGACGGTGGCGGTCATGGTGCCGGGGGTGACGTTGAGCCCCGAGGCCAGGTCGCCGGTACGGGCACCGGCCTCCCCGCCCGCCGACGAGGGGGAGGCGGTAGAGGTAATACGCCAGATCGCCTTTAGGGTCTCGCGTTCGGACTTCGTCAGCGCCGCATCCATGATTTTGCGACGTTGACTCTAGATTTTGGAGCTCCTAAACGTCAACTCCGGACCGGGCCGACCGGCTCCAGATGTCGTTGCACTCCTCGCACACCCGCTCGGGGACGATGCCGGCCCGCATACCCAGGGCGAACATCTGGCAGCCCAGGCACAGCCCGAAGGCGGCCTCGAGAGAGGCGGCGCCGATCAGGCCGGACAGCACCGCCTTGGCCGCCCGGGACTGTCCGTACCGGTAGTGCAGGACCAGCGCGGTGGTGCTGAAGGCCAGCCCCATGGCCTGGGCGAACCGCTTCGGTGGGCCGGGCGAGAACCGGCGCCGGCCCGGCAACCGCGGCTCGATCACCCGGGTCGCCAGCTGCCCGAGCGGGCTCAGCTTCGGCCCGGTGGCGACCCGGGCGGCGAACCCGTAGGCCAATGGGACCATCAGCCACGGCTGGTCGGCGGCCACGGCCGTCGTGGCCATGGCCACCACCCCGGTGGCGACCACCCGGGCCGACGTCTCATTGACGGGGTTGGGGAACGAGAACCAGGACGCCATAGGCCATAAAGCCTACTTATATCGTCGGCTTTCGGCCCGTGGCGGCCGTTCCTTTGACCTAGTCGGAGATCGACACCTTGGTCGACTTGTACTGGGCGTACGGAGTGGCCGAGAAGCCGGTGAAATCGGTGCACTCGGCGTTGATGGTCACGTGCTTGGACGTGACGCCCGGGAAGTTGAACGTCACCGATCCGGACCAGGAGCCGTCCGGGTTGGCCGGGAGCACCTGACCCGACCCACCGCCGGTGAAGACCAGATTGACCTGGACCAGGATGCTGTCGCCGGCGGTGGGCGGCGGCGGGCAGTTGTCCAGCGACGCAACCGGTACTGGCACCCCGCTTGTCACCAGATCGGGGTGGGTCCATTTCAGGGACGACCCCGACGCGAACGCCGGGGCGGCCCCGGCCATGGCGATCGAGAACGTCAATGCCGCCGCAGCGGCTGGTTTCCAGAGGGTCATGACCCTCTATACGCCTGAGCCGGCGGAGAGGTTGCTAATCCTGTTCGGAAATAACCACCCGGAGAATCTCGGTGGTCTCGTCGCCGAATTCCGGGCCGCCGAAAAGTGTCATCCACACTGCCGTTCCGCCCGGGCTGGACTCGAACCGCACGTCGTCGACCAGCGACCGCATCAACGGGATACCGAGTCCCCGCTCGAAGTTCAGCCGGTCCGGATCGGTGACCGGCGGGTGCTGCGGGAGGTCGTCGGGATCGAACCCGACTCCGGCATCGGCCACGCACACCTCGAAGCGCTCCGGCGCCTCCCAACAGCTGACGACGACAGGGTTGTCCGCCCCGGACTCCAGGTTGGCCTCGATGGCGTTGGTGCACGCTTCGGAAACAGCCAGCTTCAGGTCGTCAATGCGGTCCTCGGCCAGCGTCCGCCGGGCGATGGCCAGCGAGGCGACCACCAACCGCACCACCGCGATGTACTCGACGCGAGCCGGCACGGACAGCTCCAGGGAGCGTTCGGCCGTCATCGCGTCGCCGGCTTCACTCGTTGCCGGGACGATCGCCCGTGGCTTCTTCGACCGACTCGCTGATCTTGAACACCGTTGTCAGACCGGTGATCTCGAACACCTTGAGTATCCGGGGCTGCGTGCAGACGAGCGTCAGGTCGCCGTCATGGCTGCGCAGCCGCTTGAGCCCGCCCACGAGCACACCCAGTCCGGTCGAGTCGAGGAAGTCGACGCCTTCGAGGTCAGCCACGATCTGGCGGTGGCCATCGCTGACCAGCTCCACCAGCTTCTCTCGGAGACGCGGCGCACTGTAGACATCCACCTCACCTTTCACGGCCAGGACCGTGTAGGGCGCTCGGCTGTCGTCCACCTGCAGACCTAGCTCCATTGTGGTTGTGTCCTCCTGATTGCGGATAAGGGTCGGGACGTCCCAGTGACCTTACCCCGAGCGGCACCGACTGCTGCAGGAGCGGCCGTCACCGTCGGCTAGGGCTCGGACCGTCGGAGCCGGCCCAGACGGGAGTCCAGGACGCTCAGCTCGACTCGGAGATACAGGAAATGGGCGGCGATGGCCAGGACGATCAGCCCCATCGCCAGCACCCCGGCGGGCACCAGGTCGGTCTGGTTCGACGCCGGGTTCACCTTCAGCGACAGGGCCGATGCCGACTTGCCGGTCACCGGGTTGCTCGTCGGGTACTTCAGGTTCTGCGGCGCCGCCGCCACCGCCGGATCGACCCCGGTCGGGCCCGGTAGGGTCTGGACGGTGGCGGTACCGGGCGCCGGGGTGATCGACACCGACTGGCCCGGATCGGAGGAGGAGCCCGAGACGGTGCCGACCGAACCGATGATGGGCGACGACCCCACTGTCTGCCCCCCCGAGGAGTCGCCGACCGTCTGCCCAGAACCGGGAACGGTGACGGGGCCACCGGCATCGGTCGGCGACGAAGCCACCAGATCGTTGCCGTTGGCCCCCAAACGCAGGGCGGAGACCGTGTAGTCGAACTGCCCGTTGCCCGGATGGTCGGCGACGGTGAGCGATGGCGGGCACGACGTGCTGACACCCGGCTCCAAGCCGCCGATGCTGCAGATGTAGATCCGCTTGCCGTTGCGGTTGACGGTGTAGCCGGCCAGGTCCGGGGGCGTCTGGCCGGGCGGTCGCCAGCCGAGGGTGACCTCGCTGCCGGTGGCCTGCACGGCGACCGATTGTGGGGCCCCGGGCGGCGCCGCCACCCCGATGTCGGTGGTCTGCGCCGTGCCACAGGTGTTGTTCCGATAGCTGAGACAGGTGACGACCTGATAGCTCCCGTTGAGGGTGAACGCCCGGTCGGTCATCGCCGACGGCCAGGGCCAGCACTGCGCCTGGGTGCCGCAGTTGGAGCCGTCGGAGAACATCAGCGTGACCGATGTCGAGGCCGGATCGGGCGCCTTGGCGGAGCGGCTACCGGTGACCCAGTCCACCTGGATGGCGGCCGGCCGGGCGCTGGCCGGGTAGAGGAGCTGGATCTGCGACGGGTCGTCGACACAGACCTCCGTCGACTGGCCCCCGGTGGTATCGCCACAGGGCAGGAAGCTGGCCGTGTACACCGTCGGGTGGGCGACGGTGGTCGTCGATACCGGGACGCTGGTGGTGGTCGTGTCCGTGGGGGCCGTGGTGTCAGACGATGGAACGGAACTCGGGGAGCTGTCCGGCGGGCAGAGGAGGGAATGGCACGGCTCATTCACCTGGGAATAGGCCGGCTTGGCGAACCCGCCCAGGGCGACCGCGGCCAGGATGACGACCCCGGTGACCAGGAGCAGCACCAGGCCGCGCGCGGCCCGGGCCCGCACGGCCGAGGGTCCGGTCATATCGAGGTGGTCGAGCTCACCATGAGCGCCTTGATGATGATGCGATGCGACGCCGAGCCCTTGGGGTCACAGGCAGTGAGCGTGAGTTCGAACTGGCCGGGGGTGTCGGCCACCACCTGCCAGTCGGTCGGCAGAACGACGAACGGGGCGGCCGCCACCTCGTATATGCACGATCCGACCGGGGTGGTCAGCACGATGCGGTCACCGGGGGCCAACCGGTCGACGTTGGCGAACGGCTTGCCGTACGTCGTGCGGTGGCCGGCGATGGCCACGTCGCCTTCCTGGCACGGGAGCGGGGTCTCGGGGTAGTGCCCGGCACCGGCCTTCAGGGAGTTGTCGTCGTCTCCCTGCACGACCACCACGTTGACCCCCAGCTTCGGGATCTGGAGGCGGGTCAGCGACTGACCGGCCGACAACGTGTTGGTCAGGTACGCCTGGCGGGTGGCCGAGGTACCCAGCTCCCGGCCCAACTTGCCCTGGAGGCTGTCGTGGTAGAAGTCGGTCAGGACCGGAAATGACAGCATCCCGAGGGCGGCCACGATCAGGACCACGGCGGTGACGGTGAGGCCACGGCGGGCGCCGGGACGAGCGGCCAGCGCCATGAGTATCCGCTCCACCCTCCTCCTCACTCCTTCCCGAATGTCCTTTTCCGGCCCGGCTATCGACACTAATGCCGGGCTCGGGCGGTTGACCGGTCAGTAGAGATCTTCGACATCTGGGCGTTTTGACCTTTGGTTCAGATTCGGTTGTCAAACGTGTGCGCCTATGCGAAACCTGTGCGGTAAGGCTTTCCACGAAAGGGGTATGCGATGTCGCAACAGGAGAATCCGTCGGTGTTCGGCGGGCTCGAGCAGGCGTGGCAGGGTGCCGAGAACGCGGTGTCCGATGTCGGCTCGGGGATCGAACACGGCGCCGAAGGGCTCGCTCACACGGCTCAGGCCGGGTGGGACAACGCCACTGCCACCTACGACGAGATGACCGGCGATCTCCACGGCCGTGATGCTGCCGATCAGGACTACAACAGCCAGGTCGACCAGCAGGACGCATCCTGGAATCAGGCCGGCCAGGACTTCAGCAACGCGAGCACCGACGTGACCGGTCCGGGTGGGCCGGGCGGCCCCGGTGGCCCGGGAGGCCCCGGCGGTCCGGGAGGTCCGGGCGGTCCGGGAGGCCCCGGCGGCCCCGGCGGCCCCGGCGGTCCCGGCGGCGGGGAGTAACCGAGCGCTTCCAGAGTGGGCGCCCTCCTGTGCGGGAGGGTGCCCGCTTCGCGTCCGGACTCCGATCAGGCTCGGGTGAGCGCGCCCTCCAGCAGTTGGACGGCGTCGGCGGCGGCGATGACGGACGCCGGATCCACGGCGCGGGCCTGGAGCATCAGCTCCCCTTCCTGCCAATCGGCGGCCACGTCGGGTCGGACCAGGCCCAGAGTCCGCACCGTGGCCCCGTCGGCCAGTTGGCCGGCGACTTGCAAGTGGGCGGTGTACGCACCGAAGAGCCGGGGCAGGGCGACGCGGTA
>DASZNC010000159.1:0-68177 GCA_035551615.1 Acidimicrobiales bacterium
GGCCCGGCGTCTGAATCAGGGCTGAGCCGCCCCGATCAGGGGTGACCATCCGCCTCGAGGGGGTGCCTGGGCCGTTCGGATTTCATCCGGCGGCCGGGCACCCCTTGCGCGGATGTGCCCTAAATCCAAATAGCCGGTTACAGAAGTTTCTTCGATAGTCCGGTTTTGCTGACCGTTTCGGCCCCGGACGGGGTCCCATATGTACCTTTCAAAAGCGCTCGTCTAGCATTTTTGATTGTTCATGACGAAGGCACTGGGGTGGGTGCCAGAGTGAGTCGAGGATGTGGCCGAGATCGAGCAACAACTGAGGGGCAGGGCCCAGAACACAGCTATAGCCGCACTCGAAGTCGTCCCCTTCGCCATGCTCATCACAGATGGGGCGGGGGGCGCCCTGGCGGTCAACACCAAGTGGATGGAACTCTCCGGGCTGGGCCGCTCGGAATCCCTTGGACAAGGGTGGCTGGACGCGCTCAACAGCGAGGTCCGGTACCGCCTACGTGAGGACGTCCTGCGCGTGGCCGGCACCGGCGACGGTACGACCGTCGACTATCAGCTGGACAGCGCCACGGGTCGCCGCTGGGCCCGCTGGTGGGTGAGCCGCCACGAGTTGGACGGCATCCCACTGGTCGCCGTCGCCGCCGCTGACATCGAAGACGACTATGCCCGCCAGCAGAATCTGTACCACCTGGCCACGCACGACTCGTTGACCGGGTTGGTCAACCGCAGCCACTTCGTCGAAGCCATCGAGCAGGCGATGCTGCGGGGCCAGCGCCAGTCTCGACATGTGGCCGTCGTCTATGTCGACCTGGACGGGTTCAAGCGGGTCAACGATCGGGGCGGCCATTCCCTCGGCGACCGGGTGCTGAACGCCATCGCCGCTCGGCTGCGCCACGCCGTCCGGGCGGCTGACATGGTCGCCCGAATCGGGGGTGACGAGTTCGCCGTGCTGTGCGAAGGGCTGAGCGTGGCCGAACAGGCCGACGTGGTCGCCCGCCGCATCTCGGTCGCCCTCACTGAGTCGGTCGAGTTGGACGGCGAGCGCTGGTCGGTCGCCGCCTCGGTCGGCGCAGCAGTGGACCGGGGCGACCCCGAGAACGCCGAGGACCTGATCGACCGGGCCGACCGGGCCATGTACTCGATCAAGCTGACCCGCCGTACCTCCGACCGACCGACGGAGCGCCAACCGGAACGCCGCCGGGCGACCGACGCGCCGTACCAGCCCGGCCCGGCCCCCGAAGTCGCCCCCACCGGTCGCCCGGTCGAGGCCGACTACCACGACCGGGAGGCACCGCCGGCCCGAGGCGACGCCGTCTACGCCGATCGGTTCCGCGGCGAGAACCCGGCAGCCGGTCGGTCGCAGTCGGAACGCTACGGCGAGCACCCGACCGACGTCGGTGCCCTCGATCCGGATGAGGCCCGCCGGGCCCTGCGGGACCTGGCCGAAGCGGCCGGCGCGTTCCGCACGCCGGCACCATCGGCCCAGCCGGAGCCACGTCCCGACACCGATCCGGCCCGGCACCGCTTGGCCGCGGATGTCCTGCACCTGCGGGAGAGCATCGACTCGATCCGCCGCATGCTCGATCGCCTGCTGGCGACAGAGAGCGGGGTCATCGACATCCGGGAGCAGCACGGTCGCTACGAGCGACACTGAATCGTCGCTATTACAGCTCGTATCGTGTAATCTCATAGCTGGTCCCCCGGTTCAGGGTCTCGGGACCGCCCACTTGCTGATGCGAGAGGACGGTTCCTTTGACCACATCTGTTCCCGAGGCGCTCGATGACCTGGCGGCCGACCTGCAGGAGCGCCATGGCCCCTCGGTGGCCCGGGCCGGGCGACCTTCCTGGCTCCAGCTGGAATGGATCCAGGGTGCCTGGCGGAGCGCTCCTGTCCTCGACGACCGCGGCCTGTTCGGGTGCCGGGTGCCGGCCCGGTTCGGCGCGGTGGCCGTCGTGGCGACCGGTCGCCTGCGGGCCATCGATGACGCTCACGAGCCGCCGGCCGAACTTCGCTCCGGTTTCGCCGGTGGCCTGACGCTGGCCTGCGTCGTCGATCGCGCCGGTTCCGTCGGCTCCCACATCCGTCTGCCCGACGGTGGCTTGATCGGGACCCACCCTCAGGCCGGGATGATGATGGACACCCTGCGCCGCTCACTCGGGCTGCCCACGGCGCCGCCGCCCGAATCGGTTGTCCGCGTGCACCTGTTGCACTGGATGGAGGCCATCATCGATGCCCCGGCCGGGCATCGCCTGGGTTGGGAAGCCGTTCTGGCCGCCTACCCGTGGATCAGCCACTTCTCCTTCGCCGACGCCGACGAGGCCGAGTTGATGATTCAAGCCATGATCTGGGTGCATGGCTGGTCCAGCCTCCGGACCCGGGTGGCGGCCGGGGTCGACGAGTGCGAGGACCTGTCGCCGGCCGATGCCGACTGGATGGACGACGGCATGTTCGCCCGTTGGATCCTCGACTTCACTCCTCCGATCGACCCGCTCGTCGCCCGGGCCGTCCGCGTCGCCACACCGGCCGCCGGCCACCGCTTGCGGGCCTTCGTCCGGGAGCTGATCGACGAGGCGGAAGCGGCCCAAACCGCCTGACCGACCCCTTATCGGGCGGTTCCGGCAAGCCCCTATTTCCGGTCCGAACCCACTGCTAGCGTTCGCGTCGGCCGATCTGTCCGCGGGGATGGGTCAACGGCCGGGATCCGGATAACGGAGGGGCACCATGGCTTGGGGAGACACCGTCGCCGACTGGAAAATCCTGCTCGAGGAGCTGGGCATGACCGAGTTCTTCAGGGACACGGCGATCCCGACGACCATCGAGGACCTGCTCAAGGACGGCAACTGGGAAGTCCTGCTGCACGCCTACGCCCAGAAGGAGTTCTCCGCTGAGAACGTCGAGTTCCTGCGGGCCGTGGCCACCTTCGAGGCCAGCGGCGACCTGAATCAGGCCGCCGAAATCTACGGCCAGTACGTGTCGGCCGACGCCGCCCAGCAGGTCAACCTGCCGGCCTCCATGCGTAAGGACCTGGAGGAGATCTTCGGACCGGACAAGGAGGGGATCGGGCCCCCCAGCGTGTTCGACTCCGCCAAGGGCGAGATCATCGCCCTCCTGCGGCGGGACACCTTTGTCCGCTTCCGGGCCGCTGCGGTGGCCGCGCAACAGAAGATGATGAAGGAGTACGTCGACGCCAACTCGGTCACCGACGACGAGACCGACTGGGACAACATCGGCGGCCGGGACAGGGCCGACGCCGCCGGCGGCCTGACGCTCGAGGACATCGACGAAGGCGCGGTAGCGACGGTCAACGCGACCGAGATGAAGGCACTGTCCGTGGACGGCACGGTCGCGTTCGTCCAGGTCGGCCAGATCGTCCTGCTCGGCAAGAACCACGATCCTCAGTACTACGGAGTACTGGGCGGCCAGCCGACGCCCCAGAACGGGACACTCAAGATGGTGTCCAAGGGCGGCGCCTTCGGGGCCGGCAAGGTCCAGGTCTCGGGCACGACCGACACGGCCAACTTCGAGGCCGCCATCCGCCAGGCCTCGCAGAAGAAGATCGACTTCACCTTCGCCTGACCGGACTGGCCCCACCCGGAATTGCTGAGGTCCCTGACCTGAGCTCCGGGTCAGGGACCTTGAGGTTTGGTGGGCGCAGAGGGAATCGAACCCCCGACCTCATGCGCGTCATGCATGCGCTCTAACCAACTGAGCTATGCGCCCTTGTCGCAGAAGGAGCCTGACGATATCACGGCCCGCGCCGGGGTCCGGGGCGGCGTGACCCCGCTCGGCCGGCCTCCCATCTAGGCTGGTCGACCTCATGGTCGCGTCGGTGCTGTCCTACATCCCGAGCCCCCCGACCAGCGGCATCAGCGTGGGCCCCCTGCGCCTGCACGTGTACGGCCTGCTGATCGCCGCCGGGATCGCAGCGGCGGTGTGGATGTCGCAACGGCGCTGGGACATCATCGGCGGCCGGGCCGGCACCATGTCCGCGCTCGCCGTATGGGGTGTCCCCGGGGGCCTCATCGGCGCCCGCGTCTACAGCCTGGCGACCAGTTGGAACACCGACACCAACGGCCACTTTCTATGGGCCTTCGAGCTCTGGCGGGGCGGGTTGGGCATATGGGGCGGCGTCATCGGTGGCATCGCTCTCGGGTGGGTCGGCGCCTACCGGGCTGGGATACCGATCGCTCCCCTGCTGGACTGCGTCGCGCCTGCCTTTGCGTTGGCCCAGGCCGTCGGCCGGTGGGGCAACTACTTCAATCAGGAACTGTACGGCTGGCAGAGCTCGCTTCCCTGGGCGGTCAAGATCGACCATCCGACGGCGACCCACATGGTGGCCGGGCAGTCGGTCGTCTACCCGCCGGGATCGACGTTCCAGCCGACGTTCCTCTACGAATGCATCTGGGACCTGATCGTCTTTGCGCTGGTGATCGCCGTCGAGCGCCGCTTCCGCATCCGGCGCGGCTACCTCATCACCGCCTACGCCGCTCTGTACACCTTCGGCCGCTTCTTCACGGAGTACATGCGCATCGACACCGCCCATCGGTTCTGGGGCCTGCGCCTGAACGACTGGACCAGCGTCGCCGTCTTCGTCGTCGCCCTCGCCGTCCTGTACCTCAGGGGCCGGGGCGGTCCCGACGACGACTGCGCCGGCGACCCGCTACCGAGCGACGCTCCCTACGCCCGGGCCGACCGGGCCGGATCCCCGGGGCTCGAGCCGCCGACCCATGCCGGCGACGAAACTCAGGAGCCCGACCCCATCGCCTCCGAGTCGGCGTCGGGCAGTGGCCCGACGTAGTCGGCCCGCGTCCGGAACCGGGTCGGGGCGATGTACTCCTCGATGGCGTGCGCCAGCCACCCGGCCGCCTTGGCCAGGGTGAACATGGCCTGGCCGCTACCGGGAACCATGCCCGCACAGTAGGAAAGGGCGCCCAGACCCAGATCGAAATTGGGGGGCGGGAAGCCCCGCTCGGCGGCCACCTCGATCAGCCGGCTCACCGTGTCTCGGCGGTCGGCCGGCCCCACCTCGCCCAGCCGGGCCAGCAGTTCCCGGCCGCGCGGGTCGCCCTCGGGGTAGAGGGGCATGCCGAACCCGTGAGGCACCTCCTCGCCCCGCTTCAGGCGCGACCCGATGGCCCGTTCCGGCCCGACCCGCGACGCTTCGTGGAGGAGGGATTCGACCTCGCCCGGCGCGCCCGTGCTGCCCGGCTGCCAACTGCCGCTGGCCGGTCCCAGACCGGTCAACACGACGGCGTACGGGTCGGCCCGGAACGATGCCGCCAGGCGGGCGGCCAGGGTGGACGGGGCCAGTTCGTGATCCGCAGCCAGTACCAGCGCGGCATCCACCGCCGCCAGTCCGGCTTCCGATGGGGGCTCAGCGCCCAGGCCCCGCCACACCCGTTCCCGAACCGGTACCTCAGCATGGATCGGGTCGGCCAAGGGGAGGGCCTGGGCGAGAACGGTCAGTATGCCCCGGGCCGTGACCGGCACGCCGGCCGGGTTCAGGTCGTGGCGCAGTTCGTCCACGACCGACGCGGCGACCACTGCGGCCATGTACCGCTCGACCGGTTCGACGCCCGCCCGGCTCGCCCCGATGGCGGCCATGGCCGCGCCGACGGCCTCGCCGACCGGGTCCGCAACCAGCCAGGCTTCCGACGTGCCGTCCCATTCGCCGGTCCACAGCCACGTCGCCACCTCCTCGAACGGTCGGGTACGGGACAGTTCGACGGCATCGAGCCCCCGGTAGTACAGGCGGTCACCGTCGATATAGGTGAGTTCGGTCACGAACACCGGATCACCGGCGGCCCGCTCGGTGGCGGTGCGGCGGGGACCGGTCCGCCCGGGCCGGCCCGGGTTGCGCCCGGACCGGGCCAGCTGGACCACTTCATGCAGGGCGAAGGTGCTCCCCTTCGAGGTCCGTTCCGGATGCAGGAGGCCGCGGCTGACGTAGGCGTAGAGCGTGGCCGGCTTGACCCCCAACCGCTCAGCCGCTTCGGCACTGGACACCCGCCGGTTGATCATTGATCAATATTGATCAATGACCACGGCGGAGTCAATATGAGGCCATGACAACAACACCATCAGTGCCTCCCGGCCTCAAGGGTGTGGCCGTGACCGACACCACCATCGGCGACGTGCGGGGTGAGCAGGGCTTCTACCACTACCGGCAGTACTCGGCCGTGGAGTTGGCCGAGCAGAGGACCTTCGAGGACGTATGGCAGCTGCTGCTCGACGGCGACCTGCCGACCTCCGAATCGGAACGGGCGGCGTTCGCCGCCGAGACGGTCGCAGCTCGGGCTCTGCCGGCGCCGTTGGTCGAGATGTTGGCGGAAGTCGCCCGGTCGGCGGCGACCGGCGGCGGCCTCGACGGGCTCCGCAGCGCACTGTCGCTGTACGGATCAATTCTCGGACTGCAGCCGGTGTGGGACATCGACGCGACAAAGAGACGTCACGACCTGCTGCGCCTGGCGGCCGCCGCTCCGGTCGTGGTCGCCGCCCTGTACCGCCTGGGGCAGGGGCTGTCGGTCATCGAGCCGGACCCGAATCTGGGCCACGTCGCCAACTACCTGTGGATGCTCCAGGGCGTGCATCCCGAACCGGAGCAGGCCCGCGCTCTCGAGCAGTACCTCATCCTCACCGTCGACCACGGGTTCAACTCGTCCACCTTCACGGCCCGGGTGATCGCCTCGACCGGCGCCGACGTGGCCGCCGCCATCGTCGGGGCCATCGGCGCGCTGTCAGGACCGCTGCACGGTGGCGCGCCCAGCCGGGCGCTCGACACCCTTGACGCCATCGGCCGACTGGACCGGGCCGAAACCTATGTCCGCGATCTCCTGAACCGGGGCGAGCGGGTCATGGGCTTCGGACACGCCGTCTACCGGACCCACGACCCGCGCTCCGAGATGCTGAAGGCGGTGGCCACCCGGCTGGGCGGATCGCTCGCCGAGTTGGCGGTGGAGGTCGAAGCGATCGTTCTCCGGTTGCTGGCCGAGACCCGTCCCGACCGGCCGCTGTACACCAACGTCGAGTACTACGCCGGCGTCGTCATGGATCGCTGCGGCCTGCCCCGGCAGATGTTCACCCCGACGTTCGCCGTGAGCCGGGTGGTCGGCTGGTGCGCCAATATCGCCGAGCAGGCCGACGAGCGCCGGCTCATCCGCCCGGCGGCGCGCTACGTGGGCCAGGAGCCTCCGGTCCCTGTCCCGCCGGTGGCCGGTCGATCGGCCGCTTGAGGATCAGGCGGGCGGCGAGTTCCCGGGGGCTCCGGGCGGTTGCGTCGGGGCTGACCCGAACCCGAACGCCGTGCGGCTGCTGCCGATCTTGGTCGTGTCGACCACGTTGGTGGCCGTCGTGGCCGTGCCCTTGACCAACGCGGTGACCGAGACGCTGTCACCGGCGGTCACCGCCGAGATGCCGCCGCTCTGCGAGTCGACGACCGTCGACGACTGCACGGCGTAGGTCGCGACGTAACCGTCGACGCTCTTCACGGTGATCGAGACGCGCGAGACCTTGGTGACCTGGCCGGTCTGCATGTCGACGGTCCGGAAACCCGACCCGTTCTTGGTCGTGTACTGGGCATGGACGACGGCCCCACCCGGGTCCATCAGACCGAACCCACGCGCCGCCGGACCGCCGAAACGGCCGCCGGAGGCACCGCCGCCCGGTAACTGGGGGCGTTCCCGGCCACCGGGGACCGATGTCGTGGTCGAGGTGCCCGACGAGGCGGACAAAGCAGGGGCCTGGGTCCCGCCCCCCGACGTTGCGAACGCCAGCCCGGCCCCGGCCATCCCGAGGAACGCAGTCAGGCCTACTCCGATGGCCAGCCTCGGTACCCGCCGATGACCGGCGGCGGCGGTCGGTGCCGCCTCGGGAGCCGGGCCGTGCAGTTGGTCGTATGGATGCGGGTCCATGTCCATACCGTGATGCTGTGGGTGGAGGATTAGAGGAACCTTAAAAGTCCAGCAGAACCTGGGTTCCGGGTCAGAGCGTCAGGTCGATGACGGAGCCGACCCGGTTCGCCCTCCAGCCGTTGCCGCCGAGGGACCGGTAGACGTCCGACGCCTGCCGCACGGTGTTGGCGTCGGTCAGGTCGATCACCTGAACCTCCGGTTGAGGTTCAGGGTCCGGGGCCGGTTCGGTCAGGTCCAGATACACGGCCAGCTGCTGGTAGGCCCCGGTCACGAAGGCGTCGCGCTCCGGCTCGAAGTCCGTCGCCCGGGCCTTGACCAGGAGGGCGTTCGCTTTGGCGAGGCGCTGGCCGGACATGTGACTAGTTATAACCCCCGAGCGGTGCCGGACCCCGGACCCTTCGTGGATTTCCGCCTTGTCCCCTGGATACCCGCGAGGCCGGTGAGCAGGCGGTCGACGTCATCGTCGTCGGTGTAGGGCGCTACGCCGACCCGCAGGCCACCGGCGTCGCCCAGCCCCATGTGGCGGGACGCCTCTATGGCGTAGAAGCTGCCGGCCGGGGCGTTGACCCCCTCGCCGGCCAGGCGACCGGCCACGTCGTCGGCCGGCAGCCGGTCGAAGGTCAAGAGAAGCGTCGGCGTCCGCCGACCGGCCCGGCTCCGCATCTGTATGCCTCCCAGCCCAGCGACCGCGTCCTCGATCCGACGACGGAGACGGTCCTCGTGGGCCTCGACCACGGCCATGGACCCCACGATTTCGGTCCGCCGGTCCTTACCTGGTGCGACCGCTCCGGCCAGTTCGCCGAGCCCGGCGATGAAATCGACGGCGGCCGCCACTCCGGCCAAGATCTCGTACGGGAGCGTTCCCAGTTCGAAGCGCTCCGGAACGTCATCGGTGGACGCCAGCAGCTTGTCGGGATGCAGCTCCTGCAAGAGGCCCGGGTCGGCGGCCAACACCCCGCAGTGGGGGCCCAACCATTTGTACGGCGAACACACGAAGAAGTCGGCACCCAGGTCGCTCAGATCGATCGGCGCATGGGCCGCCAGATGGACCCCGTCGACATACAGATAGGCGCCGGCCCCATGCACGAGACGGGCGATCTCGGCGGTATCCGGCCGGGTCCCGATCAGATTGGACGCACCGGTAACGGCCGCCAGTCGGGTGCGCGTCCCGATGGCGGCGGCAAACGCCGCCGCGGGCAACTCCCCCGTCTCCGGATCGAAGTCGACCCACCGGACCACGGCGCCGACGGCGGCTGCCGCCTGCACCCAGGGTCGAACGTTGGCGTCATGATCGAGCCGGGTCACGATCACCTCGTCACCCGGCCGCCACTCCTTGGCCAGCGTCCGGGCCATGTCGTAGGTGAGGGCCGTCATGCTGCGTCCGAACACGATCCCCGCCGGTTCGCCCCCGACCAGATCGGCGACGGCCCGTCGGGCGGCGATGACTATGTTGTCGGCCCGTCGTCCGGAGCGGGTCGATCGGTCCCGGTTCGAGATCGACGACAGGAGCGCCGAGGCCATGGCGGCCGCGACCATGTCGGGAACCTGCGCGCCCCCGGGCCCATCGAAGTGGGCCGTCCTTTCCTCCAACGCCGGGAAACAGGCCCGCACGGCGGCCACGTCGTAGGTCATCGGGACGGCCCCGACCCACGCTGGGCGTAGAGATCGCGCAGGACGCCGATCTCGGCGCCGTGGTGGACGACCTCGTCGAATACGTGCAACACCAGATCGCAGGTGCTGGTGTCGGCGTAGGGCCCCCATTTCCGGCCAAGGGGTCGGCCCCAATCAGGTTCGGACACGCCAATGAGACCGGCTCGCCACCGTGCGTAGTTGGTGGCCAGGAAAGCGTCTACTCCGGCGGCGGTTTTCGGGAAATCGACCCCCGCCGATGTGCTACTTCCGGTCGCGACTAGCCGATCGGCAAATCCGCCGACGGCCATTCCGGCCAGGTGACCGATCCGCCAGGCGATGGTCGTCACGGGAACCGGATCGGGCGCCGGACCGCCTCCTCCGCCACCGTCCAATTGCCACCTGCCGTCCGTTCCGGGTCGCAATGTCCAGCACTTGGGAACCGGCTCCCATAGGTATTCATCGTCCGTCAACCCGGCCAGCCGCCGACCGAGCCGGTGCCAAACATGGTCAAATCCGGCAATCAAGGAAGGTCCGGGATCCATCCGGACCATCACAGCACACCGGAATTGGTGTTGAAATCGGACAGATCAGCGGTATCGGCAGCAAAACTGGCCTGTTGGGCAATCCTTGATTGGGATTTTGTGAACTTCCCCTAAAGTTCCACACACGGAGGCCGGACTGGTCCCTATCCAGCCGGGAAGAGGCACATGAAACGGTTCAACCTCATACTCGTTATTGCTGGCCTGCTGGCCGCGGTCTATATGGGAGCAGCCGCGCCCGCCATGGCCGCCACGACCAAGACCATCACGGTGCATGGAGGCCTGGATCAGCAGGTGCCCAACTGCAAGGGCGGCACTACCGCGTGGGCCTACTTCGTCATCACCCAGATCGACACGCCGACCGACGCCCCCCAATCGATGACCGCCGACTTCTCTGACGGCAGCAGTTCCGTCATCCCGCTGCTCACCGTCAACGGCAAGACCGGCAAGTATGAGGGCGCGGTTCCGGCCGGCGCCTCGGTGACCGGCGGATCGGCGCAGATCTATTCGTCCTGGTCGGGCACGTTCAACCTGTCGCACTACTTCTGCGGCGGCACGACGACCACCACGACGACGACCACGACCACCACCTCCACGACGACGGAACCGACGACCACGACGACCACGACCGTGCCGGACACCACCACCACCACGACCGTGCCGGACACCACCACGACGACGTCGACGACCACGATCGAGCCGACGACCACCACCACGGTGGCCCCCACGACGACCACCTCGACCACCACCACCGACCCGTCTACGACCACCACGGTGCCGACCGGTACCACGACCTCGACCACCGCGGCGCCGACCACGACGACCACGCCGACGACCACCCCCCGCGTCGGTAGCGGGCAGGGCACGACGACCACGACCACCCAGGCGGCGGCTACGACCACCACCACCATGAAGGCAGCCACCGTCAAGGCGGCGACCAGCCAGGCGCAGTCGGGTCTGGCCTTCACCGGCGCCAACGTGGTGAACGCCCTCGAGCTGGCCGGTATCTTCGGCCTGACCGGTGGGCTGCTGGTGGTGTCCTCCCGACGCCGTCGCACCAACGGGTAGCGACTCCGACATAGGCTGCCTGGCATGACCAGGCTCCGGCTGGCCGGCGCCATATGCGCCGGCCTCGCCGCGTTCGGGATCGCCTTCGGAGTGGGCTACGCCCAATCGCGGGGAGGCAACCACCGCCCAGCCCAGGTCGGGCTGGCCAGCCCGACCACCTCCACCGACCCCTCGGCCACCGGGTCGGCGTCAGCCCCGACGACTACTACGACGGTTCCGTGTCCGCTCACGGCCGGAGGCGCTCCGCCGAAACGGTACCGGTCGACCAGGTGTGCTCAGCGGCCGGGGCGCCCCACTTCGGTAGCCCTCAGCAGGCGATGGTGTACCTGGCATCGGCCTGGAACGGGGACGATGTGCGCCAGATCGACTACGTGACCAATCCGGCCGGAAGAACCCAGATGGATGCCATGGCCACCCAGATGGTCAACCTCCGGTTCAAGAACTGCACGCCCAACCCGGGTGGGGACTACACCTGCTTCTTCTCCCACGACATCACCCCGACGACGTCGCCGACCACTTACCCCAACCCGTACGGCTTCCCACCCGGCGAAGCGGTGTTCACCGTCGCCCCCGCGGCCGGACCGGGCTGGTACCTGACTTTCGTCATTCACTGCGGATAGCTCAGAGAGGCGGCCTGGTCTGAGGCGCATGCGCCGAGGTCCGGGCCGAAGCCCGGACCTCCGCTCCCTGCGCCTTGAATCGGGCCTAGGACTGCTCGCTCTCGCTCTCACCTTCTTCGGGAGCGTTACCGGCGCCAGCGCCGATGACTTCCTCTTCGCCTTCCGCTTCGCCCTGCTCTGGCTCACCACTAGTGGACATGTCCTGTTCCCTCCCCGCCGCTCACTCTGAGTGGCGCCTCAGGGACCGTATCTCACGCGCGGTCGGACGGGGCGGGAGAATCGTCCAGCCGCGCCCTCAGCTGGGCGACGGATCGCCAGTAATGGGCGCCTTATTGGCGCCGCCTCGCTCTCCACTCATCTACAGAATGACGATGCGGCCGTCCGGAAACCACACCGCTCGCGCCTCAACTCCCTCCCGATCCCTAGTGTCCGAGCGTTGAAGTCGCGGCGGGACAGTAAACCGGACTGCGTCCGGATTCAGTTCCGAGACCCAGCTCATTATCGCCGCAGCAATTCGACCCGGGCGTGCTGCCCTCAGCCCAGCGGAGAGGTGTGACGTAGCCAGACCCTGCTGGAATTCGCTCACCTCCGAGTGGAGTTCGGTCTGGGTCGGAGGTCGTAGCAGAGCGTCAGTTACGACGAAACGCTGAACACGGATCGACTCGCAGCTCTCAAGCCAGACATGTAGGTACCAACCTCCCGGGGTTCTTGAGTGCGGAAACGACTCATAGACGAGACCTGTGTGAACAATGCTCGTTATTGGAACCTCAACCGCACCCAAGTAGCGGGGAATTCTGAGGGCGGCTTTTGTAAGCTTTACCGGTCTCGAGAACTGTGCCGCCATAGCGACTGCCAAGGGCCCTGCAATCACTAATCCAAGCGCTCCGACTACTACCGTTGCCGATTCTCCGGGCACCAACAGTCCGAGAATCAGCAACGTCAGCGCCAGCGCCGCT
Source organism: Acidimicrobiales bacterium (assembly GCA_035551615.1). Lineage (GTDB taxonomy): Bacteria > Actinomycetota > Acidimicrobiia > Acidimicrobiales > Palsa-688 > JAKCDU01. The sequence goes on from DASZNC010000159.1 coordinate 12,724, forward strand.
AAAAAGGACACACCTACGACACTCACCCAGTACACCGACGACATACCGTTGAACTCCAGAGAGTCAACTCCAGGTTCCGTTCCGGGCATTTGACTAATCACCGTAGTCAGTCACGTCTGTCGACAGGGAAACAGTCGTGCTGACGATACCCGTAATGGCAGGAAAGGCCGACGCACTTGGGGACCCGACTCCTCCCGGCGCTCAAACCGCCGACGACTCGTCTTCACCGGTCAGGACCCGGACGCCTTCGTGTTCGTGAGCCCTCACGGGCAGCCGGTACGCCGAGCCAGTCTGAGCGAGTCCGGCACGGGCGGAGGTCAAGCAGTTGGCAGGCGTCCCGGCCGACCTCCATCCGCATGATCTGCACCACCACGCTGCGACTCTGATGGCCCGGCCGGGAGCCACGACGAAGGCGGAGATGGCCCGGATCGGGCACTCAACGCCTGGTGCGGCGCTGGTCCACCAGCACGCCACTGAGGACCGCGCCCGGGCGCTTGCTGACTTCCTTGAGGACAAGATCGTTACGGCCGGCCGGGTCGTGAGCCTCAGGGCTGAGCGGGTTCGACGTCAGGGCTGATTTGTCGTGTGGGTCAGCGCAGGATGAGGCGGCCGTCAGGGCGCCGGGATGATCGGTCGGAAGATGGCCCCTACTTGCGCAAACGTCTTGGAGGCGGCGAGCGGAATCGAACCGCTGTACAGGGCTTTGCAGGCCCTTGCCTAAACCACTCGGCCACGCCGCCCGGCTGTGCCTCGCTACACCCTAGTCGGCAAGCCTGAGACCGCCGGAAGCCGCCGCCGGGTACTGTTCGTGCGTCGTGGCCGGGACCTGCAGGCAGTGAAGACCTTCTTGGGTCATCTCAAGCGGAGCCAGCGGCTGACGGTGGTCATCGCTGTCGCGCTGACCGTGACCACGGGTGTGCTAGTCGCCGTCCGGGCCGATCCGGTGGTCCGGTTCGTGGTCGCCGGGTTGGACCTGGCCGCCCTCGCCGCCCTCGTCGGGGAGGCCATCGACCAGGTCGGCGAGCGACTGGGCCCGGGCCCGACCGGGCTCATCCAATCCACCCTGGGCAACCTGCCGGAGTTGTTCGTCGGGATATTCGCCCTGCGTGACGGCCTCACCGGAGTGGTCCGGTCGGCGCTGGTCGGGTCCGTTCTCGGCAATGCCCTGCTGGTCCTGGGCATGGCCTTCGTCACCGGCGGCCTGCGGCACGGCCCGCAGAAGTTCGATGCCGAAGCCCCCCGGCTGAACGCCAGCCTCCTGCTGCTGGTTGTCGCCGCCCTTCTCGTACCCACGCTGGCCACCCACCTGGGAACGCCTGCGGCGAGCCACGCCGGGGCGCTGAGCGACGATCTGGCCGTGATCCTGCTGGTGGTCTACGCCCTCAGCATTCCGTACTACCTGCGTCGGACCCCCCGACCCGAGGGGGCCGGGGGTCCGCCGGATGAGGAATCGGACTCGGAGTCCTGGCCGCTCGCCCTGTCGATCGGCCTGCTGGCGCTGGGGAGTGCCGGTGCCGCGGTTGCGGCCGACTGGTTTGTCGCCCCTTTGCAGAAGGCCACCGAGAGTATCGGCCTGTCGCAGACCTTCACCGGCTTGGTGGTCGTGGCCATCGCATCCAATGCGGTCGAGAATGCCGTGGGTGTGCGCTTCGCATGGAAGGCGAAGCCGGAATACGCCATCAGCACCACCCTGAACAGCCCGTTGCAGGTCGCCCTCCTCCTGACCCCGGTGCTGGTCCTCATCAGCCACGCCGTCGGCCCGGCCAAGCTGACACTCGTCTTCCCGCCCCTTCTGGTGGCGGCACTGGCCATCACGGCAACGGTCGTGACAGTGGTCATCTACGACGGCGAGTACACCTGGATCGAGGGCGTCGCCCTGATCGCCCTCTACTGCATGCTGGTGGCGGCATTCTGGTGGGGATGAGCGGCGTTTCCCCGGGGGAGGCCTTCCCGATGGGAGCGACCTACGACGGCCTCGGTACCAACTTCTCGATGTTCTCCCAGGCCGCAGAGGCCGTGGAGTTGTGCCTGTTCAAGCCGGACGGCACCGAGACCCGCTACGAGTTGCCCGAGGTCGATGCCTACACCTGGCACGGCTACATAGAGGACATCGAGCCGGGGCAGCTGTACGGGTACCGGGTCCATGGGCCCTATGACCCGGCCCGGGGCCTTCGTTGTAATCCGGCCAAGCTGCTCATCGATCCGTATGCCAAGGCCATCTGGGGTGAGGTGGAGTGGGGCCAGGCCCCGTACGGCTACGACACGGCGGCCGACGATCTCACCCCGGATTCCACTGATTCGGCCGCCGCCATGCCCAAGGCCATCGTGACGGACACCGGGTTCGACTGGGGCAGCGACGTTCCCCCCCGGCGGCGCTGGGCCGACACCGTCATCTACGAAACCCACGTCAAGGGGCTGACGTGGCGGCACCCGGAGGTACCGGAAGCGCATCGCGGCACTTTCGCCGGCGTGGCCCACCCGGCCGTCATCGACCACCTGACCCGGCTCGGGGTCACCGCCATCGAACTGATGCCGGTCCACCATTTCATCCACGACCACCGGTTGGCCCAGCTCGGCCTCAGGAACTACTGGGGCTACAACTCCATCGCCTACCTGGCCCCCCACAACGGGTACGCCTCTCGACCCGGTCACCGGGCGGTGACCGAGTTCAAGGCGATGGTCCGTTCACTGCACCGGGCCGGTATCGAGGTGATCCTCGATGTCGTCTACAACCACACCGCCGAGGGCGACCAGCGGGGCCCGACGCTGGCGTTCCGGGGCATCGACAACCCCTCGTACTACCGGTTGGTCGACGGCAACCCACGCCTCTACAGCGACTCCACCGGCACCGGCAACACGCTCAATGTCTCGAATCCCCACGTGCTGCAGCTGATGATGGACTCGCTGCGGTACTGGGTGCTCGAGATGCACGTCGACGGCTTCCGGTTCGATCTGGCCGCCACGCTGGCCCGCCAGTTCCATGAGGTGGACCGCCTGTCGGCGTTCTTCGACCTGATCCAGCAGGACCCGGTGATCAGCCAGGTGAAGCTCATCGCCGAACCGTGGGACGTCGGCGACGGCGGTTACCAGGTCGGCAACTTCCCGCCGCTCTGGTCGGAATGGAACGGTAAGTACCGCGACTCGGTCCGTGACTACTGGCGCGAAGGGGGCACCTCGATCGGCGAGCTGGCCGAACGCCTGACGGGCAGCTCCGATCTGTACCAGGCCAACGGCCGGAGTCCGTTCGCCAGCATCAACTTCGTCACCGCCCACGACGGCTTCACCCTGCAGGACCTGGTGTCGTACGACCACAAGCACAACGACGACAACGGCGAGAACGGCCGCGACGGCACCGACGACAACCGCTCGTGGAACTGCGGGGCGGAAGGCCCGACCGACGACGAGAGGGTCCTCCAACTGCGCCGGGTGCAGGTGCGCAACCTCCTGGCCACGCTCTTTCTCAGCCAGGGCGTCCCGATGATCCTCGGCGGCGACGAACTGGGCCGGACGCAGTTGGGCAATAACAACGCCTACTGCCAGGACACGGCCACCTCGTGGTACGACTGGGATCACATCGACGCCGATCTGCTCGAGTGGACCCGACATCTGATCGAGTTGCGGAAGTCGCACCCCGTCTTCCGGCGCCGCCGTTTCTTCCAGGGGCGACCCCTCCGCGCCCAGATGACCGCCGCCGGCCTGCCCGACGTGGCCTGGTTCCGTCCCGACGGCGAGTCCATGACCGACGCCGACTGGAACGTGGGTTACGCCAAAGCGCTCGGCGTGTTCCTGAACGGTGACGCCATCCCGGACCCCGACAGCCATGGCCGGCCCATCATCGACGATTCGTTCTTCCTGGTGCTCAACGCCTGGGATCAGGATATGGAGTTCACGCTCCCGGGTCCTGAGTGGGGCAGCCCGTGGGAGTTGCTCCTCGACACCTCTTCGGCCCGGCCCGATCCGACCGGACCGGCGGAACACCGCCCGGCCGGGGCGGTATTGCCCATCGCCGGCCGGAGACTGCTGCTCCTCGGCCGGCCGTCAGCCTTATAGACACTTTTTCCGGTCCCGTCCGATCTGCGGTCTACTCTTCGCGCTCGGAGGAGGCATTGGTGTCCGACGAGGTTCCTGACAGCTACGCCCGAGCGGTAGGAGAACGGCTGCGCGGTCTACGCCGCCAGCGCGGCCTCTCGCTCCTCGCCGTTGAGGAGGCGTCCGAGCGCGAGTTCAAGGCGTCGGTCCTCGGCGCCTACGAACGCGGTGAACGGGTGATATCCGTGCTCCGCCTGCAACGGTTGGCCGAGTTCTACCGGGTGCCGGTCGATCAGATCCTGCCCCGGCACAACACCAACGGCTCGCACCCACCTGGGGCCGAGACGTTCGTGCCGAAGCGGCCGCTGTCGATCGACCTGCTCCGCCTCAACGCCACCGAGTCGATCGAAGGCCAGGTCATCCGGCGCTACATCCACGCCCTGCAGAACCAGCGGGCCGGCTTCCACGGCAGCGTCCTCACCATCCGGTCCGAGGATCTGCAGGTGATCGGCCGGTTCCTGGAGCGGGACGAGGTCAGTATGGAGATGAGATTGGTCGAGCTCGGACTGCGCGGCTGAGCGGTCAGCCGAATACCGACAGCCAGGCCTCTTTCGAGGACGGCTTGAACACGGAGTTGACCTCCTTGACCGCCTCGAGGGTGCCGGCCGAGGCCACCGAATAGCGGTGACCCGGATAGATCACAGTGCTATCGGGCAGGGCGGCCAGACGCTGGAGGCTCTCGTACATGTCGGCGGCGTCGCTGCCCGGCAGATCGGTACGGCCGCAGCCCTGCAGGAAGAGCGTGTCACCGGCGACCAGCATCCCGTCCACGAGGAAGCACTGGCTACCCGGAGTGTGGCCCGGCGTATGCAGCAGCTCGATCTCGATGTCGCCCACCCGGAGCCGGTCACCTCCATCGTGTTCCACGATCTCGGCGCCACCGACACCTGTGACCCGGCTGACCATGTGGGCCTCGTCCCGGTGGGCGTGGATGGGCACGGATCGGATCTCCATGAGCGCCGTCAGGCCTTCGATCGTGTGGCCCATCATCGACCCGCCGACGTGATCGGGGTGATGATGGGTGACCAGGGCGCCGGCCACCTCCATTCCGTCGTCGGCGGCCCGGGCGAGGATCTCCTCCACCCCGTAGGCCGGGTCCACGACGACCGCCTGGCCGGTCCGGCGGTCGCCGATCAGATAACAGAAGTTGACCATCTGCACGGCCAGCGGATCGGCGCTCGCGAAGTCGCGGCCGGACAAGAGCTGGCGAAAATACAGGGCACTGTCGGTCACACTCGGGAGTCTACGATTCGGGGAATAGTTGCGCCCGCAATCAAGTTGGAGAGAACATGCCTGCCGTAACCGTTGAAGACCTCACCGCCCTTCCCCGCATCATCGTCACCTCTGAGGGCCCGGGCGCGCGGCCCCGCCGGCTGCGGACGCTGACGACCGCGCCCTCCGGCTACGAGGGCGAGGGTTTCCCGGTCAAGCGGGCATTTGCCGGCGTACCGATGGATGCCCTCGACCCCTTCGTCCACATGGATCAGATGGGTGAGGTCGATTACGGCCCGGGCGAGCCTAAAGGCACCGCCTGGCATCCCCACCGCGGGTTCGAGACGGTGACCTACATCGTGGACGGCACCTTCGAACATCAGGACTCGACGGGTGGCGGCGGCGTCATCACGAACGGCGACACCCAGTGGATGACCGCCGGCAACGGCATCCTGCACATCGAGCGGCCACCGGAGGCGCTGGTCACCAGCGGCGGCCTCTTCCACGGGATACAGCTGTGGGTCAATCTGCCGGCCCGGGCCAAGATGGTCGACCCCCGGTACCAGGACATCGGCCGGGACCGGGTGACACTTCTGACCTCAGCCGACGCCGGCGCCCTGGTCCGGGTCATCGCCGGCGAGGTGGCTGGTCACGACGGACCGGGTGTGACCCACACCCCGATCTCGATGGTGCATGCCACCGTCGCCCCCGGGGCCCGGCTCGAACTTCCCTGGGACCCGGCGGCCAACGCCCTCGTGTACGTACTCGCCGGGCGCGGATTCGTCGCCGCCGATCGCACCGCATTCGAGTCCGGTCAGTTGGCCGTGCTCGGCGCCGGCGACACGATCGTGGTCGAGGCCGCGCCGCGCCAGGATTCACGTACCGCCGATCTCGAGGTTCTCATCCTCGGCGGCCGGCCGCTCGGTGAACCGGTGGCCCACTATGGACCTTTCGTCATGAACACCAAAGCGGAACTGATGCAGGCCTTCGAGGATTTCCAGAAGGGTCGCATGGGAACCGTGCCCGCCCCCCACATCCAGGGTTAGCCTCTGGGCATGGCGGGTGGCGTGAAACCAACACCGACACTTTCACTGTCGGACATCGTGGAACGGACCGGCGTCCCGGCCAGCACCATCCACCACTACCGCCGGAGCGAGCTCATCCCCCCTCCCGTCCGGCAGTCGGCCAACCGCTTCCTCTACGACGAACGCCACGTCGAGGCCATCCTCGCGCTCCGCGCCCAACCGGCCGCCGATCAGCAGGACTGCCGGGCCCGGATCGTGGCCGCCGCCATCGAGGCGTTCAAGACCCGTAGCTACGCGGAAGTGTCCATGAACGACATCGCCGAAGCTTCGGGCATGGCCAAGGGCAACGTCTACCGGTACTTCACCTCGAAGGAGACCCTGCTGACTGAGGCCATCCAGACGCTCCTCGACGAGACAACCGACAAGTTCCAATCCGTGCTGGACGACCTGGGCGGGATCGACGGGCTGACGGCGGAGCCCGAGAAATCGGCACTGCTGTTCGGATACGTCGTGGCCGACGTGCTGCCCATGCTCCTCGAGCTCGGCGCCCGGGCGGCCAAAGGCCACGAACCGAGCGCGGAACTGGCCAGGCGGGTACTGCGCACGCTGGCGGCCACGGCCGGCCGGCCCTTCATCGCCGATGATCTCGACGGCGAGGGCGACGAGGCCATCCAGGCCGGGCTCCGTGTCATCGAGAACGCCTTTTCCACGGTGCTCACCTGGTCGGTCGGCACGGATTGGCCGCCTGACCACGTTAAGTAACCGCGCCGGGGGGTACTCGTATTAAGTTGTGACCACGCGGTCACTGTCTTACACCTCAGCCCCCCCGAACCTTCCCACCGCCGAAGACATCCTCGGTCGAGCGGCGCGCGAGAACTTCACGGTCGCGTCCCGGATGCTGCCGGCCCGGTCCCGGAAGCACCTTCTGGCGTTCTACGGGTTCGCCCGGCTGACCGACCAACTGGGCGACGATTACAGCGGCGACCGGTTGGTCGCCCTGGACTGGCTGGAGTCGGCCACGATCGCCGCCCTGGACGGGTCATCCGGCATTCATCCGATGGTGGCCGATGCCGCTTCATCGGTGCGGGACCTGCGGATGGACGGACAACCGCTGTTCGATCTGATCGCCGCCAACCGGATGGATCAGACGGTCCACAGCTACCCCACCTTCGACGCGCTCATCCACTACTGCTCGCTGTCGGCCAACCCGGTCGGCCGCCTGGTGCTGGGTGCCTTCGGCCACCACGAGGATTCTCTCCTGCCACTCGCCGATGCGATCTGCACCGGTCTGCAGTTGGCCGAGCACTGGCAGGACGTCAGCGAGGACGCCCGGGCCGGGCGGATCTACCTGCCGGAGGAGGACCTGGCCCGCTTCGGCGTCGATCCAGCCGACCTGGCCGGCCCCGGCCCGGCCGATCAGGCGCTTCGGGCCCTGATGGCATTCGAGGTGCATCGGGCCCGGTCCTGGCTCGACCGGGGCACTCCTCTGATCTCAGCCCTCTCCGGGCGGCCCCGCCTGGCCGTGGCCGGATTCGTCGCCGGAGGCCAGGCCGCCCTCGACGGCATCGCCCGACGTGACTTCGACCCCCTGCAGCCACCGACCCGTCCATCGGCGGCCCGCCTGGTCCGCCACCTGGCCTTGACGGCCCGGACCCGGCCCGGGAGCCCGCGGTGAACCTGGTCGAGGCCTACGCCGCCTGCGAGACGATCACCGCCACCGAGGCCCGGAACTTCTCCTACGGGATCAAGCTTCTCCCGAAGGAGAAGCGGCAGGCGATGTCGGCGCTCTACGCGTTGGCCCGACGTATCGATGACATCGGCGACGGCGAAGGTGACCGCGCCGGGAAGATGTCCGCCCTGGCCGAGACCCGCAAGCAGGTCGCCGACCTGCGGAGTGAACGTCCCGAGTGGGATCCCGGGGATCCGGTCATGACGGCCGTGGCCGACGTGAGCCGCCGTTACCCGCTGCCGGTCACCGCGCTGGAGGAGTTGATCACCGGCTGCGAGATGGATGTCGCCGGCGCCCGTTACGAGACCATCGACGACCTGGTCGGGTACTGCCGGCGGGTAGCCGGAACGGTCGGCCGCCTGAGCCTGTCCATATACGGCACCGATCAGCCGGAACGGGCCTCGGTGCTGGCCGATGACCTCGGTGTCGCCCTGCAGATCACGAACATTCTCCGGGACATCGTGGAGGACCAGCGCTCCCTCGGACGCGTCTACCTACCCGTCCAGGACCTGGCCCGCTTCGGTCTCGGCCCGGATCTGGAAGGCGACACCGAGGACATCATCGCCCTGGTGGCCTTCGAGACGGCCCGGGCCGAGGAGTGGTACGAGCGCGGCCTGCTCCTGCTGCCCATGCTCGATCGCCGATCACGGGCGTGTACTGCGGCCATGGCCGGGATCTATCACCGGCTGCTGACCACGATCCGTCGGGATCCGGGTGCTGTTCTGCGGGGCCGGCTGTCACTTCCGACCTGGCAGAAGCTGGGCGTGGCCGGTCGGGCGCTGACGACTGGGACGGCATGACCCGGCCGCTCATCGGACGGCGTGTCGTGGTGATCGGCGGTGGGCTGGCCGGGTTGACCGCCGCCCTCGACTGTGCCGATATGGGCGGCCAGGTGACGCTGCTCGAGCGCCGCAGCCGTTTGGGCGGCTTGACGTGGTCGTTCGAACACGACGGGCTGACCATGGACAACGGCCAGCACGTCTATCTGGCCTGTTGCCAGGCCTACCGCGGGTTCCTGGACCGGATCGGCGCGTCGGGCGATGTCGAACCGGCCCGCCCCCTGGACATCCCGGTTGTGGCCCCCGGTCCCGGCCGGCCGGTCGTCGGCCGGCTCCGGCGTCGCCGTCTGCCGGTGCCGCTGCACCTGGCCGGATCACTGATGTCGTACCGGCATCTAGGCCGGTCGGACCGGCTCGGCCTGGGCCGGGCGCTGGCCGGCCTGTACCGGCTCCGGCTCGACGATCCCCGGCTGGACGACATCACTTTCGGCCAGTGGCTGGCCGAACATGGTCAGTCTCCTGCCGCCGTCTCCGCCGTCTGGGACCTGATCACCGTTCCGACCGTCAATCTGCCGGCCGCCGAGGCCTCCCTCGCCAGTGCCGCCAAGGTCTTCAAGACGGGCGTGCTGGGGGCCCCGGGTGCGGCCGACATGGGTTGGTCACGTGTCCCGTTGGGGCGGTTGCACGGCGAGCGGGCGGCCGTCGCCTTGAGCCGGTCGGGTGTCACGGTCAGGACCGGTGAGAAGGTCGAGACGGTCCGCCAGGACGCCGCCGGATGGACCGTCGGCACCCGGTCCGGATCGATCGACACCGATGCCGTGGTGATGGCGGTGGCCCATGAGGAGGCCACCGAACTGGTCCCGCCCGGATCGGTCGGCAACCAGAGCCGGTGGCCGGATCTGGGGTCGTCGGCGGTCGTGGACGTGCACCTGGTCTTCGACCGACAGGTGACCTCATGGCCGGTGATGGCCGGTCACCGTAGCGACATCCAATGGGTGTTCGACCGCACCGATCCCTCCGGTCTGTCCGATCGCCAACCGGGCGCCCAGTATCTGGCGGTCTCACTGTCAGCAGCCGACCATCTGATCAGCGAGCGGCCCCAGGATCTGATCACCTCGACGGTCGGCGCCCTCGCCGCTCTGCTCCCCGAGGTGCCGTCGGCCCGGCTTATCTCGTCACTCGTCACCAAGGAGCGACGGGCCACCTTCCGGGCCGCGCCGGGAACGGCAGGCGCCCGCCCGGCCCCCGAAACGAACCTGCCCGGACTGGTGCTGGCCGGCGCATGGACCGACACCGGGTGGCCGGCGACCATGGAAGGCGCCGTGCTGAGTGGTCGAGCTGCCGCCCGGATCCTCTCCTCGAACATTCCCCTCAGACGCTCAACCCAGGAGGTGGCATGACCCCGACCATCGGTGTCGCCGACGTTCTCGCCCGTTCCCGCCGGGCCATACATCCGGCCATCACGACGGCCATAGACCGGCTGGCCCCCGAGATCCGCCAGATCGCCACCTACCACATGGGCTGGACCGACGCCGACGGCAAGCCGGTCGACGCGCCGGGCGGGAAGGGTGTACGCCCGACGATGGCCATCCTGGGCGCCGAAGCGGCCTGGGCCGATCCGGACCTGGGCGTGCCCGGCGGGGTGGCCGTCGAACTGGTGCACAACTTCTCCCTGATCCACGACGACATCATCGACACCGACGTCGAGCGCCACCACCGCCCGACGGTGTGGTCGAAGTTCGGTGTCGGTCCCGCCATCGTCGCCGGTGACGCTCTCCAGGTCCTCGCCCACCAGGTCCTGCTAGAGGCCTCCCCCACCACCGGCGCGGCCGCCTCGGCGGCGCTGGCCGAGGCCACGGCATCGATGATCGCCGGTCAAGCCGACGACATCGCATTCGAGAAACGGCGCAACGTATCGGTGGAGCAGTGCACGGCCATGTCGGCGGCCAAGACCGGCGCCCTGCTCGGGTGTGCCTCCTCCATCGGAGCCATTCTGGCCGGCGCTCCGGATGCGACCGTAGGGGCTCTCCGCGACTACGGGTGCCACCTGGGTCTGGCCTTCCAGGCCATCGACGACCTGCTCGGGATATGGGGGGATCCGGACACCACCGGCAAGCCTTCGGGGAGCGACCTGCGGCAGCGGAAGAAGTCGATGCCGGTCGTGTCCGCACTGGCCGCAGGTGGCGCCGAGGCGGACGAACTGCGCACTCTGATCCTCGGTCCCGATGACCACGACCAGCCGCTCGATCCTCTGACCGCGGCCGAGGTGGACCGGGCCCGATTCCTGGTGGAGGCCTGCGGCGGCCGGGAATGGACGGCGGTCCGGGCCAAGTCCAACCTGGACGCCGCTCTCGGCGCGCTGGAGCGGGTCCGGCTGTCCGCCATCCCCCACCGGGACCTGGCCGACCTGGCCGTGTATGTGGTGGAGCGGGAGTTTTGACTGCGCTGCACGGGGCTCCGGCCAGCCTGACCGAAACGGCCCGAGGTGCGGCCAAGGCCGCCACCGAGCACCTGCTCGGCCTCCAGAATCCGGCCGGTTGGTGGAAGGGGGAGCTCGAGACCAACGTCACCATGGACGCCGAGGACCTGATGCTGCGCCACTTCCTCGGCATACTCGATGGCGCTCAGGCGTCGGCCGCCGCCCGGTGGATCCGGAACAACCAGCAGCCCGACGGTACCTGGGCAACCTTCTTCGGCGGCCCGGCCGATCTGTCCACGACGATCGAGGCCTATGTCGCTCTGAGACTGGCCGGCGACGCCGCCTCCGCCCCCCACATGCTGGCCGCCGCCGCCTGGATCCGGGATGCGGGCGGTGTAGTCCGGAGCCGGGTCTTCACCCGCATCTGGCTGGCGATGGTCGGGGCGTGGGAGTGGGAACACCTTCCGGTCCTGCCACCCGAGATCATGTTCCTGCCTGCCCGGGTCCCCCTCAACGTGTACGACTTCGCCTGTTGGGCCCGCCAGACCGTGGTCGCTCTCACCGTGGTGATGGCCGAGCGCCCGGTGCGCCCGCTCCCCTTCGCCATCGACGAGTTGACCCCAGCGGCGGGTCGCCCCGATCCGGTGCCGGTCGGCGGGTTCTTCGGCGCTCTCGACCGGCTGTTGCACCGGTACGAGCGCCTGCCGGCCTGGTTCGTGCCCCGCCGGGCGCTGCGGTCGGCGGCGCTCAACCGGGCCGAGAAGTGGATAATCGCACGCCAGGAGGCCGACGGCCTCTGGGGTGGCATTCAACCGCCGGTCGTGTACTCGATCATCGCCCTCCATCTACGGGGCTACGCCCTCGACCATCCGTTGATCCGGGCCGCCCTGGACGGGCTGGACCGGTTCACCATCGAGGACGGGCGGGGCCGCCGACTGGAGGCCTGCCAGTCCCCGGTCTGGGACACGGCCCTGGCGGTGGTGGCCCTCCGCGACGCCGGGGTGGAGCCCGACCATCCCGCCGTGCGGGAAGCAGTCGACTGGCTCGTCGCGGAGGAGATCACCGTCACCGGCGACTGGGCCGTCCGCCGGCCGCAACTGGCCCCGGGCGGCTGGGCGTTCGAGTTCGAGAACGACAACTACCCGGACATTGACGACACGGCCGAGGTGGTCCTGGCCCTGCGCCGGGCCGGGCACGGTCCCGGCGCCGACACTGCGGCGGCCAGGGCCTGCCGCCGCGGTGTCGACTGGACCCTCGGTATGCGCAGCCGCAACGGCGCGTGGGGCGCATTCGACGCCGATCAGGGCAGCCGACTGGTCGCCGCCCTGCCGTTCTGCGACTTCGGCGAGGTCACCGACCCGCCCTCAGCCGATGTCACTGCCCACGTCCTGGAGATGCTGGCCGGGGAACCGGACGTGGATCCGGAGGTGATCACCGGCGCCGTCGATTGGCTCTGGAGCGAACAGGAGGCCGACGGTTCCTGGTTCGGGCGCTGGGGGGTCAACTACGTGTACGGCACCGGCGCCGCCGTCCCGGCTCTCGTTGCGGCCGGAGTCGCCCCTGCGGACCCTCGGATAGCCAAGGCGGTGCGCTGGCTGGCCGATCACCAGAACGAGGACGGCGGATGGGGTGAAGACCTCCGCTCGTACGTCGACGCCGACTGGCGGGGTCGGGGCCGGTCGACGGCGTCCCAGACGGCGTGGGCCCTTCTGGCCCTCATCGCCGCCGGGCAGGCCGGGGGCGTCGAAGCGGCCCGGGGCGTCGCCTGGCTGGTCGAGCGCCAGACCGCCGACGGCACCTGGGACGAGCCGGAGTTCACCGGCACCGGGTTCCCGTGGGACTTCACCATCAACTATCACCTCTACCGATTGGTGTGGCCCTTGACTGCACTCGGCCGCTACCTGTCGGCCACCGCCGGAAGCGAGTCACCATGAACCGACCGGCCGTGATCCTGGCCCCGCTCCGTCTGGAGGCGCGCGCCCTGCGCCGGACCACTTCCGGGGCTGCGGTGCTGCGTACCGGCGCCGGGCCGGTACGGGCGGCGCGGGCAGCCGGAACCGTCCCGTTCGGGAAGCCGACCGTGGTGGCCGGCGTCGCCGGTGGGCTCACCGACGACCTACCCCCCGGGACCGTGGTCGTCGCCGACCGGGTCCTCAAAGAGGACGGGTCCACGGTCGCCGAACTGGCATCCGCATCGCTTCTGGCCGCCGAGTTGCGCCGGGCTGGACTCCCGGCCGTCGTCGGCGGGGTCGTGTCCACACCGGGCGTCGTACGCGGCCACCAGGCCCGCGCCCGCCTGGCCCATCTGGGAGCGCTCGCGGTGGACACCGAGACGGCCTACATGCTGGCCGCCCGTCCCGGCTCGCCGGCCGCCGTGGTCCGGGTCATCGTCGACACGCCCGAGCAGGAGCTGTACTCGCCGGCGACGGTGACGTCCGGTATCAGGGCCCTCCGGCAGTTGGGTCGGTGTGGCCCGGTGCTGGACCAGTGGTCGGCCGCGGTGCGCCGCCGCTCGGTGCTGATGGCCGGACCCAGGTCGTTCTGCGCCGGGGTGGAACGGGCCATAGCCACCGTCGAACGGGCGCTGGACCGCTACGGCGCACCGGTGTACGTGCGCCGTCAGATCGTGCACAACCGCCATGTGGTCGAAGACCTCGAGCATCGGGGAGCGGTGTTCGTCCAGGAGATCGACGAGGTTCCGGTCGGCGCCACCGTCATCCTGTCCGCCCACGGTGTCTCTCCGAGCGTGCGGGCCCAAGCCGATACCCGAGGGCTAGAAGTGATCGACGCGACCTGTCCGCTGGTGAGCAAGGTCCACCACGAGCTGCGCCGCTTCGGGGACCGCGGTTACCAGGTCGTCATGATCGGCCACGAGGGCCACGACGAGACGGTCGGTACCCTGGGCGAGGTGCCGGGGACGATCCTGGTCGGCAGCCACGAGGACATCTCCGACCTGGAGGTCGCCGATCCCGAGCGTCTCGCCTACGTCACCCAGACCACCCTGTCCCCCGACGATGTGGCCGGACTGGTGGCCGATCTGCGGGAGCGGTACCCGGCCATCGTCGGACCGCACGCCGCCGATATCTGTTACGCCACCCAGAATCGCCAGGACGCGGTGGCCGCCATCGCCGGCGGTTGCGACCTGGTCGTCGTCGTCGGCTCGGCCAACTCCTCCAACGCCGCCCGCCTGGTCGAGGTGGCGGCCCGGTCGGGGGCCCGGGCCGTGCTCGTCGACGACGACACCGGGCTGCGTCTCGACTGGCTCGCGGGCGCCCGCACTGTCGGTGTCACCGCCGCTGCGTCGACCCCGGCCCGGATGGTGTCCAGGGTCGTCGACGCACTACAGGACCTCGGCGGTGCCGAGGTCGAAGAACGCATCACCCGAACCGAAAACGTCAATTTCCCCCTGCCTGCGGAGGTCCGCTAGATGTCAGTATCCATGCGTCAGAGTCTCGCCGTCGGGAGCTACCTGGCCCGCCAGAAACTGGCCCGCCGGGACAAGTTCCCGCTCATCGTCGAACTCGAGCCGCTGTTCGCCTGCAACCTGGAATGCAACGGCTGCGGCAAAATCCAGTATCCCACGGAGATCCTGCGCAAGCGACTCACCGTCGAACAGGCGGTCGCCGCCATCGAGGAGTCTCGCGCGCCAATGGTGTCGATAGCCGGCGGCGAGCCACTCCTCCATCCGGAGATCGACAAGATGGTCGAGGCCCTGCTGGAGCGCAAGCGCTTCGTCATCCTGTGCACCAACGCCCTGCTGCTCGAGCGCAAGCTGGACAAGTTCAAGCCGCACCCCCGCTTCCAGTGGATGGTCCACATCGACGGCCTGCGCGAGCGCCACGATGCCAGCGTCAGTCGGGACGGCACCTTCGACAAGGCCGTGAACGCCATACGGTTGGCCAAGGAGAGGGGCTTCCAGGTGTACACGAACACCACGTTCTTCAACACCGACTCGCCCGAGACGGTGCAGGAGGTGCTCGACTACCTGAACGACGATCTCAAGGTCGACGGCATGCAGATCTCGCCCGGGTACGCCTACGAGAAGGCGCCCGACCAGGTCAATTTCCTGTCCACCCGTCGCTCGACCGACCTGTTCGCCACTGCGTTCGGAGACGGGCGGCGCAAGAAGTGGCGGCTCAACCACAGCCCGCTGTTTCTCGACTTCCTCGAGGGCAAGGTCGATTTCGAGTGCACGCCGTGGGGCATCCCCAGCTACTCCGTCTTCGGCTGGCAACGGCCCTGCTACCTGATGGCCGACGGCTACGCCGAGACCTATCAGGAGCTCCTCGACACGACCGATTGGGACAAGTACGGGCGCGGCAAAGATCCGCGTTGCGCCAACTGCATGGCCCACTGCGGGTACGAGCCCACCGCCGTCCTGGCCACCACCAAGTCGCTTCGCCAGTCGATCCGGGCCGCGGTTAGCGTCTGACCGTGGGCTTCGATCTTCCCGGCCTGATGGCCGCCCGGGCCGGCGAGGGGGCCGACCTCTGGGGCCGGTACCTGAACCCCCAGACGGCGAAGGTGCTCCATTCGGTCGGGCTCGACCGCAACTGGGTGCGGGCCCAGGGTCCCTACCTGTGGGATGACAACGGCGACCGCTACCTGGACTGGCTGGCCGGTTTCGGGGTGTTCGGGATCGGCCGGAATCATCCGGTCGTGCGCCAGGCGATGCACGACCTGCTCGACGCCGACCTGGCTGACATGGTCAAGATGGACACTCCCCTGCTGGCCGGCCTGCTCGGTGAGGCTCTCATCCAACGGGCGCCCTTCCTCGACCGGGTCTACCTGTGCAACAGCGGCACCGAGGCGGTCGAAGCGTCGCTCAAGTTCGCCCGTTACGCCACCGGCCGCCCCCGGGTGCTGTTCTGCAGCCACGCCTACCACGGTCTGACCGCCGGGTCGATGTCGGTCAATGGCGCCAAGGAGTTCACCGCCGGGTTCGGCCCGCTCCTCCCATCGACGATGGTTCCGTTGGGCGACCTGGCCGCCCTGCGCAGGGAGGTGGCCAAGGGGGATGTCGCCGCGCTGATCATCGAACCGGTGCAGGGCAAGGGCGTGCAGACCCCTCCGCCCGGATACCTGGCGTCGGCGGCCGACATACTCCATGACAACGGCGCCGTACTGATCTGCGACGAAGTGCAGTGCGGCCTGGGCCGGACCGGGCGGTTCTTCGGCTTCGAGTACGACGGCGTCGAACCCGATCTGGTGACGGTGGCCAAGACGCTGTCCGGTGGCGTCGCGCCGATCGGCGCTCTCCTGTCCAGCGAGCACATCTTCTCCAAGGTGTACTCGAACATGACCAGGGTGCTGGTGCACGACACGACCTACAGCCACAACAACACCGCCGCAGCGGCCGGTCTGGCCGCCCTGGCCGTGATCGACGAAGAGGATCTGGTCGCCAACGCGGCAACGCGCGGCGCGGAACTGATGGCGGCGCTGAAGGCGGCCGCCGCCGACTACGACTTCATTGCCGATGTGCGCGGGCGAGGCCTCATGATCGGCATCGAGTTCGGCACACCAAAGGGCCTCCTACGCAAGGCTCGCTACACGCCCATGACGCTCGCTCGCAAGGGCTTGTTCACCCAGATGATCGTCTGCGAGCTGTTCGAACGGCACCGGATCCTGACGCAGACGGCAAGCGACCACATGGACGTGCTGAAGCTGCTGCCCCCCCTGTCGACGACGGTCGAGGACATCGAATGGTTCATGTCCGCCTTCCGGGCGGTCATGGACGGGTTGAGCGACAGCTCGGCGCCGGTGTGGCACTTCGCCAAGGGCCTCACCAGCCGGGCGCTGGGCCGGAGCTGACCGTCGGCAGAACCCGGCCCCACCCCGCCGACCCGTACACTGTAGATACCCGAGGTTTTTCGGTCGGTCGCGGTGACCGGTCTATAGGAAGGAGCGGGGAAGCTGGCACAAGGTAAGGAGGACGCAATCGTGCTGGAAGGCACGGTGAGCGAGGCCCTCAAGAACGCCATGTTCAAGGTTCAGCTGGCTAATGGCCATGAAGTGCTGGCCCACAACTCGGGGAAGATGCGGATGAACCGCATCCGGGTGCTGCCCGGCGACAAGGTCCAGGTCGAGATCAGTCCTTACGACCTGACCCGCGGCCGCATCACGTACCGCTACAAATAAACCGGTCGGACGACCCGACCCACCGGACTCGATCAGCCCGAAGATCGGCCGGGCGCGGACCCACCGCTACTCCGGGGTCCGGCCGCCGCCCGCTGATCCGAGGGGATCAGTCGTCTTCTTCCGGGCCGGCCAGCAGCCCGTTGGCCGCGGCCAGCGCAGTGGCGGCCCGCACCGCTTCTTCGTACACGGCGGTCAGGTGGCGGGATGCCACACTGGCATCTATGGCCAGAGGCGGGGCGCCCAGGGACCGCACGACCACCCCGGGATCAGGAGTCGGTCGGATGCTCGTATTGATGGCGGACGGCTCGTAGCCGGCGCCCCAGAATCGCTGCTCGGCCAGTCGTCGGCTGGCCGCCGGGCGGCGTCGCTTGCTCATCAGGCGGCCGCCTCCTCTCCGGTATCGTCGCCGGCCGGTTCGTAGTCGACCAGTTCGTCGTCGCGTAGGCCGAGCGCCGCCTTCAGCTGGCTGGCGTCCAGGTCGCCCAACGTGCTGCGGGCGGGCAATACCAAGCCGGCGATGCGGCGCTTACCGGCCACGATCTCCTCGACCCGCTCGTCGACGGTGCCCGGGCAGACCAGGCGATGGCACATGACGGTGTTCTG
Organism: Acidimicrobiales bacterium; assembly: GCA_035551615.1. GTDB lineage: Bacteria > Actinomycetota > Acidimicrobiia > Acidimicrobiales > Palsa-688 > JAKCDU01. The sequence continues at coordinate 30,718 of DASZNC010000159.1, forward strand.
CTGACCGATGCGCCAGGCCCGGTCCCGGGCCTGGTCCTCGACCGCCGGGTTCCACCACCGGTCGTAGAGCACCACGTGGTTGGCCGCCGTCAGGTTGAGACCGGATCCGCCGGCCTTGATCGACAGGACCAGCGCCCCCGGCCCGGTGCCGCTCTGGAACTCGGCCACCAGATCATCACGGACGGTCCGGGACAGGCCGCCGTGGTAGCACCCGACCTTCACCCCGGTGTGGGCGCTCAGATGGGTCGCCATCTTCTCGCCCCAGCGGGCGAAGTGGGTGAAGATCAGGACCCGCTCACCGGCCGCGAAGACGTCGCCCACGATCTCCTCGAGGCGGCTGAGCTTGCCCGACCGACCGATGAGGCTGTCCTGGTCGTCCTCGTCGCCCAGGTAGGCGGACGGGTGGTCGCAGATCTGCTTGAGCGCCGTGATGGCGGCCAGCACCTGACCCTTGCGATGGTTGGCGTCGGACTCGAGATCCTGGTCCAGCAGCCGGTTGACGACCGCCTGGTAGAGGCCGATCTGCTCAGGGGTCATGCTGCAATGGTCGAGGCGGTCCACCTTGTCCGGCAGTTCGGCGGCGATCTCCGGCTCGTTCTTCGTCCGGCGGAAGATCAGCAGTCCGTTGAGGGCCCGCAGGGCGCTCTCCTCGTTGCGGCGGGGCCCGGCCGGCGCCCCCGGGCCGCCGGCCGCCTGATCACGTGTCGCCGTGGTGCGGGACAGGTTCTCGATGAATGCGGTCCGGCCACCGACCAACCCTGGATTGGTCCAGTCGAGGATGGCCCACAGGTCGCCCAGCCCGTTCTCGACCGGGGTCCCGGTCAGGGCCAGCCGGGAGTGGGCCGACAGACGGCGCAACTCGCGGGCGGTATCGCTGGTGTGGTTCTTGATCACCTGGGCCTCGTCGACGACCACCCGGCGCCATTCCACGGCCGACAGGGCTTCGATATCGCGGACGGCGGTGGCGTAGGTGGTCAGCACCATGTCCGACAGCGCCGCCATCTTGGCGATCGATTCCCCTTCCGCCCGACGGGGACCGTGATGAATCGACACCTTGAGGCCGCGAGTGAATCGAGCCGCCTCGGCCGCCCAGTTCCCGAGGACGGCGGGTGGGCAGATGACCAGCGCCGGGCCGTGGCCCTTGTCGACGAGCAGGTGGGCCAGGAGCGTGGGGGTCTTGCCCAGGCCCATGTCCATGGCCAGGCAACCGCCCAGGCCGGCCCGGTCGAGGAAACCCAACCATCCCGCGGCATCCGCCTGATAGCTGCGGAGCTGACCGGCGAAGCCGTCGGGGGTGTCGATGGGGGCCGGCGGATGTGACGTCGCCCCCTTCAGCAGTTCGGCCGCCCAGCCGGTGCCCTCGACCCGTACCGGGCCGCCGAGGGCGCTTCCCTCGAGCCCGACCGCGTGGCGGATCATCTCGGCGCCCGACATCTGCGTGATGGCCGCCCGCTCGGCAAGAGCGGCGGCGGCCGCCGTCAGGTCGGCCCGATCGAGATGGACCCAGCGACCCTTGACCCGGACGAGAGGCGACGCCTCCTTGGCCAGCCGGGAGATCTCGGCGGCATCCAGTTCGAGGTCGTCGAAGAGAACGGTCCACCGCACGTGGGACAGCTGCCGTACCCCGACCTGGGATTCGGCGCCAATCGATTCGGCGAACAGGCGCAGTTGCGGTGACGGTTTGCGCCTCGACACCTTCGGCAGCATCACCTCGAATCCGGCCGCCGCCAGCGACGGCCCCAGCTCGAACATCACCTCGATGGCTTCATCGCCGTCGAGCACCACCTGGCCCCGGCGGGTCGTCGGCCGGCGCAGCGCCGGGATCAGCCGCTCCAGCCGCTTCAGTTGGGCTTCCACCTGCTGCGACTTGGTGCCCGACGACACGACCAGTGCATGCTCGACCGGCATCGGGTGCTTGTCCACCCCCGATGCCTCGACCGTCAGCAGCCAACCGCCGTCGGACTGCGGTGGGTCCAGCCGGACGATCAGGCCGATCCGGTGGCTGGTGGTGACCGGGGCCGCCCACCGTTTGAGATCGTCGGCCACCCGGCTGGCCGGTTCCGCTTCGGCGGTAAAAGGACGGCCGTCCAAACCCGACAGCACCGACTCGGCGATCTCGGCCCGGGAACCGGCATTGGGGGGCACCGCAGGTGCGACCAGGCGGCCCGCCCCGGCCCGGGAAACGGCGTCGACGACGGCGGCGAGGATCGAACGGGCCACCGCATCGGCAGGGGCGGCCGGCTGCAACGTGCTGACCGCACCCGGCATGCGCACGACCAGGTCGTGGAGCCGTTCGCGCCCGACCAGGGCCGGGACCCAGCGGATGCGGTGGCGACCGGCGCCCGCCTTGGCCTGGGTCGATCCGCCGGTGGCCGAGCGCAGTACCGGGATCATGTGGCCCTGGGCGACCAACTCGGTGCCCCAGATGGCGACTTCGCCCAGCCAGCGCAGGCTGGAGCCGGCCTCCTCGCCGGCCTGCCCGGCCCCGATCCCGACCAGCCAGCCGAGCGTCTGCGACAACGGAGCCGAGCGGGACTCGGTCGTGGCTCCCGATGGCAGCGCCACCGGCGCATGTCGCTCCCAGCCGATACCGGCCGCCTCGGCCCGGCCCAGTAGATCGTCGAGGTCCTCGGACGTGGCCTCCGCACCGGGCCCGCCGGCCCAGATGACGACCCGGCCCTCGCCCCAGGATGCGTGCAGGCGGGGCGGGCCGGCCGGAACAGAATCCTCAGGTGCCGGCCTGTGCGCCTGCTCCCGTCGAGGATTGGGGCTGTCGGCCGCCACCGTCGCCCCGGGTTCCGCCTCGGTGGCGGGGCTCAGCTCGGGCCCGTCGATCGCCTCGCCGGAAACCTTCAGCAGGGCGGCCGCCAAGCGGTCCCGCTCCCCTTGGAGATCGGCGAGCACCAGATCGCGCATGTCACCGGAGAGGTCGGCCGCGGCCGACCGGAGGCCGTCATCGGTCTCGTGTATCAGCCGCCGCAGGGCGGCCGCCCACGCCAAGGGTTGGGCCGCCAAGGCGGCTCGTTCGTCGTCGGACGCCCAACCGCCGGCGTCCGCGAAGACCGCCGACTCTAAGGTGATCTGGTCCAGCTTCTTCTCTCCACTCGCGCCCGGCGGCCGTCAAGTCGCCGGGTTCTCGAGGTGACGCGAGGTCGCAACTTTCCCTCAGCCGGGCCTCCCGGCCTCAGGGCTCCCCGATCGTCACCAACGGCCCTAACAGTCGTCTGTTCGGGCCCACTGGTTGAATCTATGCCGGTTTCCTTCCATTCCGGACTTATTGCTTCAGCTTGGACCAATGGCGTGTCGGCACCCCAACTACCCAGGCGTCCGTCTACCGCTTTTTGGCCCCGCTGCACCTCAGTGTAGCGCCTACCCACCCCAATGATCGAGTTATGCCACGAACATCCACCAAACACGCCATGAAATCTCGACCCACTCTAGATGCCCGAAGGATGAGCCTGGTGGATCGGACGCCCGACGTGAGGGACCGGTGGAGAGTTCGCACGCCGGCTCGGTGGCGGCCGACTAGGGCAGCGTGATCTCCGGATGAGAAGACGCGACCATCCGCTTCATCCCGTCCTGCCACCTCACTTCGGCCGGCCCGATCAACTGGTCCATGAAGGTGGTGTCGACGGCCACGCTGGGCAGTGCCATCTGGGTCTCTTCGATGATCGGCTCCTTGCCCACCAGCGAGCCGATGTAGGCACACCATTCCTGGACGCTGACCACATCGGGGCCGGCCCAGTTGACGGTCGGGGCGGGCACGGCGGCGGCACCGAGCAGCCGGGGGATGTGCCGGATGATGTCGTCGCTGTGGATGGGCGAGTAGTAGGACGGCTCGCCCGGCAGGACCTGGATGGGCGCCCCGGCCAGGATGCACTCGAGGTGGATGGACGGCCAGGCCACGGCATCGCCGTAGGGGACGTTGAGCCGGGCGATGATGGTCGGCAGGTTGTGCAGCCGGGCCGACAGGCGGGCCACCGATTCGGCGGCGATCTTGGAGATGCTGTAGGTCGGCAGCATGGCCCGGTGGTTGTCGCCGAGCGGGTCCTCCTCGCGCATCTGGTGAGCACCGTTCGGGGCGTAAACGCCGGTCGATGAGCAATGGAGGAAGGCTTTCGCATTGCGGAAGTGGTGCATTATGAGCCCGAGGCTCTCGGCGTTGGACCGCAACGCAGTGGAGAACTTGTTCGAATGGGTCACCGCCAGGTTGACGACGTAGTCGACGTCGGTCGGCAGCACGCTGACGTCCGGCTCGGCCAGATCAAGGACGACGGTCTTGACCCCCCGCTCCTCCAGATCGGCTTTGGCCGCCTGGTTGTTGAAGCGGGCCACGCCCCAGACCTCGTTGTCATTGGCCAGAGCGTGCACGACGGGAGTGGCCACCATTCCGGTGGCGCCTAGTACGACGACCTTCTGGCCGGAGAGCTTGTCCATGCTGGGTTTCCTCAGACTGTCTCGGCGGCCATGATCGCGCCCAGCCGCAGGAGGTTCGGGGTGGCGCCCCCGAGGGTCAGTTCGATGTGCTTGGCGGCGAGGAAGTAGCGGTGCAGCGGGTAGCTGCGGTCGACTCCCAGTCCACCGTGTATGTGCTGGGCGGCGTGTACCGCCCGTTGACCGCCGTCGGCGGCCCAGAACTTGGCGATGGCCACATGGGCCTCGGCCGGGAGTCCGGCGGAGATCCGCCAGGCCGCCTGGCGGGCGGTGATGCCGACCGCCTCGGTGTCGACATAGGCGTCGGCGGCCCGCTGGCCCACCGCCTGGAATGTGGCGATGGCCCGGTCGAACTGCTTGCGGGTGACGGCGTACTCGGCGGTCAACTTCAAGGCCGCCTGGCAGGTGCCCGCCATCAGCGAGCACAGGGCCGAGGTGGCCCGCAGGCGTATCCACTCGACGATGGCGGCGCCCGAGCTGGCGTCGCCGAGCACATCCGCGTCGCCCACCTCCACGCCGTTGAACTCGATGTGGGCGTCGGGCACGTCGGTGGTGATCATCTGGGTCGTCACCTTCACGCCTTCGGCGTGCGCCGGGACGATGAACACGGCCACCTCCTCACCGACGCGGGCCGGGACCAGTAGGTGGCCGGCGACGGTGCCGGCCGAGACACAGGTCTTCGTGCCATCCAGGAGCCAGCCGCCATCGAGGCGGCGGGCCGTGGTCAGGGGCGCCTCCGGCTCGGTCCCGACCTCTGAGAGAGCCGCCGTCACGATCAGATCGCCCTTGGCGATCGGCCCGAGCAGCCGCTCCTTCTGCTCATCGGAGCCGAACTCCTCGATGGGCAGCGCCCCGAGCACGAGGGTCGCCCAGAGAGGCACCGGTACGGCGGCCCGGCCGGCCTCCTCCAAGAGGACCGAGAGCTCGGCGAAACCGAGGCCGGTGCCGCCGAACTTCTCCGAGATGGCCAGCCCGAGCAGGTTGGCGTCGGCCAGGGCGGCCCACAGCTTGCGGTCGAAGCCTTCACCGGCGGCGGCCACTTCGGCCCGGCGGTCGTCGCTGAGATGGCCCTCGAACAGTTTCAGGGCCGCCTCGACGACGGCCGCCTGCTCTTCGCTGAGTGAGAAATCCATGGGTCGTTGCCCCTCTACCGCGACGCCCGGGGGAACCCGAGCCCGAACATGGCGATGAGATCCCGCTGGACCTCGTTGGTGCCTCCACCGAAGGTGAGGATGAGCGTGCTGCGGAAGTTGCGCTCCAAGCGGCTGTGCAGCACCGACTCGGGCGAGCCGTCCTTGACGTAGGCCCGCTCCCCGATGATCTCCATCATCAGGCGGTAGGCCTCCAGGTAGAACTCGGTGCCGAAGACCTTGATGCTCGACGCATCGGCCACGTCCAGATGGCCCTGGGTGGCGGTCCAGGCGACCTTCCAGTTCATGAGGCGCAGGTACTCCAGGCGGGCCTTGATCCGGGCCAGGTGGACCCGCACCCATTCCTGGTCGATTATCCGCCGGCCGTCGGCCAGCTTGGTCTCCTGGGCCCAGCGTTGGACATCGTCGAGGGCCCGCTCGATCACGCCCGACGAGCAGAGGGTGACCCGCTCGTGGTTCAGCTGGTTGGTGATGAGACTCCAGCCCTCGTTCTCCTGGCCCACCAGGCAGCTGGCCGGAATGCGCATGTCGTCGAAGAACGTCTGGTTGATGTCGTGCTCGCTCAACAGGCTCATGGGTTGGAGGCTGAGACCGGGCGTGTCCATCGGGACCACAAACATGGAGATGCCCTTGTGCTTCTTGGCCTCCGGATCGGTGCGGGCGGCCAGCCAGATGTAGTCGGCGCCGCCGGCCAGGCTGGTGAATATCTTCTGACCGTTGACGATGTACTCGTCGCCGTCACGTATGGCGGTGGTGCGCAGCGACGCCAGGTCGGTGCCGGCGCCCGGTTCGGTGTAGCCGATACAGAAGTGGATCTGGCCTTTGAGGATGCCCGAGACGAAGAAGTCCTTCTGCTCCTCGGTACCGAACTGCCGGATGGTCGGACCGACGCTGTTGACGGTCAGCATCGGGATGGGGGCACCAGCGCGCATCGACTCGTCGAACCAGACGAACTGCTCGATGGCCGAGAGGCCACGACCGCCCCACTCCTTGGGCCAGCCGACGCCCAGCCAGCCGTCCTCGCCGATCTGGCGGACGACCCGCTTCATGGCATCACCGATGCCTCTTCCGTGAGCCAGCTCCTCCTCCACCTCAGGTGTGAGGAGATTGGCGTAGTACGTCCGCAGCTCCTGGCGCAGCTGCTCCTGTTCGTCGGTGTATCCGATGTACACGGCGCCCTCCCTTCGTACGATGCGACTTTACAGAACGCGTTCTAGTTTTTCCCAGCCGGCTGTATCTAGAGGGTCATACCGCCGTCCATGAGGACGACGGAGCCGGTCATGTAGTGGGCCTCGTCGGAGCCGACGTAGGCGTACAACGAGGCCAGGTCGGCCGGCTTGCAGAAGCCCATGGGTGACATGTACCTGGTGATCCGGTCGAAACTGCCGCCCTCGGGCAATTGCGAGAAGTCCTGGATGATCGGTGTCTCCACCCCACCGGGGGCGATGGCGTTGACCCGCAGCTTGCGGTCCCAGTACTCGAGGGCGAGAGCCTTCGTGAGCATCACCACGCCACCCTTGGAGGCGCAGTACGCAGCCTGCCAGGGCTGGGCGAACATGCCCGACGTCGACGCCGTGTTGAGGATCACGCCGCCCCGGTCGAGCATGTGGGGCAGCACGGCCTGGGCCACGAACCAGGTGCCGGTGAGGTTGACGTCGATGATGCGCTGCCACTGTTCGGGAGTCATCTCTGTGCTGTTGAAGTAACGCCCGATGCCGGCGATGTTGCACAGCACGTCGGTCGGGCCGTACTGGTCGACGGCATCGGCGACCGCTGACCGCACCTGCTCGACGTCGGCCACGTTGCACTCGAGGGCGGCGGCCGTACCGCCGTCGGCGACTATCGCCTCCACCACCGTGGACAGTGACGGGGAGACGTCGAGGCAGGCGACCTTTCCGCCCTCCGCAGCCAGTCGTTCTGCGGTGGCCCGGCCGATGCCCGAGGCGGCGCCGGTGACGATGATCGACTTGCCGGTGAACCGATTCATCGGTAGCTCACCGGCAGTTCCTTGATGCCGTTGATCCAACCCGAACGCAACCGGCGGGCCGGGCCATCCTGGCGGATGTCGGGAAGGTGTTCGGCAATGGCGTTGAACATCAGGTTGATCTCCATCCTGGCCAGGTTGGCGCCCAGGCAGTAGTGCGGGCCGCCGCCGCCGAAACCCAGATGCGGGTTGGGATCGCGCCCGATGTCGAACCGGTACGGGTCGTCGAAGGCCTCCGGATCGAAGTTGGCGGCGCTGTAGCAGAGGCCGACCCGCTGGCCCTCGGCGATGTCCACTCCCCCGATCGAGGTGTTCTCCAGAGCGGTGCGCTGGAAGATGGTCACCGGGGTGGCCCACCGTACGACCTCGTCGGCCGTGGTGGTCGGGCGTTCGGCCCGGTAGCGCTCCCACTGGTCGGGGAACTGGAAGAACCCCATCATCCCGTGGGTAATGGCGTTCCTCGTCGTCTCGTTGCCGGCTACGGAGAGCAGCAGCACGAAGAAGGCGAACTCATCGGTCGTCAGACCCCGGTCGTCGACGTCGGCGGTCACCAACTTGGTCACGATGTCGTCACCCGGATTCTCGGCCCGGTCGGAGCCGAGCGCCATGGCGTAGTTGATCAGCTCGGCCGACGCAATGGCCGGGTCGATCTCGTACTCGGGATCGTCGTAGGCGATCATCTGGTTCGACCAGTCGAAGATCTTCTTGCGGTCCTCCTGGGGCACACCGATGAGCTCGGCTATCGCCTGCAGGGGGAGCTCGCAGGCCACATCGACGACGAAGTCGCCGCCGCCGGACTCGGCCGCCGCCGACGCGATCCGACCGGCCCGGTCGGCCAGGGCCTCTTCGATCATCCGGATGGCCCGGGGCGTGAACCCGCGGTTGACGATGCGCCGCAACTTGGTGTGATCGGGCGGATCGACGTTGATCATCATCACCCGCTGCATCTCGATGTCGGCACGGGTCATACCGGGGGCGAAACGGACGATGGCACCGTTCTCCCAGCTGGAGAATATCTCCGGTTTCAACGACGCCTCCCTGACGTCGGCGTGGCGGGTCAGCAACCACAGACCACCGTCGTCGAACCCGTATCCCGGGGGTTGCTCGTTCCACCAGACCGGCGTCGTCGCCCGTAGCTCGTCCAGCTCCTCGAGGGGAACTCCGGCCTGGATCAGGTCCGGATCGGTGTAGTCGGTGGTCATCGCCGCTTGAACTCCGGGACCCGCTTCTCGGAGAAGGCTTTGGGGCCCTCCTTGGCGTCCTCGCTGGCGAACACCGCTTGACCCCGGGGCCATTCCTCGGCGAAGGCCTCGGCTTCGGTCTTGCCCTCGGCGCCGCGCAGGGTCTCGAGCACCGCCTCGACGGCCAACGGACCGTTGAGGCCGATCTGGGCGGCGATCTCCTTGGCCTTGTCGAGCGCCTGGCCGTCGGGGACGACATGGCCGACCAGACCCAGATCCTTGGCCTCGGCGGCGGTGATGTGCTTGCCGGTCAGGAGGATCTCGGCGGCTGCGGTGTACGGGATCTGCCGGGGCAGGCGGACGGCCGACCCGGCCATCGGGTACAGCGACCAGCGCACCTCCGACACACCGAACCGGGCGCTCTCGCCCGCCACCCGGATGTCGGTACCAAGCAGGATCTCGGTTCCGCCGGCGATGGCAACGCCCTCGACGGCGGCGATGATCGGCTTCATCGGCCGGTTGATCTTGAGGAAGCCCTTCCACGGGGTATCCGGATCGGCCTGCATCTTCTCGGCCGCATCCGGCCGTGAATCCTCCTCGTCGGCCAATCCGGCCATGGCCTTCAGGTCGGCGCCGGAAGAGAAATTCCCACCTGCCCCGGTGAGGATGATGCAGCGAATGTCGTCATCGGCCGCCGCCTCGGCGTAGGCCTCGACGAGGGTGACGAGCATCGTGCCGGTGAAGGCGTTCATACGCTTCGGCCGGTTGAGCGTCAGCACCATGGTGTGGGCGTCGCGCTCGACGATTATCTGGGGCATTTGGTCCTTTCCTTTGCGGGCGTCGCACTCACGACGGCGGCAGCAGGTCGCCGCCGCTCTTGAGCATGGTCATGAAATTTCGCTCCTCGGACAACCGGGAGATACGCCAGCCGTCGGCGGTGCGGGTGAACTCGTGGTGGTACCAGAGCGAGCACAGCATCACCTGCGCGTCCTTGCCCTCGCCGAGGAGCATCGGGTTGTGGCAGGGGGTGGCCGTCGTGGCCCGGTCGCCGTCGATCTTGATCTCGGGCAGCCCGAGCATGTGCTGGGTCTTGGCGAAGAACGTCATGGTCGACGCCAGGTACCGCTTGGTCGATTCGAGATCACCGGATTCCCCGCCGAACGCGCTGTAGTCGATGTGGGCGTCGGCTGTGAACAGGGAGTCGAACTCGTTCCACCGGCGCTGGTCGAGCGCACGCGTGTACCCGACGATCAGATCGGTGATCTGGGCCCGGTCGGAGACCTCCTGAATGTCCATCTACTCCTCCTGGATTCCCGCGAGATTGGCACCTGGATCGCGTAGGAGGTGCTTCATCACCTTCCCGGCCGCGTTGTGGGGCAGGGATTCGACGACCTCCATCGCGGCCGGAACCTTGAAGCGGGCCAACGCCGCCGCTACCCACTCTTGGAGGGCCTGCAGCTCGAGGGGCGGACCGGGATGCAGTACCACGAATGCCTTGATCTCCTCGCCCAACACCCGGTCGGGCACGCCGATGACGGCCGCCTCGGCCACTGCCGGATGTTCGATGAGCCGGTTCTCGATCTCGATCGGATAGACGTTCTCGCCCCCCCTGATGATCAGCTCCGGTCCGCGCCCGTCGAGGTACAGGAGACCGTCGGCGATATGGCCCAGCTCGCCCGTGTGGTACCACCGGTCGGCATCGAGGGAACGGGCCGTGGCCTCGTCGTTCTCCCAGTACCGGAGCAGGTTGCACGGTCCCCGCAACCAGATTTCTCCGACCGTACCGACGTCGACCATCTCACCGTCCGGATCACGTACCGATATGGAGTATCCCGGGCAGGGGGCGCCGACCGCGTCGGGATGCTCCTCGGCCGCCCGACCGTCCTGATGGGTACCGGCTCCGCACGTTTCCGACATTCCGTAGCCGGTACCCATCCGGTCGAGCTGGGGCAGCTTCTCCTTCACATGCCGCCACAGTTCGGGTTGGAAGGTGGCCCCGCCGCCTCCGACCCGCCTGAGGGTGCTGAGATCGAACTCGTCGAAGCGGGGATGGTCGAGCAGGCGCCATAACTGCGTGGGTACGAGCGACCACGCCGAGGCTCCGAATTTCTGGGTCATCTCGAGTTGGACCTCGGGGTCCCATCGGCCGGGTGGCGGATAGGCCACCGTCTGGCCGATCAACGGTCCGCCCACCAGGGCGATCAGCCCCGATATGTGGAACATCGGTGACACTCCGATGTTGCAGTTGGACGTGGGTGCAGGGGCTGAAGTCGCGCTAGAAGCCGGTTCCAGGATCATGCCGACGGCACCCTGCAGGGCGGCCTGCATCATCATGAAGATCATGGCCCGGTGCGACAGGAGGGCCCCCTTCGAACGGCCGGTGGTGCCGCTCGTGAAGAGGATGACGAAGGGGTCGTCCTCCGCGATACGGTTCGGCCCCAGCCGCTCGGTGGCGGCCCGGCCCTCGGCCTCGATGGCGTCGAGCTCGTCCTCGAAACAAACGACCGGAACGCCGACGTCGACGCCGTCGAGGCGGGCCAGCCGGCGGCGGTCGCCGAGGATCACCCTCGGCTTGGTCAGTTCGATCCCGTGCTGCAGTTCGGGTCCGGTCCACCAGCCGTTCAGTTCGACCAGGGTGGCGCCCAGGCATATGGCCGCCCACGCGCTCAACGCATGGCCCTCGCAGTTGGCCGCGACCACGGCCACCCGGTCACCGGGCCCGACCCCGTAACGGTCCCGTAGCGCGCAGGCGACGTCGGTGACGGCGTCAATCAGGTGGCGGTGGGTGAAGGTGCGGTCCGGGAAGATCAGGAAGGGTTGGTCCCCGAAACGGTCCCCGGCTGTCTCCAGCACCTCTCGCAGGTTGCCGGGCCGGCGGGCGAACACCCGCATCGTCGCGCCCAGCACCTCCTCGTCGACCATCTCGAAGGGCGCGCCCGGGCCGGTCAGCGCCGCCCGGGCCGCCTCGGGCAGACGCTCGTCCTCGGCCCAGGTCAGCAGGGAGCGATCCGTCACGCCGGGACGGCCTCCGGCAGGCCGAGGATGCGGGCGGCGTTGCCGTAGAGGAACTTCGGCCACACCTCGTCACGGAACGGCACGTTTCTCATGTCCGACATGATGCGCTCCAGACTGAGGCCCATGGGGTAGTAGCCGGCGTACAAGATCTTGTCGCTGCCCCGAGTATTGGCATAATCAATGACAGCTTTCGGGTAGTACTTGGGAGCGAACGCCGAGGTGCAGTAGTGCAAGCCGGGCCACTTCAGCATCAGTTTCACCGCCAGCTGCTCCCATGGTTCGCAACCGTGCATGGTCACGAACGTGAGCTCGGGAAAGTCGTACATGACCTCGTCGATAAGCTCGACGTGCTGACACAGTCCCTTCAAGCGGGGACCGGGAATGCCGGCATTGACCCACACCGACAGACCCAGCTCGATGGCCTTGGCGTAGATCGGATACATCTTCTTGTCGTTGATCGGGACCTGGGGGAAGGTGCCGGCCGGGAAGACCGATACCCCCCGGGTGGCGAACTCGTCGTGGTCGCGGACGATCTGGCGTAGGGCCTTCATGCCGTCGTTGGGGTCGATGGAGGTGCGTCCGACGAATCGATCGGGATGCTCCTTCAGGGCCCGGTCGTGGACGCCGTCCCGAGCGGTCCCGACCATCCCGACGCGGATGTTGTACCGGTCCATCTGGGCGAGGGTCGACGCCACCGGGTCGGTGACGCCGTCGTCGCCTTCAGGGACGTCTTTGAACATGTACTCGGCCGGGAACCGCATGCCCGACTTCGAGTCCTCGTCCTTGGTCTGGCGGCGTATGAACCCGTAGGTCGCCTCGAAATCATGTACCGGGAATCCGATCATCGTGTCGATTACCGCCGCCCCCTCAGGCATTCCCACTCGAGGTCTCCCCTCCGTCCGCCCCGCCGGTGGGGGCCATTGCGCGTAAGCTAGAATCAGCTTTCAACTATCTACAAGCTAGGAGATGGGATCGGGCCGCGCCCAAGCGAGGGTCCCACTCACCGGAAAGGTATCGAGGAAACACTCCGTGCCCAAGCGATCGGCCTCCCGGGTCACGGCGCCTCCCCTTCCCGACAGCCTCACCGCCACCCAGCGGGAACGGCGCGATCGGATAGTGGAAGCCGGCCTGATGCTGCTCCGCAACCACGAGCACCATCAGATCCAGATGAAGGATGTGGCCGCCGAGGCGGGCGTGGCCCTGGGCACCGTGTACCGCTACTTCCAGTCGAAGGACCATCTCTTCGCCGAGGTGCTCGCCCACTGGGCGGCCCAGTTGCAGATCAACGTCGAACGTCGTCCCCTGAAGGGCGCGACCAACGCCGAACGGCTGACCGATGTGCTGCAGCGATCGATGCGGGCCTTTCAGAGCTGGCCCCAGCTGGCCCGCGTCGTCATGGCCCTCGAATCGTCCGAGGACCCGTTCACCCGCGAGATATTCGCCCGGAACATGGCCCGCAATACGCAGATATATGTCGAGGCCCTGCAGGGCCTGCCCGACTCAGTGGCACGCGAGGTGGTGTCGGTAGCCACGTCTGTGTTCGACTTGCAGCTCCGCCAGTGGGTGGTCGGTGCGCAGTCCATCGCCGACGTCTACGACCGGATCGCCCGCGCCGTGTGGGTGGTGCTGGAGTATTCCGAGCGCCATCCGGCGTCGTCGGTCGCCTGACAGTCTGCAGTTTTCGGTCAAAGGAAAGGACTTACCTAGGTCAGTGCCGGTTATTTCCGACATACGTGACGGCGGCATCGCCGAGGTCGTGATGGACTGTCCGCCCGTCAACGCCCTCCGGGTCGCCGATTGGTTCGCCGTCGCCGACCAGGTGACCGCCCTCGGCCGCGACCCCGATGTCCGGGTGGTGATCCTCCGGGCCGAGGGTCGGGGCTTCAACGCCGGGGTGGACATCAAGGAGATGCAGGAGACGGACGGCTTCGGCGCACTGATCGGCGCCAACCGTGGCTGCTTCGCCGCCTTCGCTGCGGTCTACGAGTGCGCCGTACCGGTCATCGCCGCCGTCCATGGCTTCTGCGTGGGCGGTGGCGTCGGTCTGGTCGGCAACGCCGACATCGTGGTCGCCGCCGACGACGCCTTCTTCGGGTTACCTGAGGTCGACCGCGGCGCCCTCGGCGCCGCCACCCACCTGTCCCGACTGGTCCCGCAGCACAAGATGCGGGCTATGGTCTACACCTCGGCCACCGCCACGGCGGCGGAGCTGCATGACTTCGGGTCGGTGCTGTCGGTCGTGCCGGGTGACGGCCTGGTCGCCGAGGCCCGGAGGGTCGCCGGGCAGATCGCAGCCAAGTCCCCGACCGTCATCCGGGCGGCCAAGGAATCGCTCAACGGCATCGACCCCTGGGATGTCAAGCGGTCCTACCGGTACGAGCAGGGGTTCACCTTCGAGCTCAACCTGTCCGGAGTGGCCGACGAGCACCGGGACGCCTTTGTCGCCAAGCGGGATACGGACACCTCGAAATGACCACCTCGAAACTGACGACGATCGACCAGGTCGTCGGGTCGCTGGCCGACGGCATGACCATCGGCATCGGCGGCTGGGGCTCCCGGCGCAAGCCGATGGCCATCGTCAGGGCCATAGCTGCGTCATCGCTCTCCGACCTCACCGTGGTCAGCTTCGCCGGGCCCGACCTGGGGCTCCTGTGCGCCGCCGGCAAGGTGAAGCAGGCGGTGTACCCGTTCGCCTCCCTGGACTCGATCCCGCTGGAGCCGCATTTCCGGGCCGCCCGCCAGGCCGGCCTGGTCGAGGACGTACCGTTCGACGAGGGCATGTTCCTGCTCGCCCTGCAGGCGGCCGCCTGGCGGGTCCCGTTCCTGCCCACCCGGGTGGGGCTGGGCAGCGACCTGACCACCCTCAACCCGATGCTGGCGACGGTGACGTCACCATTCGATGATCGGTCCGAGTTGGTCGCCGTACCCGCCTTCCGCTTCGACGCGGTGATCTGCCACCTCAACCGGTCCGACGATCGGGGCAACGCCACCTTCCTCGGACCCGACCTCTACTTCGACGACCTGTTCCTGCGGGCGGCCCCGAGCCGCCGGTACATCTCGGTCGAGAAGGTGGTGCCCACCCGGGATCTGCTCGAGGAGGCCGGCACCGAACTTCGCCTCCGAGTGGCTCGCATGATGGTCGACGGCGTCATCGAGGCGCCCGGTGGAGCCTGGTTCACCTCCTGCGTCCCCGACTACGAACGGGACGAGGCCCTGCAGAGGGAGTACGTGGGCGCGGCCAAATCCCCCGATGCATGGGCCTCCTTCGCCGCCACTCACCTGGAGGCGGCCCGATGACCGCCCACTGGACCCGGGCCGATGTCTGCGTGGTCGCGCTGGCCGAATGCTTTCGCGGCGACGGCGAGATCGTGGCCAATCCGATCGGCACCATCCCGATGATCGCCGGCCGGTTGGCCCGGGCCACCTTCGCGCCCGACCTGATGGCCACCGACGGCGAAGCCGCTCTCATCGCCAACGACGAGGCGTTCGCGTGGCCCGACGGCCGGGTGGTCGAGTACTACAACCCGTACCGGTCGATGTTCGACGTGGTCTGGTCCGGGAAGCGTCACGTGGTCATGGGGGCGACCCAGATAGATCCGTTCGGCAACCAGAATTTCGCCGCCATCGGTAGCGATTACTCGGTCCCCAAGACGCAGTTGATCGGGTTCCGGGGCGCCCCCGGCAACACGATCAACCACGCCACGTCCTATTGGGTGTCGAACCACTCCCCCCGGGTCTTCGTCGAGAAGGTCGACGTGGTCACCGGGGTGGGTTGGGACCGGGCGGCGGCGGCCGGAGCCGCGGCGCTGGAGTTCTTCGATCTGCGCCGGGTGGTGACCAACCTGGCCGTGCTCGACTTCGGCGGCCCCGATCACCGCCTACGGCTCGTGTCGGTGCATCCGGGTGTGAGTGTGGATGATGTGGTGGCCGGTACCGGTTTTCCTTTGACCGTGCCGGAATCAGTAGCGGAGACCCGGACCCCCACCGACAAGGAGATGCAGCTGATCAGCGAGGTCATCGATCCCTCGGACCAGCGTCATGTCGAGCTACCGGAGGAGGCGTCGTGACCGGCCAGCCAGTAATCGAGGGGTGGTTCACCGCCGGCGAGGAACCGGCCCTCATCGGGCGGCGCTGCCCCGAATGCGGTACCTATCAGTTCCCTCCGACCGGGGAATGGTGCCCCAACCCGTCATGCCGGTCCGACGTGATGGAGTCAGTGGAGCTGTCACGACGAGGAAAGGTGTGGAGCTACACCGATGCGCAGTACAAACCGCCGCCGCCGTACGAGCCGATCAGCGATCCGTTCGAGCCGTTCGCCATCGCCGCCGTCGAGTTGGAGAAGGAACGCATCGTGATCCTGGGACAGGTGGCGGCCACCTTCGGGGTGGCCGATCTGCACGTCGGCTCCGTGGTCGAACTGGTCGTCGAGCCACTCGACCCGTCCGGGGCCCTGGTCTGGAAGTGGAGGCCGGTCAATGACTGAGGTTGCCGTCGTCGGGGTCGGTATGCACCCGTGGGGCAAATGGGGCCGCAATTTCGTCGGCTACGGCTTGGCCGCCGCCCGCGCCGCCATGGATGACGCCGGCGTGTCCTGGCCGGACATCCAGTTCGTCGTCGGCGGCGAAACGGTGCGCAACGGCTACGGGGGCTACGTCGCCGGGTCGACCATGGCCCGCGCCCTCGGATGGAACGGGGCCCGGGTGGCCACCTGCTACGCCGCCTGCGCGTCGGGCTCGGCCGCCATCGAAGCGGCCCGGACCCGCATTCTGGCCGGGCTCTGCGACCTGGCTCTCGTGGTTGGGGCCGACACCACGCCCAAAGGCTTCCTCGCGCCGAACGCCGGTGAGCGATGGGACGATCCCGACTGGCTCCGCTTCCGACTGGTAGGCGCCACCAACCCGGCGTTCTTCGGCATGTACGCCCGCCGGCGGATGGACCTGTACGGGGCCGGCCCCGGGGACTTCGCCGCCGTGAAGGTCAAGAACGCCAGGCACGGTCTGCACAACGCCAACGCCCGCTACCGGTCGGAGGTCAAGATCGAGGATGTGATGGCCTCCCCGGTCGTTGCCGATCCGCTCCGGTTGCTGGACATCTGCGCCACCTCCGACGGCGGCGCCGCCGTCGTGCTCGCTTCGATGGACATGGCCCGACGCCTGGGCCGGACCGATGTCCGCATCCGGGCCGTGTCGACCGTGACCCCGCAGTTCCCCAACACCGCAGTCGACCTTCCCGACATCGCCACCGATTCGGCCTTCGCAGTGACGCCGCCGGCTCTCGGGTTCCGGCCGTCCATCGCCGCCGCCGCCTACGAGGAGGCCGGCCTGGGGCCGTCCGATCTGTCGCTGGCCGAGGTCTACGACCTGTCCACGGCCCTTGAACTCGACTGGTACGAGGACCTTGGGTTGTGTGACCCGGGTGAGGCCGAGAAGCTGCTGCACGAAGGAGTCACGACCATCGGTGGGCGGGTCCCGGTCAACCCCTCCGGCGGGCTCGCCTGCTTCGGCGAAGCAGTGCCCGCCCAGGCCATCGCCCAGGTCTGTGAGGTGTCTTGGCAGCTGCGGGGGCAGGCCGGCGCCCGCCAGATCGACGGCGCCCGGGTCGGGCTCACCATCAATCAGGGCCTGTTCGGCCACGGCTCCTGCGTGATCCTCTCGTCATGACCGACGCCCTGCGCACCCCGGCCTGCGATCTGCTCGGGGTCCGCTACCCGATCGTCCAGACCGGGATGGGTTGGGTCGCCGGCGCCCGCTTGACCGCTGCCACCTCGTCGGCCGGCGGCCTCGGGATCATTGCCTCGGCGACGATGACCTTGGACCAGTTGAAGGCGGCCATAGCCGAGGTCAAGGACCGCACCGACAACCCGTTCGGGGTCAACCTCCGCTCGGACCACGCCGACATCGACCGCTTCATCGATCTCATCGTCGCCGAGCGGGTCAAGGTGGCCAGTTTCGCCCAGGCGCCCAACGCCACTCTCATCAACCGCCTGAGGGACTCCGGCATCGTGTGCATGCCGACCATCGCCGCCCCCCGGCACGCCGAGAAGGTCGTGGCCATGGGCGTCGATGCGGTCATCGCCCAGGGTCAGGAGGGCGGCGGCCATACCGGTCAGATTCCGACCAGCCTGCTGCTCCCCCGCGTCACCGCTCAGGTCGACGTGCCGGTCATGGGCGCGGGCGGGTTCCACGACGGGCGCGGGCTGGTCGCCGCCCTCGCCTGGGGCGCCGCCGGTGTGGCCATGGGCACCCGCTTCCTCCTGACCAAGGAGAGCACCGTGCCCGACGAGGTGAAAGCGCAGTATCTGGCCGCCGCCTTGACCGACACGGTCGTGACCAGAGCCATCGACGGGGCCCCCCAGAGGGTCATCCGGACCGCCCTCGTCGACAGGCTGTCGGCGGGCCCCGGCCCGGTCGCTCTGGGGCGGGCGGCGGGCAACGCCCTACGGCTGCGCCGGCTGACCGGCACCTCACTCCCCGACCTGGTGCGCGAAGGCCTGGCCATGAAGCGAAACGGCGACCTGACGTGGGCCCAGGTGGCGATGGCCGCCAACGCCCCCATGCTCACCCGGGCGACGATGGTCGAAGGTCGCCTCGAGGCCGGGATCCTCCCGACCGGGCAGGTCACGGGCTTGATCGACGAGTTGCCTACCGTGGCCGAGCTGATCGAGGGCATCGTGGCCGAGGCCACCGCCACGGTCGGCCGTCTGGCCGGCTAGTCACGCTCACTCCTGGTCAGGCCCCGGCCGGGGGTCCATGACTCGATGACCAGCTTCGTCGCCTCCGGGTTGAGACCGGTGACGACCACCTCGGCGATGTCGGCCACGAACAACTCGCCATCGGGTTGGCCGTCCCCCTCCCCGGCGGATACCGGTCCGGCCACCTCGGCCCGGCCGGCGATCTTCGCCTCACCGGCCCACTCGCTCTCCCTGCCCTCGCCCGGGTGGGTCGTCGGGCTGTGCAGCGCGAACCGGGGGTCACGCCTGAGATCATCTCCTTTGCGGGCCCCGGTCATCGACCCGAACTGAAGTCGTCCGTCCAGGAACTCACACTCGATACCGGATATCCGGGGGGCGCCGTCAGCCCGCAGGGTGGCGATCGTCTTGTGGCGACCGGCGTCGAACAGCCTGCGTACCCGCTCGGCGAACAGCGCTTCGGCTTCTTCAAAATCCTTCCAGGCGGCCATGGGGAGAGAGCCTATGGTCGCGGGCTACAGGTGCGACGGGCCCCAGGGAGGGGATGCGATCAGGAGCCGTTCGATGGTTTCGGCCGACTGGGTCAGCGTGTCCATATCCGCTCGCGACATCTCACGCGGTAGGCGGTCGACGACCGAAAGGGCGCCCACGACCGCCCCGTCGGAGGAGCAGATGGGAACCGCCGCGTAGGAGCGGAAGCCGTCCTTCTGATGCAGAGCGGTGTGACGGGTGGCCGGCTCGGCGGCCATGTCGGATACGACCCAGGGGCCGGCGTTGCGGGCCACGGCGGCGAAGAACGACCAACCGAGCGGGGTCGGACCCGGTTGGGCGCCGCCGGTGCCGATCGCCCGGCTGGCGAACAGGATCTGGGCGGCCGGCCGGATCAGCGTCACCATGACCGCGGTGACGTCGAGGAAGGCGCCGACCTCCTCCAGCACCGGACCGACCAACTCCTGGCCGATGAGTGGTTCGGTCCCGCCTGCGCCCGGCTCGGGATCCCCTGTCGCCGCAGGCAGATCCGAGGCGTCATCGCGGTCTGCGGCTCTGGCCTGCTCGGCTGCTCGTTCCGCCAACTCCAGGGTGGCCCGGGCCACCGGCATGAACGCCCGGCCGGCCGAAGTCAGCCGGACCTCCCGGCTGTTGCGCAGGAACAGCTTGAGTCCGAGCTCCTGCTCGAGCTTGGCGATCTGCTGGGAGAGCGGCGGCTGAGCCATGAACAGTCGCTCGGCCGCCCGCGTAAAACTGAGTTCCTCTTCCACCGTGACTGCGTAACGAAGCTGTCGTAACTCCATCTAAGGAGAGACCTGTCCTCAATGGAACCACGGCGGCTCACTGTGAAACCACCTGGATTGTCACACTAGCCCCATAGTAGGACGCAAACAACATTACTGACAGTTGCATCTTTAACTACTAGGCACCCGCCGGCCATATGCGTGTCAGCACGCCCGCCGAGCCGGGAGAGGCCCATCGACGCCGGGCGTCTACCGGATCGGCGGGCGGGCCGTGCCGCCCTTCGTGACGTTCAGTATCACGTCCGCCGGCCTGGAACCCTGAGGGTCCGACGACCCGGTTCCGACCGGTTGGACGATCGGTCGGATGGCCGGACCGGAGGGAATGGAGAGCGGGTTGTGATCGACGAATATTGATACTGCGGGCAGCACCATTAACGCGCCGGTAGCGAAGGCAATGCTCACGATTGGTCTCAAGTACACGAGTTGTTCCTGCCGTATAGGTACAAATGGGACGCCGAGGCGATCCTGTAACTGGTTTGAAATCGGCCGGGTTTCACGGCCTGATCGAGTGCCCGGGTCGGCTCCCGCCACCGGGTCTCTCTCCGTTCCAGTATCTGAGGCACCGTCGCGCCTCACTTTGAATCGACTTGTCGCAGGAGCCCCTTTCATACCGTCTTCGTATGCCCGAATTGTCACTCAACCGTCCCGGCTCCGCCCCTACGGGTCGCACCGGGACAAATGAGTGGCTGCGGGCACCGACCCGGGGCACGATCTGGATATGGACATCCGTATCCAGTGTGTGTGCTTCGACTGTGTCGATCCGAACCGAACCGCCGCATTTTGGGAGGCGGCTCTCGGCTGGCGTCGCACATGGGAGGATCAGGACCAGATATGCCTCGAACCGCCGCTCGCCGCCCCGGAGGACGGTATCTCCCCCGATCTCATCTTCCTCCGGGTGCCCGAGGGCAAGACGGTCAAGAATCGTCTTCACCTCGACCTGCGCCCCGCCGATCAGGCCGGCGAAGTCGACCGGCTGGAGAGGTTGGGTGCCCGTCGCATATCAGTCGGCCAGGGCGATGCGACCTGGGTGGTCATGGCCGATCCCGACGGCAATGAATTCGACGTCCTGGCCCCGCTCGCTGACAACGAACTGCCGTCTGGGTACGACCGGCTCGGGCGCCGCCTGACCACTCACGAGGACTGACCTCACGGCCGGCTCTGTCAGTCGGCCGGGCAGCACACCTCGAGCTCCATGCCGTCGGGGTCGCGGAAGAACAACGACAGGGTGGAGCCCAACTGCTGCACCTCACCTACTTCTTGCGCCCCAGCGGGCCCGAGGCGATCCCTCATCTCGTGCAGCACGGCACGGGAGGCCACTGCGAAGGCAAAGTGGTCGACCGCACCGCGATGGCCCTGACGGCGTCGCTCGCCGATGATCTCCTCTGCTGGCACCTCGAAAATGTTGAGCGCGGCGCCGCCGCCGATGTCCACGATCTTCATCCAACGGTGGTCGGGGCGGGCCCGGATCTCACTGACGACCCGGCCGCCGAACGCGTTCTCATAGAAGCGAACGGATCGGTTCATGTCGGTCGTCAACGTGGCCACGTGATTGAATCCGATCGAGACTGGCATCACCGCCCACGATACGTTCGTCGACGCGGTTGGCGATCGGCTCCCTACCCGAGTCGATACTTTTGGCTGATGCGTTTCGATGGCACCGCACCCGAGATCTGCGGCCGGTGCGGGTTCGACTCCCGGAGGTGGTGGCGATCTGACGCGGCCGAGGTGATGGATCGGCTCGGCTACTGGTGGCGCCAGGCGAGCGCGGCCGTGAGCGATGAGGATCTCAACCGTCGGCCTGCTCCGGGAGTCTGGTCGGCCATGGAGTACGGCCTACATTCCGCATGGGTGCTACCGCTGCTGCGGGACAGCATCGAACGGATGGTCGCTCATGATCGGAGCAGGACCCCCGACCCCTACCCCGACCTGGATATCGAAGATGCCAGCCGACCACTGACGTTGGACCCGTCGTCACTGTTCACCGATCTCGAACGGGAAGGTCGGGTGCTGGCCCGCCTGGTCCGCGCCGGCACCGACGGGTGGCACCACGTGGGATTGATGGATGACGGCACCTGGTGGCAGGCAGAGGCGACGTTGATCCACATAGTCCACGACACCACTCATCATTTTCTGGACGTGGGCGAGGGACTGGTTCGCATCGGCGCCGCCCTGACACCCGCGTCGGGCACCGTCGTCTCGGTGAACCGGCCGACCGGCGGACCGAGCCCGGCGGACGCCTCGGTAGCCATGCCGCCGAACGACTTGGCGTGTGGGACGACACGGCCAGACCGGCGAGCGCCCTATCGGGCCGTCAGCCTGTGGTCGGCCGAGATCATCGACCAGCTGGCGGCGGAAGGTCATGCCGTGGGGATCGGCACCGCCGGCGAGAATCTGACTGTCTCGGGACTCGACTGGTCGAGCCTGCGACCAGGCACCCGGATACTGGCGGGGACCACACTCCTGGAGCTCTCCTACCCCATGGATCCGCAGGCCTGGGAGGGGTCGTGGTTCACCGACGGTGATCCAAGCCGGCTCGACCATGCCCAGCATCCGGCCCGGGCCAGGTGGTCGGCGTGGGTCCGGCGCCCGGGGCAGGTCAGGATCGGCGACCGGGCGATCCTCTCGCCGGGGAGTGCCCAGATCGAGCTCGCATGAGCCGGACGCGCTGGGATCTGGTGGTCTTCGACAATGACGGAGTCCTCGTCGACAGCGAGCGCACGGCCAATGTCGTGTTGGCCCGGATCCTCAGCGAACTGTGGCGACCGACCACCTTCGAGGACAGCGTGGCGACCTACCTGGGGGGGAGCATCGAGCGGGTCCGCTCGCTCGTCGAGAGCCAGTCGTCACGGCCGCTGCCGGACGACTTCGAGGATCGCTACCACCGGGAGCTCTTCAGCGCATTCGACACCGGCTTGGCCGCCGTGCCTGGTGCCGCCGCGCTGGTCGACGCTCTGGCCGCCTCTGATCTCCCCTTCTGTGTCGCGTCGTCGGGCAGCCGGGCCCGGATAGAACGGACCCTGACCCAGGTCGGCCTGTGGGCGCATTTCGAACGGCGAGCCTTCAGTGCCGACGAGGTCGTTGCCGGGAAACCGGCGCCCGACCTGTTCCTGCGGGCCGCCGAGCTGTCGGGGGCCGACCCGGCCAGGACCATCGTCGTGGAGGACAGCCCTCTCGGCGTCGAGGCGGCCGGAGCGGCCGGGATGGCCTGTATCGGCTTCGCCGCCGTCACCCCGGGCCACCGGTTGACCGGGGCGGGCGCAATTGTCGAGTCCATGGACCAGGTCGAGGCTCTGATCATGGCCGGGCCTCCTCTGATCAGCTGGTCCGGCCGCGCTTAGCGGGCCGGCCCCAGCTCCTCGTAATCCGTGCACGGCCACGTTCGTGCTTCCGGCCAAGGCCGGTACCGGAGCGGACGGTGAGCCAAGCTGGTCGTCGTGGAACCCGTCACCTATCCGGAGTACCTGGGTCTGGACACCGTCCTATCCGCCCAACACCCGAGGAGTGAGGAGCACGACGAGATGCTCTTCATCATCGTCCACCAGGTATACGAGCTGTGGTTCAAGCAACTTCTCCATGAGGGCCGCCACCTCAGTGAGCGCCTGGAGGCCGGCGATGGGCCGCGGTCGCTTCACACACTCAAGAGAATGCTGACCATTCTCAAGGTGGCGGTGGCCCAGGTAGACGTCATCGAGACCATGACGCCCCGTCAGTTCACCGGCTTCCGAGCCCGCTTGGACACGGCCAGTGGGTTCCAGTCCGCCCAGTTCCGGCGCCTCGAGGTCCTACTCGGCCGGCGCGACGAGGGGCTGCCCCGCTCCGACCCGGCGCTGGCGAACGACGTGGGTCGCCGGCCGGTATTCGACAGCTACCTTCGGTATCTGGAAGTGCGGCACTGGCCGGTGCCGGAAGAGGTCCTGCATCGGAATCCGGCTGAACCGTACGAAGGAGCGGAAGGGGTGCAGCAACTTCTGCTGACCGTCTACGAGGCCGACGGTGAGGAGGCTCAGGTCGCCGAGCGGCTCGTGGACCTGGATGAGGGATTGCAGGAATGGCGCTACCGGCACGTGAAGATGGTTGAACGCACGATCGGTGACAAGCCGGGTACCGGCGGATCCTCAGGGGCCGGCTACCTGCGCTCGACGCTCTTCCGTCCGGTCTTCCCGGACCTCTGGGCCGTCCGGCCTAAGCTGTGATCGGGGCGGAGCTCCTCCCGCCTGCCTGAAGCATGGGGTAGCAGCATCAGATGACTAACGATTCGGACCGGCTGATTGATCTGAGCGAGCGATTGTCGGCTACCTGTCGAGCCCTGCTGGAGCTCACGGTCGTGGTCGAGACGCTCGCTGAGATGGTGTCTGCGTCGAACATCGCCGCCGCCCGCGACCTGCTCACGTCCCCGGAGATGGATGACGTGAACACCCAGATGCGGACCCATCTTCTCGGTGTCCGCGACGCACTGCAGCACGCCAACCGGCCCCGTCACTAGTCCCTCCGGCACCCCGGGAGAGGGGCCCCACGGGTAGCTGGCGCTCCGACCGATCCGGCTTGCTTAATTCGGACACATAAGAGATTCCCGCTGATATACCCCTTCGACACATTACGGCCAGTACGGCAGCGGGCGTTTTAGTCGTTTTGGCGACGGGTACGGCAGCTATCACACACATCAACCGGTAAGCCGATTCCGACATTCGGGGGGACGGCTACCGGCCGACGGAGCCCGCATTGATCGGGCCCAAGGCGGTGATCATCGTTGCCATCGATTCTCGGAGAAAGACGCGCTGACGCGTCATCCCGGAGCGGGAAAATGCGAAAGCCAAGTTCGCCTCAACCGGTGAAGGGTGCCCACATCATCACCGAGCACATAGACGTCGGCGTATCGAATGAACGGGCTTACGAACTCTGGACCGACTATGGCAAGTGGTCTGACATCTTCAAGAACGAGGAGGCCGGTCGTGCTCGCGGCCAAGGTCGAGCCCGCAGCGCCGGTCAGAAGATCCGCGTCACGGCCAAGATCGGTCCGTCCCAACGGAAATGGCAGGCTGAGGTCAGCGACTCCGATCCAGGCACCCAGGTCAGCTGGCGAGCCGTCGGTGGCATACAGGCCATGGGCCGCACGTCGTTCCACTCCCTGGATGACCGCCTAACACACGTGATGGTGGAGATCGAGTACCGACCCTCCGGACTGATGGAGATCCTCGGGAACTTCTTCCGTATGCAACGCCGGCGGGTGAGACGGGATCTCCGCCTGTTCAAGAACTTCGCCGAGTTGCAGGGAGGCCAGAAATGACGCCTCGGCGACGGTCAGGGCTTTCCTTCGGCCGGCGCGGCCCGACCCGCCTAGAACAAATGGCCAAGATCGGTTCAACCGCGGCGGTCCTCGTGCCTCTCGCCGAACAGGCGGTCCATGCCGTGGGCAAGGCTCGTGACCTGACTGCCGGGGCGCGCCAGGCGAAGGACAAGGTGCAGCAGATCGAGCAGGCCGTGTCATCCCACTCCAGCACGATCGGTAAGGCCGCCGCGCTTGTTCACACCGCCGGAAAGAGCGGCAAAGACAAGCCGAAGCTCTCCCACCTCATCGAGGAGCACACCGATATCGGCGTGCCGCGCGCCACCGTCTACAACCAGTGGACGCAGATGGAGCTCTTTCCGAGCATCGTCAAAGGCGTCAACGCGGTCGATCAGGACGACGACGACCAGACCATCTGGACGTCGAAGATAGGCCCTGTCCGACGATCCTGGAAAGCCCGGATCACCGAGCAGGTCGCCGACGAGAAAATCGCCTGGCGCAGCGAGAGCGGCCCTGAGCATCAAGGTGTGGTCACGTTCCACAGCCTGAGCCCTGATCTCACCCGCATCCTGATCCAGATGCACTACAAGCCGCACGGTCCCCTGGAGATCATCGCCAACGAGTTACGTGTCCAACGGCGACGGGTCCGGAGGGATCTCCGGATGTTCAAGCACTTCTTGGAGTTGCGCGTCGAAGAGACCGGCGGTTGGCGGGGAGAGATCGGCTCGGACCACAAACCGGCCCGATCCCACCCGAGAAAGTCGGCGACCAGGGCCAACAGCACTGCAGCCAAAACCAACCGCACCGCCAAGGCCAACAGCACCTCGAAGGCCAACGGCGCCGCTCGCGCCAATGGCCACGCCGGTCGTTCCAACGGCGCCGCTCAGGGCAGCCGCGCCGCCCGGGCCAACGGGGCGGCGAAGGCCAACGGGGCGGCGAAGGCCAACGGGGCCACGAAGACGGCCAAGAAAGCCACTCGAACGGCGAAGGCGGCGACCCGATGACAATGACATCGGGCAGTTCCATCACCCGGGCCCCTCGGCCGAGCAGTCTGGCCGACGTGCTGGACCTCATCTTGGACAAGGGTCTGGTCATCGACGCCTATGTCCGGGTGTCAGCGGTCGGGATCGAGTTGCTCACCATCGACGCCCGCATCGTCATCGCCAGCGTCGACACCTACCTTCACTACGCCGAGGCGGTGAATCGTCTGGATCTGAGCAACACCGAGACCAAGGGCATCACCGGGCTGTTCGGTGACAACGACGGCGACGGAGACGGCAGCAGTAGCTCCCGGACCGGGCGCCGGCAATCCGGCGCAGATTCGTCCGACGACGATGATGACGAGCCGGAGGAGAGCAGTCGCCAGTTGCGCCCCGGCCGCTCTCGGAAGGACAGCCACTCACAGGCCGACGAGGACGACGGGGATGACGGCGATGACAGCGACGCCGACAGCGGTGCTCAGGACGGCGATGACGACGGCGATGACGACGGCGATGACGACGAACCCGAAGCAGGCGCACACCGGCGGGGCCTAGCCGCCCGCCTTCAAGAGAGAGGTAAATGGAGCTGATGAAGGTACGAGATCTGAAGCCACAAAGACACCACCTGCTCGATGAGATGAACAGCGTGGACCGGGCCGCGGGCGCCATGCTCGCCCTCGGTGCCCTCAATTGGGGCCTCGTCGGCGCCGCCAACTTCGACGCCATACGAGCCACGCTCGGCCGGTCCAAGGCGGCCCGCGCCGCCTACGGGATGGTCGGGGCCAGCGCCGCCTACGCACTGGCCCGCAGCCAGCAGCTGGCCCGGCGGTAGCGGAGGTATTGGGATGTTCAAGAGGTTCAGCGCCGGGTTTGCCGTCGGGTATGTCCTCGGCGCACGGGCCGGCCAGAAGAGATACGAACAGATCACCGACCTGGCCGACAAGGTCATGGACCTGCCGGTGGTCAGCCGGGCCGCCGACCGGGCCCAGGACATGGTCACGGCGGACAACGGGCGCCGTCTGCTCGACTCGCTGAGGGAACGGGCTCCGTTTCCCCGGTCGGAGGACGACGACGACCAGGAGACCGACGAAGACGACCAGGAGACCGGCGAAGACGAGAGCGAATCGTCTGAAGGCGAGCCGGAGGACGGCGAGGAAGGCAACCAGCCGACCAGTTCTAACGGGGCCAAGCGGCGATCGGCCGACTCCCGGCACTCGACTCGGAACGGGTCCGGAGCGCGGCCTCGGTCCGATGGTCGTTCCCGCGGACGGAACTCCGGGGGCCGCCTGGGCAACCTGGCCGGTGCCGCCCTCGAGCGCGGGCGCGTAGGCTGATGCCGCCGGCATCCGGTTCGATCACCCGCGCCCCCCGGCCCAGCAGCCTGGCCGACGTACTCGACCTCATTCTCGACAAGGGCCTGGTCATCGACGCCTACGTCCGGGTCGCGGCCCTCGGCATCGAGGTGCTGACCATCGACGCTCGTGTCGTCATCGCCAGTGTCGATACCTACCTGCACTACGCAGAGGCGGTCAACCGCCTCGACCTGACCCAGACCGAGACGCAGGGCATACAGGGGCTGGCGCATGATGTGATCGAGGCCGGCGCCCGCGGCAAGACTCAGGGCGCCATCGAAGGGGTCAAGAGCAGCCTGGGCCGTCACCGGCGGAACCAGGACTAGCGGATGCCCGACCAGATCTGCGTGTACGCGGTGGTGCCATCAGCCACTGACAACCGCCGGTTGACCTCCGAGACAGGGATCGATGGGTGTCCCCTCGAGCTGGTGGAATGCGGTCCACTGGCCGCGCTGGTGTCTCCCGTTCAGTCCGAGCGCCTCCGCCCGACCCGCGCCGCGCTCACCGCGCATGAGCAGGTCACGGCGACGGCTCATCAGATCGGTCCATGCATCCCGGTCCGGTTCGGAACGCTCTTCCCGGATCGCCAATCGGTGGAACGGGACCTGCTGACCGCCCAGCGGAGCCATCTCGATTCGCTGATCCACGAGGTGGAGAACCGGGACGAGTACCGGCTCCGGGCCCGCTACCTCGCCAACGTCGCTCTGACCGAGGTAGTGGCCCGGAGCCGTGAAGTGCAGCGGTTCCGCCGGAAGCTGAACGGAGGGCCGGCTCCGCAAGCGGCGCAGATCCAACTCGGGGAGTTGGTGGTCGCCGGACTGGAGGCACTGCGCGACGAAGACGCGGAAGCGGTCATGAATCACATTTCCCCCTACATGGTGGCCGGCCGCCGCTTGCCCGACCGAGCCGAGGACACCGCCGTCCATCTGGCTCTACTGGTCGACCGGACCCGGGGCCAAGACCTCGAACGGGCGGTCGAGCAACTGGGCGGAGCCCAGCGTGGACGCCTGCACATCGATCTGGTCGGCCCGCTGGCTCCGTGGGACTTCACCCTCCTCGAGACGGGGGCAGCCTGATGGGGTTGTTCAGGTCCCTGGTTCTCCTGCCCCTCGCTCCGGTGCAAGGTGTGGTGTGGGTGGCAGAGCAGCTGCAACAGCAAGCTGACCAGATACTTCTCGACCCTGACTCGATCCTGGCCGAGTTGGACCACTGGCAACACGCCGTCGACACCGGGATGATCACCGAGGACGAGTACCTGGTGTACGAGGAGGAGCTGCTCGACCGACTAGATGCCATCCGGGAGCTCACATGACCGCGAAGTCGAGAGCCGTCGGTGATGTGATCGCCGCCGCCCGGCAGGAACTGCGCATGCTCACTGGCCACGAAGTCGACTCGGTCAGCGCCGTGCGGGCCGAGGAGGATGGCTGGCACATCACCTTCGAGGTCGTCGAGCTCAAGCGCGTCCCGGAGTCGACGTCGGTGCTCGGCACATACGAGACGCTTGCTGACGATGACGGCGCAGTCATCGAGTTCGCCCGTAGCCGTCGCTATTACCGGAATCAGCCCTCAGAAGGCGATGCTCCATGACCTGGCAGGATTCCCCCCTCCACTACGGCGGTCCGCCGTCCACTCAGGCTCAGAGCGGCTCGACCAATCTGGCCGACTTGCTCGAGCGCATCCTCGACAAAGGGATCGTCATCGCAGGTGACATCTCTATCAGCCTGGTCGATATCGAACTGCTGACGATAAAGCTGCGCCTGCTCATCGCTTCGGTCGACAAGGCCCGGGAGATGGGCGTCAACTGGTGGGAATCCGACCCGTGGCTCTCCAGCCGGGCCTCCTCGCAGCTCCAGGGCGCGGGCTCCCCTCAGGCGATGACGGAACTGGAGAGTCGTCTGGACCGGATCGAAAAGGCCTTGAGCGGGCCGGCTGCGGGCGACGGGAGTTCCGCCGACCGGTGAGCGCCCTCGACGACACCCTGCGCAACATCGCCGCCGATCAGTGGCCAGCGGTGGTTGCGGAAGCGACCGCGGCGGCCCGTCGCCAGGCGGTGGAGGTCCTCACCGCCCGGCTCACCGAGCTGCTACTTGCCGGCGGGGAGGACTCGCACCGGTACTCCACCGCAACGGTATCGCTCGCATCGCCCGGGGAGACCGATCCGCCGCCTTCGTCGGCCGCCGGGACGGGCTGGTACCTGTACGGCCTGACCATGCCCCACGTCGCCCGAGCTGTGACCGGCCGGCCGGGCGTGGGTGACTCCGCCCTGCAGACCGTTCCCATCGGGAGGATTGCCGCAGTCGTGAGCCCGGTGGCAAGCGATCGATCCTGGGCCGCCGGTGCCGACATCGACCTGGACGCCCTCACGCCCCGGATAGCCGAGCATCAGCGGGTGCTCGAGGACATCCTCGAACTGGGTCCGGTCGTACCCATGAGATTCGGAATCATGTACCCGGAACTGTCAGCCCTGGTGTCGGCCGTTGAAGCCGACACCGAGCACCTGAATGCTGAACTGTGCCGGCTCGACGGCCTGGTCGAGTGGGGCCTGGCCATCGAGTGGTCCGGCCATCGACCGGCCCTTCCCCTCGGAGAAGGGCCCCGTACGGGCCGTCAGTATCTGAGCGACCGGCAGCAGGACCGGTGCCAGGCGGAGCGAGCCGAGCACGACGCCTCCCTCGCCGCGGAAGCAGTACATCGCTCCCTGCTGGCCATAGCGACAGATGCCGTAGTGCACCCGGCCCGGCGGACCGGCGAAGACGGAAGGCCGACTCTTCTGCGGGCGTCGTACCTCGTCGATCGAGCTGCCGGCGGCGCCCTGCGCCAAGCGGCCGGCCGGGCTCTGGCGGCGGCGCCCTCCCCTCTGGGCCTGACCGGCGAGCTCACCGGCCCGTGGCCCGCTTATCACTTCGTGAGCATGCCTCTGGAGCAGGCCGGATGACGCTCAACTCGGGGCGCGACGTCGCTCTTGTCGACTTGGCCGACCGACTTCTCGAACGGGGCGTCTCCATCACCGGCGACGTGGTCATCTCGCTGGCCGGGGTCGACCTGGTCTACGTGAGCCTGCGGGCGCTGGTCGCTTCCGTGGAGACGGCCATGGAGCTCCAACTCGGACAGGACATCCAATTCCAATGATCCATCTTCTTGCTGCCGTGGACGATCCGGACGTCGCCATCCACGCCTGCGATGGACTGGTGGCCATGACGGTTGGAAAGGCGTGCTGCGTGGGCCGGCCCATCACCCAACCACCGGCACCCGACCTGGCCAGTCTCTGCCGTCACGACGCCGCCGTGGTCGAGCTCATGGCCGCATGTACCGTCGTCCCGTTCCGGTTCGGCACCGTCGTCACGGACCAGGCCGACCTGAAGGCCAAGCTGGCCGGACGGGCCGACCATCTGCCCTATCTGCTGGACCGGCTCCGCGGTCGGCGGGAGGTGGCATTCCGGGCCGGGCTGCAGAACGACCGATCGGCCCCGACGAGTCGGGTCGAGCCCGGTTCGAGCTACCTCAGACGCCTGCACCAGCTATCCCGCGTGCCCGAGGCAATAACCACCCTCCACGACCGACTCTCGGAGTTGGTCGTGGAGGCCGTCGGCCAGTGGGATGCGCAAGAGTCTCTGTTCAAGGGCTCCTACCTGGTGGAAGCTGCCGAGGTGCCCTCGTTCGCGGCAGCCGCGTCCCGCCTGGCCACGGCCCACGTATCGACCGCCTCGGTCTCATTGACCGGCCCGTGGGCGCCTTACAGCTTCACCCAGCCTCCGGTAACCGGTCCTCGGGCCATCGCAGGAGCGGTTCGTGCCTGACGCCGCCAGCCGGTTGCTGTGGCAGGCCGGTGACCTGCCCGCCGCCCGAATGCCGGCGCCGCGGGGCCGCATCGAGGCCGACCCGGAGAAGGTCGAACGCGGTCTGGCTCAACTGGTCCTGACCGTCGTCGAACTATTGCGGCAGCTCATGGAAAGGCAGGCGATCAGGAGGATGGACGGAGGCTCGCTGACAGAGGACCAGGAAGAGAAGATCGGTCTGGGTCTGATGCGGCTCGCCGAAAAGATGGATGACCTGAAAGCGCAATTCGGGCTCGAGGACGACGACTTGAACATCCACCTCGGCCCCCTCGGCGATCTTTTGTAAGCCGGAGAAAGGTAGAAGTAATGGCTAGATCCAAATCAAAGGTTACAGCCGGGCCAACCGCCCTCGTAGCTGCCGCCGGCCGCCTCCCGGCCCGGTCCCCCAAGAAGAAGGGGCGGGTGGGCCTGGCTCCATCCGTTCATCTGCGATCGCGACGGCGCAGTACCCCTGACGTGATGAAGCTGGCCCGCACGGCCGCCGCCGCCGTCTCCGCCCTCACCGTCGTGTTGGACGTGGCGGCCCAGATGAACTCGATCAAGAACTCGCACCGGTCGGACTGAGAGAAAGAACCCATGCCCGGAAACAGCCTCCGTCAGCAGTACTTCGACATGATCATGGATCAGGTTCGGTCGAATCGCTTTCCCAGCCCGACCATGCTGGATCGGATAGAACAGTCGGTCGGGGATCGGGACGCGGCCGAAGAGTACATTCGATCACTCATCGACAAACTCAGTGACGAGCGGTTTCCGAGCCCGGTGATGCTCGACCGCCTCTCCGGCCTCCTGGATATCCTGGATTCCCGCCAGTAGCGCACGCTCACGTTCACCCTCGCGGGAATCCCGGAGTTGATCGTCGTGGCCACGACTGCCGAAGTACGCGACCTGGCGCTGACGCTGCCCCGTTCATACGAGGCTCTGGTCAGGGACAACGTCAAATTCCGGGTGGGACGCCTCGTGTACCTGGCCTTCTCCCGGGACGAGCAGACCATGGGATTCGCGTTCCCCAAGGAGGAGCGGGAAGGCCTGGTCGCGTCGGACCCGCAGACCTACTCCATGCCCAGCAAGGGCGACATGCGCTACAACTGGGTCCACGCCCGCATCGGTGCACTCGGCTCGGTCGAGATGCGCGAACTCGTCGTCCATGCCTGGACGATGGTGGTCCCGAAGCGGGTGGTCCAGGAGTACCTGGCTTCCGACTCCGGGTGAGCGGAATCCGCTACCGGCTGGGCTGGGGCACGTGACAGGCGCCCACCTTCGGATTTGCCCCGGCATAGTTCAGCGGGCCGGCCAGGATGGTCACGACCACTGTGCCGGCGTGAGAGCAGTTTGCCGCACCGCTCTCGAAGTAGTGCCGCTGGGCGGCGGCGATGGCGCCGATGGCAAACCAAATAACCAGTAGAACCACCAAGATGCGTGGGCCAAATCCAGACGTGGTGCGTGCGCCTCGGGCGTACATATGGACTCCTTTGGGCTTTGGTGCTGCGATACGTGTGCGGGTCGGCTGTGGGGAGCGGATCTGCGCGCTGTCACGGAGAGGAATACCCAGGCACCGGCGGCGAAATGCGTAGCCGCCGGCCGGGCCGCCGCCATCGGCTGGCACGGGCGCATGCCCCGGTGGATAGAGTCGCTGACGACCGGATAGCTGACCGCACCAAAAGGGGAAATCGATGGCGAATGACCTCATTGCCCACGATCCGAGGATCGACCCGCGCATAAAGGCCATATTCGCGGCCATCGACCTGCCGCCATCGCCCGGCGATGTCTCGGATCGTGACGTCCTGCTCAAGGAGGCCTCGTCGGAGGAGGCACGGGCGGCCCGAGCCATGCTCAAGAGCTTCATGGACGCAGTGGACTCCGAGGAGGTCGCGCCGAGCGCCGGTCTGGAGATCACAGAACACCGGATCACCTCGAAGCCGGACGGTAACCAGATCAACCTGCGCCTGATCCGTCCCGTCGGGATCGAGCCGGCCCCCTGCGTCTATTACATCCACGGCGGTGGCATGGCTGCGATGTCCTGTGACGACGGCAACTACCGCGCCTGGGGGCGCATCATCGCCAACCAGGGCGTTGCGGTGGCCATGGTCGACTTCCGTAACAGCGTGAGCCCCTCGTCCGTTCCCGAGGTGGCGCCCTTCCCGGCCGGACTCAACGACTGCCTCTCCGGCCTGGAGTGGATCTCATCCGAGGCGGAATCGCTCGGCATCGACCGGGAACGGATCATCGTGGCCGGGGAGAGCGGCGGGGGGAATCTGACGCTGGCGACCGGGCTCAAAGCTCAAGCGGGACGGGAAGCTGGATCTCGTCAAGGGCTTGTTCGCCTTGTGCCCGTACATCGCCGGTTCGTGGCCGCGCGCCGACCTGCCGTCGTCGACCGAGAACAACGGGATCCTCCTCGACCTGCACAACAACCGGGGAGCGATGGGATACGGGATCGAGGAGTTCGAGAACCGCAACCCGTTGGCCTGGCCCTTGTTCGCCACGATCGAGGACGTCGCCGGGCTGGTCCCCACTGTCATCAGCGTCAACGAGTGTGATCCCCTGCGCGACGAAGGCATCGAGTTCTACCGGTTGCTGATGCGCGCCGGCGTGCAGGCGTCGTGCCGTCAGGTGATGGGCACCATCCATGGCATCGAAGGTCTGCCCATCGCCTGCCCGGACATCAGCCGGGCCACCGCCA
This sequence comes from Acidimicrobiales bacterium, assembly GCA_035551615.1. GTDB lineage: Bacteria > Actinomycetota > Acidimicrobiia > Acidimicrobiales > Palsa-688 > JAKCDU01. The sequence goes on from DASZNC010000159.1 coordinate 64,595, forward strand.
GCGCCATCGCATCTTTCGCGAGGGATTGACCGACGGAACGGGTCACCCGACGCGGGCCGCCTGCCCGCCGTCGACCGGTAGGACCACGCCGGTGATGAAGTCGGCCTCGTCCGAGTGGAGGAACAGGCTGGCGTAGGCGACATCCCACGCCGTCCCCATCTTCCGCCGCAGTGGCACCATCTGATTCCGGAACGCCCTGAGTTCTTCCGGGTCGACACCCCGGGCTTCACTCGTGCCCTCGATGGCCATGGGCGTATCCATCAACCCCGGCATGATCGTATTGACCCTTACACCGTGACGGGCGTTGGCCATGGCAAGTGACTGTCCCAAGGCGTTCATGCCCGCCTTCGAGACCTTGTAGGCGGTCAGAGGAGTGGACGCAACGGCGGCCAGCGACGACACGTTCACTACGCTCCCACTCCCCTGCTCCTTCATGATGGGTACCACCGCCTGGCAGGAGAACAGGCACCCCTTCAGGTTGACGTTCATGATCCGGTCGAAGGCCTCCTCGGTCAGTCGTAGCGGATCGGCATCGCCGGTGCCGATACCGACGTTGTTCTGCAACAGATCGATTCGCCCGAACGACGCAACACAGGCCGAGGCGAAGGCGTCGCAGTCGGCCCGATTCGTCCAGTCCCCGACCACCGACCGGGCCTCCCCTCCTTCGGCCCGGATCAACTCCTCGGTCTCCTTGGCCGAATCCAGATGCCGGTCGACGAGCAGCACCTTGGCCCCTTCGCGGGCGAACAGGAGGGCGGCGGCCCGCCCGTTTCCAACCGTCTCGCCGGCGGTCTGCCCGGCCCCGACGACGATGCCCACCTTGCCCTCGAGTCGCTGTGTCACGTACGCAAGAGTAGGCAAGGTGGGTGATCGGAGCGGCCCGGGCGCCGCTCCCGACCATTCTTGACAGTGCGTCCTGGTCGCACTAGCCCTAGATGGGCGTATCGACGTCCACCGACGTCAACGAGACCGTCCAGATATGGGGGAACGAGTGCCTTTGCCTGCCGGGTCCGACAACCGCCACCAGCTACCCGACTACGACGAACTGCCGGTGGTCGACGGCCGACCGGCGGGCTCCTCGTGGGGGCTGTGGGGCGAATCCGACGCCCTGGGCTGCCTCAACCTACTGACCCCGGAGCGAACCGTCGAAGCGGCCTCATTGATCCGCAAGGGCGCCGCCTTTGCCCTCAACTGGGATATGACGCTTCCCGATCCGCCTCTGTTCGATCGGGCCAAATTCACCCACTCGGTCAACTGGCTGGCCAACGAGGTGGGCCATGACGACGAACTCTCCGGTTGGAATACGCAGAGCTCCAGCCAGTGGGATGGCTTCCGCCACATCAAACATCCGATCCATGGCTTCTACAACGGGCTGGACGATGAGACCCACGGGATCCATCACTGGGCGGGGCGTGGTTTGGCCGGGCGCGCCGTGCTGGCCGACGTGGGCCGGTGGCGGGAGGCGCAGGGCCGGCCCTTGACCATGAACGCTTCCGACCCCGTGGAACCGGATGAGCTCCTGGCCACGTTGGCGGCGCAGGGCACCGAGGTTGTTCCCGGCGACCTGCTACTCGTCCGCTTCGGATGGGTCGGCTGGTACCGGACCCTCTCCGCCACTGATCGGGAGGCCCTGGCCAAGGACCTCAGCTCACCCGGGCTGCGGCCGGGACAAGCTACGGCCCGGGTGTTGTGGAATCTGCACATCGCCGCAGTCGCCGCCGACAACCCGGCGCTCGAGGTGTGGCCACCGGGGTCGACCGCCACACCTGAGGTGCTGCAGGCGGCGCTGGCCGACGCGACCAAGTTGCCCGAGATATTCGTCCACTTCTCTCTGCTGCCGTTGCTCGGCCTGCCGATCGGTGAGATGTGGAATCTCGAAGAGCTAGCGGAGGACTGTGCTGCTGATGGCGTGTACGAGCTCTTCTTCACCTCCGCCCCGCTCAATCTGCCGGCGGGAGTGGCGTCTCCGCCCAACGCCATCGCATTCAAGTAACCGGCTGGCAGTGCGGCCGGAAACGGCGCCATGGCCCGGGTGAGACGCCTCAGATCATTCCTGCCGGACCGGAACCTGTATTCCGCCGGGGCATTGATAGCGGCCGTGATGGCCTCGGCGTTCTTCGTCGCCATCCTGCTCAGCCCGGGCGCCTGGCAATGGTGGAACGCCGTCGCTGTCCACGGAAACGAACAGAGCGGCGTGGTGTCGTACACCTATCGGGGCCATAACTACAGCCTTGATGACACCAACTCGATGGCGACCAGGACCCGCACCGTCTACCTGAACCCGGATGATCCCAGCGCCGCGGTGCTGAACATCGAGGTGGCCCGGATCTCGGACTCGGTGATCACCGGAGGACTGTATCTGGTGGCCCTCGGATTCCTCGTCGCCGCCGTTCGACGACGTCGGACCCGTGATCGTCGCAGCCGGGGCGACCACAGTGACCGATTCGGTGGCGGGATCGATCCGGAGTTCGTGCAGCGCATCATCTCGTCACGAACCGATAGGCCTTCCCGGGGCTGAGGTCTCGGTGCCGGTGCCAGGGGCTCCGACGCGGGGCCGACTGCCCTCCTCCGGCAGGTCGGGGATGTCCGGGTGATGAAGGATGATGTGATCGAGGCGGCGGCGCAGGTGCCCTGCCTCGCGACTCACGTGGTTGGCCGTCAGAATCGTCGTGAACAGGGAGAACGTGGCGGCGAACAGCGGGATCACCGTCAGCATGACGATCACGGCGATCAGCTTCCCGAGCGCGTGGTGGGGCGTGACATCCCCGTAGCCGACCGTCGTCGCCGTGGCCACCGACCAGTAGAACCCGTCGCCCACCGAGACATGCTCGACCGCCGCGAAGCTCAAGGCGGCGATGACGTCCAGCCCGACGGCCGCCAGGATGGTGAAGTACGCGAACTTCTTGTTCATGGCGTGACCGGGGCGGCCGGATCGCATTCGGATTGGCGCGCCTGCTGCTCAGCCCAAGCCTGGTCAATGTGATGCTGTTCGATCCGCTTGGGGCCGACCCCGGGATGATGTTTGTGGCACACCTTGCGGCTGATTCCGTCATCACCGGTGATCTCGTGGTGCCACAGTCGCCAGCACCGATGCACGGCGCAGTTGTGCTTACGGAATATGGCCAGGGCGGCAAACGGAATGCTGAGCAGCGTCAGGTCGGCGACCCATCCTGACCACGACAGGTATATGGGCCCGGATCCGTTGTCTATGCCGAGGGCGTGGGCCAGCCAGTGCCAACTGGTCGCATGATGAGACGTAGCGAGTATGTACACCGGCAGTAAGCCTGCCACGACCGATCGAAGCGCACGTGGATCATCGATATGGGCTAGGAGCCGGTCGGCGCCGCCCGTCCGGCCCGTCCGAACGCCGGCGGTTTCTGGATCGGGGCGGTCACGGTCAACTTTCGAGACGGCCGGTCCGCTCCGGGGACTTCGTGGGAGACGGAGAACTCCCCAGTGGCGGCGCCCTTCGCCAGCTCTATCGTCACCGTGCGCTCCCGGCTGTCATTCTGATCCAGGGACAGGTCGGTGAGCGTGACTTCATGGTTTCCCGCTGCGTCCGACCAGGAGACTCTCGCCCTTT
>DASZNC010000160.1:0-5575 GCA_035551615.1 Acidimicrobiales bacterium
ACCCGCGGGGGGCGCCCGCGCCGCCCTGAGTCTGCCCGCCGACCCGTCCCCGCCCCGACCGGGCAATCCGCGCCGCCGCCGAGCCTGCCCGCCGATCCGTCCCCGCGTGGCCGGCGGCCCGCCCGGCCGGGCACGAAAAGGGCCCCCGCCCGAAGGCGGGGGCCCAACTGTTCGGTACTACCTGAGAGTGGTGGGACTCAGGGTGCGGCGCAGGTCTGCGCGTAGACGCAGACGTTGAACGACTGGTTGTCGGATGCCAGCGGCGAGGTGGTGGCCTCGTTGACCAGTCCGGGCGACTCGTTGATCAGCGTGGGGGCGGTGGGGCCGCCGCCGATCGTGTAGGTCGTGCCGTTCTGGGTGTAGGTCGAGGTCGGGCCGAACGAGACGTTGCCCACGGCGGCCGGGATGGTCTGGACCACGAGGGTCGGGGCCTCCTGGATCCATTCGGCCGACGACTCGGACGAGGTGTAGGCGATGTTCTGCTGCCAGGTCCAGTGTCCGGCGTCGGCGATGGACACCGACCACAGGTTGGTGCCGGCGAGCGAGATGTTCACCGTGACCTTGTCACCCGGGGTGACGGTGCAGTTGGCGTCGCCGGTGCAGCCGGAGATCTGGGTCTCACTGGCCGGCAGGATCTCGTACCAGGCGTAGTACTGGGGTCCGAGGACCGGGGCGGTGACGGCCGACTGCTCCGAGACGCCGGCCTGGATCAGGTCGCTGGACGTGTAGCCGCCGATACCGGTCCACGACGCCGCGAACCCGGGCGGAACGATGCCGGCGCTCGGGACGGTGAACGCGGAGGACACCGCGGTGATGCCGGTCGCCGGGGTGATGGCGTACCCGGCCCAGTTGAGGCTGTCGGCGGTCCCACCGTGGAGCGGGAGAACCTGGCCCGGTGTGGGGACAAGGGTTCCGCCCCGGGCCAATGAGGCATGCGCGGGGCCGGCCCCTACGGTCCCGGCGGCTATCGCCCCAAGCAGTCCGGCCGCAGCCAGGACACGAGTCATCCTGCTACGAAGCATCGTTCTCAAGTTCCTCCCTGTGAAATGCGGTGTGCCGGACCTGTGCCGGAACTACCAGATCAGTCTTTCTACGCACAAGGGATGAATTCCTTGCGAAAGATTCATTTCCCCGCTCTCTGTGGTTCAACCACATACTTGGGATCAGCGGCTGATTGGACGCCGGCCTCGAACACTCCGAAGCGGGTCAGCGCCGAACCGGCCAGCCAGCACACGCCTGCGGCCGCCGACGCGGCCCGGGATCTCCGCCCAGCCACGGCCAGACCGATGCCGGCCAGGGAGAGCGCCTCGGCCGCCTTCACCAACCGGCCGGCCCGGCCCTGCTCGTAGACCTCGCCGACCATGCCCATGCGCCTGCGCATGACCCGCCCGACGGCCAGTTCGGCCGTGGCCCCGATGACGCCCAACCGGCGGGCCGGGCCGGCCCCCGACACCGGGGTGGTGACCAGCCCGAGGCCGGAGGCGGCGGCCGCCGCCGAGCCGGCGAAGAGGAAGGGCATCTCGCAGTACCCCTCGTGCCACGCCGGCACCGCGGTATCGGACACCAGCACCGCCGTATAGGTGGCGACGGCCGGACCCAGGGCGGCGGCGGCCACGGAGAGCGGGGCACCGAGCGGGGCGGGCAGGGGCAGGGCGGCGCCGATGGCCGCCGGGCCGTAGGCGGCGAGGATCCAGGACCCCACGCTCATCGGCGAGCTGGGCTTGAGCACCCGCAGCATGTTGTAGAACCGGCCGGGCCGGCCCAGATCGTGCACCAGCGCGGCGGCCGACACGGTGATGGCGCCGGCTGCGCCGTACCGGAGCGGCCGGGCCAGCGCCGGGTGCCCGGTCGCCGACGCCGCTACAGCCAGCGTGGACGAGGCGCCGGCCAGCCCACCGAAGAAGAAGTAGCCGGCGATGTCGAGGGCCTTCCAGGTCGGCTGATGGAGGATGGGCCGCCCGTAATACGACTGGAACTCGGGCTCAGGCACCATCGAGTCGGCCGCCCGGCGCCGGCGCCGGCCCGGGGTGATGTGGGCGTCGCGATCCGGGGCGACGCCGTGCAGGCCGTCACGCTCCACCGATGAGTCAGCCATGCCGGCCTCCGATCGAAGATGCGACGGCTGCGCCGATCAGGCCGACGGCGGCGACGGCGGCCCGCTTCCACATCGAGCCGAGCGCCCGCGTCGTGACCACCGGGTCCGGGGGCAGGCCGTACACCTCGGGCTGGTCGAGCAGCAGGAAGAAGGCGCCGGCCCCGCCGACGCCGTCATCGGGGGAGTCGCCGTACAGATGGGCCTCGGTCTCACCGGCCGCCTGCAACGCCGCCACCCGGGCCTGGGCCCGGGGCCGGAGCTCGTCGAGGACGCCGAACTGGATCGAGTTGGTCGGGCACGCCTTGGCGCAGGCCGGCTCCTGGCCCACCTGCAGCCGGTCGTAGCAGAGGGTGCACTTCCACACCCGGCCGTCGTCCTTGCGCTGGTCGATGACCCCGAACGGGCAGGCCGGGACGCAGTAGCCGCAGCCGTTGCACACATCCTGCTGGACGACGACCGTCCCGTACTCGGTGCGGAACAGGGCGCCGGTCGGGCACACGTCCAGGCAGGCCGCCTCGGTGCAGTGCTTGCACACATCCGACGACATCAGCCAGCGGATGCCGTCCTCCCGCTCGCCGCGCGGCTGTTCGATGAAGGCGACGTGGCACCTGGTGTCGGCCCCGAGCCCCCACGAGTTGTCGAACGACATGCCGGAGAAGTTCAGGCCGTCAGAGGGGACGTCGTTCCACTCCTTGCACGCCACCTCGCACGCCTTGCAGCCGATGCACACCGACGTGTCGGTGAAGAACCCCATCCGGGGCGGGTGGTCGTCCCACCCGGCCTGCCCGGCCGGATCGTGGCCCACCGGGATCACGACGCCACCCCCGCCGAGCCGGCCAGCCGCGCCAGCCCGGCCAGCCCGGCCAGCCACGCCACTCGTACCCATAACGGCACGCCCAACCACACCCGGCCTCTCATACGGAGGTTCCCGTCTCGATGGTGATGCCGGCCCGCCGCTGGTACTCCTCGACCAGCGCCAGCAGGGCCGGCCCACGGGGCCGCCGTCCGGGCACGACATCCACGGCCAGGGCCTTGTCCTCCTGGATGTAGCTGTTCGGGTCGAGCGACATCGACATCAGCGTGTTGACGGCGTCGCCGGTGGCCAGCCCGTTCGGCCCGAAGTGGTAGGGCATCCCGATCTGGTGCAGCCGCCGGCCGCCGATGGTCAGCGGGGCCATGCGCTCGGTGACCAGCACCCGGGCCTCGATGGCGCCCCGGGCGCTGACAATGGTCGCCCACCCGGCGTTGACCAGGCCCCGCTCGGCGGCCAGCTCGGGCGAGACCTCGACGGCCAGCTCGGGCTGCAGCTCCGACAAATGCTCCCCCCATCGGCTCATGCCCCCGGCGGTGAAGTGCTCGGTCAGGCGGTAGGTCGTGAGCACGTACGGGAAGACCTCCGCCCCCGGGTCGTCGCCGCTCGGCTGCAGCTCGTTGCCCGGCATCGGGATCAGCTTGCGGACCGGGCTGCGGTCGTGCGAGTACAGCAGGTTGGCGAACGGCGAGTCCTGCGGCTCGTAGTGCGTCGGCAGCGGGCCGTCGACCACACCGGCCGGCGCATACAGCCAGCCCCGGCCGTCGGCCTGCATGATGAACGGCTCCGCCCCCGACAGCCCATCTATTCCTTCGGCCTCCTCAGCCGGTACGTAGTCGGGCCGTTTGTCGGCCGGGAAGTCGGGCACGTCGTGGCCTTTCCACTTGCCCTCGTCCTCGTCCCACCACACGTAGGCCTTGCGCTCGCTCCACGGCTTCCCGGACGGATCGGCCGACGCCCGGTTGTACAGGACCCGGCGGTTGGCCGGCCACGCCCACCCCCACTCGAGCGCCACCCAGTCCTGCTCCAGGTAGGGCTTGCGGCGGGCCGCCTGGTTGACACCGTCGGCGTACGCCCCGCTGTAGATCCAGCACCCGCACGAGGTGGAGCCGTCCGCCTTCAGGTCGAGATACCCGGGCAGCAGCTGGCCGGTGCTGTCCCAGCCGTTGATCTCGGCCAGCACCGCCTCGGCCACCGGCTCGTCCTGCTCACCGTGCACCGGGTAGTCCCACGTCAGGTCCAGCACCGGGCGGTCCATCTCATCGGTGGAGCCGGCCAGCTTGTCCCGGATCTTCCGGCCCAGGTGGTAGATGAACCACAGGTCGCTGCGACAGTCCGCCGGCGGCTCGACCGCCTCATGGTGCCACTGCAGCATCCGCTGGGTGTTGGTGAAACTGCCCGCCTTCTCGGTGTGGTTGGCGGCCGGCAGGAAGAAGACCTCGGTGGCGATATCGGACGTCACCATCTCACCGGTCTCTATCTCGGGCCCGTCCTTCCACCACGTGGCGCTCTCGATCAGGTTGAAGTCCCGCACGACCAGCCAGTCCAGCTGGGCCATGGCCTTGCGTTGCAGGCGGGTGTTGGCCGAGCCCACCGCCGGGTTCTCGCCCATCAGGAAGTAGCCCTTGCACCGGCCCTCCAACATCTCGGTGACGGTGTCGTAGGTGCTGTGGCTGCCGGTCAGGCGGGGCAGGTAGTCGAAGCAGAAGTCGTTGTCGGTGGTCGCCGCCGCTCCCCACCATGCCTTGAGCAGGCTGATCATGTAGGTGTCCATGGCCGACCAGTAGCCCCGCTCGGCCGAGTTGGTCTCCAGGAATTCCTGCAGGTTCTGGTGGCTGTGGGCGTGCGGCATCGGGATGTAACCGGGCAGCAGGTCGAACAGGGTGGGGATGTCGCTCGAGCCCTGGATACTGGCGTGGCCGCGCATGGCCTCGATCCCGCCGCCCGGCCGGCCGATGTTGCCGAGGAGGAGCTGCAGGATGGACGCGGTGCGGATGAACTGCACCCCGATGGTGTGCTGGGTCCAACCGACGGCGTAGACGAACGAGGTGGTGCGGTCGCGGTTCGAGTTGTCGGTGATCATCTGGCAGACACGGTCAAAGGTGGCCACCGGGATCCCGCACACGTCGCGCACCATCTCGGGCGTGTAGCGCGAATAGTGCCGCTTCAGGATCTGGAACACGCAGCGCGGGTGCTGCAGGGTCTCGTCCCGCTCCGGCCGCCCCGACAGGGACGGGCCGCCCGAGCCGTGCGACTCGCCGTGGGCCGTCTCGTGGTGACCCTCGCCACCGTCGCCGGCGTTGATCTTGCGGTCCCGTTGGCCTGATGCCGCGTTGACCGACGTGCCCTTGTAGGACCAGGTCTCCGGGTCGTAGCGGACGTCGTCCTTGTCGAAGCCGGAGAACAGGCCGTCGAGGTCCTCGGTGTCCTGGAACCCGTCCTCGATGATGGTGGACGCGTTGGTGTAGGCCCGCACGTACTCCTCGAACCACTTGCCCTCGGAGATGACGTGGTTGATGACGCCACCGAGGAAGGCGATGTCGGTGCCGGCCCGCAGGGGGACGTACAGGTCGGCCATCGCACTGGTCCGGCTGAAGCGGGGGTCGATGTGGATGACGGTGGCCCCCCGGGCCTTGGCCTCGGCCACCCACTGGTAGGCGACCGGGTGG
>DASZNC010000161.1:0-5020 GCA_035551615.1 Acidimicrobiales bacterium
GGCCGAGGCCCACATGGAGTGGATCGACGGCAACATCGGGTCCCGCCTGACGATGAAGTACCCGGCCGTCTACCTGATGGGGCCGAAGGCGAGTGGCGAGGTGCTGTCCGTGGCCTACGCCGGGCCCGGCCAGCACCAGGACGCGGGCGCCAAGATGGTGCACCACGCGCCCGAGACGTCGTCCACCATCATCTCCAAGTCGATCTCCAAAGACGGCGGCCGCACGTCGTACCGGGGGCTGGTCAAGTTCGACGAAGGGGCCAAGAAGTCGAAGAGCTTCGTGCGCTGCGACGCCCTGCTCCTGGATGACCTGTCGCGCAGCGACACCTACCCCTACATCGAGTTCGGCGAGCAGGACGCCCAGGTCGGGCACGAGGCGACCGTCTCGAAGGTCGGTGACGACCAGCTCTTCTACCTGATGAGCCGGGGCCTGTCCGAACAGCAGGCCATGAGCATGATCGTCAACGGTTTCATCGAGCCGGTCACCCGCACGCTGCCGATGGAGTACGCCGTCGAGTGGAGCCGGTTGATCGAACTGCAGATGGAAGGGTCCATAGGCTAGATACCGTGACCGCCGCCATCGCTCTCGCTGTCGTGCTGGTGATCGCCGTCGCCGGCGCGTCGATGGCGATGGAGAGCCAGCGGTCGGGCCAGCCGGTCCGGCCCCGGCCGTCGCGCCCGGTGCGGCCGACCCGAGGGCCGGCCGATCCTGAGCGCCGGCGCACCCCCCGGTACCGCGAGCGGACCCGGTCGGTCGATCCCGCTCTCGCCGACATGCCGCCGCCCAAGGTCACCCCGCTGCCCGAACCGGAGGTGCGGGGCCCGGATTTGCTGCGTACTGGTGCGGCCGCCGACGCCAAGGTCATCTCGGTGGTCGACGAGCGCACCATCGGACCGGTCACCCGCAGCCGGCTGGTCCTCAAATTCGAACCGGACGGTGGTGAGCCGATCGAGGTCACCGTCCGGCACGCCTTCCCGACGCCCGAGGCTCGGGGCCAGGTCAAGGTGGGGGCCACCGTGCCCGTCCGCTACGACCGCGATGAGACCCGCCGGGTGGTCATCGACCTGCCCAAGGAATAGGAGTTGGAACTGAGCTCGACCTACCCCGCCTGGCTCGAGAAGGCGAGGCAGGAGGCGGCCGCCCGCTGGGCGGAGATGCCGCTGCCCACCTCGTCGCTCGAGGAGTGGCGCTACAGCCGGATCGACGGTCTCGACGTGGACCGGTACCAGCGGCGGACGGAGGCGCCGGGCCCGGTCGCGCCCGACGACGACCTGGTCAAAGTCACGGCCGCACTCGGTGCCCGCTCCGCCACCATCGAGACCGTCGACGGCTACGTCATGTCCCACTCGAGTGACAGCGACGCCGTCACCATCCTGACCGCGTCCGACGCCGACCAGCCGGACGCCGACCTGGCCGGCCCGACCGACGCCTTCGCCGTGGCCAACCGGGCCTTCGCCCCCGATCCGGTCGTGGTGCGGGTACGGCGGGGTGCGGCGGTCGACCCGGTGCTGATCACCCACCGGGTGGAGAGCGACGGGGCATTCCTCTTCCCCCGTGTCCGTATCGACGCCGGCGAGGACAGTGAGGTGACGATCGTCGAGATCGTCGTCGGGCCCGGCGCCTCCCTGGTGGCGCCGGTCACTGAGATCGACGTGGCCCGGGCCGCCCGGGTCTCCTACCTGCACGTCCAGATCCTCGGCCCCGAGGCCTGGCAGATCGGACTGCAGGCCAGCCGGGTCGCGGCCGACGCCCGACTGTCGTCGGCCGCGGTCGCCATCGGCGGCGATTACGCCCGGCTGCGCACCGATTCGGCCCTGGTCGGCCCGGGCGCGTCCAGTCGCCTGCTGGCGCTCTACTTCGGCGCCGAAGGCCAGATGCACGACTTCCGCACCGTCCAGGACCACCGGGTGGCCAAGACCACCAGCAACCTGCTCTACAAGGGGGTGGTCGCCAACACCTCCCGGTCGGTCTACAGCGGCCTCATCCGGGTGGAGAAGGGGGCCCGGGGCACCAACGCGTTCCAGACCAACCGGAACCTGGTGCTGCACGAGGGTGCCCACGCCGATTCGGTGCCCAACCTGGAGATCGAGGACAACGATGTCCGCTGCTCGCACGCCTCGGCCGTCGGCCCGGTGTCGGAGGACGAACGCTTCTACCTGGAGAGCCGGGGCGTGCCCCCCCAGGTGACCGACCGGCTGATCGCCCTGGGCTTTCTGGGCGAGGTCATCGACGAGTTGCCGGCGCCGGCGCTGGCCCCCGCGCTATCGCTACTGCTGGCCGGGAAACTGGCCACCGCCGAGGAAGTCGAGGCCGGTCGTGGCTGAGTTGGCCCGCATCGCCAGGACCGACGTGCCCGACGGTCGGGCCACCCGCCTCGAGGGCGGGCCCGACGGCGTCTGCCTGGTGCGCATCGGTTCGGAGTTCTACGCCGTGGCCGATCGTTGTACCCACGCCGATGTGCGCCTCTCCGAAGGTGAGGTGGATCCGGAGGAATGCTCGGTGGAGTGCTGGAAACATGGCAGCGCGTTCTCACTGATCGACGGTGAGCCGCAGTCGTTCCCGGCGACGCAGCCGGTGGCCGTCCTGCAGGTGACCGTTGACGGCGACGATGTGGTGGTGTCGGCGTGAGCGGGCCGGGGAGCCGCCTGGTCATCGACGGGCTGACCGCACGCGTGGCCGGCAAGGAGATCCTGCGCGGTGTCGACCTGGAGCTGGCGTCGGGCCAGGTACACGCCGTCATGGGTCCGAACGGCTCGGGCAAGAGCACCCTCTCGCACGTGCTGTTGGGCCGTCCCGGCTACGAAGTGACCGGCGGCCGGGTGACGCTCGACGGCCAGGATGTGTTGGGCATGGCGACATGGGAGCGGGCCCAGGCCGGCCTGTTCCTCGGCATGCAGTACCCGATCGAGGTTCCAGGTGTGAGCCTCGACGTGGCCCTGCAGGAGTCCTTCCGGGCCGGCGGTCGCGACAGCGAGTTGGTCGGCGCCGCCGTCACCGCCGAGGCGGAGCGGGTGGGGCTGAATCCCCTCCTGCTCGGCCGCTCGATGAACGTCGACCTGTCGGGCGGCGAACGCAAGCGCACCGAAACCATCCAGCTGGCCGTGCTCCGGCCCAAGTTCGCCATCCTGGACGAGATCGATTCCGGCCTCGACATCGATGCTCTGCGGGCGGTGTCCCGCCGGGTCGAGGCGGCCACCGAGGAGTTCGCCCTGGGTGTGCTGGCCATCACCCACTACACCCGGTTGCTGCGGGAGTTGCGCCCCGACCACGTGCATGTCCTGTCCAAGGGACGGATCGTGTCGAGCGGCGGCCCCGAGTTGGCCGAGCAGTTGGAGAGCAGCGGGTACGCCGAGTGGGCCGATGACGAGACCCCGCCCGGCATCGGCGCGACGGGGAGCGGTGGCGGGGAGGATCCCTTCGCCGACCCGTTCGCCTAGTTGAGCCCGCCGACCAGGTCCCGGTCGGGACTGCTGATCAGCGTCCTGCTCGGACTGCTGGCGACCAACATCACCTTCACCATCTTCAACGTCGCCCTGGTCGACATCGCCAAGACGTTGCACACCAACTCGACCACCCTCACGTGGGCCATCACCGGGCCCCTCCTCATGGTCGGGGTCAGCGCTCCGCTCCTCGGCCGTCTGGGCGACCTGCGAGGACACCGCCGCCTCTACCTGACCGGCATGGTCGGGTCGCTCCTGTGCGCGTCGGTGACCGCGTTGTCGTGGAACGCGGGGTCGTTGATCGCCGCCCGGCTCCTGTCGGGGATCGGCAGTGCGGCGCTCTCGGCGTCGTCGTGGGCGCTCTTGTTCCGCGTCTACGACGGGCCGGGGGAGCGCACCAAGGTCATGGGCTGGTGGTCGCTCGTCGGCGCCGGCGGGCCGGTGATCGGGGTGGCCATCGGCGGGCCGGTGGTGCAGGCGTTCGGTTGGCGCTGGATCTTCGTCGCCCAGATCCCGCTGATCCTCGTCGCTCTGATCTGGTGCCGTCTGACGCTGCCCGAGACCGAGCGGTCCGACGCCGAGCCGATGGACGTACCCGGCGCCCTGCTTCTCGCCGTGGCCATGGGTTCCCTGCTGCTGGCCATCAACCAGAGCAGCCGGGGCTGGCTCAGTCCGGTGGTGCTGGTGTCGATCGTGGTGGCCGCCCTGGCCTTCCCGACGTTCGTGGCGGTGGAGCGGCGGGCCGTCGCCCCCGTGTTCCCCCTCGAATGGTTCGGCCGGCGCGACATAACCCTGCCCTGCCTGTCGTCGTTCGCCCTCAACTTCGCCTACATGGGCGGTTTCTTCCTGACCCCGCTGTTCCTGGAGCAGGGCCTGCGCTACAGCGTGGGGGAAACCGGGTTCTTCCAGATCGCCCGGCCGCTGGTGTTCGCGGTGGCGGCTCCGGTGGCCGGATACCTGGCCGTGAGGACGGGGGAGCGAGCGGCCGCCGCATCCGGCGGCATTGCCCTGCTGGCCTCGATGCTGGTCTTCGCCGGCCTGGAGAAAGGTTCGCCGGCCCTGCTGATCGTCATTGCCCTGGGCGCGTCCGGACTGGCCAACGGTGTGGCCGCCCCGTCCATCTCGGCCATGGTCGCCGGGGCGGTCGATACCAACCGGCTGGGTTCGGCCAGTGCGGCGATGCAGGTCGCCAGCCAGGTAGGCGTGGTCACCGGCATCCAGGTGATGGAGACGGTCCAGGTGGGCCAACTCCACACCGCCGGGATCATCGGGTCGTACCACATCTCCTACCTGGCCGGGGCCACGTTGGCGCTGGCGTCGGTGGCGCTGGCCCTGATGATCCGTCCGGCCGGCGGCCGGGCCCGGTGGCGGTTGGGCCGGGCGTCGCCCCTCGGCCCTGAGGCCGCCGTCGAACTCGGTTAGCCCGCGTATTACAGGTCTTGGCAGAATCCTGATGATCCTGTAACATAGGTGCCGTGGCTCTGACGATGGTCCCGCCCTCGACCGTGCTGCCCACGGTGCTGCCCACCGACCGGCTGTCGGACGCCGGCCGGCCGGCGCCCGAACTGCGGGCCGAGTT
>DASZNC010000162.1:0-16613 GCA_035551615.1 Acidimicrobiales bacterium
CCGAAGATGGCGTACTACGGGTCCAAGGCGACGACGGACCGGTGGAGAACGAATGGTCGGGACCGGACGTGGTGCGCTCGTTCGACGTACTGGCCGGCTTCCACCGCACCTTCCACCACGTCGGTGGGTGCGTGTTCGACGAGACGGGGCCCGACGCCGCCACCGGCCGGGTCAAGTGCCTGGCCCACCACTACGAGCGCACCGGTAACGGTCCGGTCGATCTGGTGATGATGATCCACTACCACGACAGCTACCGCCGCGACGGCGGGTGGCGCATCGCCGAGCGGCGGGTGGCGATCGAATGGACGGAGTTGCACCCGGCCCATCCCCGGCGGAAGGTGCGGTCGTGACCGTGCCGGTCGCCTTGGTGACCGGCGCCAGCCGGGGGATCGGGGCGGCATGTGCGGTGGCGCTGGCCGGTACCGGCCACGATGTGGCCCTGGCCGCCCGCACGGTCAAAGAGGGGACCGGTGTCCTCGAAGGCAATCTCTCCGGAACCCGCATCGACGCGGCCATCGAGGGCTCCCTCGAGGCGACCGCGCAGACCGTCGCCGGGGTCGGCCGGCGGGCGCTGCCAGTGCCGATGGACGTGGCCGACCTGGATTCGGTGGCGACCGCGGTCGATCGGGTGCTCGACGAGTGGGGTCGCATAGACGTGGTCGTCAACGTGGCCCACTACCGCGGGGCCGGCTACGACGGCGGGCTGGAGACACCACTGGATGTGATCGAGACCACTCTGCGGGGTGACATCCTCGCTGCCATATCGATCCTGCAGAAGGTCATCCCGGGCATGGTCGAGCGGGGTGGCGGGACGGTCGTCCAGATGTCGTCGTACGTGGCCGCCCAGAACCCACCCGGTCCGCCCGGGAAAGGCGGATGGGGCCTGGCCTACGCCGCCGGCAAGGGCGGTTTCGACCGCATCGCCGGCGTCGTGTCGGCGCAGTTCGCCGACAAGGGGATCGTGGTGTTCAACGTGGAGCCCGGTCTGACCGCCTACGGCGAGCGGCTGCGGGTGCAACGCGAGCAGTATCCCTGGGCCGAGGTCAACGAGCCCGACACCATCGGCGCCGCCGTCGCCTGGCTGGTCGGTCACCCGGAGGAGTCGGCGCCGTTCCGCGACAAGCGCATCCACCTGCCCAAGATCGCCCGGGAGTTCTGCTCACAGTAAGGAACCAGTCCCTACTCGCCGGTAAGGATGTCGCCCTGACCGGGGTTGCCGTTTCTCAAACGTCCCGATTGGAATTGTCTCTTTATCAGAGAATGGTTACGCCGTTCAATCGCGTGGGTATTCCTGATTTTGCCAGCGGATAGAGACCTCCGCTGATAACTCAACAAGGAGCTAAACCAAATGGGTGTAGGCACCAGCATCGTCGTTTTTGCCATAGGAGCGATCCTTCGCTTCGCCACTACGGTGTCGACTTCGAACTTCAATGTTCACACGATCGGCGTCATCTTGATGATCGTCGGCGCAGTGGGCTTCCTCGTGTCCCTGATGTTCTGGGGCTCCTGGGGCGGCTTCGGCGGCTACAGCCGGCGTCGCACTGTGTACCGCGACGGCGTCGCCGGTGGGACGGTCGTCGAGGACCAGCACCGGGCCACGTACTGATCGACGTTTGCACCAGTCCCCACGGAGGGTATGACACCAAATGGCATTGATACTTGCAGTACTGCTACTGGCTCTCATCTTTGCGGGAGCCGGGTTCGCACTCCACATCCTCTGGGTGGTGGCCGTGATCCTGTTCGTGTTCTGGATCGTCGGTTTCGCCCTTGGCCGGGGCGCTAGCACTGGAGCCGCCGGAGCCCGGCGGGGATGGTATAGGTGGTAGGAACCACCACCGGCCCGTAAGGGTTTTGGGTTCCAGACGGGCGCCGCATTTCGATGCGGCGCTCGTCTGCATTCCGGGGGCCGACAGCGTCGGTCACCCCGGCCGCCGGCCAGCAGCCGGCCGCCGAATGGTCTCGCGGCGGCGGCTGCGGCCGGTGGCAAACCAGGAACCGGCCAGGATCAGCACGAGACCGAGAGCGGTAGCCAGCTTGAACGATTCGCCCAGCACGACGACCCCCAGGGCCACCGCCACCAACGGGTTGAAGTAGGTGATGAGGGTGGCCTGGGTCGGGGGCATCTCCTTCAACAACTCGAAGAAGGCCACGAAGGCGATCGCCGTGCACACCACGCCCAAGCCGATCACCGACAACGTGACGGTCGCCGGCGGGACCCGACTGGGGTGGGCCACGATGGTGACCGGCAGGTAACCGATGGCCACCGCAGCGAGGGACACGGCGGCCAGGGCCAGGCTGGATTGGGCCGAGAAGTACCGGGCTGTCAGCAGCGGGCCGATGGTGTAGCCCACGGCCACCAGGATGACCAGGCCGACCGATCCCAGCTGGGCGCCATGCACGTCGAGGCCGAGCAGGACCATGACGCCCCCGAATCCGATGAGGAGCCCAGCCACCGCCCGGCGATCGAGCATGGCGTGATCGCCGATGGCGTAGGCGGCCAACGCCGAAATGAGCGGGACGGTCGCCACCAGCAGGCCCGACAGTGACGAGGGCAGCTTTTTCTCGGCATCGGACAGGAGCAGCCAGGGGATGGCCAGCTCGCAGACGCAGTAGACGGCCAGCGGCCGCCACACCAGGAGGAGGTCCCTGATCCGCCCTTCCCGGATGGCGAGCGGCATCAGGAGCACGGCGCCGATCATCGTCCGGCTCTCCACCACCATGGCCGGCGACAGATGGCGCACGGCCACCTTGATCAGCAGGTACGGCACGCCCCAGACGAGCGACATGAGCGCGAAGAGCGCCAGGCCCCGGCGTGACATCAGCTGTCGCGGCGGCGGAGAAAATGCTTGCCCAGCGCCTGCGTCTGCTGCTGGTAGTTCGACGCCGGCTCGCGGCCGTACAGGATGGTCGGCGGTTCGATCATCCGCTCGAACGTGAGCTTGCACACCCTCTGGCCGTGCTCGATCATGAACGGCACATCGTGGGCCCGGACCTCGAGGGCCGCCTTCGACCCGTGGAACCGGCCGTCGGCGTCGTAGCCGAAGCCCGGGTCGAAGAAACCGGCGTAATGGGTGCGCAGCTCGCCGCTCGTCGGGTCATAGGCGGTCATCTCCGAAGCCAGATCCGGCGGGATCACCACGGCCTCCTCCGACATCAGGAGGTAGAACTTCTTCTCCGTCAGTACCACCCGGTCGGTCCCTTCCCGCTGCACCGGTTCCCAGAACGGCTCCGGCGCCCGGGGCTCGGGATCGGTCAGGTCCAGCAGGGGGGAGTTCTCCCGGGCCCGGTAGCCCACCTGGCCGGTGGCATCGCCGTGCAGGTCGAGGCTCAGGAACAGGCCGTTGGACAGCGTGATCTTCTCGGTCGGCACCGGGCGGTCGTCGACGTAGAGCAACGGCTGGCCCCGGTGGAACTCGAGGATCTCGCCGTCGGTGAGCTCACTGCGGCCGACCGACAGGCGCAGCTGGTTCAGCGTCAGATCCTCGCGGACCCGCACCGCGAAAGACAGCGGGACGACCTCCAGGTAGAGCTGGCCGTGGTAGCCGTCGGCGATCTCGTCGAAGCGGTAGCTGTGATCTGTGATCACCCGGGTGAACACGTCCAGCCGGCCGGTCGAGCTCTTCGGGTTGGCCTTGGCCCGCACCCCCGACGGTAGGGACAGACGCTCCTTGAGCGGAATCAGGTACGGCCGGTTGGTCTCGAGGACGACGCCGTTGCCGCGGAGATCGAGCTGGTCGATCTTCAGTTCCTTGAGCCGGGTCTCGACCTGGTCGTTGCCGGGCAGGAAACTGCAGCGCATCCGGTAGGCGGTCTCGCCCAGCCGCAGATCGAGGCTGGCCGGCTGCACGTTCTCCTGCGGGATCTTGAACCGGTCGGCGTCGATCACGCCCTCTTCGATGGCCCGGACCAGATACGAGTTGGGTAGGACTCCCTCCCGGCCGTCCGGGATCAGCAACGGCGTGCCCTCACCATGGTCCGCCACTGTATCTCCGCCGCTACCGCCGCCCGATTGGGAAGACTTGTACGGACCCATCTCAGGAGGACCCCGGCGTGGACAAGAAGTGGTGGACCCTGGTGGCCGTCCTGGCCGGCACGTTCATGTTGCTACTGGACATCACGATCGTGATCGTCGCCCTACCTGACATCCAGAAGGCGCTGCACGCCTCGTTCGATCAGGTGCAGTGGGTGGTCGACGCCTATGCCCTGACGCTGGCGTCGCTGCTCCTGACTTCAGGCGTGCTGGCCGACCGGTTCGGCCGGCGGAAGCTGTTCGCCATCGGGCTGACCATCTTCACGGCCGGTTCCCTGCTGTGCGGGTTGGCCCAGTCGCCGGTCATGTTGATCGCCTCCCGGAGCCTGCAGGGGGTCGGCGGCGCAGTCATGTTCGCCACCTCCCTGGCCCTGCTGGCCCAGAGCTTCCACGGCAAGGAGCGGGGCGTGGCGTTCGGCGCCTGGGGCGCGGTGACCGGTGTGGCCGTCGCCCTCGGCCCGATACTCGGTGGGCTGATCACCACCGGCATCGACTGGCGGGGCATCTTCCTGATCAACGTGCCCATCGGTATCGTCGCCGTCGCTGTCACCCTGACCCGGGTGGAGGAATCGCGGGCGCCGGTGGCCCACCGACCCGACTGGTTGGGCTTCGTCTTACTGACCCTGGGCCTGATCATCCTCGTCTACGGCCTGACCCGGGCCGGTGAGAGCAGTTGGGGCGACACCACCGTCGTCGTCTGTCTGGCGGTGGGCGGCGCATTGTTGATCGCCTTCCTGGTGGCCGAGAGCCGGGTGGCGCACCCCATGTTCGACCTGTCGCTGTTCCGGGTGCCGACGTTCGTGGGTGGGTCACTCGCCGCGCTGTGCATGAACGGCTCCCTCTTCGCCATCATCCTGTACATCGTCCTGTACCTGCAGGATCTGCTCGGCTACTCGGCGCTGGGCACCGGCTCCCGTCTGCTGATCAACAGCGGTGCCACCCTGGTGGCGGCCACGGTGGCCGGCCGGTTGAGCGGGCGGGTGCCGGTCAGATGGTTGATCGGCCCCGGGCTGCTGCTGGTCGGGATCGGCCTGCTCCTCATGTCCGGGCTGTCGGCATCGACATCGTGGACCCACCTGATCCCCGGATTCATCTGTGCCGGCCTGGGCGCCGGCATGGTCAACCCGGCGCTGGCCTCGACCGCCATCGGGGTGGTCGAACCACAGCGCTCCGGCATGGCATCGGGGATCAACTCGACGTTCCGCCAGATCGGTATCGCCACCAGCATCGCCATCCAGGGATCGCTGTTCGCCGCCGTGCTGACCCACAGCCTGCGCAAGAGCCTGGGGGCCAACCCGGCCCTGGCCGGGCGGGCGCCGGCCGTGATCAGCGGGGTGCGGCAGGGGGAAGTGGGGCCGTTGTTCGGGTCGGTGCCGGCGACGGCCCGTCAGCCGTTGCACCAGGCCATCGCCAGCGCCTTCACCGGGGGTCTCAACGACCTGTTGATCTTCACCGCCGTCGTCGCCCTCATCGGGGCGGTGGGGTCGCTGGTGTTGATCCGGCCACGGGATTTCGTACCGTCGGGACCGGGGGAGCCGTCTGAGGACTCGGGGTCGGGGTCGGGCCCGACTGGGCCGGGAACGTCGGATTCGTCGCAGGAGGGACCGTCTGGCTCGGAGGAGCCGTCGGCGTCGTCGCCGGGCGCCCGCCCGGCCGGAACCAGGCCGTGACACACCACAGGATCACCGTCACCGCCCCGAACCCGGCGCCGACGAGAGAGGACGCCCCCCACCCGCCGGCCGAGTAGGCGGCGGACGCGGCAACGGATCCGATGACGCCGCCGACGAAGTACAACGACATGTAGGCCGAGGTGATGCGGCTGCGGGCCTCCGGCCGGCGGGCGTAGATGATGCTCTGGTTGGTGATGTGCAGTCCCTGGACGGCGAAGTCGAGGACGATGATGCCGAGGACCAGGGCGCCCAGCGAGTGACGGCCGAGCCCGATCGGCAGCCAGGTGACCAGCATGAGCACGGCGGTGACGACGGTCATGACGGTGGCTCCGCCGCGGTCGGCGAAGCGGCCGGCCAGTGATGCGGTCAGGGCGCCGGCTACACCCAGCAGCCCGAACAGCCCGATGGTGCTGGTGGCGTAGTGGTACGGCGGCCCGGAGAGCAGGAAGGCGAGCGGCGTCCACAGTGCGTTGAAGGCGCCGAAGGCGGCGGCGCCGTAGACCGAACGCAGCAGTATCACCGGCTCCTCACGCAGGAGCCGGGGGACCGACGCCAGTACCCGCAGGTAGGAGTGCCGGTCCCGTGGATCATCACCGGGGAGAGCCCGCCAGAGGACGAAGGCCAGGACGGCCATGGCCACCGCCGCCACCCGGAAAGGGGTGCGCCATCCGCCCAGTTCGGCGAGGTAACCGGCGGCCGTCCGGGCCAGGAGGATGCCGAGCAGGAGGCCGCTCATCACCGTGCCGACGATCCGACCCCGGTCCTGGTCGCTCGCCAGTGACGCGGCGAACGCGACGGTGATCTGGGCGGTGACCGACAGAGCGCCGACGACCAGCGACCCCAGCATCAGCAGCGGGGCGTTCGGGGCCAGCGAGACCAGCACCAGGCACACGGTGATCCCCAACCCCATGAGCGGGATCAACCGGCGCCGCACGAACATGTCGCCGAGCGGAACCAGCAGTACCAGCCCGGTGATGTAGCCCACCTGCGTGGCCGAGACGATCAGCCCGGCGGTGCCGGTCCCGATGTGCAGGGAATGGCGGATGGCGGCCAGGAGGGGCTGGGCGTAGTACAGGCTGGCCGCCGACAACCCGGTGCACACCGACATGAGCAGCACCAGCGGCGTAGGGATGGACGGGGCCGCTTTCGGTGCTTTCTCGATGGTCGCATTCTCCACCCGTCCCAGTATGGCCAGGAACGAGCGGGCTTCAGACCGGAGAAAGCGGCTCCGATGGGTTGGTAACGGGTGAATTCCCCTCCCGAGTGGGCGGGCTGCGGGTCTGACAAAGGGGTCAGACCGGCAGCCCGGCCTAGGGCCGCCGCTCCCCGGGGCGAGACCGCCGGCCCGGCGATCGGGCCGTCAGGCGGAGGCGCCCACCGGGGCCGTCGGGGTGAACTTGACGGGCAGGTGCTTGATGCCCCCGACCAGCGGGATGCCCAGCGACTGCAACGGGACGGGCGGCCCGGTCAGCTCGATATCCGGGAGGCGCTGCAGCATCTGGCGGAAGGCCACCGCCACTTCCCGCCGGGCCAGATGCGCCCCCAGGCAGAAGTGGGGACCGGGGCCACCGAAGCCGACGTGCGGGTTCGGGTCGCGCCTGACGTTGAACGTCTCGGGGTCGTCGAACACGCGGGGGTCGCGGTTGGCGGCGCCGTAGAAGAGCACCATCCGGTCACCTTCGATCAGTTTCTCGCCGGCCAGTTCCAGGTCGCGGGTGACGGTCCGCCGCATGAACACGACCGGCGACGCCACGCGGACGATCTCCTCGACCGCCCGTTGGGTCACGCCCTCGATGTCGTTCTGCCAGGTGGCCCGCTGCTCGGGATTCTGAGACAGCAGGTTCATCCCGTGGCTGATGGCCGTCCGGGTGGTGTCGTTGCCGGCCACCGACAAGAGGATGAAGAAGGGGGCCAGCTCGGCCGGCGACAGGATGTCCTCGCCCACCTCGGTGTGCACCAGCGCGCTGGTGAGGTCGTCGGTCGGGTTCTTCCGGCGGTGCTCGGCCAACTCGTTCATCAGCCCGGCCAGTTCCATTCCGGCACCGAGCAGGGCGGCCATCGGGTCGTCGGTGCCCCCCATCATGTCCGGGTCGCCGGCGCCCAGGATGACGTTGGTGGCCCGTAGCACGGTCTGGAACTCGCTGCGGGGGATACCCATCATGTCGCAGATGATCAGCAGCGGGAACGGCTGGGACATCACCTCGACCAGGTCGACCTCGCCCTTCTCGCAGAACCCGTCGATCACCTCCGAGCAGATGCGCTCGACCGAATCGAGTACGCCCTGCAGCTGCCGGGGCGTGAACGAACGGGCCACGATGGCCCTCTGCCGGGCGTGGCGGGGGTCGTCCATGACGATGAAGGAGCCGAAGAACTCCATCGCCTCCATGGGAATATCGTTGATGGCCGTCGATCCCTGGCCGGAGCAGAAATCGAGGGGGCGCCGGCTGATCTCGTTGACCTCGGCGTAGCGGGTGACCGCTTTGAACGAGATATCACTCTCGGTGAACGGGTCGTAGGCCGTGACGTGGACGAACGGGCCCTGCTCCCGCAGGTCGGCGAATCCGGCCATGCGATCTTCGAGCGGCTGGTGCCAGAACTCGGGTGTGGCGAGGATCTGCGGATCCAAAGGCATTGTCGGGACTCCCCCTGTCGGACCGTTTCGGTTAATCCTGGCAGACAGGATGGGTATCCAGCCAAGGCTGGTGCGGGTAGAAAGGGCACTGTGGCGCCGCTGGATGAGTATCGGGCCAAGCGGGACTTCGACCGCACGTCGGAACCGGCGGGTGCCGACGGGTCGGAGAACCCACCCGCCGAGCGCCTCTTCGTCGTGCAACTGCACCGGGCCACCCGGCGCCACTACGACTTCCGCATCGAGGTGGACGGGGTGCTGGCCAGCTGGGCCATGCCGAAGGGGCCCAGCCTGGACCCGGCCGTCCGTTCCCTCGCCGTGCATGTCGAGGACCACCCGATGGAATACCGGGAGTTCGAAGGGGTGATCCCGA
Source organism: Acidimicrobiales bacterium (assembly GCA_035551615.1). Taxonomy (GTDB): domain Bacteria; phylum Actinomycetota; class Acidimicrobiia; order Acidimicrobiales; family Palsa-688; genus JAKCDU01. Next base: position 8,703 of record DASZNC010000162.1, read on the forward strand.
AGGGCGAGTACGGCGGCGGCGATGTGACGGTGTGGGACCGGGGTACCTGGGCTCCGGGCAAAGGAGAGGATCCGGCGGCGGCCATCGCCAGCGGCGAACTGCACCTCGACCTGTTCGGGGCGAAGTTGCGGGGCCGGTTCGTGTTGGTCCGCACCCGGTGGCAGGGCGGCAAGGAGCAGTGGCTCATGCTCCACAAGCACGACGAGTTCGCGGTCGACGGCTGGAGCCCCGACGACCATCCCGACTCGGTGAAGACCGGCCGGACCAACGACCAGGTCCGGGAGGCCGCCGATGCGGTGTGGCACAGCAACCGGTCGGCGGCCGACCAGGACCCGGCGCCCGAGGCGTCTCGGCCGGAGTTTGCGGCGCCGACTGAGGAGGAACTCGACGCCCTCGACCGGCTGGGTCAGGAGGGGGTGTGGGTGCTCCAGGACCGCGAGTTGAAGCTGACCAACCTGGACAAGGTGCTGTTCCCGGCCCGTCCGGACGAGGAGCCTGTGACCAAGCGTGACCTGATCCGCTATTTCGCCACGGTCGGCCCGTACATGGTGCCGTATCTGGTCGACCGGCCGGTCAACCTCCACCGCTTCCCGAACGGGGCCGACCGGCCCGGCTTCTGGCACAAGCAGGCCCCCGACTACGCCCCCGATTGGCTGGCCCGCTGGCAGTACACCGACGCCGGTCCCGGCGACAGCGAGCAATACTTCGTGATCGACAGCGTCCCGGCTCTGGCCTGGATGGCGAACTACGGGGGCATCGAACTGCATCCGTGGACGTCGAAGGTGGCCGACGTCCACCAACCGACCTGGGCCCTCATCGACATCGACCCCGGTCGGGAGACCTCGGCCGATGAGGTACTGGTTCTGGCCCGGCTGTTCCGCGCCGGCCTCGAGCATCTGAAGCTCAGCGCGGTGGCCAAGGTCACCGGACAGCGGGGCATCCACATATGGGTGCCGATCGTCACCGGTTACACCTTCCAGCAGACCAGCGCCTGGGTGGAGAAGCTGTCGCGAGCGGTCGGGGCCACGGTTCCGGACCTGGTCAGCTGGAACTGGCAGAAGTCCAGCCGCAAGGGTCTGGCCCGGCTCGATTACACGCAGAACGCCATCAACAAGACCCTGGTTGCCGCCTACAGCACCCGGCCGGCGCCCGGAGCCCCCGTGTCATTGCCGATTTCCTGGGACGAGTTGGACGACGCCGACTTGCGGAGCGACCAGTGGACGATCAGATCGGCCGCTGGTCGGCTGGCCGAAGTCGGAGACCTCTGGGCATCGGCCGCGTTCCGGCCGCAGCGCCTACCCGACCTGTGAGTCAGACGTCGTTGAGATTGGCGTAGAAGCGCCGGGATGGAGTCGCCGATGGCGCCGGCACGGGCGGCTCCTGTCGAGCGACCTCGTCAGCGGCCGGGGCACGCGACTCATCGTCGGCGGTCTCGGGGCGCTTGTCGCTTTCGTTCACTACCTTCTCCCTGACTACGTACGACCAGATTGATCATCGGTGGCCGGACCCATCGGCGCACCAATCGATTCCCAAGCCTTGACCAACTGGGACGGTCTGTGACGGTTTGGGACGGAGTCAGCCGGCGGACGCCGCCGCCCGGCATCGGGAGCACCGGATCGCAGGTCCGAGCGTGGCCCACTGCAGGTTTCTGAACGGGATCAGTGTGCGCAACGGTTGACCGCAGAGGACCGTCTCCGATTCGGGATCGACGGCGTGCAGCGTCCCGGCCGGGGAGACCGAGCCCGAGGCTCCGGCGATGCCGCCGCCCGGCACTCTCTGCTTTCCCTCAGCCGCCACCCACAGGCCAGTAGTCACCCGGCCATCGTCGCGCGGAATAGTTGTCCGTGCCGCCGTGGCACCGCAAGTGAGGTTTGCTGCCGGCTGTTTCCGTTCCACCTTCGGCTGGCCATGGCCCTCCGATGCGATCGGCAACGCGTCGTTGGCCCGGGAGTCGGCCTCGGCCTTTCCGCTGGCGTCCGGCCGGCCCCGGTCCGCCGCTTTGCAAGGATGGCGGGAGTGGACCAGCAGACCATCGACAGATACGCCGAGGCGGCCCGACGATGGGCGGCGGTCGACCAGGCCTACAACGCCCGGATCGCCACCGTCCCGGACAGCCGGCGTTGGCTGGCCGTGCAGGCCCTCGCGCTCGCCCAGTCGAGGCGTTCGCTCCTGATGTCGCTGAACCCGAGCGCCGGCACCACTCTGGTCGATCTGGGCTGCGGGTTCGGGATGGGGGTCGTCGAGGCGGCCGCCCTCGGACCCCTCCGGGCCATCGGTGTGGACCTCGACGCCGAGGTGCTCGGCGTGGCCCGAGCCGCGGCCGCCGATGTGGCCGGCGCCGGGATGTTGGCGGCCGGATCGACGGTCGATTTCCTGGACGGCAATGCCTACGAAGTCCCGGTGGACGCGTCATCTGTCGACCTCGTGATCTCGCAGTTCCTCTTCCAACACCTCGACGCGCCCGATCGAGCGACGCGTGAGGTGGCCCGCATCCTCCGGCCCGGGGGCGTGGCCTGCATCATCGACGTCGACGACGGCCTGTCGATCACCTATCCCCCGGCCTCGGCCGCCTACCTCGCGCTGGCCGGCGCCCTGCGGGGTTCGCAAGAGGGCGGGGGCGGCGACCGCCAGGTCGGCCGCAAGGTCGCCGCCCTGCTCGACGACGCCGGCCTCGATCCGCTCAACGTGGCCGTCGTCAGCCAGTCCGGTTACCGCCGGGTCGACGCCGGTGATCTCTCCCGCCAGCTCCTGGTCGAGCGGTTCCGGGCGGCCCGGCCCTCGATCGTCGAGCGCGGCCTCATGTCCGCCGAGACCTTCGATGCCACCCTCTCCGAGTTTGCGACCGAGGACGAGGGCCCGGTGTGCGAGGTCGAGGCCTACCTGGTCGTCACCGCCCGCCGGCGCTGACCGCAACTGCCCTGCCTGGATCAGGTGGCGCACCTCCCCGACCGGAGGGCGATCAGCAGGCGCAACAGCAGCAGTCGTCCCCACCGCCGCAACAGTCGTCACAGGCCAGGTTGGCGCAGCAGTCGCACGCCAACATGTCACAGCAACTGGGCCCCCGCCGGCCGTACCCACCGCCGTAGTAGGGATCGCCGTACGGCGGACGACGCCTCCATCCCCTACGGCCACCGCCGAAGATGGCCGGGAGCATCGCTGGTAGTGCCACGACGGCGGCCGCCGCCGCTCCCGTTGCCGACCGGGTCCGAACCGGCTTGGTTGCACCCACCGGTCCGGCCGTCGCCGTCCTCGACCGTCTCCGTAAGGGCGTCACGCCGGCCGGAGCTGTGAAGCGGCGCGCAACGGAGCGTTCCAGCACTGGGCCGAGAAGCTGGCGGGCGAGTCCCGGATCGGCCATCTCGACCTCGTCCAGCGCGCCGCCGATCGTCGCTACCAGTTGCCGGGCCAGTGCATGCGCGGCCGCCTGATCGGTGCCGGTTGCGGCTAGGGGGTTGAACGCACCCGCCGCCCGGTCCCGTTCGAAGTCGTCGACGGCGTCGAGCAGGTGCACCAGACGGCCGAATGCGTCCCCCGCCCGGCCGAGGGCGGCTTCATTCTCCGGACGCCCGGCCACCTTTGCGGTATGGGCCAGCAGGGCCGCGCCCGCCGCCCCGGCCGGCGCCAGCAGGTCGTCCAGTGAGTGCGCCACGTTCTCGATGGCGGTCGCCGCTCGAGCGGCACCGGCAAAGGGAGCGGCCGGGAATCCGGACTCCGCGGTCAGTCGCAGGCCGCCCTGGCGAGCGCCGGTCGCCACCCGGGCCGCAAGAGAGGAAGCCGCGGCCGGAATGTCGCCGTCCGCGATCTTGTCGTCGAGGGCCGACCCTCCGTTGAGCAGGCTGGCGCCGGCCGCGAACCGGGTCGCCGGGTGATCCGTCGGGACGACCTCGGCCGTTCGCATACCCCTGAGAACGCACGGACCAGCGGTAACCGTTTCCGCGCGTCCGATCTGAGCCTCGATCAGCACCGACGGGACGAGCATGTCGTAACCGGTGAGCAGGCGGGATGCCTGACCGGTTTCGTCGCGCAGAGTGAGACAGACGCCGCACAGGTGGGATCGCCACTGGTCCCGCAGATCGGGCGGGAGGCTGTGCCGACAGGGGCGAGTTATTCCGCGCATGACGAAGTGTTACCCCCGAGGTGGGGGCAATCGTCGTCCAGGCTGGACTTTTGGACACGTTCGGCGTGGGTAGGACGGACGACAAGCGTTCGGCGGAAGGAAGTGTGCAATGTCGAATCTGTCCACCGGTCAAGCGGTTGCTGGAGCGGCCAAGGAAAAGGCAGACGAACTGTCATCTGTTGCAGGCGAGCAGGCGAGCCAAGTCAGGTCGACGGCAACTGATCAGGCGAGACAGCTGGCGGATCAAACGAAGAGCCAGGCCAAGAACGTCCTGGACGAAGCGACCGGGAGCGTGCGCCGCCAGGGTGAGAGCCAGGCTCAGCAGCTGGCCGACGGCCTGGAGCGGCTTCGTGACCAGGGCCGGGCGCTTCTCGACGGACGCCCCGAGGATGCGCCCGCCCTCGTTGGACGCGGTCATGCCGCCGTCGACCAGGTCGACGCGTTGGCTCAGAGGCTGCGCACCGGCGGATTGACGGGGGCGGCTCAGGATCTGCAACGCTTCGCCCGCCGACGTCCGGGGACGTTCCTGCTCGGCGCCGGCGTGGCTGGCTTCGCCGTGGGTCGTCTTCTGCGGACCAACCGGGATACCAGCGGAGCCGACGGGACATCGGGAGCGATTGGCACCGGCACCCCGGAGTTGCCCTGGCCCACGGCCGCCCCGTCGGTAGCCGATTACGGAACCTCGGAGCCGGTTCACCCGTCACTGCGGCCGGCGGTTCCGGACGTCCCGGCGACGCCGGCGCCCACCGATCCGACCCTGGTCGCCGGCGTTCCAGGCACCCAGCCGGGCCAGGTCGGCGGCGTCGATCCCACCATCCCGGTGCCCACCGGTGACTTCTCGCCACCGCCTCCTCCGGCTCCGAGGCCATCCGACGACCGGGATTTCTGACGTGGACGCCGACGGGTTCAACCCGCCCACCGCTCCCAGATTGGCGAGTTCCCCGGGCGACGAAGCCAGCCTGGGCCAATTGTTCGGCCGGCTCAGCGAGGACTTCTCGGTGTTGATCCGCCAAGAGGTCGAACTGGCCAAGGCCGAGATCAAGCAGGAAGCGACCAAAGCAGGAAAGGGCGCCGGTTTCATGGGCGCCAGCGGCGTGGCCGGCCACATGGGTCTGCTTCTGGCGTCGTTCGCGGCGGCGTGGGGTCTGGCCGAGGCCATCCCGGCCGGCTGGGCGTTCCTGATCATCGCCATCATCTACTTCGTGGTCGCCGCCGTGCTGTACACCAACGGCCGCCGCGAGCTCCGCACCGTTCACCCAGTACCCGAGAAGACCGCCCAATCCCTCAAGGAGGACGCCCAGTGGGCCAAACACCCGACGAGTTGAAGGCCAGCATTGCCGGCACCCGCGCCGATATGTCAGCCACGCTCGACGCCATCACCGACCGCACCAGTCCTCGCCGGATCGCCGGCCGCCAAGCGGGCCGCGTAAGGGGTCGGTTGGGCTCCTGGCGCGACAACGTCATGGGCACCGCATCCGACTTCTCCGGCTCCGCTACAGGCGCCGCTTCCGGCCTGGCCGGCTCTGCCTCCGGTCTGGTCGATTCCGTTTCCGGTGCCCCGGCGGCGGCCGCCGGCCAACTACGGACGATGCCCGACCGGGCCCAGAGCCAGGCTCGCGGCAACCCCCTCGCCGCCGGTCTGGTCGCCTTCGGTGCCGGGCTGATAGTTGCATCGGTTCTGCCGGCCACCGAGGCGGAGAAGAGAGCGGCCGAACGGATCACCGACGAGGCGCAGCCACTGGTGGAGCAGGCTCAACAGGCCGCCCACGAAGTGGTCCAACAGGTGCAGTCCTCGGCCCAGGACGCGGCCCAGCAGGTGAAGCAGTCAGCAGCCGACGCCGCCGCCGAGGTCAAGGACCAGGCGGCCCAATCCGGAGGTCATCTCGCCGATGCCACCCGCGAGGCGGCGGCCGACGTGAAAGACCGCGCCACCGATTGACTCTGCCCACTCGCCGAGCGGCCTGACTGACCCGATCGGGCACCTGCAGGAGGCAGGCTGACCCGCTGCATTCTCTGGTCGGGAAGGGGGGATTCGAACCCCCGGCCTCAGCGTCCCGAACGCTGCGCGCTAACCAAGCTGCGCTACTTCCCGGTTTTGGTGATCTTACTTGACCGGCACCGCCACGGGCTCGGGAGTGAAGCTGGCGTCATGCCACGAGCCGCCGGCGAGCAGGGCGCCCACTGCGGTGCGCAGGCGGATCGGGTCGAGCGGCTTCACCAGCCAGCCCTCGGCCCCGGACCGGCGGGCCATGAACACGTCAGGCCTACGGTCCAGAACGAGCAGCACCGGGCACGCTTCCAGGCGGCCGGCGTCAGCCTCCAGCTTCAGGTCCATGGTCACGGCGATGCCGCCCATGGTGCCGATCTGCATGTCGGCGATCACCAGATCGGCCGGCTGCTGGTTGATCGCCTCGCGGACCGCCTCGCCCCGCCGGATCCAACGGATCGTGGTGTCGGGCTCCTCCACGACGGACCGGATGGCGTCGTAGACCGACTGCGTGTCGGCGGCGATCACTATTTCCGTCACGTACGCGAAGGTAGTCCGCTAGATCACTTGGGTACCATCCAGTGGTTCCCCTAGGAGGATGCGTGCTGAAGATCAATAAGGACGAGAGGCCCGACGGCTTCGTGATCTGCCGCCCCGTCGGGGAGTTGGACGCGTTCACCGTTAGTCAGTTTCGCCAGGCCCTGGCCGACCTGGCCGCCAGTAAACGCCTGGTGATCGACATGTCCGGCATCCCCTTCGTGGACAGCGCCGGCCTGGGCGCGCTCATCGGCGGCATCCGCCGGACCCGGGAGTTGGGCGGCGATGTGGCGGTGGCCTGCGACCGGCCGACCCTGGTGCGGCTGCTGCGCACGACCGGCTTCGACCGCATCGTGAGCGTGACCGAGACGGTCGACGAAGCCATGGCGTCGCTCACCAAGGACGTCGCCGCCGGCGAATAGCTGCATTTCCTGCTGTTTCGGCCACCAATTTTGGTTAACTTTCGTCAACTTTGTATCATTTTCGTAGTTTTCAAAGGAAAATCCTACAGAGTTCGAATTCTGTAACAGAGTTGGGCCGAGCCGACGGTTGCCGGGTCAGTCGGCGAACAGCCAGTGTCCGACCTGACCGAGCCCGTCCAGATCGTGGACGTCACTGGCCAGGAACGGCACCCGCACCACAGGCGTCTCGGGCAGGCGCTCGGTGAGATGCGTCAGGTGGGCCTCCTCGCGGGTGGAGACCTGGTCGAAGTCGGCCATGGTCTGGGCCAACGCCGCCAACTGGTCGCGCCCCGCCGAGTGCGCTGAGCCGGCGGAGGCGGTGCCGGTGCCGCGGTTGGCGTGGGCGCCAGAGGCGGACGCAGTGCCGGTGCCGCTTCCGGCGTGGGCGCCGGAGGCGGAGCCAGCGTCGGTGCCCCTGCCGCTGCCGGCGCCGGCGTCGGCGCCGGCACCGGACGAGCGGGAGGTGGCCAGGGCCGCCGGCACCGGGCCGAACGAGGGGAACATGCGGTTGGCGATCAGCGCCTCCACCCGGCCGGTCGTGTCGCGCAGGCGGTCGGCGAAGAAGATGGCCTCGGCCACGGCGTCGCGCCGAGGGGCGGCCACCACCACGAATGCGGTGCGCTCGTCGGCCAACAGGTCCGACACCAACTTGGCCCGTTCCCGAAAACCCTGCTCCATGCCCTCGAACGCGGCGAAGAAGGCGACGGCGTCCTGGACGACGGCGCCGCCGACCACCTTGGACAGGGTGCGCAGGAACATCTGCGTGGCCATGCCGATGGCCTTGAGGGTGGCCCGGCTGGGGGCCATGA
>DASZNC010000163.1:0-70019 GCA_035551615.1 Acidimicrobiales bacterium
GGCCGGCCACGCCAGCCTGGTCGACGGGGCCCGCTACTCCGACGGCGTCCTGCGCGCCTTCCGGCACAACCGCCCGAACAGCCTGGCCCGCACCCTGCGGTCGTGGCGGGAGCAACCCGACTCCGGCGGCGTGCTCGTAGCCGTCGACGGGATCTATTCGATGGAGGGCGATCGGGCCCCGCTGGTCGAGATCGCCGAGCTGTGCCGGTCGTTCGGCGCCCGCCTGCTGGTCGACGAGGCCCACGCCATCGGGGTGGCCGGCCCGTCCGGGGCGGGGACGGCGGCGGAGGCCGGAATCCAGCCCGACCTCCTGATGGGAACCTTCTCCAAGTCACTCGCCAGCTGTGGCGGGTTCATCGCCGGATCACAGGCGGTCATCGACTTCTTGAAGATCGCCTGCCGGCCGCTGATGTTCACCGCATCGGGGGTCCCGGCGGCCCTGGCCTCCGCGCTGGCGGCGGCCCGCATCGCCCGCGACGAGGACTGGCGGCGGGAGGCCGTACTGGCCCGCGCCGACCAGCTGCGGCGGGGCCTGACCGACCTGGGCTACGACGTCGGTGCCTCGTCGGGCAGCCCGATCGTCCCGGTGTGGGTGGGCGACGTGTGGCAGGCCGGGCACCTGTGGAAGGCCCTCTTGGACGAGGGTGTGTACACCAACTGCGCCATCCCGCCGGCGGTGGCCAAGGCGCTCTTGCGCACGTCGGTGATGGCGACCCACACCGAAGCCGACATCGAGTTGGCGCTGGCCGCCTTCGAGCGGGCCCGGCGGGTGCTCGCACCATAGAGGGACCTTTCGGTAGGTCCGGGTGGTCGCTGTGTGGGCGGTACGGCCGGGAGGCCGCGCTGTGGGCGGTCGTGCGGTACGGCCGGGGGCCTTCGGGCGGCAGGTGCTCGGGGCCTACAGGGTCTTCTGGTAGAGCCGCCAGATCTTGGAGCGGGTGGCGCCCATGGCCTCCAACTGGGTATTGATGCGGTGGTTGACGGCCAGCGTCCAGCCGCCCTCCGACTCGGTTATGTACGGGTCGGCGGCCAGGCGATCCACAATTTCCCGGTACAGCAGCGGGCCCAGCGCCAGGTGTTGGTAGTCGGGCCGGATCCCGAGCGCCCACACCCGGGCCTTGTGCACCTTCTTGCGGGTCGTGAGCAGCGGCAGCCACCCGGTCGGGAACAGCCGCCCGGAGCGAACCCGTTGCATGGCGATGTTCATGTCGGGCAGGGCCAGGCACACGGCGACGGGGGTGCCGTCGGTCGTCTCCAGGCCGAAGGCCCACTCCGGACGGATGATCTGCTTCAGCTGCTTGGCCAGGTGCCGGATCTCCGGTTCGGGCATCGGCGCAAAGCCCCAGTTGTCCTGCCAGGCGGCGTTGTATATCTCGAAGAAGCGGCCCACCTCGGCGTCGTAGTTGTCCATGTCGATCGTGCGGGCCCGTACCTGGGCCCGCTTCTGCAGCCGATCGAGGGTGCGCCGCTGGCGTTCCGACAGCTCGGTCGTCGTCTTCTGGAAGTGCCAGCCGTACAGGTCCATGGCCGGTTCCCACCCGTGGCCGGTCCACAACGCCTCGTAGTACCGGGGATTCTGGAGGGTCAGGATGGCGGGCGGATCATCGAAGCCGTCGACCAGGAGGCCCAGCTCGTCGTTGGTGGTGAAGTTGGCCGGACCGACGCAGGTGCCGGCCCCCCGGTTCCGGGCCCAGTCGGCGGCCGTGTCGAACAAGGCGCCGGCCACGTCGGGGTCGTCGAAGGTGTCGTAGAAGCCGACCCACGCCCAGTTCACCTTCTGGTGCTCATTGAAGAGGGAGTCGATGCAGGCGGCGAGGCGCCCGACCGGGCGGCCGTGTCGGTAGGCGACCCAGAGGGCCGTCTCCTGGTGGGCGTTGGCCGGATGTTTCGGCGAGATCCGGTCGTGGACGGTGATCCGCAGCGGCGGGATCCAGTCGGGATCGCCTCCGTGGATGCGGAAAGGCACATCGACGAACACCCGCCGGCCGTTCCACCCGGTCATCCGACGTACCTCCGGAGCGGCCATCCGGAGAAAGGTATCCGACCCGTCCGAACCGTCCGAATCGCTCCCGGGGTTGGCGGACCGGCACCTGCCCCCGATCACCGGGGGGGCCTGTGGGAGGGGCGCCCATTGCCGGTCCCTTGGCGGGCGGGGTCGGACCGGGACGGGCGCTTCGAGGAGCGCGCCTGGCAAGCTGGAATCGATGACCGCTGAGAGAACCGTTGATGCCGATCCGCCGCTGCCCCCCGTCGAGCGGGTCCGCCCGGGCCTGTGGAGTATCCCGGTCCCGATCCCGAACAACCCGCTGCGGTACGTACTGGTGTACGCGTTCGAGACCGATCGGGGCCCGTACCTCATCGACGCCGGATGGAACACCGACGATGCCTACGCCAAGTTGGTCGAGGGTCTGGACGAGGCCGGGTTCGCCATCGATGACGTCCAAGGCGTCCTCGTCACCCACATCCATCCCGACCATTACGGCCTGGCCGGGCGGATCCGAGAGGCGTCGGGGGCGTGGATCGGCCTGCACCCGGCCGACGCCGCTCTCATCGAGGACCGCTACGAGGAACCCGCTGACCTGATCCAGAAGCTGGGCGCCATGCTCCGGCGGGACGGGGCCCCGGCCGAGGAGATCGCCACCCTCCAGAACGCGTCGATGCCCGTCCGGCCGTGGGTCACCACGGCCATCCCCGACCGGCTCATCGAGGACGGGGACAAGGCCGATATCCCCGGTTGGGATCTGACCGCCATCTGGACGCCCGGCCATTCTCCGGGCCACATCTGCCTGTACGAGGCCGGGAACCGGCTGATGCTGGCCGGCGACCACGTGCTGCCCCGGATCACACCCAACATCTCGTTCCACCCGCAGGCCGGCCCCGATCCGCTGGGCGATTTCCTCAACTCGCTGGACAAGGTGGCGGCCTACGACACGGTCGAAGCCCTGCCCGCCCACGAGCACCGCTTCACCGACCTGCCCGGACGGGTGGCCGAGCTCAAGGGCCACCACCACGCCCGCTTCGACGAGGTAGTGGCGGCCATCCAAGAGGGCCACACCTCGGCGTGGTCCATCGCCGGCCAGATGACCTGGAGCCGGCCGTGGGAGCAGATCCAGGGCTGGATGCGCCGGGCCGCGGCCGGCGAGACACTCGCCCACCTGCGCTATCTGGAGAAGCGGGGCGTGCTGGCCGAGCAGGAGGGTGAGCCGTCGGTGTGGAGCCTGGTCGACATCGCCAGCCGGGCCTGAGAAGCCGGTGACCGGACCAACAAGTGCTCGGTGCGGCGCGAGCGCGGCCGAGGAGGGCCGATGAGCAACTGGAACTACGCCGACGTCTGGGACGCGGTCGCCGCCACCGTCGCCGAGCGGCCGGCCCTGCAACAGGGTGAGATCAGGCGCAGCTGGGCCGAATTGGAGACCCGGGCGGCGTCGCTCGCCACCACCCTCAGGGAGGCCGGCCTCGGTCATCAGGCCAAGGTCTCCGAGTACCTGTACAACTGCCCCGCCTACATCGAAACGCTCTACGCCTGCTTCAAGGCCGGGCTGGTGCCGGTGAACACCAACTACCGGTACACCGACGACGAACTGGTGTACCTGTGGGAGAACTCCGACACCGAGGCGGTGGTCTTCCACGGCACCTTCGCCGAGACCGTCGAGCGGCTACGGCCCCGCCTGGCCGACGTCAAGCTCTGGTTACATGTCGACGACGGCTCCGGGCCGACACCGGAGTGGGCCCACCCGTACGAGGTGGCCGCCACCCGGCCGGCCGACGCCGAGATCACCGGTCCGCGTCCGGGCGACGACTACCTGTTCATCTACACCGGCGGGACCACCGGGATGCCGAAGGGTGTCATGTGGCGCCAGGACGACCTGTTCGCCACTCTCAACAAGACGGCCGCTGTGCGCTACCCGGAGTCGGGCGGGATCGATGATGTGCGGGCCGTCCTGGCCCAGCCGTCCAAGTACGCCCCACCGCGAATGGTTCCCGGCCCCCCGCTCATGCACGGCACCGGGCTGTTCACGGCCATGACCGTGCTGAGCAGCGGGGGATCGGTCGTCCTGCCCGAAGGCCGGCACCTGGACGTCCCGGCCCTGCTCGATCTCATCGAGACGGAGCGGGTCACCGAGATCTCCATCGTGGGTGATGCCTTCGCCAAACCCATCCTGGCCGCCCTCGACGCCGAGCCGGACCGATGGGACATCTCCTCGCTCTGGCTGATGGTGAGCTCCGGCGTCATGTGGTCGGCCCAGGTCAAAGAGGGCCTCCTGCGCCACCAGCCCAAGATGACCCTCGTCGACACACTGGGATCCTCCGAGGCGATCGGCATGGCCCGGTCCACCTCGCGCGCCGGCCAGACAACCGCCACCGCCGGCTTCAGCCTGGGACCCGACACCAAGGTCCTGACCGAGGACGGCCGGGAGGTGCAGGCCGGCTCCGAGGAGCAGGGCCGCGTCGCCATCCGGGGCCGGGGACCGATGGGCTACTACAAGGACCCGGGCAAGTCGGCGACCACCTTCATGCTCATCGACGGCGAGCGGTGGACCATCCCCGGCGACTTCGCCATGGTCCGGGCCGACGGCTCGGTCCACCTGCTGGGCCGGGGATCGGTGTGCATCAACACCGGCGGCGAGAAGGTCTTCCCCGAAGAGGTGGAGGAGGCCATCAAGCTCCATCCGTCGGTGGCCGACGCCGTGGTCGTGGGCGTACCGGACGACCGCTTCGGCGAGACCGTCACTGCAGTGGTGGAGCGCCGGCCGGGTGCCACCGGGACCGATGATGAGCTGATCGACTGGGTGAAGGGTCGGCTGGCCGCCTACAAGGCGCCCCGCCGGATCGTGGCCATCCCGACGATCGGCCGGTCACCGAGCGGCAAGGTCGACTACCGCCGCCTGCGCCAGCACGCCATCGACTCCGTCGGGGCGCCGTCGTAGCAGCGGTGTCCGGCGGCACCGGGCGGCGGGGCGTGTCGGGTTCGGGGCCGGTTGGCCGGGTGCGGCGAGTTCAGGGTTGGCCGGGTGGGCGCGGCGGGTTCGGGGTGGCCCGGGTGGGCGCGATCAGGCGCCGCTGTCGCGATAATCCGGTCCAGAGATGTCGGGCGTAGTCCCGACTGGACCGCCAGATGGTCGAAATGTGCGTTCCTGCGGTCCACTCCAGTGGGGCGTGGATTCGAGTGGACCGCCAGATGACCGAAATGCGCGTTCTGACGGGCCAGCCAGATCGAGTGACGCGAGCGTGGACCGAATCAACGCGCCAAAGATCCGGCCTCCCATCTAGCCCGACCGGCCCCGCCGAACCGAGCCCAACTCCGCAGTCGCTCGCGCATCCAGATCCCGCGAGAAGTGAGCCCGGCGCCCGGTGGCGGCGGTGCTCAGGATTCGACGGTGACTGACGAGATGTACCAGCCGGAGCGGCCCTGGGTGGCGAAGATCTCGTACAGACTGCCGGTGTTCCGGTTGGCATAGGTGCAGGTGGTCGGCCCGTCGGCCGGAGCGCTGCAGCCCCGCTCCTGGATGTACTGACCGGGGAAGGGGCTGGCGAACAGGGCGGCGACGGCGGCCGGGGAGGCCACGCCGGCGGCCGCCGACCGGTTGTTCTCGGACCAGAAGTTGACCAGCGCGCCGGCGGCCGCGTCGGCGGAGGCTTGGGGGGTCGTCGGGGCGTAGACGGTAGTAGCGGTCGGCTTCGGCGCCGTCGTCGTGGATGTGGTCACCGGAGACGCCGTAGTCGGCGTACCGGTCGTCGGTGTGACCTCCCCCCGGGGCGAGGACGAACAGCCGGTCAGCACCAGCGCGGTGGTAGCCAGGAGGGCGAGGGGGACGCGCACGGGCCTCAAGGTACGTTGTCCGGCGTGCTCGGTGCGATCATCGCGGCGGTGACCGACGGCGGGGATCCGGCGGTCTATGCGGGCGGGCCCGCGGCGCTGGCGCCGGGTGGCCACCCAGCGGTCTACGACGTGCTGGTCGCCATCCACGTCATCACCGCCGTCATCGGTTTCGGCGCGGTGGCCGTCAGCGGCGTATACGGCGCCATAGGTCGCACCGCCGGCACCGCCCGCAGCCGCCCGGAATCGGTGGCCGAGGTGCGGCGCTTCTTCCGGTCCGGCTCTGTGCCGGAGTACCTGATCCTGGTGGCGCCGGTGTTCGGAATCGGGGCCATGTCGGTGCGGCCCGGTGGGGGCGAGTTCGGCCAGCTGTGGGCGGTGGCCGGCCTGGTGATATGGGTGGCCGCCGGGGCCCTGCTGCTGGTGGTGATCCGCCCGGCCGAGACCGCCATCCGGGCGTCCGCCGGCACCGTCGCCGGCCGCCGGCCCGACATCGACGCCGCCCCAAGCCAGCCCGACATCGACGCCGCCCCAACCCAGCCGGACGACGACGCCGCCCTCGGCCGAGCCGGCCGCCGACTGGCCTGGGCCGCCGCCGGGTCGGATGTCCTATTCGTGATCGCCCTCCTCCTCATGGTCACCCAGCCGTCCTAGTCGGCGCGGGCAGGAGGCGAGCACGTTCGGCGCGGCCCGGGTATTGCGCGCCGCGGCCGGCCTCGGTCGTACGATGCGGATATATGGCAGCGGCTTCGGTAGGAGAGAGCAGCACCTTCCGGGGTATCCCGGTCGAGGAGATCCGGGAGGACTTCCGGCTGGCCTGGATATCGCGCTGCCTCGACGACCGGGAGATCGCCCTGCAGAAGCAGAGCCGGGTGTTCTTCCAGATCTCCGGGGCCGGCCACGAAGCGCTGCTGCTGGGCCTGGGCCGGTACCTGCGGGGCGGCTACGACTGGTTCTTCCCGTACTACCGGGACCGGGCGCTCATGCTCTCGCTCGGCATCACCCCTGAGGAGATCCTCTACCAGGCGGTCGGATCATCCTTGGATCCGTCGTCGGGGGGCCGGCAGATGCCCTGCCACTGGGGCCACGCCGGGCTCAACGTGGTCACCGAGTCGTCGGCCACCGGCAGCCAGTGCCTGCCCGCGGTCGGCTGTGCCGAGGCGTCCCGCTACATCAGTCGCCGGCCCGACCTACCCGGTTGTGTGGCCCATGGCGACGAGTTGACCTACGTGTCCCTCGGCGAGGGGGCGACGTCGGAGGGCGAGTTCTGGGAGAGTCTGAACTCGGCCTGCACCCTCCACCTGCCGGTCCTGTTCGTGGTGGCCGACAACGGCTTCGCCATCTCGGTGCCGTCCAGTGACCAGTCTCCGGCACCCATCTCCGAGCTGGTGCAGGGCTTCCGTGGCCTCCACATCCACTCCGTGGACGGCCGGGACTACTTCGAGGTGCGCCGGCGGTCGGCCGAGATTGTCGCCCAGGTCCGGGCCGGTGTCGGGCCGGCCCTCGTGCACGCCACCGTCACCCGGCCCTACTCCCACTCGGCGGCCGACACCCAGAGCAAGTACCGCTCGGCCGACGAGTTGGCCGACGAGGCGGCCCACGACCCGTTGCTGCTGATGGAGTTGACGATGATCGAGGCCGGCCTGATGTCGGCCGACGAGGCCCAGGCGGTCAAAGATGATGCCCGTCAGGCGGTCGCCGCCGCGTCGCGGACCGCGCTGGCTGCCCCCCGCCCCGACCCCATCACGGTGACCGACAACGTGGTCGCCCTGCCCGAGGTGGAGGCATCGGAGGAGACCGGCGAAGGCGAGGTGGTGGCGCTGGGCGAAGCCATCAAGCGCACCCTGCACGAGTTGATGGCCGACGACGAGCGCATCCGCGTGTTCGGCGAGGACGTGGCCGATGCCCGCGAGCAGGTGCTGGCCAACGTCGAGGGCAAGGGTGGGGTGTTCGGCACCACCCACGGCCTCCAGCGGGAGTTCGGGATCGCCCGCTGCTTCAACACCCCTCTGGCCGAGGCCAACATCGTCGGCCGGGCGGTGGGCCAGGCCATCCGCGGCCTGCGCCCGGTCCCCGAGGTGCAGTTCTTCGATTACATCTGGCCGGCCATGCAGCAGATCAAGACCGAGGCGGCAACCATCCGCTGGCGGTCCAACGGGGCGTTCAGCTGCCCGATGGTGTTGCGGGTACCGATCGGCGGCTATCTGCAGGGCGGGGCGATCTGGCACTCGCAGTCGGGCGAATCGATCTTCGCCCACGTACCCGGCCTGACCATCGTGATGCCGTCCCGGGCGGCCGATGCGGCCGGGCTCCTGCGCACGGCGCTGTCCGCCGACGATCCGGTTCTGTTCCTCGAGCACAAGCACCTGCTGCGCCAGCCCTACACCAAGACGCCGTTCCCTCCGGCGCCGTTCAAGGTGCCGTTCGGCCGGGCCCGGCAGGTGGTCTCCGGTGACGACCTCACCATCGTGACGTGGGGGGCGACGGTCGAGAAGGCCCGCCAGGCGGCCGAGTCCATCACCGACGCCAGCGTGCAGGTGATCGACCTGCGCTCGATCATCCCCTGGGACAAGGAGATGGTGGCCGAGGCCGTTTCACGCACCAGCCGGGTGCTGGTCGTCCACGAGGACGTCCTCACCGCCGGCTTCGGAGCCGAGGTGGCGGCATGGGTGGGCGAGCACTGCTTCACCGACCTCGATGCCCCGGTGTCGCGCCTCGGGGCCACCGACACCCACGTCGCCTACGAGCCCAGCCTGGAGAAGGCGATCCTGCCGCAGGTCGACGACATCGCCCGAGCGGCCCGACGAGTACTGGAGTTCTGACATGCCGAGTGTCGTCAAAGGGGTGGTTTCCCTGTCAAAGGGGGAGCCCGTTCAGCTGGAGGACATCCATGTCCCGGACCCCGGTCCCGGTGAGGCGCTGATTGCTGTCGCTGCGTGCGGTGTGTGCCACACCGACCTCCACTACCGCGAGGGCGCCATAAACGACGACTTCCCGTTCCTGCTCGGTCACGAGGCGGCCGGCACGGTCGAGGCGGTAGGCGAGGGCGTGACCGACGTCGCCCCCGGCGACTACGTGGTGCTGGCCTGGCGGGCCCCCTGTGGCAACTGCCGGTCGTGCCGCCGGGGCCGCCCCTGGTACTGCTTCGACAGCGCCAACGCCACCCAGAAGATGACCCTGTCCGACGGGCGGGAGCTGTGGCCGGCGCTCGGCATCGGCGCCTTCGCCGAGAAGACACTGGTCGCCGCCGGCCAGGCGGTCAAGGTCGACCCGGCGGCCCGGCCCGAGGCGGCCGGCCTGATCGGTTGCGGCATCATGGCCGGCTTCGGTGCGGCGGTGAACACCGGGGCGGTGGGCCGGGGCGACACCGTCGCCG
Source organism: Acidimicrobiales bacterium (assembly GCA_035551615.1). Taxonomy (GTDB): domain Bacteria; phylum Actinomycetota; class Acidimicrobiia; order Acidimicrobiales; family Palsa-688; genus JAKCDU01. The sequence continues at coordinate 9,195 of DASZNC010000163.1, forward strand.
TCATCGGCTGCGGGGGAGTGGGCGACGCCGCCATCGCCGGGGCCGCCATCGCCGGCGCCCGCCGCATCATCGCCGTGGACCTGGACGACCGGAAGCTGGAGTGGGCCAGGAAGTTCGGCGCCACCCACACGGTCAACTCCGGGTCGGGCGACGCGGTGGCCGCCATCCAGGAACTGACCGACGGGTTCGGGGCCGACGTGGTCATCGAGGCGGTGGGCCGCCCGGAGACCTACCGCCAGGCGTTCCTGGCCCGGGACCTGGCCGGCACCCTGGTTCAGGTCGGCGTCCCCGACCCGTCCATGCAGATCGAACTGCCGATGATCGAGATGTTCGGCCGGGGCGGGTCGTTGAAGTCGTCCTGGTACGGGGACTGCCTGCCCACGCGCGACTTCCCGATGCTGATCGACCTGTACCTGTCTGGCCGACTCGATCTGGACGGGTTCGTGACCGAGACGGTGGGCATCGACGGTGTGGAGGAGGCGTTCGCCCGCATGCAGAAGGGCGAGGTGCTGAGATCGGTGGTCGTCATTTAATAGGACGTCCTAGTAAAGTGGGGGCGTGAGCGCCACCGACCTGTACCGTCCGCAGCATCCCGTCCGTTTCGTGACGGCGGCCAGCCTGTTCGACGGCCACGACGCGGCCATCAACATCATGCGGCGCCTGCTGCAGGCGCAGGGGGCCGAGGTCATCCACCTGGGCCACAACCGGTCGGTGGATGAGATCGTCACCGCGGCCGTCCAGGAGGACGTCCAGGGCGTGGCCGTCAGCTCGTACCAGGGCGGCCACGTCGAGTACTTCAAGTACCTGGTCGACCGGCTACGGGCCGAGGGGCGCCCCGACATCAAGGTGTTCGGCGGCGGCGGGGGCACCATCACCGCGGCCGAGATCAGGGAGCTCCAGGAATACGGCGTGGCCCGCCTGTTCTCGCCCCACGACGGCCAGCAGATGGGCCTGGCCGCCATGATCAACACGCTGATCGTCGACTGCGACATTCCGGTGCCGGCCCTGACCGACGCCGAGCTGGAGGCCCTGCTCGGCGGTGACGAGCGGGCCCTGGCCCGGGCCCTGAGCGCGGCCGAGGAAGGTCGACTGTCCGATCGGCAGTTGGCCGCCATCCGGGATGGGGCCGGGCGCCGGGAGGCCCCGGTTCTCGGTCTCACCGGGACGGGGGGCTCCGGGAAGTCATCTCTGAACGACGAACTGGTCCGGCGCTTCCGTCTCGACCACGAGGACAAGCTGCGCATCGCCGTTCTGGCCATCGATCCGAGCCGGCGCAAGGGCGGGGGCGCCCTGCTCGGTGATCGCATCCGGATGAACTCGATAGACGGCGGAGGCCGCGTGTTCTTCCGGTCGTTCGCCACCCGCCAGTCGGGCAGCGACCTGCCCGAGAGCCTGCATGACGCCATCGCCGCCTGCCGGGCCGCCGGGTTCGACCTGATCGTGGTGGAGACGCCCGGCATCGGGCAGGGCGACTCCGCCGTGGTGCCCTACGTCGACGTGCCGGTCTACGTGATGACGCCGGAGTTCGGCGCCGCGTCCCAGCTGGAGAAGATCGACATGCTGGACTTCGCGGCGGCGGTGGCCATCAACAAGTTCGAGCGTCGCGGCGGCGAGGACGCCCTGCGCGATGTGCGCCGCACGCTGGCCCGTAATCCCGATCACTCGGGCGTACCGCTCGACCAGATGCCGGTGTTCGGCACGGTGGCATCCCGTTTCGCCGACGACGGCGTGACCGCCCTCTACCAGTTCGTCCGGGACCGGCTCGGCCTACCGTCCGGGGTGTTGGCCCCCGTCGAGGGGCGCACGTCGACGCGCGGCCATTCGATCGTGCCCGCCAACCGGACGCGCTACCTGGCCGACGTGGCCGAGTCCGTCCGCAGCTATCACGCCGCCACCGACGAGCAGGTGGCCGTGGCCCGGCGCCGCCAGGCGGCCCGGAGCGTGGCCCAGGCGCTCGGAGGCGACGACCGGGTCGACCGCTTGGCGGCCGACGCCGACGCCGCCCTGGCCGCCGACAACCAGCGGCTGCTGGAGGAGTGGCCGGCCCGCAAGGAGGCCCTGACCCATACCCGGGAGTCGCTGTCCGGCACGGAGGTACGCCGGGTCGCCGCCCCCCGGTTCGAGGACCACGGGGAGCTGTTGCGCTGGCTGCGGGCCGAGAACCTGCCCGGGTCGTTCCCGTATACCGCCGGGGTGTTCCCGCTGAAGCGGGAGGGCGAGGATCCGGCCCGCATGTTCGCCGGGGAGGGCGACGCCTTCCGGACCAACCGGCGGTTCCATCTCCTGGCCGCCGACCAGCCGGCCACCCGGCTCTCGACTGCGTTCGACTCGGTGACCCTCTACGGCTTCGATCCCGACCGCCGGCCCGACATCTACGGCAAGGTCGGCAACTCCGGCGTATCCATCGCCACTCTCGACGACATGAAGGCGCTCTACGACGGGTTCGACCTCTGCGACCCGACCACGTCGGTGTCGATGACGATCAACGGTCCGGCCCCGACCATCCTGGCCATGTTCTTCAACGCGGCCATCGCCCAGCACCCGGACCTGGCGCCGGCCGAGGTGCTGCGCCGGGTCCGTGGCACCGTGCAGGCCGACATCTTGAAGGAGGACCAGGGACAGAACACGTGTATCTTCTCGACCGAGTTCTCGCTGCGGGTCATGGCCGATATGCAGGAGTGGTTCATCGCCAACGCGGTGCGCAACTTCTACTCCGTCTCCATCTCCGGCTACCACATCGCCGAGGCCGGGGCCAACCCCATCTCCCAGCTGGCGTTCACACTGGCCAACGGGTTCACCTACGTGGAGTCGTACCTGGCCCGGGGCATGGCGGTCGACGACTTCGCCCCCAACTTCTCCTTCTTCTTCTCCAACGGGATGGACCCCGAGTACAGCGTCATCGGCCGGGTGGCCCGGCGCATCTGGGCGGTGGCCATGCGGGACCGGTACGGCGCCAATGAGCGCAGCCAGAAGCTGAAGTACCACGTCCAGACATCGGGCCGGTCGCTGCACGCCCAGGAGATGGCGTTCAACGACATCCGCACCACCCTTCAGGCGCTCTGCGCCATATACGACAACGCCAACAGCCTGCACACCAACGCCTACGACGAGGCGGTCACCACCCCGACCGCCGAGTCGGTGCGGCGGGCTCTGGCCATCCAGATGGTCATCAACCGCGAGTGGGGCCTGGCCGCCAACGAGAACCCCCTCCAGGGCAGCTTCATCGTGGAGGATCTCACCGACCTGGTCGAAGAAGCGGTCCTGGCCGAGCTGGAGCGGATCAGCGACCGGGGCGGGGTACTGGGGGCCATGGAGACCGGCTACCAGCGGGGCCGGATCCAGGACGAGTCGATGCTCTACGAGTCCCGCAAGCATGACGGCTCCCTCCCGATCATCGGGGTGAACACGTTCCGCAACCCGGCCGGCGACGCCGTGCCCGACCACCAGGAGCTGGCCCGGTCGACCGAATCCGAGAAGGAGAGCCAGCTCGACCGGCTGGCCGCCTTCCACCGGGATCACGCCGACGAGAGCCCGGCCGACCTGGACCGGCTGCGCCAGGCCGCCCTGTCCGGCGACAACGTCTTCGCCGTGCTGATGGACGCCGTGCGGACCTGCTCCCTCGGCCAGATCACCACTGCGCTGTTCGATGTGGGGGGGCGTTACCGGCGGAACGTCTGACTCCTTTGTCGGAAAAACGGATACCCGACTAATCTCGTAAGGAATGCCTTCGGTCGCTTATGAACTGAGTCATATCCGCACGCTCGAGGCGGAGGCGGTGCACATTTTCCGGGAGGTGGCGGCCACGTTCGAGCGGCCGGTGCTGTTGTTCTCGGGGGGCAAGGATTCGGTGGTGATGTTGCATGTGGCGGCCAAGGCGTTCTGGCCGGCGCCGTTGCCGTTCCCGGTGATGCATGTCGATACCGGCCACAATCTGCCGGAGGTGATCGAGTTCCGGGATCGTACGGTGGAGCGGCTGGGTGTGCGCCTGGTGGTGGCTTCGGTGCAGGACGACATCGATGCCGGTCGGGTGGCGGAGGAGACGGGGCCGAAGGCCAGTCGGAACCGGTTGCAGACGGTGACGTTGTTGCGGGGGATCGTCGAGCAGCGTTTCGATGCGGTGTTCGGTGGGGCGCGACGCGATGAGGAGAAGGCCCGGGCCAAGGAGCGGGTGTTCAGTTTCCGTGACGAGTTCGGTCAGTGGGATCCGAAGAATCAGCGGCCGGAGCTGTGGAACCTGTACAACGGGGCGCACCGCAAGGGTGAGCACATCCGGGTGTTCCCGTTGTCGAACTGGACGGAGCTGGACATCTGGCAGTACGTGCTGGACGAGGGGATCGAGTTGCCGTCGTTGTATTACGCGCACCGGCGGGAGGTGTTCGAGCGGGACGGGATGCTGTTGGCTCTGTCGCCGTTCGTGACGGTGCTCGATGGTGAGGAGGTGTACGAGGCGACGGTGCGGTTCCGGACCATCGGCGATGCTACGTGCACCGGTTGTGTGGAGTCGTTGGCCGCCGATGCGGATGCGGTGGTGGCTGAGGTGGCGGCGTCGCGGTTGACCGAGCGGGGGGCGACGCGCGCCGATGACCGTATCTCGGAGGCGGGTATGGAAGACCGTAAGAAGGAGGGGTACTTCTAGTGCCCGAGTTGTTGCGGCTGGCCACGGCCGGCAGTGTCGATGACGGCAAGTCGACGTTGATCGGGCGGCTCTTGTACGACTCGAAGTCGATCTTCGCGGATCAGTTGGAGGCGGTGGAGCGCACTTCGCGCGAGCGGGGCGACGAGTACACCAACCTGGCGCTTCTGACCGACGGTTTGCGGGCCGAGCGCGAGCAGGGGATCACCATCGATGTGGCGTATCGGTAATTCGCCACGCCGCGGCGCAAGTTCATCATCGCCGACACGCCGGGCCACATCCAGTACACCCGCAACATGGTGACGGGGGCGTCGACCGCGGACGTGGCGTTGATCCTCGTCGATGCCCGTCAGGGGGTTTTGGAGCAGTCCCGCCGGCATGCGTTCATCGCCTCGCTGCTCGGGATCCCGCATCTGGTGGTGTGCATCAACAAGATGGACCTGGTCGGCTGGTCGCAGGAGCGGTTCGAGGAGATCCACGACGAGTTCCGCAGTTTCGCCATGAAACTGGACGTGCACGATCTGGTGTTCATTCCGGTCTCGGCCCTGCTGGGCGACAACGTGGTCGGCCAGAGCGCCAACATGGGCTGGTATGACGGTGCCCCGCTGTTGCACCACTTGGAGAACGTGCACATCGCGTCGGACCGCAACCTGATCGACGCCCGTTTCCCGGTGCAGTACGTGATCCGGCCCCAGTCGGGCTCCGATGCCGATCTGCACGACTACCGCGGCTACGCCGGGACGGTCGCCGGTGGGGTGTTCAAGACCGGCGACGAGGTGGTCGTGCTGCCGTCGGGGTTCACTTCGACGGTGTCGGAGATCCGTGGCCCGGGCGGCGAGGTGTTGGACGAGGCGTTCCCCCCGCAGGCGGTCACCCTGTCGTTGGCCGACGACATCGATGTCAGTCGGGGTGACATGATCTGCCGGCCCAACAACCGACCGTCGGTCAGCCAGGACATCGATGCCCTGGTGTGCTGGTTCTCCGAGCGGGCGTCTCTGACGCCGGGGACCCGCTACGTGGTGCGCCAGACCAGCCGGTCGGTCACCGCGTCGGTCGAGCTGCTCGAGTACCGCCTGGACATCAACACGTTGCACCGCGATGAGACGGCCGACGGTCTGGCGTTGAACGAGATCGGCCGGGTCCGGCTGCGGGCCCAGTCCCCCTTGATGTTCGACCCGTACCGGCGCAACCGGTTCACCGGTTCGTTGATCCTGGTCGACCCGGCCACCAACAACACCGTCGCCGCCGGCATGGTGCTGGGCGCCGAGCAGGCCCGGGTGTCGGCCAACGTCACCTGGCACAACAACGCCATCGACCGCTCGGCCCGCACCGAAGGAGCCACCATCTGGCTGACCGGGCTGTCGGGGTCGGGCAAGTCCACCGTCGCGGTGGAGGTGGAACGGCGCCTGGTCGAAGCCGGCCGGGCCGCCTACCTGCTCGACGGCGACAACCTGCGCCACGGCCTCAATGCCGACCTGGGCTTCAGCGGCCACGACCGGGCCGAGAACGTCCGCCGTGTCGGTGAGGTGGCCAAGCTGTTCGCCGACGCCGGCCTGATCGCCGTGGTCTCGCTCGTATCGCCCTACCGGGCCGACCGCAACAAGGTCCGCTCCGCCCACGACGCGGCCGGCCTGCGCTTCATCGAGGTGTTCGTCGACACCCCCCTCGACATCTGCGAGAGCCGCGACCCCAAAGGCCTCTATGCCAAGGCCCGGGCCGGGGAGATCCGCAACTTCACCGGCATCGACGACCCCTACGAAGCCCCCGACCACGCCGAGGTCGTCCTGCGCCCCGGCCACGGCAGCCCCTCCGCCATGGCCGACTGGATCCTGGCCCAGCTCGGCCTGTGACTGCCCTTCGCCCACCCGAGCGGTCGGCCGTGGCCCACGGTTGGCCGGCATGAGCGTCGCCGCCGACTCCGAACTGGCCGCCCAGATCGCCCACCAGGCCGGGCAGCTGCTGCTATCGGTGCGGTCGTCGGGATTGACCGGCAAGGAGCTCGGCAAGGCGGGCGATCAGCAGTCGAATGAGATGATCCTGGCCCGGCTGGCCGTCGCCCGCCCCGACGACGCCGTCCTGTCCGAGGAGTCGGCCGACAGTCCGGCCCGCCTGTCCGCCGACCGGGTGTGGATCGTCGACCCGCTCGACGGCACCCGCGAGTTCGGCCTGCCCGGCCGCAACGACTGGGCCGTGCACGTCGCACTGTGGGAACGATCGGCGATCGAGACCAACCCTTCCGGGCTGACTGCGTCGGCCGTGGCCCAGCCGGCCCTGGACGCCGTGTACGCAACCACCGCCGCGGCCGTCGTACCGCCGGCGGTCGACCGGGCACCGGTCATCCTGGTCAGCGACAGCCGCCCGCCGGCCTGGGCGCCCGAAGTGGCCGCCGCCGTCGGGGGTGTGGTCCAGCCCATGGGCTCGGCCGGCGCCAAAGCCATGGCCGTCGGGCGCGGCGAGGCCGACGCCTATCTCCACGCCGGCGGCCAATGGGAATGGGACTCCGCCGCGCCCGTCGGCGTTCTGGCCGCAGCCGGGTTCCACACCTCGCGCATCGACGGGTCGCCGCTGCTCTACAACCAGGCCCACCCCTATCTGCCCGACCTGGTCATGTGCCGGCCGGAACTGGCCGCCCCGCTGCTCGCCGCCCTGGCCGGCCTCTAACCGAGCGGGCTCCACACCGTCATCGAGATGGTGGACAGGTCGAGGGCGTCGGACGGCGCCATCGCCTCGGTGCCGAACCTCCTGGTCATCTCGGCCAGCACCTGGTCCGGATCGCCATCCAACTGGTAGACGGCGAGGTAGCGACCATCGGTGTCGCCCGACCGGTAGCGGCGGGCCGACCGGACGCCGGGCACGGCCATGACGTCGGCCAGATGGGTGTGGTCGTACCAGTCGTGGTACTCCCGCTCGCGGCCGTCGACCGGTCGGCTGTAGATGAGCAGGAGGGAGTCGGTCACCCGTCCTGGGCCCGGCGGGCGGCGAACTGGCGGGGCTTGTCGTTGCCCCGCTGAGCCATGTACTGCTGCACGTCGCTCGACCCGCTGCAGATGGAGATGTAGTCGGTCGAGGTCTGCATGTGGACCCGCATGCCCATCATCTCCCAGGCCCGCTTGATGCCGGTCTTGATGGCCATGATGGTGGACAGCGGCATACCGGCGATCAGCGCCGCCAGTTCCTCGACCCGCTCCTCGAGCTGGTCGCGGGGCACCACCTCGTTGATGAAGCCCCACTCCAGAGCCTCCTCGGCCGTCAGCGTCTTGGCCGTGTACAGGTACTCGAACGCCTTCTTCCAGTTCATCAACAGCCAGGGCTCGATCATCGTCTGGGCGCCGGGTAGGCCGAAGCCCTGGGGGAGTGGCATCTGGAAGTAGGCGTCATCGGACGCGATGGTCATGTCGGTCAGATAGCCGTAGACGGTCCCTCCTCCCAGGCAGTAGCCGTGGACCTGGGCGATCGTCGCCTTGGGGAACTCCCAGAGATTGAGGGGCGGCCACAGGAACAGGTCCTGGTTGTGCACCTTGTGGGTGCGCTCAAAGGTCGGGCCGGTCGTCGGGTACACCTCGGCCATCTCCTCGTGCTTGACGATGGCATGGCCGGCACAGAACCCCTTGCCGTTGGCCTTGATGATGAGGACCTTGACCTCCTCGTCGCGGTTGGCCCACTTCAGGGCGTCCTCGAAGTCGTAGACCTGCTGGGCGGTCTGGACGTTGGCCTTCTCCGGCCGGTTCATGACGATCCGGGCGATGGGCCCGTCCTTCTCGTAGATGATCGTGTCCAACTCGGTCTGCGGCAACGAAATCCCCCGTAGTGAGAACCCTGACGTATATGTCAGTGTTGGACGGTATCAGCCGGGTCGCTCAGCTCGCCCTGCGCCGCCGTGGGCGTCACGAAGTAACCGCTCGGGCCCACCCCCGAGCCGTGCGGCGACAGTGGCTGACGCGCGTGTCAGGAAATGTGGAGCTTTGGTAGCATTTGCACCTGCAGGTGTACGGCTGGGGGGTCTGAAGCTATGCGCACCAAGACGACGACGGCGAGCATCCTGGTGGCCGCCGCTCTGATCGGCAGTTCGTGTGGCGCCCGGGTATCGCCCTACCTGCCGTCGGCGACGGCCGGCAATCAGAACGCGGCGAGCGTCGCGTCCCCGGTCGGGACGCCGAACGGCGATCAGTCATCGGCTACCGCCACGACGGTGCCGGGGGGCGCCGTGACCGGTCGCAGCGGCGGCAACGAGACCTCCGGGGGCACCGCGCCGGGCGGTTCGGGGCGCCAGACGTCGTCGAACCCGGCGAGCGTCTCGGCCGGCAGCGACGCCGGGAGCGGCGGCCAACCGAACGTCCAGGGTCAGCCGCTCAGCGTCAGCAACTTCAGCTACAACCCGCAGAGCCAGGCGTCGTATTGCACCGGCACGACCGGGAACACGGCGTCGGCGCCGGGCGTGACGCCGACCAGCATCACCGTCGGGAACGTGAGCGGGATCACCGGAGCGGTGGCCGACAGCTTCCAGGGCCCGCTGCAGGCGACCCAGGCGCTGTTCGATGCGGTCAACCGGTACGGCGGCATCTGTGGCCGCAAGCTGGTCATCGACTCCGAGGACGATCAGCAGAACTCCAGCAACAACGCGTCCGACGTCTCCTACCTGATCCCCAAAGTGCTGGCCTTCGTCGGGTCGCTGTCCGACGGCGACAACGGCGGGGTGAACGCCATGGTGGCGGTTAAAATCCCCGACATCGGGCCGGTGATCAACACCAACCGATCGAACGCCCCGACCTTCTGGTCGGCGACCGGGGGCAGCGTGACCGTGCGCAACGGGCGGGCCCTGATCGACAACGGCTGGTTGGTCGGGTTGCAGGAGTACCACCAGATGCCGAAGAGCATCGCCATCCTGTCCTACGACATCCCCATCAGCGCCCAGGCCGGGCAGGAGTTCGGGACTGCGTTCCAGCGGCTGGGCGTGAAGATCTGTTATTCCAACTACAGCATCCCGCCCGCGCCCGGCACGGTCATGGGTTCGGTCGTCTCTTCCATGCAGCAGAAGGGCTGTGACGGGGTGTTCACCACGATGGACGTGGTCGGCAACGCGGACATGCTGCAGGACATGCAGGCCGACGGCTTCCACCCGAGCCTGATCAGCACGACCTACGAGGGTTACAACTCCGACCAGATCTCCCTCGCCGGCAACAGCGCCGCCCAGGGGCTGGACGTCGACCTCAACTCCCTGCCCCTGGGTTCCCCGAATCCCGGCATTCAGCTGTACCAGTACCTGATGCAGACCTACGAACCGGGCCAGGTCACCTCCGAGTTCGGGGTCGAGGGCTGGGCCAGCGCCGAGATGTTTCTCTACGCCCTGCTCAAGGCCGGCCGCAACCCGACTCGCGCCAGCCTGACCTCGGCGCTGGCCGCGATCAGCGACTGGAACTCCGACGGGGCGTTCGGTCCCTACACGCCGGGCCAGCGGACGGGCGACGCGTGCAGCGTCAACATCAAGTACGAGGGCAACAACTGGTCCCAGACGTGGCCGCAGTCCGGCTTCTACTGCAAGGGCTCGTTCGTGGACGTGGGGCCGGCCAGCTAGCGCTCAGATGGCGCCGGCCGACGGGGCCCGTCTATCCACCGGACGGCCGACGAGGCCCGTCTATCCACCGGCCGCGGCGGGCGGCCGGCCGGGCTATCCGCCGGCCGCCACCCGGAAGCCGGTCAGCGACTCGACCGTCTCGACGGTGGTCTCGACGTCCTCGACGCCGGCCCATCGCGGTCCTTCCCGGCACCAGGCGACCATGGCGGCGACGGCCGCGGCGTCGCCTTCGAACACCGCCTCCACGGTCCCGTCGGAGCGGTTGCGCACCCACCCGGCCACGCCGTACCGCCGGGCCTGGTCGGCGCACGACTGGCGGTAGCCGACCCCCTGGACCCGGCCGCGGACGAGCACCCGGATGCGAGTGGCGGCCATCACCCGACACTAGGGTGCCCGGCCGTGGAGATCGTGTTCCGAGAGATGAGGGCCGACGAGGAGCCGGCGAGCGGGCTGATCGAGGCCATGAGGCGCGAGTTGACCGAGCTGTACGACATCCCCGATGGCCAGCTGGGCACGCCCCTCACGCTCGAGGAGATGTGCCCGCCCGGAGGGGGCTTCCTGGTCGGGTTCGCCGGCGACCAGCCGGTGGCCGGTGGGGGACTGCGCACCATCGGGCCGGAGATGGGGGAGGTCAAGCGCATGTACGTGGCCCCGGAGTACCGGGGCAAGGGCCTGGCCCGCCGCCTCCTGGCCGAACTGGAGGACCTGGCCCGGTGGCGGGGGATGACCGTCCTCCGGCTCGACACCGGACCGCAGCAACCGCACGCCCAGAGCCTCTACGAGTCCGAGGGCTACGAGCCGATCGACAACTACAACGACAACCCGCACGCCGCGTTCTGGGGCGAGAAGCTCCTCTAGCCGCCCACCTCGGCTCGCAGGTCCCCGTACAGCCGGACCATGTCGGCCAGCTGGTAGTGGGCCTGCAGGCCGCTCGGGTTGGGGAGCACCCAGACCCCGGTGCCCGAGCCGATCACGTGCTCCTGGCGGCCGATGACCGCCTTCGGTCGGGCGAATGCGGTGCGGTAGGCCTGCACGCCGAGCACGGCCAGGAACCGGGGGCTCCACTCCGCGACCCGCACTTCGAGCTCGACGGCGCCGGACCGCAGCTCGGCCGGGGTCAGGTCGGACGCGGCCCGGGAGGTGCGGGTCACGATGTTGGTCACCCCCAGCCGGTAGTCGAGCAGTGACCACTGCTCATCCGGCGTGAGCAGGCGGTCGGTGAAGCCGGCCCCGTGCAGCACCTTCCAGAACCGATTACCGGGCCGGGCAAAATGCTGGCCCAGCTGACCGGACCGGGTCCCGGGGTTGATCCCGCAGAAGAGGACGTCCAGTCCGGGCCCGACGATGTCGGGTACGCCGCTCAGGGTTCGCTCGGCACCAGCACGCAGCGGGTCCCTGAGTAGATCGTGGGCATGCACTTGTTGCAGTGGACGCACAGCGATTCGCTGGACGCGCCCTTCTCCATCTTGGCGATCAGGTCCGGCTCGCGCAGCAGGGCCCGGCCCATGGCGACGAACTGGAAGCCGAGGGACAGGGCGTTCTCGATGGTGTCCAGCCGGTTGATGCCGCCCAGCAGGATGAGCGGCATCGACAGGGCGTCGCGGAACTGCCGGGCGTAGCTCAGGAAGTAGGCCTCTTCGAAGGGGTACGACGGCATGAAGTGGCTGCCGACCAGCTTGAAGCCGGCCCGCACCGGCCCGGGCAGGGTGGCCCCGAACTCCTTGAGCGGAGCCTCGCCGCGGAACAGGTACATCGGGTTGGACAGCGAGCTGCCACCGGTCAGCTCGAGGGCATCGAGGTGGCCGTCCGCCTCCAGGAGCCGGGCGAACTCCAGGCTCTCGTCCAGCCAGAGGCCGCCCGGTACACCGTCGGCCATGTTGATCTTGGCCGTCACGGCCACCTGGTCGCCGGCCGACCGGCGGACGGCTTCTACGACCTGGCGGGCGAAGCGGGCCCGGTTGATCAGACTGCCCCCCCACCCATCCTTGCGCTTGTTCAGCTTCGGGCTGAGGAAGGCGCTGAGCAGGTAGTTGTGGCCCAGATGGATCTCGAGTGCGTCGAAGCCGGCGTCGACGGCCGCGGCTGCTCCTTTGTCATAATCTGAAGTGACACGGGTGATGTCAGATTCCGAGATCTCCTTGGCGACCGACCCGGTCATCCCGATGTGGCGCGACGGGGCCAGGCTGGGCACCCGGTTCGATTTCGGGTTGGCGACCGGGCCGGCGTGGCCGATCTGGGCCGAGGCCATCGCCCCTTCGGCGTGGATGGCGTCGGTCAGCCGGCGCAGCCCCGGGATCGAATCCGGCCCGAGGAGGACGCAATGCCGGTCGGTGCGGCCCTCCGGGGACACGGCCAGGTAGGCCACCGTCGTCATCCCGACCCCGCCGGCCGCCACCTTCCGGTGGAAGTCGATCAACTGGTCCGAAACCTCGCCCCTCGGCGCCGCCCCCTCGAAGGTGGCCGCCTTGATCACCCGGTTGCGGATGGTGATGGGACCGAGACGACCGGGTTCGAAAGCGGGGGAAGCCATGGTGCAGAATCTACGCCGACCAACCAAAGGGGGGAACCGGATGAAGGTCAATGCCGATGCGGCGGGGATGGACGCCGGCCGACTGGAGCGGATCGAGGAGCACCTGCGCACCCGGTACGTGGGGCCGGGCAAGATCGCCGGCGCCCAGGTCGCCGTGGCCCGTAAGGGCAGCATCGCCTACTACCACGCCCAGGGTTTCGCCGACCGGGAACGGCAGGTGCCGGTGTCCGAGGACACCATCTGGCGCATCTACTCGATGACCAAGCCCATCACCGGCGTGGCCCTGATGACCTTGTACGAACGGGGCCATTTCCAGTTGACCGACCCGGTGTCGCGCTTCATCCCCCAATGGAAGGACCTGAAGGTAAGGGAGGGCGATCAGCTGGTGGCCCCCGAACGGCCGGTGCAGGTGCGCGATCTCCTGACCCACACCGCCGGAATCGGATACGGGCCTGACAACGCCGACCTCGACCTGGGTAACGCCCGCCTGGACCGCGATCTGGAGGCGATGGCCGATCGCCTGGCGACCACGCCCCTGCGCTTCCATCCCGGCCGCCACTGGCTGTACTCGTTCGGAATCGACGTGTGTGGGCGCCTGGTCGAGATCATGTCCGGCCAGCGCCTGGACGACTACCTGCGCACCGAGATCTTCGAGCCGCTGGGCATGGTCGACACCGGTTTCTCGGTCCCGGCCGGCGACGTCGGCCGCTTCGCCGCCTGCTACGCCCGTAACTCCCGCAAGGAGCTGGTGCTGAGCGACGACCCGACGACCAGTTCGTACCTGAGGCAGCCATCGTTCCTCTCCGGTGGTGGCGGCCTGGTGTCGACCATGGGCGACTACCTCCGGTTCACCCAGATGCTGGCCGGCGGCGGGGAGCTCGATGGGCGGCGCATCCTGGGCCGAAAGACGGTGGAGTTGATGGCGACCAACCATCTGGCGGGCGGCGCCCAGATGGCCGACCTGGCCCTGGCCAACGGCTACGGCGAGGTCGGCTTCGAGGGCATGGGCTTCGGGCTCAGCATGGCTGTGAACCTGGGGATGGCCGAGAGCGGAGGTATCGGCTCGCCGGGTGACTACATGTGGGGCGGGGCGGCATCGACCACGTTCTGGATCGATCCGGTGGAGGAACTGGTGGTGGTCTTCATGACGCAGCTGCTCCCATCGGGGACGTTCAACTTCAGGGGCCAGCTGCGTTCCCTGGTCTATCCGGCATTGGTCGACTGAGCGCCTAGCCTGGCTGCCATGCAGTCCGGCGCCCCGATGACCAAGCTGGCCGCCGCCCTCACCTGGCTCTCCGGCCGGGACCCGAACAGCACGACCAGGCACCGCGACATCAAGAGCGGCGGGGCCCGGGCCGCCGTGCTCGGGGCCGGCGACGGCCTGATCACCAACATCTCCCTGGTGCTGGGCGTGGCCGGGGCCACGTCCAACGCCTCGACCGTGCGCCTGGCCGGGGTCGCCGGTCTCCTGGCCGGCGCCTTCTCCATGGCCGCCGGCGAGCTCGTGTCCACCCGGGCCCAGAGGGAGCTGGCCCAGCGGGAGCTGGACGTCGAACGTCAGGAGCTGGCCGAGGAGCCGGAAGCCGAGTTGCGGGAGCTGGCCGCCATGTACCGGGCCCGCGGGGTGCCACCCAAGGACGCCATGACGGTGGCCCGCATCCTGTCGGCCAACGAGCACGTGGCCCTCGACACCCACGCCCGCCTGGAGCTGGGGATCGATCCGGAGGAGTTCGGGGCGCCGGCCAAGGCGGCCGTGTTCTCGTTCATATCGTTCACGGTCGGGGCCATCCTGCCCCTGTTCCCGTGGTTCTTCACCCACGGCCGGACCGGTGTCATCGAGTCGGTGATCATCGGTGCCGTCGCCGCCCTGCTGCTCGGCGCCCTCATCGGGTTCATGGCCGGCAAGTCGATGCTGGGCACCGCCCTCCGCCAGTTGGTGGTGGCCGTGCTGGCCGCCGGCGTCACGTTCGGGGTGGGTCACCTGCTGGGCGTGAAGGCGACCTAGTGCTGATCATCTGGGCGCCGGCGCCCGTTCTGCCGCCTGGTCGAGGTCAACGGACGGGACCCTAGGCGTGCCCGGACCGGTCGCCGCCCCATCGGTCGTCCGTCTCGAGGACCTGCGGGTGGGTGACCTCCTGGCCGAGGGCGGCGAGGGGCGGGTGCACCTGCTGCCCAGGCAGCCCCATCTCCTGTTGAAGTCCTACCGCCAACCGGCCGACCGGTCCCATCTCGACGGGCTGGTCGCCTGGCCGGACCGGGTGACCGCCGAGCGGGCCGGACTGGTCCGGACGGCATCGTCGTGGCCGTGCTCGGTGGTCGCCGGCCCCGGCGGCCAGGCGGCCGGGATGCTCATGCCCCGGGCGCCGCGCCGCTTCTCGGTCCGCCACAAGGACGGTCACAGCCGGCTGGCCTCGCTCAGCTACCTGACGGCCGACCCGCAGCACCGGGCCGTCGCCTACGGCCTGATCCTCCCGCCGCCGGCCAGCGCCGAACGGGTCGGTCTCGTCTACGCCCTGGCCCGCCTCCTGGCCGCCTTCGAGGCCGGCGACCCGGCCGTCGGGCACGGCGACCTGTCGACCAAGAACGTCCTGTGGTCCCTGCAGCGGGGCCCGGAGATATTTGTCATCGACTGTGACAACTGTGACCTCTACGGTCCCGATCAGGAGGTCAAAGGAACCGGCCTCCGTCGCCGGGCCATGACCCCCAACTGGAACGATCCGGCGGTCGCACGGGGCGAGAACCCGACGGCCATGACCGACCGCTACTCGTTGGCGCTGATCTTCCTGCGCATCGTGGGCGCCGCCAACTTCCCCATCCAGACGCGCCAGCGCGGAGGTGACCGGGTCGAGATCCGCTTCCCGGCGCCGGCCGGCCCCCTCCTGGAGGCGGGCGCCCCGGTATGGGACCTGTGTGCCCGGGCCCTGACATTGCGCGAGGTCGGGGCCCGGCCGGCGGCGTCCGATTGGCTGGGCCCGCTGGAGGGGCTGCTCGACGACCTGGGCGGAGCCGACCTGATGCGCTCGGTGTGGGCCGCCCAGGGGGGCGGGGCGCCGTCGCCGACCCGGCCGCCGTCGGGCTCGCCGCCGGCCGACGTGGCCATCATCCCGGAACCGGCCGCTCACAGGGGGCGCTCGTGGAGCCGGGTCAGCCCGGCCCCCCGGTTCGGGGGATCGCCCGTCGGCGCCGGCGGTTCGTCGGTCGCGGCCGGTTCGTCGGCGGCGCCCGGCGGGTTCGGTTATGCAACGGTGGCCCTGGGTCGGCCCAACCGGCCCCACCCGGCATCGGCCCAGCAGGGAGCGGCACCGGTATGGGTGCGACCGTCCAGCATCGGCCCGGCGGGGGCGGGTCCGGGGGCCGGCCCGGGCCGTCCGGGCGGTGCGTCAGCGGGCCTACCTTCGGGCTCGTCGATGGGGGCGCCACCCGGTGGGGCGCCCGGATCGAAACCCCCCAGCCCGTGGCTGAGCAGTGGGGCGACGGCACCCATCTGGCCCGAGGTGCGGGAGCAGCTGGTGCGTTTCCTGCACTGGTGGGTCGGCCTGCACCGGGCTCTGCTGGCCGCCCTCGCCCCCCGTGGCCGTCGATCCGGGCGTATCCGGGCGGTGGTCTTCTGCCTGGCGATCGACTTCATGGTCGTCGTCCTGGCCGGGGCGGCCATCGGCTTGGTCGTCTCGCCGATAATTGTGGGCTGACGCTACGGTGGATCCCGAGATGACCAGTACCGAGACCAACGTGAGTGTCGAGGAGCGGTATTCGGTTTTCCCGTTCTACATCTGCCTCGACGTATCCGCCTCGATGTCGGGTCCTCCGATCGAGAGCGTCAATCAGCAGATGCCGCTGCTGCGGGCCAGCGTGGGAGAGGACCCGGCCGTGGCCGAGGTGATCCGCCTCGGGATCATCACGTTCAGCGACGTGGCCCGGAGCGTGCTCCCGCTCTGCGATCTGAGCCTGGTCGAAGCCGTTCCCGAGGTGTCGGCTCAGGGCCGGACGTCGTACGCGGCGGTGTTCGATCATCTCCGTCACGTCATCGAGGAGGACTACTCCAAGAGCCGGGCGGCGGGGGACAGGTGGTACCGGCCGGCCGTGATCTTCATCTCGGACGGGCGTCCCACCGACGATCCGCAGCGGTGGCGGTCGGCGCTCGACCGGCTGCTCGATCCTGGTTGGAAACGGCGGCCCAACATCTTGGCCTTCGGCTTCGGTGAGGCCGATGCCGAGGTCCTGACCACCGTCACCTCGGGCCGCCCGAACCGGGCGTTCATCGCAGTGGAGGGCTCGGAGCCGGCCAAGGTGGTGCCGGAGCTGCTCGCCGGACTGATCCAGTCGATCGTCAGCTCCTCCGCCAGCGTGTACGACGGTGCCGCCCAGCTCGTGCCGCCGGACCTCCCGAGCATGCACGCCATTCCGGTTGACCACCTCGACTGACGACCAGCCCGCCTCTCCGTTGCTCGGGCGCCCGTCGCCGGCCGCCCGCGCCGAGCCGGAGCTGGCCGCCACCGGAACGGCCGGTCGGGCCGGCTGGCGGGCGGACGGGGCCAGCAGCGACTGGTGCACGGTCCGGGCCGCCTCGGTCGTCGGCGCCCGCCACCGCCTGGCCGGGCAGGCCAGCGACGACAGCTACGCCTGGGCGCTGACCGACGGCCGCCTGATCGTGGCTGTTGCGGACGGGGTCGGATCGGTGGCCGGCGCCGGGGCGGCTGCGGCCCGGGCGGCCGAGTCGGCGGTGACGGCTCCCGCTGGTGAGGCGGTCGAGTTGACGGCCGCCGGGTCGGCGACCGGCGTCGGCCCCGCCGCGGACGTCCTCCAAATGGCGATCGCCGCCGCCAACCGGGCGATCGTGGAGGGCGCCACCACTTTGGTGGTGGCGGTGGTGGAGCGCGACGGGCACGTCGCCCTGGCCCGGGTCGGGGACAGCACCGCTTTCGTGGTGGCCGACGATGCCGCGGTGGAACTGTTCCCGGCCCCGGACCCGGACCGGGCGGACACGGCCACCGCCGCCCTGCCGGCCGAAGACCCCGAGCCGGAAATGGCCGGGACGGAGCTGGTCGCGGGAGCTGCTCTGATCCTGGTCACCGACGGCGTGGCCGAACCATGGCGGGACGGCCCGACGACGGTCGCCCCGGCCCTGATCGAAGGCTTGCGCCGGCCGGCTCCGCCGATCCAGTTACTGGCTCTGGCCGACTTCGAACGTCAGGGATGTCACGACGACCGCACCTTGGTGGCGGTGTGGCCGAAAGAGCGCCTACTCGCCTAGGAGTTCGGCATCGACAGGCACCGACCAGGCACCTACCAGGCGTCGGCCAGCGCATCGACCCGAGCGCCGTGCAGAGCCCGCAGCTCGACCACATAGCCGCCGCCGGGGATCAGCCCGGCCACCAGGATCGACAAGGTCGTCCACAACGTCCAGCGCATCCGGGCCCGCACCACCACCACCAGCCCGAGATAGGTCGTGAACACGACGCCGTGGCTGAAGCCGACCACCACCAGGGCGGCGTAGAGGCCGCCGGTGATCTTGTAGCCGCATACGCCGACCAGCCAGGCCACGCACAGGATCACGAAGAAGGTGGCCTCCCAGAAGGCGACCTTGCGCAGCAGCTTGACCAGTCTCACGGCGCCCCAAATCTACCGAGGGAGCTTCCGGATCCGACATTCACGCATCCCGCACAGAGGCGGCGGGTACGGTCAGAGCGTGCGGATCGCCGCCTTCGACCTAGGGAGCAACTCGTTCCACCTGTTGGTCGCGGACGCCCATCCGGACGGCACGTTCGAACCGGTGGCCACCGACAAGGAGATGCTGCGCCTGGGTTCGGCGGTGGCCGCCACTGGCGAGATCGGCCGGGTGGGGGCGGCGTCGGCCGTATCGGTGGTGCGCCGCTTCCGGGCCATGGCCGAGTCCCAGAGCTGCGACGAGATCGTGGCCTGTGCCACGGCGGCGTTCCGGGAGGCGACCGATTCGTTGAGCGTGGTGGACCGCATCGAGGCGGAGGCCGGCGTCAAGGTCCGGGTGATCAGCGGCCGGGAGGAGGCGCAGCTGATCTTCGACGCGGTGCGGGCGAGTGTGGCTATCGACCGGGGCTCGGCCCTGGCTCTCGATCTCGGTGGGGGCAGCCTCGAGGTGATGGTGGGCGACGGGCGGGGCCTGGACTGGGCGACCAGCCTGAAGTTGGGCGTGGCCCGGCTGACGGCCGAGCACGTGCGCTCCGACCCGCTCAGCACCGGTGACATCCGTCGGGTCACCTCCACCGTGGCCAAGGCCATCCAGCGGGTCTTGCCGGAGATCCAGCGACGCAAACCCCGGTTGGCGATCGGGAGCAGCGGCACTCTGGAAACATTGATCCGTCTGGCCGCCACCCGGCGCTCGGGCACGGCACCGGCCACTGTCAACCAGCTCACCGTTCGGGCCCGTGAGATCGAGGCGCTGGGTGCCTGGCTCCTGGAGATGACCTCGGCCGAGCGAGCGTCCCTGCCGGGCGTGGACGCCCGGCGGGCCGACCTGCTGCCCACCGGTGCCCTCCTACTGTCCACCGTGCTCGACATCACCAGCGTCGATGACATCGTCGGGTGCGAGTGGGCCCTCCGGGAGGGCATGGTCCTCGACGCCATCGGCCATCACAGCCGGGCGGAATGGGATCCGGATCCGAAGACCATGCGGCGGGAATCGGTACTCGCCCTGTGCCGGCGCTACCACTGGAACGAACCCCATTCCGAGAAGGTGGCCCGCCTGGCGGTGGAGCTGTTCGACGGGATGTCGGTGCTCCACGACCTGTCGGCGGCCGACCGGGAGCTGCTCGAGATGGGCGCCCTGCTGCACGACATCGGTGAGCATGTGAGCAAGGACGGCCACGAACGCCACACCGCCTACCTGATCGAGAACGGCCGGCTGCGCGGGTTCAGCCCGGCGGAGATCGACGTGCTCACCTGCCTGGGCCGATTCCACAAGCGGGGCACCCCTAAGTCATCGTTCGAAGCGTTCGCCCGCCTCAAGGAATCGAAGCAGAAGCGGGTGACCCAGATGATCGCCCTCCTGCAAATTGCCGATGGTCTCGATCGCAGCCACGGAGGTCCGGTCCGCGATGTGCACGTTTACGCCAACCGGGATGTGGTCGAGGTGGTGGTGGAGGCCGACGACGACATCGACCTCGAATTGTGGGGCCTGCGGCGCAAACGGGATCTGTTCGAGCGGGTGTTCGACTGCCGGCTGGATGTGGTCGACGCCCAGCTGGAACTGGTCCTCGACGCCGACAACCAGGTCACCCGCATCTCCGCCCGGAACTGACGTACCCGAGACGTGCGTTTCGTGTACACGGTCGAAGCCGGCGTGTGCACAGGATGTACGGGCGCCGGCCGACCGGGTGGACCCCCTAGTTGCGGGGGACCTGGGACCAGGGCACTCCTTTGTCCACCCGCACGTCGCCGGGCAGGCCGAGGACCCGCTCGCCGATGATGTTGCGCATGACCTCGGACGTACCGCCCTCGATCGAGTTGGCCCGGGAGCGCAGGAAGTTGCGGGCCGGCGTGCTGACCTCGTTGGCCCCGTCGGGGCGTCGCATCTGGTAGCTGTCGTACAGGGTCCCCTCGGCACCGAGCAGGTCGACGCAGAAGGCGAAGATGCGCTTGTTGAACTCGGCCCCGGCCAGCTTGCCCAGCGATCCTTCCGGACCTGGGGTGCCGCTGGCGGCGGCGGCGGTGGCCCGGGCCCGGGTCAGCCGCTGGACCTCGGCCTCGATCCACAGGCGCATCAGCTGGTCCCGGCGCACCGCGCCGCGGGCGTGGTCGGGCAGGTCGTGCCAGATGCGCACGGCCGAGCCGATGGCGCCCGAACCACGCGGGGGAGGGGTGCCGGCGATGGATACCCGCTCGTTCATCAGGGTGACCAGGGCGCCCCGCCAGCCTTCGCCCACCTCGCTCAGCCGCTCGGAGTCGGGGACCCGCACGTCGGTGAAGTAGACCTCGTTGAACTCGGCGTCGCCGGTCATCTGGCGCAGCGGGCGAACCTCGACGCCGGGGGCGTGCATGTCGACGGCGAAGTAGGTCAGGCCGTTGTGCTTCACCGCCTCGGAGTCGGTGCGGGCCAGGACCATGCCGAACCGGCTGGTGTGGGCCAGCGTGGTCCACACCTTCTGGCCGTTGATGATCCATTCGTCGCCGTCCCGGACGGCCCGGGTCGAGAGGCTGGCCACGTCCGACCCGGCACCCGGCTCGGAGAACAGCTGGCACCAGATTTCCTCGCAGGTGAACAGCGGCCGGAGGTAGCGCTGGCGCTGGTCCTCCGAACCCATCGTCAAGATGGTGGGCGCGGCCATGCCGTAGCCGATGGCGTTGCGGGCCGCCCCCGACGGCGCCCCGGCCTGGCGCAGCCGGTTGGATATGACCGGCTGGAGGCTGCGGGACAGGCCCAGGCCGCCGTAGCCCTCGGGAAAGTGGACCCACGCCAGGCCGGCGTCGTACTGGGCACCAAGGAACTCCTGCTCCGAGGTGGAGGCCGGCGGGAAGTTGGCGAGCAGGCGCCCGATCTTGTCCAGGACGATCCCCTCGGTGTCGAGGGAGCTATCGGCAGTGGCGGTCGACATGGCTTCAACCTACGCCGAAACGACGGGCGCGTGCCTGGAGTGCCGAGGCCTGGCCGCTGGTGCTGGGTAGGCTCGTCTAATGCGGCGGTTGCTCCGTCTGATCGCCATCCTGGCATCAGCATCTGTGCTCATCTCGGGGACGCTCGTCGCCCTGGCCACCCTCGGCAGCAACGCCGTCCATGAGGTGGCCAGCGCCAGCGAGATCCCGCTGCCGCCCATCAGCAGCGTGCTCTCCGAACCATCGAGCGTCTACGCCGACGACGGCACCCTCCTGTACAAGTTCACCGGCCCCGAGCAGCGCACCCCGGTCACGTTGAAGCAGGTGTCCAAGACGGCCATCTCGGCCGTCCTCGACACCGAGGACCACGGCTTCTACCAGCACGGTGGCTTCGACGTGTCGTCGATTGTGCGGGCGTTCGTCGACGACGCCCAGGGTGACAACATCCAGGGAGGCTCGACCATCCCGCAGCAGCTGGTGAAGCAGCTGTACCTGACCTCCGAGCGCACGCTCAACCGGAAGATCCGCGAGGCGGTGCTCGCCGACCGGCTCGAGCAGCAGTACGGCAAGGACCAGATCCTGCAGGCCTATCTGAACACGATCTACCTCGGCCACGGCGCCTATGGCGTGCAGGCGGCGGCCAAAGAGTACTTCGGCGAGGCGGCGACCAAGCTCAACCTGCCCCAGGCGGCCATGATCGCCGGGCTGATCTCCGACCCGTCCGGATACGACCCGATCCTGCACCCGGCCGCCGCCCGCACCCGCCGGGCCCAGGTTCTGAGCCGGATGGTCGTGTACGGCGACATCACGGTGGCCCAGGAGAACGTGGCCAACAACACGCCGCTACCCACGGTGGCCGATCTGCCCCAGAACCCGCCGCTCGACCCGATCACCAACTACTACGTCCTCCAGGTCCGCAACTTCCTGCTCGACGACAGCAATGCGCTGGGCGCCACTTACCAGGAGCGCTACCAGGCGCTGTTCAACGGCGGGCTCAAGATCTACACCAACCTGGACCCGGCCATGCAGGCCAACGCCGAGGCGGCGGTGGCCAACGACACGCCGACCAACAGCGGCGGTTTCATCGAGGGCCTGGTGTCGATCGACCCGGCCACCGGCGCCGTCCGGGCCCTGGTCGGTGGCCCCGGGACGGACCGCAACCAGTTCGACGTCATGACCCAGGGCGCCCGCCAGCCGGGGTCAGGGTTCAAGCTGTTCACCCTCCTCGCCGCCCTCAAGCAGGGTTACTCGGTGTACGACACCGTCGACAGCGCGGCCCCGTGCTACATCAAGTTCCCGGGCAACACCTCGCTCGAGAAGACCCCCATCAAGAACGACGCCGGGCCCGGTGGCGGACCCATCAGCCTGGTGACGGCTACCGCCCAGTCGGTCAACTGCGCCTACATCCGGTTGGCCCACGAGGTGGGCCTGCCCAACGTGCTGGGCATGGCCTACAGCCTGGGTATCAGCCAGAAGGAAGTGCCGCCGGCGACCTACGACTACATACCGTCGGTGGTCATCGGGGCGGCCGCCGTGGCGCCGGTCGAGATGGCCGGTGCCTATGCCGCGGTGGCCAACGGCGGGGTGTTCCACAAGCCGTCGTACGTCAGCTCCATCGAGGACCGCTCCGGCGCGGTCATCTACAGAGGCCTGGACCCGGGGACCCGGGTGGTCTCCACACAGGTGGCGGCCGAAGCCGACGTGGCGCTCCGGGCCGTCGTCACCAGCGGCACCGGCACGGCGGCGGAGCTCTACGGGCGCCAGGTCGCGGGCAAGACCGGTACCACCAGCAACAACGTCGACGCCTGGTTCAACGGCTTCACCCCGCAGCTGGAGACGACCGTGTGGATGGGCAACTTCTCGAGCGACTCGGTACCCATCTACATCTGCACCAATACGTCGTGCCCGGGCCTGGTGTACGGCGCCAACTATCCGGCCGAGACCTGGCACGACTACGCCTACTCGGTGCTGAACAACCAGCCGGTGGCCTATTTCCCGACGGTTTCGAACTACCTGTTGCCGGCGACCCGCTACATCACCTCGCCCAGCCTGGTGGCCGACGACGTCAAGGATCACAACGGCGGCTATTCCTCGTGCAGCTACCAGTACACCTACCCGACCACGTTCACCGGGGGCACCTACTGCCCGACGCACACCTACACCTACACCACCACGCCCCGGACCACGGTCTCGCCTCCGACCTCGGCGCCGCCGGTCACCAACGCGCCTCCGACCACCCAACCCAAGTCGCCCCCGACCACGGTCAAGAAGAAGAAAGGGTGAACGGTTGAGCCAGGCCCTCCAGGACCTTCTCGCCCTGCAGGACATCGATCTGTCCATCGACCAGCTGAAGCACCGGCGGGATCACCTGCCCGAGGGCGAGACCAAGGCCGGACTGGACCGGCTGCACGCCGACCAGTCGGCCGAGCTGGCCATGACCGAGGCGTCCCTCGAAGAGGTCTCCGGCCGCCAGGCGCACGCCGAGGCCGAGCTGGCCGGGACCGAGACCCGGGCCGGGCAGATCAACCAGCGCATGTTCGGCGGCCAGGTCATCGCCCCCCGTGACCTGCAGGCCATGCAGGCCGAGCTGGACCACCTGAAGACCCGGTCCAGCGCCATGGAGGACACCGTGATCGAGCTCATGGAGGAGCGCCAGCCGATCGAGGAGAAGGTCGCCGAGCTGAGCCGGTCCGTGGCTGACGTGACCGCCCGGCGGGACCAGGCGGCGGCCGCCCTGGCCGACGCCCAGGCCGTCGTCACCGGCCAACTGGGGGACGTGGAGGCCGAGCGGGAGCGAGCCCTGGCGGCTATCCCGGCACCCCTGCTGGCGACGTATGAACGGCTGCGGGGGCGGCTGGGCGGCGTGGGCGTGGCCCGACTGGTCGGCAACCACTGCGACGGCTGCCATCTGACCCTCTCGGCCGTGGAGCTCGAACAGGTGCGTCACCTGCCCGACGGTGAGGTCTACACCTGTGAGCAGTGCGGGCGGATACTCGTTCCCTGATTCCTCTCCCCTCCGGTAGACTTATTTAGCGGAGCTAACGGGATGGTGAGAGTGAACGACGATGAGGTCAAAGGAGACACCGGTCAGCCGGTACCCGCCCCTCAGAGTTTCGTCGGACGGACCTTCTCGTCCCTGAACAACCGCAACTACCGGTACTACTTCGCCGGCCAGAGCCTGTCGATGATCGGCACCTGGATGCAGAGCATCACCCAGTCCTGGCTGGTCTACGCCTGGACCCATTCCGGGGTCGATGTCGGCCTGATCGTGGCCCTGCAGACGCTGCCGATCCTCCTGCTCGGGCCGATCGGCGGGACCATCGCCGACCGTTACGACAAGTACGGGATCCTCTTCTGGACCCAGGCGTTCGCCGGCGTCCAGGCCCTGGTGCTGGCCGGGCTGGACCTGAGCGGTCACCTCCAGCTGTGGGAGCTGTACACGATGGCGGTGGCCCTCGGACTGATCAACATGGTCGACAACCCGACCCGCCAGACATTCATCGTGGAGATGGTCGGGCGGGACCAGCTGGCCAACGCCGTCACCCTCAACTCGGTGATGGTCAATCTGGCGCGGGCGGTCGGACCGGCCGTGGCCGGCGTCCTGATCGCCACCATCGGGAGCGGTTGGTGCTTCCTCACCAACGGGCTGTCGTTCGCCTTCGTGCTGGCGTCCCTGCGGGCCATGCACACCGACGAGCTGACCCTCACGCCCCGCGTGACCCGGATGCGGGGCCAACTCGGAGAGGGTTTCCGCTACGTCGGCTCCACGCCCATCCTGCGCGATGCCCTGATCATGATGGCGGTCATCGGCTGCCTGACCTACGAGTTCCAGACGACACTGCCCCTGATGACCGGGAGCGCATTCCACGGCGACAGCGCCATGTACGGTTTCCTCACCGCCTGCATGGGCGCCGGTGCCGTGGTCGGAGGCCTGATCGCGGCCAGCCGGCCGGCCCGGTCGATGCGCCGGCTGGTGGGAACGGCCGCCATCTTCGGCGTCAGCGTGCTGGCCGCCGCCCTGGCCCCATGGCTGATCCTGGAGGAGATCCTGCTGCTGTTCGTGGGTGGGTGCAGCGTCACGTTCCTGGCCATGGGCAACGCCACCCTGCAGCTGAGCGCAGAACCGTCGATGCGGGGACGGGTCATGTCGCTGTGGTCGGTGGCCTTTCTCGGGTCCACCCCCGTCGGTGGCCCGCTGGTCGGTTTCATCGGCGGCCAGATGGGCGCCCGGTACGGCTTGGGTATCGGCGGCGTGGCCGCCCTGGCCGCCGCCCTGTACGGGTGGAGCCGCCTGAAGGCGGCGTCGGCATCACCTGCGCCCGAGCCGATGGCCGCGCCTGTCCCGGCCGCTGGATAGGGTCGCTCCGTGCTCTATCTGGTGCGTCACGGCCGTACTGCTCAGAACGCGGCCCGGCTGCTCCTCGGTCGGATGGACGTCCCGCTCGACGACCTGGGCCACCGGCAGGCCGGCGCCCTGGGCGCCGTGCCCGCCCTCGCCGCCGCCAAGCGGGTGATCACCTCACCACTGGCCCGGGCCCGCGACACGGCGGCCATGATCGGGCCGCCGGTGAGTGTCGACGACCGGTGGATCGAGATCGACTACGGCGTGTTCGACGGCGAGGAGGTGGGCCACACCCCGGAGCTGTGGGCCGGTTGGGACGCCGACCTCGGCTACACGCCGCCGGAAGGCGAGTCGCTGATCGATCTGGGCCGGCGGGTGCGGGCTGCGTGTGACGACATCTGGGAGGAGGCCGAGGTCGACGACATCGTCGTCGTCAGCCACGTGTCGCCCATCAAGGCGGCGGTCGGCTGGGCCCTCGGCGTCGGTGACGAGATCTGCTGGCGGACCTTCCTCGACACCGCTTCGATCAGCGTGGTCGGACCCGGCCGCAAGGGACCCACGCTGCGCAGCTTCAACGAGACCGCTCACCGCCCCAGCGCGTGAGCAGACGCTAGGGTGACCCCGCCGAGAAGTATCCGACGGGAGGGTTCCGCGAAATGAAGGTTGTGGTC
Source organism: Acidimicrobiales bacterium (assembly GCA_035551615.1). Classification (GTDB taxonomy): domain Bacteria; phylum Actinomycetota; class Acidimicrobiia; order Acidimicrobiales; family Palsa-688; genus JAKCDU01. The sequence continues at coordinate 35,508 of DASZNC010000163.1, forward strand.
GACTTCGACCTCTGTGAAAGCAACGCACTCTGCATGGCCGCGGCGCCTGAGGTCTTCGAGGTCCGCGACGACGACTTCCTGTACGTGCTCGAGGACTACCCGGACGATTCGCTGAAGAGCAAGGTCGAAGAGGCGGTCAAGCGCTGCCCCAAGCAGGCCATCAAGATCGACTACGACGCCCAGCCCGAGTAGGGCGGCGGGTGCCGGCCGGGGCGGTCAGCCCCGGCCCGGCTCGCGGGGCAGGCCGAGCAGGCGCTCCCCGATGATGTTGCGCTGGATCTGCTCGGTGCCCCCGCCGAAGCGGGACCCCCACTGGCCGAGGAACTGCCCCTGTAGGTAGCGGGTGTGCGGGTCGTCGTCTTCGACCATGCCACCGGCGCCGCACATGCTCATGACCAGGTCGCCGGTGGCCCCCAGCATCCGGGACAGGGCCAGTTTGGCCACCGAGCTCTCCGGCCCGGGCGGCCGCCCCTGGCTCATGGCCGTCAACTGGCGCCAGCCCAGGTACTTCACCAGTTCGAAGCCGATGTAGGCCTGGATGAGCTCGTCGCGCCGGACCGGATGGCGGTCGGCGCCGGTGCGGCGGGCCAGATCGTGGAGCCGGTCGAATCGGGTGGCCGCCCCACCGGAGATCAGGGTGCGCTCGTTGGCCAGGGTGGTCATGGCTACCGCCCAGCCGCCGTTGATCTCGCCCACCCGCTGGGTGTCGGGGAGGATCACCTGGTCGAGGAACACCTCGCAGAAGTGGGACGCGCCGTTGGACTGCTTCAGCGGGCGGACATCGATGCCCGGCGTCTTCATGTCCACCAGGAAGTAGGTGATGCCCCGGTGCTTGGCTTCCTGTTCGCCGGTGCGGGCCAGGAGGATGCCCCAGTCGGAGAAGTGGGCGCTGGAGGTCCACACCTTCTGGCCCTGGATCACCCAGTGGTCGCCGTCACGGGTGGCCCGGGTCTGGAGTGAGGCCAGGTCGGACCCCGACCCGGGCTCGGAGAACAGCTGGCACCAGACCTCCTCGCCCCGCAGCATGGGCTTGAGGAAGCGTTCCTTCACCTCGTCGCTGCCGTGGGCGATGATGGACGGGCCGGCCATGCCGATGCCCTGGGCGAAGACCGAACCGGGCACATCGAAGCGGGCCTGCTCCTGGGCGAAGATCACGTTCTGGATGGGCGTGCCGCCGCGACCGCCGTACTCCTTCGGCCAGGTGATGCCGGCCCAGCCGGCGTCGTAGAGGGTGGCCTGCCATTCCTGGGCCTCGCGGACGTGTCGCTTCTCCTCCTCGGAGAAGGCCACGGTGAGCCCGAGCGGCGGGGCGGAATCGGCCGACAGTGGTCGGGCGTGGTCGGCCAACCAGGCGTGGGCCTCGGCCCGGAACGCGGCTTCTTCTGGGGTGTCCTCGAAATCCACTGCGACTAGACCGCCACGGCCTTGAGCAGGGCCTCGTTCGGGTGCTCGGGCAGCGTCTCGAGAGGGGTGGCGATCTGGTCCACGGTCGGCCCGAACCGGGCCGCTAGAGGATCCAGGGCGCCCAGATCGAAGTCGTAGAGCTGGGCCGCGTTGCCGCCGAGAAACGCCCGCAGCTCGACTTCGGAGGTGTCGTGGAAGAGCTGGCGCAGGTGCTCCCGGGTGAACGGCCCGGTGCCCTCGTCATGGGGGTAGTCGCTGCCCCACATGAAGTGGCCGTTGTCGAACGACAGGGCGGTGCGGGCGTCGTCGCGGCTCGGCTGCGAGACGCCGACCCACACGTTGCGGAGGAAGTACGCGGTGGCCGACAGGGGCAAGACCATGTCCTCGCTGAAGCGCAGCTCGCCGATGGCGCCGTTCTTGCGGATGCCGGCCAGGAGGTAGTCCAGCCGCTTCAGGAGCTGTGGAATCCAGGCACACCCCGACTCGGTGATCACGAAGCGCAGGTCGGGGAAGCGATGGAACACGCCGCCGAGCAGAAGCTGCTGCAACGGGCGCTGCGAGTAGAACGGGACTTCAGCGATCATGAGGACGGCCGACGCCGGCGTCTTGGCGTACTCGGGGGCACCGGTGCCGCCATGGCTGCTGACCGGGACCTGGAGCTCCTCGCACACCTTCCAGAGGGGGTCGTAGTCGGGGTGGTGGAGCGGCTTGATCCACTTCACGTCCGGTGGGATGTTGGGGAGCAGGACCCCGCCGCGGAGGTTGTGCTCCTTGATCCAGCGGACATCGGCGATGGCGTCGTCGATGTTGTTGAGGAAGATCTGACCGATACCGGCCCGCCGCTCGGGGGACTCAGCCACGAAGTCGGCCAGCCACCGGTTGTGGGCCCGGATTCCGGCCAATCGCCGGGGGTAGTCCTCCTCGCTGGGAGGCGGGGCGAACAGGACGAAACTCGGGAAGAAGGGGGGGATGGTGTTGGGGAACACCACCTCGGCGACCACACCGTCGGCCTCCTGGTCGCGCCACCGGCGGCCGCTGTCCCAGTTGCGGATGCGGAGATCGGTGTCCTTCAGGTCCTTGTACGGATTGCGGTACCTGTCCCGCCAGGCGTCGAACTCGTCCACGAAGGCCGGGTCCAGGTAATCCCGGTACTGGGCGTGACTGCCGCCGGCGTGGGTGTCGGCAGAGATGATCGTGTAGTTGTCAGCCATTTCTAGAAGCTTATTACAGTTTTTCCGATACCACATCCCGGAGGAGGGTGCGCTGGATCTGCCCGGTGGCCGGCGTGCGCGGGATGGCCGGGACGGCGACGACCAGGCGGGGGTGCTTGAAGCGGGCCAGCCGCCCCTCCAGGTGGGCCCGCACGGCCGCCCCGTCGGGGACCGGTCCGTCGGCGACCAGGGCGACGACCACGACCTCGCCCCAGTCGGGGTGGGTGACGCCGACGACGGCCAGGTCGGAGACGCCGGGCAGGCCGGCCAGCGCCTGTTCGACCTCGACCGGTGCCACCGACTCGCCCCCGGTGCGGATGATCTCCTTGGCCCGGCCGGTGATCCAGACGAACCCGTCGGCGTCCATGGTTCCCAGATCGCCGGTGTGGTACCAACCGCCGGCCAGTGCCGCCTCCGTCTCGTCCGGTCGTTCGAAGTAGCCGTCCATGAGGGTCGGACCCCGGTACAGGATCTCCCCGTCGTCGGCCAGGCGGATGACCCCGGGTGGCGCCACCCGGCCGACGCTGCCCGGGTGGGCGGCCGCGTCGCGGTGATGGAGCGTGGTGTGGTGGCCGCCTTCGGATGAGCCGTAGAGGACCGAGGTGGTGGCCGCCGGCATGGCCGCCCGCAGCCGTTCGAGCAGTTCGGCAGGGGCGGCCGAGGTCCCTGTGTCCGCGTGGCGGACCGACTCCAGACCGGCCCCGTCCGGGGTGGCGGCCAGAACCCGGTTCCACACCGCCGGTATGCAGTACATGGCGGTCGGTCGCCACCGCTCGGCTGCGGCCACGAGCGACGGGCCGTCGAAGCGCCGGCAGATATGGAAGGCGGTGCGGTGGTGCCAGGCCTCGAGGACGTAGTGCCAGCCGCCGTAGTGGAAGAGCGGGAAGCTGACCAGGATCCCGCCGTCGCCGGCCAGGCCGGCGGCGAAGGTCGAACCACCCGGGAACGAGCGCAGCCAGCTGGCCCGATGGCTGACCACGACCCCCTTGGGCCGCCCGGTCGTCCCGCTGGTCAGGTAGATGATCTGCGGGGCGTCGTCGTCGATGTCGACCGGATCGTCCGGCTCCCGCGGCTCGTTTCCGCCGGCCAGCTGGTCGAGGGCCACCACGGCCATGCCGGGCCGGTCGGTGCCGGCCGACCCGGCGGCGTCGAGGTGGCCGGCGTCGAGGTGGCCGGCGTGGACGTGGGCGGCGTCGAGGTGGGCGGCGTCGGCGACGACCAGGGCCGGATGCAGGTAGTCGAGGGCGGCGGCCAGCTCGTCGGGGGAGAACGCCGGGTTCAGGGGGGCGAACACCAGCCCGGCCCGGGCCACTGCGGCGAACCCGGCCAGGCTGCGCAGGTCGGGGTCGCACCACCAGACCACCCGTTGGCCGGGCGGTAGCCGCCGGGCCAACAGGGCGCCGGTCATGGCCCGGGCCTGCCGTTCCAGCTGCCGGTACGAGACCTCGACGCCGTCGAGGGTGGCGGCGGTACCGTCCGGGTTGACTGTGGCCGCATCGGCCAGAAGACGGCCCACGAGTAGTGTCACGCGTAGGAAACGTACAGCCAGACCCACAGGGAGAGCGGTTGCAAAGAGAGGTCGTGCTGACCGGCATCGGGGGCCAGGGCGTGCAATTGGCGGCCAAGACCCTCGCCATGGCTGCCACTGCGGAGGGTCGCCAGGTGATGATGAGCTCGCACTACGGCGGTGAGATGCGCGGCGGCCAGACCGAGGCATCGGTGGTCGTCTCCGACGGCCGCCTGCGACCGGTGCCCATCCTGGAGTCGGCCTGGTCGGCCTACGTGATGCATCCCCGGTACTGGCCGGGCGTGCTCGATCGGCTGCGCCCGGGCGGCGTCGCCGTCGTCAACACGTCGGTCACCGGACCGCTCGAGGCCGACGGCATCGAGGTCATCGGCGTGCCCGCCGGCGAGATCGCCAACCAGGTGGGCGCCCAGATGGCGGCTGGTTTCGTCCTGCTCGGCGCCTACGCGGCGGCCACCGGGATGGCCGGCTTGGAATCGCTGGTGGCCGCCATGAAGGAGCTGGTTCCGCCCTACCGGACCCAGCATCTGGCCGTGAACGAAGCCGCCCTGCGGGCCGGGGCGGCGGCGCCGGCCGGGATCCCCTCGTGACCGTCACCCGCGGCACCGTCACCATCGACATCGACCACTGCAAGGGCTGCGAGCTCTGCATCGCCGCCTGCCGCCCGGCGGTGCTGCGCATGTCGGAGGAGACCAACGAGAACGGCTACCGGTTCCCCCTGCTCGAGCCGGGCTGCACCGCCTGCCGGGCGTGCCGGGACGTGTGCCCGGACTACTGCTTCGAGGTGTTCAAGTTCGATCGGCCGGTGACCAGCTGATGGTGGCCAAACTGCTCCAGGGCAGCGACGCCGTCGCCCGGGCCGCGCTCGAGGCCGGGTGCCGGTTCTTCGCCGGCTACCCGATGCTGCCGTTCACCGACCTGCTGGAGGCCATGGCCCGGCAGATGCCGGCGGTCGACGGCGTGTGTATGAACGCAGAAACGGAGATCGAAGCGGTCAACATGACCCTCGGTGCGGGCGCCGCCGGGGCCCGGGCGGCGACCGGCAGCTGTGGGCAGGGCATCGCGCTGATGCAGGAGGCCATCGCCGAGGCCGCCCTCAATGAGGTGCCGTTCGTCGTGTTCAACATGGCTCGCGGTCAGCAGGACTACTTCCAGGCCACGAGAGGCGGGGGATGGGGGGACTACCGCACCATCTGTCTGGCGCCCAAGGATGTGAGTGAGGCGGTCGAGCACACCCAGCTCCTGTTCCACCTGGCCGACCAGTACCGGGCGCCGGTGATGATGTACGGCGACTACCTGATCAGCCACACCTACATGAGCGTCGACATCACCCGGCGGGACTACGGCGAGCTGCCGCCCAAGGACTGGGCCCTCGACGGCTCGAAGGGCGGCACCGGACACTCGCGGCAGGTCTGGACGTGGGCCATGGGCAAGGCCAACGACCCCGGCCCCGGGCCGGATCTGCACTGGCAGCGGATCGCCGCCAAGTTCGAGGAGGTGGCGGCGGCCGAGCAGCGGTGGGAGGCCATCGACTGTGAGGACGCCGACACGGTGGTGGTGTCGTTCGGTACCTGCGGGCCGTTCGTCGAGCAGGTCGTGGCCGAGCTGCGCGAGGACGGCGTCCGGGTGGGTGCCTTCCGGCCGATCAGCCTGTGGCCGTTCCCCGAAGCGGCCCTGGCCGAGGCCTGCCGCAACGCCCGCCAGGTGCTGGTCTTCGAGGTCAACGCCGGCCAGATGATCGACGACGTGCGCCTGTCCATCGGCGGCCGCATCCCGGTGCGCCCGCTGGGGCGGGTCAGCATCGACTTCAGCGGCATGCGCCAGGGCGAGATCCTGACGGTGGGCTGGATCCGGGACCGAGTCAAGGCCGCTATGCAGGAGGTACCCGCCCGATGACCGATGTCGCCCAGCGGAAAGTGGCGTCCGCGCTCGCTCCCTTGCAGCTGTCGGGTGAGCACCATCTCTGTCCCGGCTGCGGCCATCCGGTCGCCTGGCGCCTGCTGCTCGAGGTCATCGCCGAGCTGGAACTCGAGAAGAAGGCCATCGGCGTGGTCGGCCACGGGTGTTACACGAACATCGTGCAGCTGGCCGACATCGACTTCCTGCAGTGCCTGCACGGCCGGGCGCCGGCCGTCGCTACCGGCGTGAAGCGGGTCCACCCCGACGCCGCCGTGTTCACGCTGCAGGGCGACGGTGATGTGGCCAGCGAGGGCCTGGCCGAGGTGCTGCACACCGCCGCTCGAGGCGAGCGGATCACCACGATCATGCTCAACAACGGCGTCTTCGGCGACACCGGCGGCCAGATGACGGCCGCTTCGGTCGTCGGTCAGCGGACCAAGACCAGCCTGGAGGGCCGCGACGCCGAGGCCCACGGTTACCCGGTCCCGGTCGCCGATCTGGTCGCCTCGCTGGCGGGGGCGGCCTATGTGGCCCGGGGTGCGGTCAACAACGCCGGCTCGATCGCCAAGACGAAGCGCTACATCAAGCGGGCCTTCGAGGCCGCCGTCGCCGGCGAGGGCTTCACCTTCGTCGAGGTGCTGACCATGTGCCCTACGGGTTGGTTCCTGCCGACCGCCGACGGGCCGGACTACCTGGAGGGGACCTTCGAGAAGACCTACCCGCTGGGTGCGCTCAAGGGTCGGTAGTCTCGGCCAGCGGCCGGTACGGCTCCTGCTGGACGTCGCGGACCAGCCGGCCGAGCAGCCCGGCCAACTGGCCGACATCCTCATCCGGCCACGAGGCGAGGGTCCGGCGTACCTGGTCCCAGATCACGTCGCGGACTCGCCGGAAGGCGCCCAACCCGGCGTCGGTGGCCTCCACGGTGCTGACCCGCCCGTCCTCGGGGCTACGGGCCCGGCTGACCAGGCCGGAGTCCTCCAACTGCCGCAGCAGCCGGGTCACCACCGCCGGATCGAGATCCAGGCGGTGGGCCAGCTGACCGGGCGTCGTCTGGCCGGCTTCGACGGTGCGCTCCAGCACCCGCAGGGCTTGCGGGGAAAGGGACACGCCGGCCGCCGCACTCTGCTGTTGATGGATGCGCCGACTGCCGCCCAGCCGGAACAGGGTCTGGATGGCCGCCGTGACCTCGTCGGTGGACCCTGCCATGCATGGAGCGTACTGATACCGTCCTCGGCACTATGGGACGGCTCGAAGGCAAGGTCGCGTTCATCTCCGGGGCGGCAAGGGGGCAGGGCCGCTCGCACGCGGTGCGGCTGGCGTCGGAGGGGGCCGACATCGTCGCCATCGATGTCTGCGAGCAGTTGGTCAAAGGGTATCCCGGTGCCACCGAAGCCGATCTCGACGAGACCGTCCGGATGGTGGAGGAGACGGGCCGCTCGATCATGGCCGTGAAGGCCGATGTGCGCGACTTCGACCAGGTGAGCCAGGCGGTGACGCAGGGCTGGGAACGGTTCGGCCGGCTCGACTTCGTCGTGGCCAACGCCGGCATCTTCCGGTTCGGCCGGCTCTGGGAGATCGACCTGGACCAGTGGAACGACGTCATCAACGTCAACCTGACCGGCGTCTTCCACACCCTCAAGGCCACTGTGCCGGGGATCATCGAGCAGGGCCAGGGGGGGTCGATCGTCCTCATTAGTTCGGTGGCCGGGCTCAAGGGCACCCCTTTCACCGCCGCCTACACAGCGGCCAAGCACGGCGTGACCGGTTTGTGCCGGACGCTGGCCAATGAACTGGGCGAGTTCAAGATCCGGGTCAACTCGATCCACCCGGCGTCGGTGCCGACCCCGATGATCAGCGACCCGGCGCTGTTCGAACTGATCCTCGAGCACTCCGAGACGTTGGCGCCGATCTACATGAACACCCTGCCCTATATGGACATGCCCCCGGATTCGGTATCGAACATGGTCCTGTACCTGTGCTCGGAGGAGAGCAAGTACATGACCGGGGCGCAGATTCCGATCGACTTCGGGACGCTCAACCGGTAGCCGGGCAGGTACCGGCGCACCCGGCGTCGTACTGGATCCGTGTGCGCCGACTTCCCGCATTCTTCGCCGCCGCGTCCGTCCTCGTGCTCCTGGCTTGCTCCGGACCGGCCAAGGCGGCCGACAACCACCCGAATGCGACCGCACCTGCGGACCGGACGGCCCTGACCGGGGCCGCGCCGCGGACGACCGCAACCACGGCGTCGCTGCCCGCCGTTCAGCACGTGTTCGTGATCGTGCTGGAGAACGAAGGCTACGCCGCGACCTTCCAGAATCCGAGCGCCGATCCCTACCTGGCCCGGACGCTGCCCGCCCAGGGTGCCCTTCTGACCAACTACTACGGCACCGGCCACGAGAGCAACGACAACTACATCGCCATGATCTCCGGGCAGGCGCCCAACCTGCAGACCTCGTCCGACTGCCAGATCTACAGTCAGTTCATCGGCATCGGCATCGGCACCGCCGCCGGCGGGCAGGCCATAGGGACCGGGTGCGTCTATCCGTCGACCGTGTCGACCGTCGCCAACCAGCTCACCGCCAAGGGCCTCAGCTGGAAGGGCTACATGGAGGACATGGGGAATGTGGCCGGCCGGGAAGCTCCCGTCTGCGGCCACCCGGCGCTCGACGCCCAGGACAAGACGCAGTCGGCGGTCGCCGGCGACGGCTACGCCACCCGCCACGACCCGTTCGTCTACTTCTCGTCGATCACAGATAGCCCGGCGTACTGCGATGCGCATGTCGTACCCCTCGGTTCCGACACCGGCGCCCTGCCGGCCGGCACCCCGCCCGGTACCACCGGGCTGGCCGCCGACCTGGCGAGCGCGTCCACCACGCCCAACCTCTCCTTCATCACCCCCAACCTGTGCGACGACGGCCACGACTACCCGTGCACCAACCAGAAGTCGGGGGCCAGTGCTCTGGCCGACATCGACACGTTCCTCCAGATCTGGGTCCCGAAGATCACCTCGTCACCCGCGTTCACCCAGAACGGGATGCTGATCATCACCTTCGACGAGTCCGATGGCCCCCAGAGTGACTCGACGGCGTGCTGCAACGAGCGGCCCGGGCCGAGCGACCCACTGCCCGGGCTGACCGGGTCGGGGGGCGGTCGGGTCGGCGCCGTGGTGATGTCCCCGTGGACCGAGGGGGGCACCGTGGACAGCGTCGCGTACAACCACTACTCGTTGCTGGCTTCGATCGAAAACCTGTTCGGCCTGTCCCGGCTGGGGTACGCGGCCACCGTCCCGAGCACGTTCGGGGCCGACGTCTTCAACCGGTAGTAGCTAGGGTGGCCCCTCTATGGGGGACTTCCTGAAGATCGAGCGGCCGCGTCCCTACGTCACGCTGGTGACGTTGAACCGGCCCGAGCGCATGAACGCCATGGCGTTCGACGTGATGATCCCGTTCCGGGAGGCATTGGAGGAGATCAACTACGACAACCAGACGCGTGTCGTCGTCGTCACCGGCGCCGGTCACGGGTTCTGTTCCGGTGCCGACCTGACCGACTCCGGCACGGTCCCGCACATCGACGGTCTCACCGTGCCGTCCATTTCGCTGCGGGCCATGGAACTGCTCGACGACGTGGTGCTCACCATCCGCAAGATGCACCAGCCGGTGATCGGCGCCATCAACGGAGCCGCCATCGGCGGCGGCTTCTGCCTGTCGCTCGCCTTCGACATCCGGCTGGCATCGGAGACGGCCTACTTCCGGGCGGCCGGTATCAACAACGGGCTGTCGTCGACCGAGCTCGGCCTCAGCTACCTCCTGCCCCGGGCCATCGGATCGTCACGGGCGTTCGAGATCATGTTGACCGGGCGGGATGTGAATGCCGAGGAGGCCGGGCGCATCGGCCTGGTGTCAGAGGTGGTGCCACCCGAAGCACTCCTGGAGCGATCCTTCGATGTGGCCGACCGGATAATCGGCTGGAGCCGGGTCGGGGTCGAGGTGGCCAAGCGGGTGCTGTGGGCCGGACTGGACTCGGTCAGCCTGGAGGCGCACATGCGCCACGAGGGGATCTCCCAGCTGTACGTCCGGAACCTGACCGGGAACTTCGAGGAGATGATCCGGGCCCGCAAGGAGGGCCGCACCCCGGTCTACCTGGACGACGTCAGCCAGAAGCAGCCGCCCGGCAGGCGTTGACCACGGCGCCGGCCCGCTTGCGGTGGGCGGCGTAGTACGAGGTGACCTGGTCGAGGCTCTGGCGGCCGGTGCAGAAGCTCCAGCCGGCCAGGATCAGCGGCCGGCGCAGGAACGCCTGCTCCAAGGCTTCCCACTCCGCCGGAGTCAGCGTGACGTGCCGCCGGTAGGCCGCCATGGCGGCCGGCGCCCCTCGGCTGCCGGCACCCCACAGGAGGCAGCCGAAGGCGGCCAGGCGGGCCCCCTGCCCGGCGCCCCCCCAGTCGATCACCGTGAGCCGGCCGTCGGGCCCGGCGATGACGTTGTTGGCCACCAGGTCGGCGTGGACCAGCGCGTGGGGCAGCGTGGCCAGGTCGTCGGCCCCCGCCAGTTCCCGGCTGAAGGACTCGTACTTCTCGATCTGATCCGGTCCGACCCGGCCCCGGGCGGCCGCCCACAGGTGGCGGGCCGTGTCCAACTCGTCGCTCAGTGAGCCGTCGGGGACCAAGTGGTGCCAGGCGCCCCCGGGGCGGTCGGTCCCCGGCCCGGCGATGGCGTGCAGGCGGCCCAGGAGGTCGCCCAGTAGGGCGCTGGTAGTAGCACCGGCCTTCCCCCGGCGGCCGGGAGCCAGCTCCGTGACCAGGACTCCTTGTCCGTGATGGGTGGATGCCGGATCGGCCCGGGCCGGCTGTTCGGCCGGGAACCGGTGTCGGCGGAGGGTGTCGAGGAGGGCGGCGTCGGACTCCACCGCTTCCGGGGCGCGGCCGGGCGGGCCGAGGCGGGCGATCCAGTCCGGCCCCCCGTCGTGGCCGACCCGGAACACACCCAGGTCCAGTTCCTTGACGGACCGGACCTTGATCCGGTGGCGCTGTTCGAGGTGGGCGGCCAGAGTGGCGGAGCCGTTGCGATGCAGCATGGCCTCCATGAACCGGCCCAGCCGCCCGGCCGTCGCCGGCGCCGTCGCGACCGCCCAGTTGGGGCGGAGCACGACCAGTCCGGCCCGCCGCGACGGCTCCGTCAGTGCCACCGCTGACCAGCCGCCGGCGTCGAAGAGGGCGCCGGCCTGGTCGGGGGTGACCGCCTCGGTGCGGGCCGGTTCACCCAGCCCGCTCACCACCCCCTGGAACCGTTGGCGCCCCTCGTCGGTGGCGCCGCCGGCCGAAATCGACAGCGCCAGCCGGGTGCCCGGTCCGGCGACCGAGCGAAGTTCGCGGAGCATGGACCGGACGGTGTCCAGCCCGAGATAAACCGCCACCCCTTCGCACAGGTACTGGGTCGGCGCCTCCGGGTCGAGGCCGGCGTCGGTCAGGGCCCGGCCCAGTCCGGGATCGTGGAGGTCGGCGACGACGAACGTCAGCCCGGCGGAGGACAGGCCCAGGCGGGCCAGACGCGCCTGTTTGTCCGCCGATGTGGCCGGGTGATCGACCTCGAACCACCGCACCCCCGGCGCCGCGTAGCGAAGGGCGCGGCCGTCGTAGCCGGCGCCGACCGAGACCAGTTGGTTGACCCCCCGGTCGATGGCATTGACGACCACGCGATCGAAGAAGGCGGTGCGGGCCCGCAGGTACCGGGCCATCGACTCGGACCCGGCGGAGCCGGGCGGACCGGCCACATCCCGGGCCAGTCGGTCGTCGGCGCTGGGGTCCCCGTAGGCGGCAGCCAGGCGGTCGAACTCCAGCCGGTAGGCCGCGACCCGCTGCGCCGTCGCCGACGGCCGGCCCTCGATCATCGTGCTGCGCCCCAGGTACCTCGGCCCGGGCACCGGGCCGGCCCACACGTGAGCCGCCACGGGGGCCAGGCCGGCTCCGGTGTGAGACAAACGGAAAGTGAGCGAAAAAACGTCATAATGACGGTGGACTGCTCACAATGGCGGACGTTCCTTGGAGCCGTTCCCGCCCGGGCCAGGAGGAGAGGGCGCTGAGCACGTCGCGGGCGTGGGCGACGGACCGGGCCCCTACTTCGACAGCGATATCGGCCTCGATGGCGTCGACCGTATTGCGCACCACCTCGGCCGCCGCCGAACCTCGTGGCGTCAAGGTGATGAGCAGCCGGCGCCGGTCGTCAGGATCGATATCCCTCTGCAGGTACCCCCGGCCGGCCAGGGTATCGACCAGCTGGCCGGCCGCCTGCTTGGACACCCCGAGGGCACCGATGATGTCCGCCATCTGGGCGCTCTGGCCCAGCGCCACCACCACGTAGCTGCCCTGGGCCGGCATGTCGTCGCAACCGGCGTCGGCCAGCGCGTCGCGTACGGCGACGCGGAACGTCTGGCGGGCGGCCCGGAGCAACCCGGGAAGCGATCTCTGGGATGGGGCGTTTTCGTCTAGTACCAAGACAGTCAACCTACCGTACTAATCAGCGGATGCCACTGGATCGGGTGGACAGCCGGTTACGATCCGGGCTCGTGGGGCGGTTGGAAATGATGAGAGAGCGGCGTCGCCGACGCACGATCCGGCGCGTGGCGGTTGCCTCGGCCATGGTCGTCGTCGCCGGCGGCGGGTGGCTCGGCTATGAGACGACCCGATCCGGGCCGGCCCAGGCGGTGGGCACGAGCGGGACCGGCCATCCGTCCGGACCGGGCCGGCCCACCACCAGTACGTCCCATGGGGCGAGCCACAAGACCTCGACCGGCGGTACGACGGCGGCGGGTCCCGGCTCGACGCCGGGGGCGTCCTCCTCGGGAACGGCATCTGCCACGACGCCCACCTCGGTGGCCATGATGGACGCGAGCTCGGATGTGACGGCCAACTGGGTCATCAGCGAGAACCAGCGGCCGGGCACCACCGCCTGGCAGATCGGCGCCACCACCGGGACCATCGCCGGCTACGCCGGCCAGACCTCGGCCCAGGTCGGCGACACGGTGAAGCTGTACGTGACCACCGACGCCCCGTCGTTCACCGTCCAGGCCTTCCGCATGGGCTACTACGGCGGTGATGGCGCCCGCCTGGTGTGGAGCTCGGCCCCGGTCCCGGGGATCGAGCAGGCGGCCTGTCCGGTCGACCATGACACCAACATGGTCAGCTGTGCCGGCTGGACCCCGTCGCTGAGCATCGACATCACCCCGGACTTCGTGCAGGGCGACTACCTCCTGAAACTGGTCGGCTCAGGCAGCCAGGCCAGCTACGTGCCGCTGACCGTGTGGGAACCGTCGAGCACCGCCGCCTACCTGGTCGAGAACGACATCTACACCTGGCAGGCGTGGAACGACTACGGCGGCTACGACTTCTACGACGGCAAAGGGTCATGCCCGGCCGACGTTTACCCGATCTGCAGCCGGGCCCGGGTCGTCTCCTTCGACCGCCCGTACGACTACGGGCAGGGGGCGGCCGATTTCCTCGGCAACGAGTACCCTCTGGTGCGTTTCATGGAACAGAAGGGCCTGGACGTCACCTACGCAACCAGCGCCAACTTCGAGCAGAACCCGACGTCCATCCTCCAGCACAAGGTGTTGATGTCGCTCGGCCACGACGAGTGCTGGTCCTACCCGGAGCGCCAGGCGGCCGAGGCGGCGGAGCAGAAGGGGGTCAACATGATCTTCTTCGGCGCCAGCGCCGTGCTCCGCCACGTACGGATGGAGCCGTCGCCGCTGGGCGCCGACCGGGAGGAGGTCGACTACCGCAACTCGGCCTCCGATCCGCTCGACGGCACCGGTCACCCGCTCGACGTCACCGGCAACACCTGGGCCGATCCGCCGGCCAGCTGGTCCCAGGTGCCCTTCGTCGGCGGCAACTACACCGGCTACGTCCGCCCGAACGACAAGCCCGTGGCCTTCGTCGTGTCCGAAGGCTCGTCCTGGCTGTTCGCCGGCACCGGCCTCACGACCGGCTCGTCGATACCGGGCCTCCTGGTCAGCGACTTCGACCAGGTGCAGCCGGGCGTCAGCCCATCCAACATCGAGGTGCTCGGGCATTCGCCCATGCCCCGCTCCGAGGTGCAGTCGAACGTCCAGGACCCGGCCTCGGACGCGACCTACTACACCGACGCCAGGTCGAACGCCGGCGTGTTCGACTCGGGCACCGTCTCGTGGATCCCCGACATGGCCTCCAGCTCGACCATCGACCAGATGACGGCCAACCTGTTGGCCGTGTTCGGGGCCGGCCCGGCCGGGTTGACCCAGCCGTCGGTGCCCAACTGGAAGAGCATCTACTACTAGGTCGCACCCGAACGCGAACTTTTCCGTGGTTGGCATCGTCGAAGCTGGCGATGCCCACTTACGCAGGTGATCAGCTCCAGGATTGGCTGGACCGCGGCTACGGTCCGGCCTTCTGTACCGCCTACCTGATCCTCGGGGACCGGAACGGGGCCGAGGCTGCCGTCGAGGAGGCCTTCCTCCGGGCCTGGCGTTTCCGGCGGGCGGTGCCGGCTGGGGACACCGTCGGGCCCTGGTTGTACCGGGTGGTGGTGCGGGCCTGCGAGAGGCGGGGCGGCTGGGGCGGGGCGGGAGCGCTGGGTGGCATGCCCTTCGACGACCGGGTGGCCGTGGCTCTGCGCTACGGGGCCGGCCTGTCCGAGCGGGACGTGGCCGCAGTTGTCGGCCGGCGGGTCGGAGTCGTGCGGTCCCGGTTGGTGGCCGCTTCCAACACGAGGGGGATCTCATGATCGACGAACGGTTCCTGCAGCAGCTGGTCGACGACGCCATGGCCGGGGTCGACCCGCCGGCCGACGGCCCGGACCGGATCCGGGCGGCGGGTCGGGTTGGGGCCGGTCGGGCCGGTGCGGGTCGGGCCGGCGCGGGTGGGGTTGAGCCGGGTGGGGCTGAGCCGGGTGGGGCCGAGCCGGGCAGGGCGGCTGCGGGTCGGGCCGGTGTGGCTCGGGCGGAGGCGGGTCGGGTCCGGGCGTGGGTCCGGGCCCGGCTGACCACCAAGGTGCGGATCGGTCTCGGGATGGCCACGGTGGTGATCGTGGTGGCCGTGTCGGTGGCCCTGTTCGGATCGGGCGGCCGGTCCCCGGCCCGGCTGACCGCCGGGCGGGCGTCGTCCGCCAGTGGCGGGACCGGCGCGTCAGTGGCGACGGGTAGCGGCACCGATCAACAGACCGGTTCGTCATCCGGCCAGGCCAGCCGAGCGATCACCCGGCCGGCGTCGGGACCGGATGTCGCAGCGTCGGGGTCGGGCGCCTCGGCCGGTTCGGGATCGTCTGGTGCGTCGGGGTTGACCGGTGCGGCGGCCAGCGGGGTGCCGCCGGCGTCGGGGTCGGTCGTTCCCAACCAGGTGCCGTCAATGGCGACCAGGGTCATCAAGACCGGATCGATCTCCCTGCAGGCCCAGAGCGGTCACCTCCAGGATCTGCTCAGCCGGGCGTCGGCCGAAGCCGACGGTCTGGGCGGCTACGTCCAGGCGTCCAACGCCCAGACGCCGGCCGGGACCGAGGTGCCGTCCGGTTCGGTGACCCTCGAGGTTCCCGTCGCCCAGTTCCAGAACCTGGTCAACTACGTGCAGAGGCTGGGCAAGAACCTCTCGGTCACCACTGCCGGTCGCGACGTCACAGCGGATTACGTCGACCTGCAGGCCCGGCTCACCGCACTGCAGGGGACCCGGACCCAGTTCGAGCAGATCCTGACCCAGGCCACGGCCATACCGGACATCCTGTCGGTCGAGAGTCAGATCAGCGACGTCGAGACGCAGATCGAGCAGATACAGGGCCAGATCCAGGTGATGGACCAGCAGACCAGCTACTCGACGCTCACCGTCCAGGTCTCCGAGGCGGTCGCGCCGGGCAAGGTGGTTACCCCGCCCAAGCCGCCCAGCGGCCTCGAGAAGTCCTGGCAACACGCCCGCCACAGCTTCGCCCACGGGGTCGAGGCGGTCATCGGCGCCCTCGGCGGGATCGCCGTGTTCCTGATCTTCGCCGGCGCCCTCCTACTGCTGGCCCGGTTCGGCTGGGGACTCGTGCGTCGCCGGCTGGTGTGACCGGTTGCGCCGGTCCTGGGCCGGCGCCGGCCGGGAATGCCGGGTCGGCGTCGCCGCCTGTTGTCAGGGGGCCGGCCGGGTGTGCACTTTCGGTACACGCCGGTCGCCATCCCGACTGTCGTGTACCCGATCGGTACGTACGCGTGCCGGTCCCGTACACGGCGCCGGCGTCGTATCCGGGCTGTACCGATTCGGTACGCCAGCGGGCCGTTTCGGTACCCGCCACCGGTCGGGCCGCCGTTCGTGTACGGGTTCGGTACGCGCTGGTGCGGTTACTTCCCGCGCCGGCGGAAGCCGATCCGAGATCGCCCGCTCTCGGCCGGCGTGGGACCTTCCGGATCAGGGGGTCGGGCCTCCAGAGGCGGGAGGGTCGAGATCGGATAGCCGGGGGGCGCTGGTAGCGGACTCACCGGTGCGTCGATCCGACCGTGGAAACTGGGCGATGGCACATACCCGGGCGGCGTTGGCAGGGCGCTCCCGGCGACCTGGCCGGGCGGAGCCGTGGCGGTCCCGGCGCGTTCCGGGCCGGCAGGGGTTCCCGGGCGGGGCAGGAACCCGCTGGGTGCCGACGAGGCGGACAACGTGGGGTAGCCCTGCGGCAGTCTGGCCGGCGCCGCCGCCCGTTCGACTTCGACAGGAGATGTCAAAGGAGCCGCCATCTCGACATTCACCGTCTCGACCACCGCCCCGCCCGACGGGGCCGCAGGGGGCACCTCCTCTGATTGGTCGAGGCTCCCGGGGGGCCGGTCGGGCCCGCCCGGCCCGTGTTCACCTGGCGCCGGCGGGGCAGGTCGGCCGGGAGATGCCAGGTCCGGGAACGGAAGGGCCAGCTGGAGATCGGCAACGCCCGCCGGCGGGGCGAGGGCCGGCGGGGGACAGGAGGGAACGGAACCGGGGTCGGCGACCAGGTGGGGGAGGTCAGCCGGTCTCAGCGTGGCCTGCGAGGTGGCCGGCACGGGCGGCGGCGGTGGTGGGACCTCGGTGCCGTGCGGAAATTCCGGAAGAGGCGGCCAATAGGGAAGCGGGGCCGAAGCCGGGAGCACGATGTCGTCCTCCTCGTCTACCTGCGGGTCGGGGTCGGGGGGCTGGTAGGACACGGGCGCCGGGGCCGGTGGCGATCGCCGGGCGGGGGCCGACGGCTTCTCCGGTGGGGGCGCCGGCTCCCGTTTGGCCGCGAAGAAGTCGTTGAGGAACCCGAGCAGCAGCGCGTTGTCCGGAAGCGACCCGTTCGCAGGTTCACTGATACCTCGGTCGTCACCCCCGAGCGCGAGGCTGGCCACTTCGGTCACCGACATCAGGTTCGGCTCCCTGATCTAGACGCTTGAGTCCGAATGGGGCCGAAACGGTCATTGTGTCGCGAGCGATGACAAAGAACCGGTGGGTCGATGCCCCCCTCGGGTGATTTAGCCGTTTAGCCGGGATCAGCCATCTGAACCGGTGGGTGCGGCATGATCGCCCGATGCGCACTGGAAGAGCAGTCGTGATCTCGGCCGCCGTGTCGGCGGCCGTCCTGATGTCGGCCTGTGGCTCGTCCGGTGGGCACTCGACCTCGGCGGGCCCGACCACGACCACCCCGACCACCGGATCCAGTACCGCTCCGACGCCGACATCATCGGCGTCGCCGACCACCGGGGTCACGGCGTCGACATTGCCGTCACCGCCGACGACCGGTCCTTTGACCGCATCAGCAACGATCACGTTGCCCATCGGGCTGCCCGCCGGCCAACCGATTGCGGCCGAGGGCCCTGACGGCACGGTGTTCATCGACGACCAACCGGCCGGAGCGGTGTATGTGGTCGACGGCGACACCCCACCGGCCATCGCCGAACATGTCAGTGGCACTGTCAGCGCATTGGCGGCGAGCGGCTCCGATCTGTACGTGGCCACGTTCACGACGCTGTACGACTACAACCGGAGTAGCGGGAATGTGACGTCTCAAGTGACGCTTCCGCCGGTGAGCACGGCCAATATCTCGAACGCGTTGCCGGTGGCGATGACGTACGCCGCCGGCCAGCTCTGGGTGCTGATCACGAAGGGCAACGACATCGACGTGTACCGACTCGATCCCGGCACCGGATCGCTCGTCCAGGTCGAGACCTCGCTCGGGGCGACCGTGGGCACGGACGGCACGCTGTACTACGAGAACACCAGCGGCAACCTGGTCAGCCTGACCGCGTCGGGTACGACGACGACCGGGCCCCATTTGTCGACCCAGTCGAACGGTGAGGGGGGCGGCGTGCAGTTCGTCGACGCCGTGGCCGGCGGTTACGTGTGGACGCAGGACGATGCCGGGCAGGGGCTGGATGCCGACTACCAGGGGTATTCGACGACCTCTCTGGCGGCCGGCCCGTCGTCGCCGGGCACGGCCGGCGCCACGATGGCCGACACATTGGGTGGACCGCTGTTCCGGTCGGGGGCCGAGGCCAACGCCTGCCCGTCGGGGGCCAACGCATGTGTCCTCCGCATAGGTTCGGGAGCGACGCTGAGTGACGGTCTGGCCACTGGCGCCGGCGCCGTCCTGCTCGGCCCCTACCCGGCCCTGGTCGGACCGAAGGGCGACAGCCTGGCCCTGCAACGGCTCAGCTGAGCATCGGCCAGGTCCGCCCGAACGGGAAGGCGGCCGGGGTCGGTTTGGGGTTGATTCGCTATCGTCTGGGTGGCGTACGGCGTCGGGGACGTTGATGCCAGCTGTAGGGAGATTCCGAAGTCGTGTGCCGGCTGGTTCGCCTAGGGCGTGGCGGGTAACCAGATGGGAGCGATCGAAGAAACGGAGTATGGGATGCCTGAGTCCGCATGCAACACCCACGAGGATCACGATCATGAGCATGGCCCCGACTGCGGTCATGAGAGCGTGGAACACGAAGACCACATCGACTACATCCACGACGGCCATCGTCACTTTGCCCACGAGGGGCACTGGGACGAGCATGAGGCCGTGACGGAGTAGGTCCGTCGGCTTGATCGCATACGTGGATGGCCCGATTCTCGGGAGGTAGAGCTTGGAGTTGGTTACTGAGAATGACGAACGCCTGGATCTGCGCCGAGTTGGTCGCTGAGGCCAGGAAGCCCCGGACCTGAATAGTCAGTGGTCTTTGCCTACGGCGCTGGGATTCTCACAGCCGCAGCGGTGAATCGGACGGTTGCTGAGCGACCCGCTGTAGTCAAAGGCCGGGTGACGGTGAGCCGGTCTGTAGGCGGGATTCTGTCACTGATTTTGACAAATCAGTGGGTGGCCATCCATCTGAGCGGTCTACCTGGGGACGTATGGCCGGGCCGGCCGTCCCACGCTTGACCTTGCTCCGAGTGGGGTTTACATAGCCGCCCGGGTCACCCCGGACGCTGGTGCGCTCTTACCGCACCGTTGCACCCTTACCTGTGGCCGCCCGGCGTGCCGGCCGGCCCATCGGCGGTCTGCTTTCTGTTGCACTGTCCTTCGAGTCGCCTCGACTGGCCGTTAGCCAGCACCCTGCCCTGCGGAGTCCCGACCTTCCTCGATCGGGTCAGTTGCCTGCCCGACCGCGACCACCCAACCGACTCACCGTCGGGTCCATCGTACAAAACCGGGGAAGCCCGCCGGCACCGTCAGGACACCGATCGGAAATCCGAGACGTTCCACTCGGTCTCGGACTTCTTGGCTTCGCTCAGAGGCTTCATGCAATCAGGTGTCGGCATGGTCCGACCAGGCCGGATCACCGCCTCCCACGCCGATGAGTCCGCCTCCAGCCGGTAGACCCGACCACCATCCGATGTGGTCTCGCCAGTGGCGAAGCCTCGCCGGCGGGTGTCGAGCAGCTCCCAGTTCTCCCGGATCAGCGCCTCCCGCTCCATGACCTGAACCTGGGGGCCGGCCAGACCGGCGCAGCCTCGGTAGTGGTCGGCGATCTGGGCGAAGGGGACCGATCGGGCCAGAACCTGATCCACCAGCTCGACGCCGGCGAAGGCCCATCCGGTGCCCTGCGGCAGGACCATGAAGGTGGCGGCGAAGCGGTGACCACCCGTATGGCTGGTCCGCCAGAAGCGGACGCCGGCGGTGGCGTCTCGGGCCGCCAGTTGCAGAGCCAGATCGGTGCCGAGGGATCCGCAGCAGACATCCCGCCGCCCGTGGGTGCAGACCAGCAGGTCGATGTCCGGCTCGGACCCGGACGCTCCGGCGAGCGAGGACACGGCGTCCGGCAGCGAAGCTCCATGCTCGGCCGATATGCGGGAGTAGCCGGCAAACCAGTCGTCGCCGTCGGCCCGGCGGTGGAGGATCACCCGCCGCTGCGCAGCGGGCGCATCGAGCGAAGCCGGCACCAACGCCTGGAGGCGCCAACCGGGACGGCTGCCGATGGCGGCCAGGGAACCGATCTCCCCGACATCGCGAGGCCACGGCAGGGGCGTCTCGACCAGCAGGAATCCGCGATAGCTGCCGGCGGTGCCGATCGGCTGCAGGCCGGCCTCCCGGGCCCATCTGCTGCAGCGGACCGCGTCCGTCGGCGCGTAGGTGGTGCTCACTCCTGCAGGCTACCGGGCGTCCGGCGGGCGGTGACCAACGCGATCAGGGAGGACAGCAGGACCAGCGAGGCGGACAGCGTCAGCACCATAGTGAGACCGGATGTGAAGGAGCTCTCGGCCGCCCCGAGCACCTGGTCGATGATCTTGGCGATCGGGCCGGTTTTCGGCAGCGAGCTCTGGCCGGTGTTGACCTGGCCGGTAGTGACGGCGGCGATCACCTGGTCGCGGATGGAGGCGGGCAGACCCTTGACCGACGAGAGCTTGTGCAGGAGGTTCGTGGTCAGCTGGGCGTTGATGATGGCGCCCAGCACGGTGACGCCCACGACCGCACCGAGCTCACGGCTGGTGTTGACGGCGGAGGCGGCCATCCCGGATCGATCGGCCGGAACGGCGGAGAGAACCGATGCCGTTGCTCCGACCATGACGACGCCGAGCCCGCCCCCGACGAGCGACAGGCTCCAGCCGAACAGTTCGATCCCGGATGAGACCGACAAGAAGGCATCGGTGAAGAACAGTCCGGCCGCCGCCACCACCCCGCCGACCGCCATCGGGATACCTGGTCCGGCGCGAGCGACCCACCGGCCCGAGAGAAGTGACGCCACGATCATGCAGACGGCCATAGGAGCGAAGTCCGCAGCCACGTCGACCGACGAGCGTTGGGCCAGTAACTCGACGAACAGGGGCAGGAAGAAGAACACCGCGAACACGGCGAAGAAGCCGGTGAAGGCGAACGTCATGCCGGCGGTGAAAGCGCCGTTGCCGAAGAAATGCAGATCGAGAGCCGGCTCGGCGGCCCGGAGTTCGTTGCCGACGAACAGTCCGGCGGCCAGCGCGGCCAGCCCGTAGAGGGCGATGATCCACCAGGTCCCGAACCCGTCGGTCTCGCCCAGGATGGTGGCGAACACCCCCGCCGTGACGGCCAGGGCGGCCAGCAGGAAGCCACCTTCGTCCAGGCGGAACCGGCTCGGGGTACGGCTCTCGGGCAGGATCCGGGCCACGCCGATCAGGGCGATTAGCCCGACCGCCACATTGAAGATGAACACCAAGCGCCAGCCCCACAAGCCCACCAGCAGGCCGCCGATGACCGGCCCGGCGGCCAGCGCCAGGCCGGATATGGCCGACCAGATACCGAGGGCGCGGGCCCGCTCGGCGCCACCGGGGTACAGCTGGCGGATCATGGAGAGCGTGCCCGGCTCAGAGGCAGCCGCACCCACGCCCATGATCACCCGGGCGCCGATGAGCATCCCGCTCGATACGGCGACGGAACCGAGGACCGATCCGGCGGTGAACACGGCCAGTCCGGCCAACATCGTCGCCCGCCGCCCGAGCCGGTCGCCGATGGTCCCGAAGGTCAACATCAGGCCGGCGAACGGCAGCGCGTAACCGCTGACGATCCACTGGAGGGCCTGGATGCCGGCGTGCAGCTGGAGCTGTATGTCGGACAGGGCGACGGCCACGATGGTGTTGTCGAGGAAGGTGACGAACAGCACCAGGCACAAGACGGCGAGGGGCCACCCGCTCCCCGAGGTCCCGGCGACCGAAGCCCCGTCCCCCGAGGTTCCATCACCCCCGGTCCCGCGGTCAGAGGCCCCGCTGTCCGACACCCGGCTCCCGGACGATCCGTTCCCGGGCCGGCCCGGCCGGCCGGATCCGGACGGCGCCCAGGATGGCCGTGACTGGGTCATGAGGATTCGACGCTATCGGCAGATTTGGGATCAACCGACAACGTGGGCGGTGGCCCGGCGCCCCGGCTTCTTGACCACTTCGATGGCGTTCGGCATCTGTTCCTTGATCTCGCTGTCGTGGGTGACGACCAGGACCTGCCGGAACCGGCCCCGGAGGCGCTCGAGGGCCATCAGCATGCGGGCCTTGCGGTCCTCGTCGAGGGGCCCGAACACCTCGTCCAGCACGAGCAGTCCGACCGACCCACCGGACTGGAAGTGGATGTGCTCGCTGATCGCCACCCGGAGGGCCAGGTTGGCCAGGTCGATCTCCGAGCCGGAGAACCGGTCGAGCCCGTAGAGGTGGCCGGCGTCGCCGATCTGGAGCTGGTAGGTCTCGCCGTCCACCTCGACCGTCTCGTACTCGTGATCGGTCAGCTCGGCGAACAGGTCGGCCGCCCGCTCGGCCAGGCGCGGCCCCACCGAGGCCACGACCGTGTTGCGGAACTCCGATAGCAGGTCGGCGGCCCGGGACCGGTGGCGGGCCTCTGCCTCCAGGTCGGCCAGCTGGGCATGCTGAGCGCGCCCGTCGGCCAGCCGTTCCGCGGCACTGACCGCCCGTTGCCGCTCGCCGGCGGCGTCGAGGGCGGCCTGCTGGGCCCGGGCGGCGGCTACCTCGGCGGCGCCCAGCGCCTCGTCGCGCGCTGCCCTGGCGGACTCCAGGGCATCAGGCCGGAAGTCCAGGGCCTTCAGCTTCTCGCGCAGCACCTCGACCCGCCCGGTGGTCTCCTGTAGGCGTTCCCGGGCGGTGGCCAGCGCCGACTCGAGCGTCGGCCGGGCCTCCAGGCGGGCCCGGATACCGGCCGCCTGGCCGGCCGCTTCCCGCTTCCATCGCAGATCTGTCCGGTATCGGTCGATCCTGGCGGCCACGACCGCCGAGGACGGCACTTCGGGGAACTCGGTCCGGACCGGTTGCCAGGCCTGGTCGAGGTCTTCAGTGACGTGCCGCCGACGGGCGTCCGCCTGTTCCCACTCGGCGCGACGGCTGCGCGCGGCCGCCTCCTCGGCCTGGGCCTGGCGGGCTGCGGCATCGGTCTTCTTGGACTCGGCCTGGGCTCGCTTCAGGCGGGAGGAGAGCTCGGCCACATGGGCGGCCGCCGCCTCGGCCTCGGCGGCCCGGTGCGCCTGGACCCGCTCGAACGAGTCGCCCAGCGCCTGGCCGCAGGTCGGGCAGTCACCCGAGGCGTCCAGGGATCGGCTCCGGTCGGCCGCCGCCTGGGTGCGCTCCTGGTCCGTGCGGGCGGCCGTGAGGAGGGCGGTCACGGTGGCCACCTCGGTGCGCCGCTTCTCGGCCGCCGCCATCGTCTCCTGGATGGCCACTTCGTCGATCGGGGCCGGAGGGTCCGGGACGACGATGGACTCCCAGGCGCGAGCGGCCGAGGCCAGGGTCGACAACGCATCGAGCCTCTGCTCGAGTTCCTCGCCGCCGGCGGCCGCCGCGTCGAGCCCGGCCAGCTGGCCGGCGAGGCGGTCCAGCTCGGCCAGTTCGGCCAGGCGTGAGTCGACCAGCTCCGAGGTGGCGTCCAGCTCCTTGCGGACCGACCGGCCCTCGATGACCAGGGCGTCGTACTCCTGGCGGCGCAGGTCGATGGCCTGCCAGGCGACCGTGGCCGCATCGGCCTTCTGCCGGGCGGCGCCGGCCGCCGTCGCCTCGTCGGTGGCGGCGACGGCCACCGCTTCGGCCCGGGCTGCAGCGTCGGCGGCTTCGATGACCAGTGCGTCGAGATTCACCAGTAGCCCGCGCACCCGGGCGTGGTCGGACGTGAGCTGGCGGGCGTCCTTGCGGGCGGCATCGCGGGCGTCGTCGAGGGGGGTGATACCGAGCAGTTGGAGGACAAGCTTCCGGCGTTCGGCCGGAGTCTGGTTGGAGAAGGCGGCCAGCTGCTTCTGCTCGGTGAACACCGACGCGCGGAAGGCGGCGTCGTCCATGCCCAGTACCGACTCGATGAACCGCTCGGCGTCGCGGGTGCCGGTCGACATCAGGTGGCCGTCGCAGTGGGCCTCCACCGTGACCTGGGAGTTGATGCCCTTGAGCGAGCGGCGGACGAGGTAGAGGTGACCCTCGTGCTCGAACTCGACCTCCGTGATCCCGTCGTGGCCCACCCCGGACGACCGGATCTGGTCCTTGGTCGTCCGCGCCTTGCCCCAGAGGGTCCACAGGATGGCTTCCAGGAGGGTCGACTTTCCGGCGCCGTTGGGCCCGTAGATACCGACCAGGCCGGGGGGTATCTCGAGGTCCAGCTCGTCCTCGTAGACCCGGAAGTTGCGCAGGTAGAGACGGGTGATCAGCACGTGCCGTCCCCGGTGATGGCCTGGTCCAGGTACTCGTGCCCCAGCTGCCGCACCCGCTCGCGGTCGAGCCCGGTGAGATCCTGGTCACGGACATAGCTGTCCCACTGCGCGCCCAGCCCGCTGACCGTCGGCAGATCGGCGTGGATGGCGGCGGCGACGAAGGTCGGCTCCAGCTTCAGGTGCAGCGCGGCGGCGCCCGCATCCCGCACGGCCAGATGGTCGATCAGCCGCCACACGTCGGGGTCCACGCTCTCGACGTAGAGCCGGGCGACCGCCCCTTCGGTCACAGATGCGGCCCGCTCCATGAGCCGGTCCTGCAGTTCGGTCGGCGACAGGCCCAGGCCGTACACCGATTCGAGTGTGATGAGCGGTCGGCGCCCGGCCAGCGGGACGTGACGGCACTCGCCGGAATCGGTGTCGAGGACCACGATGCCCTTCGCCCGATCCGGGTCGTCGGCGAAGCTGAACGTGTCCGGCGCGCCCGCGTACCACATGCCCTCCGCCACCTTGGCGTACGTGTGGTAGTGGCCGAGGAGGACCAGATCCGACTGGAGGAGGCCGGCGTCCACCTCGATCTCGTTGATGTCGGCGTACCGGGGTTGGAGTTGCGTGATACGGGGGTGGGTGAGCAGCAGATTGGTCACGCCCGGCTGGCGTCCGGTGGCGGCCTGGGCCAGCGCGTCGAGGGCGGCGTCGACGGTCAGGGTCTGCGGTACCGCGTGGATGGCCAATCCGGG
This sequence comes from Acidimicrobiales bacterium, assembly GCA_035551615.1. Lineage (GTDB taxonomy): Bacteria > Actinomycetota > Acidimicrobiia > Acidimicrobiales > Palsa-688 > JAKCDU01. Next base: position 60,857 of record DASZNC010000163.1, read on the forward strand.
CAGGTCGAAGCGCTCGTAGGCCAGGCGGTGGGCGAAGTGCATCTCCGGGAAGGTGTCGGCCAGGGCGCTGTAAGGGCTGCCCTTGCCCGGGAGTCGGGGCGTGTCGTGGTTGCCGGTGATGAGGGCGACCCGGACACCGTGGTCACGGATGCGGGCCAGGGCGCTCTGGGCCAGGCGGTAGGACCGGTAGGTGGGGCGGGGATGGTCGAAGATGTCGCCCAGCCACACGATCAGGTCGGGCGCCTGAGCCAGGGCCAGGTCGATGGCCCCCTCGAAGGAGCACTCGAAGTCGCACTCGCGCTGGTTCACCCCACCCTCGGTGGTGTAGGGGTAGTAGGACCGGCCCAGATGGGCGTCGCCGATGGCGGCTATCCGCATGACATCCAGCAAACCAGAGACCTGTGACGAATCACAACGATGTGGTTATCCTGAGTTGTGGCCGGCGAGAGTGCGTCATCGAACTATCGGGCCGTACGTGAGAGTAGGCGGAGGTGGCTGGCGGCGGCGGCGGCCCTTGCTTTGACCGCCGTCTCCTGCGTGGCGGCGTCCGGTCCGGCCTGGCTGTCGGTGAGCTCGGTGGCCGGGTCCGTGCTGTGCGGCTGGGCGTCGATCAGCGGCGACCGCCGCCACGCTGACCGCTGGCGCCGCGGGGCCGACGGCGAGCGGGCCACGGCCGTGGTGCTCGACGCTCTTCCGGCGAGGCGCTGGGCGGTCTGGCACGATCTTCGGGTGCCCGGGAGCCGGGCCAACATCGACCATGTGGTCGTTGGCAGAACGGGAGTCTGGGTGGTGGACACGAAGTCGACGAGGGCGGAGGTGCGGGCCGGTTGGCGATCGGTCCGGTTCGGCGACCGGCGCCTCGATACGGGACCCACTGTGTGGGAGGCCGATGTCGTGCGGGCCCGTCTCGAGCGGGTCCTGGGCTGGCCGGTTCCAGTGCGGCCCGTCATCGCCGTGCACCAGGGTGGTCGCGCCGAAATCGGACTGCGTCGCCGGGGCATGCGGGTCGGCCCGGTCAGGGTGGTGCCGGCGACCGCGGTGGGCGACCGCTTGACGGCCGGGCGCCGCCGACTGTCGCGACGCCAGATCCCGGCGGTGATCGAGGCGATGGACGACTCCTTCATGCCGGCGGTGGCCCGGTGAGCGACCCGATCCCGGCGCCGACGCCGGCCGCTACCGTCATCCCGTTACGGGAGAGCGAGGGTCACCTCGAGGTCCTGATGTTGAGACGCAACTCGCGGGGCCAGTTCGGCGGTATGTGGGTTTTCCCGGGTGGCCAGGTCGACCAGGCCGATCACCCGGCAGGGGTGCCCGACGAACTGGCGGCGGCGCGGGTGGCGGCCGTTCGGGAGGCCCGGGAGGAGGCCGGTATCGATATCGATCCGGACACCCTCGAGGTTCTGTCATTTTGGATGCCACCTCCGGAGTCACCGCGGCGGTTCGCCACCTGGTTCTTCGTGGCCTCCCTCGGGGCCATTCCGGATGTGGTCATCGACCACGGCGAGATCCGGGAGCACCGGTGGCTCACTCCGGCGGAAGCGATCCGGTTGCGCGACGCCGGGGAGTGGGAGCTGGCGCCGCCGACCTTCACGACCCTGTGGTGGCTCCGGTCGTTCGGCACGGCGGCCGACGCAGTGGCGGCAGCCGCCGCCCAGGACACGCCCCCGAAGTTCGAGACCCACATCGCCATGTCCGCCGACAACACCGTCATGGCCACGGTGTGGGCGGGCGACGCCGCCTACGAGAGCCGGGACCTGTCGGCCCCCGGCCCGAGGAGGCGACTGGTCATGGACCCGGCCGGGTGGCGGGTCGAGACGGACTCTTGAGCCCGGCCCGCCCGCTCGGGTTCGACCCCATCGCCGAGGCCCGCCGGCAGTGGGAGGCCCACGGATGGAGCGAGGCGGCGGAGGGAATGGCGGCGGTGACCTCGGTGATCCGGGCCCAGCAAATCTACCTGGCCCGGGTGGATGCCGCTCTGCGGCCGCTGGCGTTGACGTTCTCCCGTTACGAACTGTTGATGGTCCTGCTGTTCAGCCGGAAGGGGGCTCTCCCGCTCAACAAGTTGGGCTCCCGGCTCCAGGTGCACCCGACCAGCGTCACCAATGCGGTCGACCGCCTGGAGGAGCAGGGCCTGCTCCGGCGGGTGGCCCACCCGACCGACGGCCGGACCACGCTGGCCGAGATCACCCCGGCCGGGCGGAAGGCGGCCGAGCAGGCGACCGAGGTCCTGAATGCCGAGGTCTTCGAGCGGCCCGGGCTGGCGGCGGCGGAGACCAGTTCGCTGATCGGGACCCTGACCGTCCTGCGCCGGGGATCCGGGGACTTCCTCGACAGCCAGCCGGCCGAGGCCGGCTGATTCGGCCCGGGCGCCCGGTTCTGGTCACCCGCAGCCATCGGTCACCGCTCGAGCGAGAGGCCTCGCCGTCAGTCGACCAGAGCCGAGACATTGGCCGCCGCGCTGGGCCGGGCCGTCGGCGGCGGGGGCGTGCGGGCCACCAGGTCCCGGTACAGGTGTACATGGGCGGGCACGGCGAACGGGGCGGCCAGGTTGACGATCAGGGCTTCGCCCGGCATCAACGTCTGGATCTCCGCGCTCTGGGCGCTGATGTCCTGCTTGGCCGCGCCCCGCAGCATGTTGCGGTCCTTCTCGTCGGCCAGGCCCAGGATGAAGAAGGTGTTGAACTGCGACAGCAGTTCGTCGTCGAGCAGCTTGGGCTGCTGGGTGACGGCGCACAGGCCGACACCGAACTTGCGTCCTTCTCGGGCGACGCGGGGGAACACGTTGGATTCGCGGTCGCGGGAGGTGCCGAGCACCCGTTGCGCCTCCTCCAGGGCGATCGACACCACCGGCATGCGCGAGTGCCGATCCGGATCCTCGAGGTAGGCCTCCTGCCACGTCTCCAGGATGCGGCGGGCCAGGAACGAGCCGACCAGCACCTCTTCGGTCGAGCCCAGCCCGCTCACGTCGACCAGGACCAGCTGGCCGGCCAGCAGATCCTCCAGGATCCGGCCGCCGGCGGACACGGACGGGTCGGAGGCCACGCAGCGCAGGTCCACGATGCGGCGGGCCCGCCGGTGCACGACCTGCAGCGTCGACAGCGCCACCCGGGCCGACAGCTCCACGTCGCGGAACCCGGCCAGGTCGTCGATGCGGGCGAACTCGGCCAGCCAGGCCAGGCCCTCGACCCGGCCGGTGGCCGACGCCGATCCGCTGTAGTGGCGCTCGAGTTCGTACAGGGCCTCCTCCTGGGGGCGGCTCCAGTCGTAGGCGGTACGCAGGTCGTCCACGGTCAGCTCGGCCAGGCTGATGAGCAGGGCGGTCGATCCCGGCAGCGACCGGTTGGCGTACACCCGCAGGCCGACCGGCGCCCACGGGTGGCGGGCCAGGGCCGACCGGTACTCGCCGTGCGGGTCGATGACGAGCATCGAGTACCGGCCGTTCGCCTGCATCACCCCGCCGCACAGCACCTGCATGAGGTTGGACTTGCCCATGCCGGTGGTGGCGAAGACCCCGACGTGGGAGGCCAGGCTGGTGCCGGGGATGCCGACCTCGAAGTCGACCACCGTCTCGCCGCTGCGCAGCCAGCCGACCGGGAGGTCGCCCATCCGCTCGGCCAGGAAGGCGAAGTCCTCGGCCGTCGGCGCTACCACCGCCGAGAACTGGGTGGGGAGGCTCTTGGGCTTGCGGAAGACGGTCCGGGTGCTCGTGCCCGGTCCGGGCGCGGCCAGGTAGCCGAGGCAGCGGCATTCGGCCACCCGGTAGGTGCGGCGGTCCTGCTCGTGGACCGGATGGGCGCCCGGTTCGCCGCGGACATCGTCGGCCAGCAGGGTCCCGGCCACCCGTTCGGCCCAGCCCGGCTCGCGGTGCTCGGTGCCGTAGGTGACGTCGACCACCCGGAACAGGTACCGGCGGTCGGTGGCTTCGTCGACGGCCACCAGGAGCTCGCCGATGAACAGGTCCTCGTCCGGGGCGGCCCGGAACAGGCCTTCGAGCACGTTGCGGCCGTACAGGCGACCTCGGGACATGGGGTTCATCGTTCCATCAGCCTGTGACGGTCGGCGAACGCCCGCTCCCGGACGTCGTCGGGAACACCGGCGCGGGCCAGCGCGTCCTCGATGCGGTGCCACACGTCGTGACGCACTCCGGGCGGGCAGGCGGCCAGCCGGTCGGCCGAGCTGAGGGGGTACGGATAGCCCGGGAACGCGGCGTCATCACAGAGGGTGGACAGCGACGAGAGTGCGTCCACCGGATCGGCATCGCCCGGCAGGTCTATGCGGAATGCGAACCGGGCGTCGGGATCGAGGCGGGCGACGACCACCTGCACTCCGGGCCCTGACGACGGCGAGGTCCGGGCGATGGGTGCCCACCACGTGGCCCGAGGCCCGAGCGCCGAGGTGGCCATCCGCTCCAGGACACCGAGCAGGGGCGCCCCACCCCACGACAGTGAGGTGTGCTTGGTGACGCCGGCCATGGTCACGGACCGGTCGGCCGCCAGGTCGAAGACCCCGGGCAGCCAGTCCGGCGAGATGCGCCAGTCGGGGGCCAGGTCGCCGTCGACCAGGACCATCGCCCCCGGGGCGGCCACCTCCACGCAGGCGGCCGCCGTCGACCATTCGCCCCACTCGCGCAGAAGGTTGACGTCCACGAAGCAGTCCGGGGCAACCGGCGCCTCCAGGGCCAGCCGGGCGGCGGCCGACTCACCCAGGCCGAGCAGCCAGACCCGCAGAGACAGGGCCTCCTCGACCGACATGGCGCCGGCCGACCAGCACACCCGGGAGGCCCGGGTGGCGTAGACCTGCAGGCACCGGGCGTCGGCGACGAGGGCCTGGCCGCCGTCGACCGCCCATGCCTCGACCGGGGGAGAGGTCGACCGGGTGAGTGGCTGCACGGCCAGCGCCGTCTCGAAGACGAGTTCGCTCCCGCCCGGATCCCTGAGCCCGGACGCGCCACCGGTCAGCAGTTCTGCCAACCGGCCGGCCACCTCCTGGACGTGGACCAGAGCCGGGTCGGACAACGGAACAGAAGAAGCCGCCGACATCGGGAAGAATGTAAAGCATGCCGCGCGCCATCTGGAGTGGGTCGGTGAGCTTCGGGCTGGTCAACGTGCCGGTCAAGATGACCACCGCCCAGTCGCCCAAGGACGTCCGCTTCCACCAACTGCACGACGCCGATGGCGCCCGCATCAGCCAGAAGCGGGTGTGCTCGGCCGACGGGGAGGAGGTCGAGTACGCCAACATCGTCAAGGGATACGACCTGGGCGGCGGTCGTTACGTGATCGTGGACCCCGAGGAGCTGGCGTCGATCGACGTCGAGATGACCCGCAACATCGACATCGAGGAGTTCGTCGACCTGGCCGAGATCGACCCGGTCTACTTCGAGAAGTCGTACTACCTGGTGCCCGACGGGCGGGCCGAGAAGCCGTACGCCCTGCTCGTCGAGACCATGCAGCAGTGCGGGAAGGTGGCGTTGGGCCGGTTCGTGCTCCGCACGAAGCAGTACCTGGCCGCCCTGCGAGCCAGGGACGGTGTGCTGGTGCTGTCGACCATGCTCTACAGCGACGAGGTGGTCGACCCGGGCGAACTGGACGTGCCCGGTGCCGGCGACACCACCCCGTCCGACCGCGAGCTGCAGATGGCGGCCCAACTGGTCGAGTCGCTGTCGGCCCCGTTCGACCCGACCAAGTACCGGGACGACTACCGAGAGAAGGTGATGGCGCTGATCGAGGCCAAGGCCGACGGCGAGATCATCAGCCAGCCGGAGCCGGCGGCCGACGCCGCGCCGGTCGTCGACCTGATGGCGGCGCTCGAAGCCAGCCTGGCCAAGGCCAAGCAGTCGGCATGACCTCCGGTTCCGGGCGGGAGGTCAAACTCTCCAACCGGGACAAGGTCTTCTGGCCCGAGTCAGGGTTCACCAAGGGTGACCTGATCGATTACTACGCCGCCATCGCCGCCACCATGGTCCCGCACCTGGCCGGCCGGCCGATCACGCTGCGTCGCTGGCCGAACGGGATCGAGGGACAGACGTGGTTCCAGAAGAACGCGCCCAAGGGCCGGCCCGACTGGATGGCCACCGTCCACCTGGGCGACGTCGACTACCTGCGCATCGACGAGCCGGACGGGCTGGTGTGGGCGGCCAACTCGGCGGCCATCGAGATCCACCCGGGGCTGGCCACGGCGACCGATCTGGAACGGCCCACGTCCGCCGTGTTCGATCTGGATCCGGGCGAGGGTGCGGACATGATCACCTGTTGCCGGGTGGCCCTCATCCTGCGCGGCTACCTCGAGCGCCTGAACCTGGAGGCGTGGCCGAAGACATCGGGGAGCAAGGGCCTCCAGCTGTACGTGCCGCTCAACAACGCCACCACGTTCGAGCGGACCCGCCCCTTCGCCGAGTCGTTGGCCCACGTGGCCGAAGGCGAGTATCCCGATCTGATCACCTCGACCATCGAGAAAGTGCAGAGACGGAAAAAGGTGTTGATCGACTGGGCTCAGAACGCGCCCTCCCGCACGACGGTGGCGGTGTACTCGGTGAGGGCCCGGGCGGCGCCAACGGTGTCGACTCCGGTCACATGGGATGAAGTCGAGTCGGCCGAGACGGCCGAGGACCTGCGCTTCGACACGGCCGCCGTTCTCGAACGGGTGGACCGCCTGGGTGACCTGATGGCGCCGGTGCTCAGCGGCCAGCAGGATCTGCCGGACCCGGTCTAGAACGAGATGCCCGACAGGTCCGGGTGCCACCGCCCGGCCCGATCGACGGCGTCGCGCCAGCGGTCCCTCTGGGGGTCCCGGCCGCTCGGTTCGATGATCTCCCTGGGCCGCCAGGCATCGGCGACCTGGTCCAAGCTGGACCACGTGCCGCCGGCCAGGCCGGCCAGGTAGCCGGCGCCGAGAGTCGTGGCCTCCAGTTCCCGCGACACCTCGACCGGGCGACCGCACGCGTCGGCCAGGGCTTGAAGGAACACGCCGTTGGCTGACATGCCGCCGTCCACCCGCAGCGTCTCGATCCGGCGGCCGGTGTCGTGCTCGGTGGCCTCGAGTAGGTCGGCCCCGGAGTGGGCCACCCCTTCGAGCACCGCCCGCACGAGGTGGGACCGGCCGCTGCCCCGGGTCAACCCGAACACGGCGCCTCGGGCCCCGAAGTCCCACTGGGGGGTGCCGAATCCGAGGAGGGCAGGCACCATGACCACTCCGTCGCTGTCCTCGCAGCCGGCGGCCACCGCCTCCGATTCGGCGGCTGAGGTCAGGATCTGCATGTCCTCGACCAGCCAGTCGACGGCGGTGCCGGCGGCCAGCATGATCGCCTCGCTGCCCCAGCTCACGGCGCCAGCGACCTGCCAGGCGACGATCGGGAAGCAGCCCCGCTCGGTGCGCACGTCGGCGCCCGGCCGCTCGTCGCCCAGGCAGACGTCGAGCATCCCCCCAGTGCCGAAGGTCGCCTTGGCCAGGCCGGGACGGGTGCACGACTGACCGACCAGCGAGGACTGCTGATCACCGACCAACGCCCGCAACGGCAGGCCGGCCAGCGCCGAGGCCACCCCCAGATCGCCGGACGAGTCGACGATCGCCGGCAACCAGGTCGGATTCAGGCCGAGCAGATCGAGGGCATCGGAGCGCCACCCCCGGCGGGCCGCGCTGTAGAGGCCGGTCACCCCGGCGTTGGTGGCGTCGGTGATGTGCCGATCGCCCCGCGTGAGGTTCCACGCGATCCAGCAGTCGACGGTGCCCAGGCGCAGGTCGTCGCCGATATCGCCGGCCTGTTCCACCAGCCAGTGGAACTTGGTCGCCGACTCGCTGGGCGAGAAACGCAGCCCGGCCGCCTGCATCTCCAGGCACTTGCCGACCGTGCGCAGATCCTGCCAGCCCAGGCCGGGGCCGACTGGTTCGCCGGTGCGGGCGTTCCATGCCACCGCCGACGCCCGCTGGGTGGTCACACCGACGGCCGCCGGCGGCTGACCACACGCGGCCAGGGTCTCCTGGGCCACATCCAGCACGGCGGCGGCCATGGCTGCCGGATCGAACTCGACCAGCCCGGGGAACGGGACCGACGCCGGCGTGGACCGGCGGTGCACCTGGCTCACGTCGCCGTGCGGAGACACGATCGACGCCCGCACGCTCGACGTACCCACGTCGATGACCAGGATCACTACGGAACACCCCCCAGCGGCCCGAACGGATCGGCTAGGCCCAGCTTGCCCGGATTGAGGATGCCCTTCGGGTCGAGGGCATCCTTGACCGACTGGAAGACATCGAACGCCGGACCGAGGTGGTCGGCCATGTAGCGGGCCCGGTTGAGACCTACGCCGTGGTGGTGGGAGATGGTGCCGCCGTGGGCGACCGTTGCCTCCGTCACCGCGTCGAACGCCTGCCGGTAGTACTTCTCCGCCGTAGTCAGGTCCGAGCCGGCCGGGCGACCGGCGAAGGTGAAGTAGAGGCAGGCGCCGTCGATGTAGGCGTGCGACTGGTGGGCCGAGGCGGCCAGCGTCTCCGGGAGTCGCCGCAGGGCGGCCCCGGCATCGGTGTAGATCGCCGGCAGACCGGCCCACGGTCCGGCGACCTCGACCGTGTCGACCACCAGTCCACCCCTGACCAGGTCGTCCAGTGGGGGCAGGTGGTTGCGTCGCTCCAGCCAGTGACCGGCCAGGCCGGCGTCCAGTTCGGAGGCCGGGGCGGATTCGTCGGCCACGACGGCCATGACCGCATCGATGAGCCCGGGATCGCCCTCGTCGACGACGATCAGCACGTGGTGGTCGGCGACATCGAACTGGCGGGCCGATTCGGCTGCGTCGTACAGCCGCAGAACGGCCGGCGTGGCGCCCCGCCGGAGGATGCGCCGGCAGGCGTCGAGCCCGGCCCCGAACGACGCGAAGCCGTAGGCCGCCCGCCGTTCGGCCGGGGGCGCCGGATGGACCTTGAGCCGGGCCGACGTGATGACGCCCAGGGTGCCCTCACTGCCGACGAACAGCTGGGTCAGGTCGGGGCCGGTGGCGGAGCGCGGGCCGTGGTCGCCGGTACTGATCATCCGGCCGTCGGCCAGCACCACGTCGAGCCCGGCCACCATGTCCTCGATCTTCCCGTACCGGGTCGAGTACTGGCCGGCGCCGCGGCAGGCCACCCATCCGCCGACGGTCGACAGATCGATGGATTGCGGCCAGTGCCCGAGGGT
>DASZNC010000164.1:0-2648 GCA_035551615.1 Acidimicrobiales bacterium
TGCTGGTCGGCGTCAACGCTCAGGTGGGGGCGCCCAACGACGGGGACGTGCAGCCGGTTCCGGTCGCGGGAGGCACCGTCTTGGTCAACAAGGTCACGGGCCGCTTCAACTTCCTCGAAGCGGACGACTATGTCACCGACCCGGCCGGCTCGGGTGTCGGGCTGGGACCATCGCCCGGGTCTACGGGTGCCGAGGGCTATGGGAGCGGATCCGACTCCTACATCCTGCGGGCCGGACCGGCGGCCACGGTTGCGCTGGTGGGTCAGCAGACGGTGGTCGAGGCGGCCAAGGGGACGGCCTCGGTGTCGCCTCTGGGTTTCAGCCCGCTCGGCGGAGCGGCCGACCTGCATGCCGGTTCGGCGGCCGTGTCGGGAGCCGACCTCTGGGCGTTGGTCGGGCGGCCCGACGGATGCCGGGTGGTGCAGTTGGACCCGGCTCCGGCGAGCCCCCAGGGCCTGGTGTCTCTGGATCGAGGTGGAGCTCCGGCCGGGTGCGAGCACAGCGCAGTGGAGAGTGACGACTTCTCCGTAGGGGTGGCCAGCCCTGGCGTGGTGCAGCTGTTCCGGCCGGCGGCGGGGACGGCCACGGCCGGTTCTCGCGTGCCCACCCCCTTCGACGCCGGTGCCAGCCGCATCATTCCGGTGAGCGGAGCGTCGGGCGGTCTGTGGTTCCTGGCCGAGGAGTCCGGGAGCTGGCAGTTGTTCGGCATCAGCCCGCTCGGGGGGCTCGTCGGGCCGCACCCGCTGACCGGGCTGCCGCCTGGGGCGGATCCGGTCGAACCGGCCCGCGCCGGCGACTTTCTCTACACCCTGGACCAGAACGGTGCCGGGCAGCCGACCCTGTGGACCGTCGATCTGTCCAACGGGCGGATGGCGCCCCTGCGCGGCGCGCCCGAGTACCCGCTCCTGAGCCGGACCGAGAAGGCCAGCTTCGCCGGCGCACAGGTGGTCGCCGACGGGCCGCGGATTGTGTTCAACAACCCTCAGAGCCTCGACGCGGTCGTCGTGTTCACCGACCGCGATCGACCACCGGTCATCGTCGACAAGAGCCGAGCGGTGGCCGTCACCACCACCGGTCCGGCCGACCTCGCCGGCACCGCACTGGTGGGCGAGGCGAGGACCTCAGGGGCTAGAGGCCAGTCCGATCCGCGCCGGTCGCCGGTCCCCGTGGTCCAAGCGGTGAGCCAGCAGGTGACCTGCGCCAACACCACGCAGAAGCCGTACTCCCCACAGATCACTGCGGTCACCCCATCGTCGGGCTCGGCCCTCATCCGGTGGTCGTACCAGCTTCTCGACCAGACCGACTGCGAACCGGCGTCGTGGTCGGTGCAGGTGCGGGCGCTGAGCGGAACGCACCAGCCCGCCGATCCGGTCCGACTGGTGCGAGGCCAGGACCAGTACCTGTTCGCCGGTCTGCGCCCGGCGACGACCTACCAGGTATCGGTCACCGCCTACATCAACCGCCAGTACACCCCCTCCGCCCCCGTCGCGTTCACAACCGCGGCCCGCGGACCCGACGCCCCCCTCTCGGTCCAGACCCGCGCCGATGGTCTAGGGGACTGGATCGTGTCGTGGACCCCTTGCACCGAGGTGGTCAATCCGGACTGCGTGGTCCCGGCCGACCACTGGAACGTGGTCGCGGCGGCGTGCGGGACCAGCTTCGTCGGGACCCCGCCCTCTGTGGAGGTGCCGGGGGGCCAGGACGCCGTCACGATCAGTGCCGACGACCTGCACTTACTGGGTGACCATCTGTCGTTCAGCGTGCAGGGCGGCCTGGCCTCCGGCCTGACGGGCAACCCGTCCACCGACCGGTCGTGCACCGAGGCCTGGCGGGCGCCCGACGGAGCCGCCATCCGGCTGGAGGGCGCCGGCACCGCCGCGCCGGACCGAACCATCACCGCGAACTTGCAGATCATTCTCGAGGGTGACCCGACCACCGTGCTCGGGTCACAGCCGGCGGAGACGGAGCTCGTCTACCGCGTCGGAGGTATCACCGTCGGACCGACGAACCGGACAGACGTGACAGTGCGGGGGCTGCCCGCCGGCACCGTCCTCAGCCCCACAGTCACCGTCTACCCCGCCGGCCACGACGGCGCGGCGGTGACCATCACCGGGCCTCGCTTCTCGCAGACGCTGGCCTGGCCGGCCGATCTCCAAGCCGCCACCAACGCGGTTGGGACGGTCGACCCGGCCAATCCGAATTCCGGATCGTTCACCGTCACTTTCCCGACCGATGTGCCGACCGGCCCGCTGGAAGCAACCAGCCCCGACCCCGCGGACGCCACGGCATCGGGCCCCTTGCTGCAATGTGGGGGCTCGGCCGGTGATTCCCTTCCCTTCCCGCCGCAGATGCTTCAGAGTGGCCGGCTCACCTTCGAGCTGAAGGATCTCGTGGACCATGGCGGCGACTGCGTCCTGCGCTTGACCCTGACCGACAAGGCGGAGCCGAACCCCTACGGGACGCCGTCACCCGAGATCAGCGCCGCCTTCACCATCGGTCACGATCCGGGGTACCGGTTCGCCGAAGGGTTCAGCTCGGCGTGCCAGCGGGACGGGGCGTGCAATCCGCCCGCAGGGGCACCCTGGTCCCTCACGGTGTCGACCTCCGACGACGCTCTGGCCGCGGGCGGGGACTGGTCGGTCAAGGCC
>DASZNC010000165.1:0-22936 GCA_035551615.1 Acidimicrobiales bacterium
TGAAGATGCCCCGCGGCGCCCAGGTCATCTACCCGAAGGATCTGGGCCCCATCCTGATCCTGGCCGACATATTCCCGGGCGCCCGTGTCTTCGAGTCCGGACTCGGCTCCGGGGCCCTGTCCATGACCCTGCTGCGGGCCGGCGCGGAGATCACCGGCTACGAGCTGCGCGAGGACTTCCTGGCCCGGGCCCGGGCCAACGTGGCCGGGTTCCTGGGGCCGGCTGCGCTCGACCGCTACCACGTGTCGGTACGCGACGCCTACGACGGCATCGAGGAACGGGAATTCGACCGGATGGTCCTGGACCTGCCCGAGCCGTGGCGACTGGTGAAACCGGCGGAGGAGGCGCTGCGCCCGGGCGGTATCTTCGTCTCCTACCTGCCGACCATCGTCCAGGTGGCCACCCTCCGCGACGCCCTGGCCCGCAGCGGCTTCGGCATGGCCGAGACGGTCGAGGTGCTCCAGCGCAGCTGGCACGTCGAGGGCCAGTCGGTGCGGCCCGATCACCGGATGGTCGCCCACACCGGCTTTCTCACCTCGGCCCGGCTGCTCAACCCGGCCGGCCAACCCGACTTCCACGTGGGGGACGCAGCCGGCGCCGACCCGGCCATCGACGACGGCCCGGACGCAGCTACCGACCCGGCCATTGACGACGGCCCGGACGCAGCCGACGGGCACGGGGCCGAGCCGGGGGAGGACGAGGGGGCCTGATGGACGCCTTCGACCTGGTCATCCTGGGCGTGATCGTCTTCGCCATGGTCGGCGGCTACAGCCTGGGTTTCCTCGGGCGGGTCATCTCCTGGCTGGGAATGGCCGCCGGGGTCTACATCGCCGTGCGCATCCTGCCCAGCGTGCTCACCCACCTGACCAGCGCGTCGGCTACCACGCTGCTGGTCGTGGCCGTCGTGATCCTGGTCGCCGGGGCCATGATCGGCCAGGCCATCGGACTCCTGGCCGGGGCCCAGCTGCACCGGGCCCTGCCCATCGGGCCGGCCCGCCTGGTCGACCGGGTGGTCGGGGCTGTTTTCGGCGCCCTCGGCGTGCTCGCCCTCCTCTGGTTCCTGATCCCGGCGCTGGCCGAGATACCCGGTCTGCCGGCCCGCGCCGTCACCCAGTCGGCCATATCCCGGTTCGTGTCCCGGGACTTCCCCACGCCGCCGTCGACGTTCCAGCTGCTCAGCCGGCTGGTCGGCAACGGCAACCCCGAGGTCTTCTCGGTCCTCGATCCGCACACCGCCGGCGGACCGCCGCCGGCCAGCAGCCCGCTGAGCCCGGCGTTGACCGCCGCCGTCGAGGCGTCGACGGTCAAGGTGGAGGGGCAGGCGTGCGGCGAGATCATCGAAGGCAGTGGTTTCGCGGTCGCCCCCAACCTGGTCGTCACCAACGCCCACGTGGTGGCGGGCGAGTCGAAGGGGAACACCTCGGTGCTGCTCCCGAGCGGCCACACCTTGCCGGCCACTGTCGTCCTGTACGACCCCTACCGGGACCTGGCCCTGCTGTCGGTACCCGGTCTGGGCGAGACCCCGCTGGCCGTGACCGCGCCGAAGACGGCCGAGATCGGCGCCGTGTTCGGCCACCCGGAGGGTCAGGACCGGGTGGCGGTCATGCCCGCCCAGGTGTCGGTCGAGGAATCGGCCTCCGGGCTCGACATCTACCGAAACCACAACGCCAAGCGGGCCATCCTGGTGCTGGCCGCCACGCTGGCGCACGGCGATTCGGGTGGGGCGCTGGTGAACACCGGCGGTCAGGTGATCGGCGTCGCCTTCGCCATCTCGGCCAACTCGTCAGGTACCGCCTATGCGGTCAACTCCAGTGAACTGAATGCCGTCCTCCAGGAGCCGCACACGGCGTCGGTGTCGACGCAGTCGTGCTTGACGAGCAGCTGATCCTTTGACCAGATGTTGAACGTCCGGGTGGTCAGCCCTCTTCGATGAAGATGCACTCGCCGGGGCACTCTTCGGCCGCCTCGCGAGTCGCTTCCTCCATGTCCTCGGTGACGTTGGCCAAGCCGGCCTGTCCACCGGGGTTGTCGAACACCTTGTCGCCCTCCTTGACGTACGAGAGCCCGTCGTCGAGCAGGGTGAAGACGGCAGGGGCGATCTCCTCGCAGAGACCGTCTCCGGTGCACAGATCCTGATCGATCCAGACCTTCATCGCCATTGCTGTCGTTGCCTCGCAGTCAGGGGGGAACTTCTCAGAGTCGTTAGAACGTACTCCAGAAAGTGTATCGGTCGACGGTATCGATGCCCGTAGCGGAGTGTCAAAAGCCACATGTGGAAAAAGGAGCGACCCGCGCTCCCGCCCCCCGCACCGGGACCCCGGCTCCCGGTGTCACCGGTTGCCACCCGGCGGCAGGCAATGGTCGACAAATACGGGGGAGGCGGGGGTAAGGTCCGCCGTTGTGGGTCCTGCGAGCGACCAGCGAGGTAGCTGACATGAGCGAATCTTTGGACAGCGACGGCGATTCCGGCGGGCTGGGGGGCGGCCGCAAGGGACGGTCATCGGGCGAGTTGGAGCTGGCCGAGCTGCGCGAGCACGCCCGGGCCCTCGAAGACGAGCTGATCGGGCTGCGCCGGCGGATCCAGGACGCGCCCAAGCGGGTGCGCACGCTGGAGGAGAAGCTGCTCGAGACCAAGGGCCAGCTGCAGCAGGCCATATCGCAGAACGAGCGGCTGACCTTCACCCTGCGCGAGGCGCGCGAGCACATCGCCGCGCTGCGCGAAGAGGTCGACAAGTTGACCCAGCCGCCGTCCGCCTACGGCACCTTCCTGGCCCACAACGACGATGGCACCGTCGATGTTTTCTCCGGCGGGCGCAAGATGCGCGTCGCCCTCCATCCGGAGCTGGCCGACGAGACCGGCGGGCTGCAGCGGGGCGCCGAGGTGGTGCTCAACGAGTCGCTCAACGTCGTCCTGGCCCGGGCCGGCGAGAAATCGGGCGAGATCGTCACGCTGAAGGAAGTGCTCGACGACGACCGGGCGGTGATCGTGGGCCGCGCCGATGAGGAGCGGGTCGTCGAGATGGCCGACAGCCTGATCGACAGCGGGGCCAAGCTGCGGGCCGGCGATTCGCTGTTGATGGACAGCCGCACCGGTCTCCTGCTCGAGAAGCTGCCCCGCCCGGAGGTGGAGGAGCTGGTCCTCGAGGAGGTGCCCGACATCTCCTACGCCGACGTGGGCGGCCTGGACAGCCAGATCGAGGCCATCACCGACGCCGTCGAGCTGCCGTTCCTCCACCGGGAGCTGTTCGTCGAACACAAGCTGCCGGCACCGAAGGGCATCCTGCTGTACGGGCCCCCCGGCTGCGGCAAGACCCTCATCGCCAAGGCGGTGGCCAACTCCCTGGCCAAGAAGGTCTCGGAGGTGACCGGGGACAAGGCGGCCCGCAGCTATTTCCTCAACATCAAGGGCCCCGAACTGCTCAACAAATACGTGGGCGAGACGGAACGTCAGATCCGCCTGGTCTTCCAGCGGGCCCGGGAGAAGAGTGAGGAGGGCGTGCCCGTCATCGTCTTCTTCGACGAGATGGATTCGCTGTTCCGGACCCGGGGCACCGGGATCAGCTCCGACATGGAGTCCACCATCGTGCCCCAGCTGCTGGCCGAGATCGACGGCGTCGAGACGCTGCGCAACGTGATCGTGATCGGCGCCTCCAACCGTGAGGACCTGATCGACCCGGCCATCCTGCGCCCCGGCCGCCTCGACGTGAAGATCAAGATCGAGCGGCCCGACAAGGACTCGGCCCAGCAGATCTTCGCCCGCTACCTGACCTCCGACCTCCCCCTCGACGCCAAGGAGGTCGAGGAGCTGGGCGGTGGCGACCGGGACAAGGCGGTGCAGGGGATGATCGAGCGCACGGCGGCGGAGATGTACCGCGACGACGAGGCCAACCAGTTCCTCGAGGTCACCTACCAGAACGGTGACAAGGAGATCATGTACTACAAGGACTTCTCGTCCGGCGCCATGATCGAGAACATCGTGCGGCGGGCCAAGAAGCTGGCCATCAAACGTGTCATCGCCGGTGACAGCCGCGGCATCCGCACCCAGGATCTGATCGAGTCCATCCGGCAGGAGTACAAGGAGCACGAGGACCTGCCCAACACGACCAACCCGGACGACTGGGCCAAGATCTCGGGCAAGAAGGGCGAGCGCATCGTCTACATCCGCACGATCATGGCCCAGGGCGACGAGACCACCGGTGGGCGGTCGATCGAGCGGGTCGCCACCGGCCAGTACCTCTAGTCGGCCCGGTCAGCCACCAAGGCGCGGTCGCAGGGATAAGGTCCAGTCAATGGCGATCGTGAAGGTGCTCGGCATGGAGACCGAGTACGGGATCATCATCCGTGGTTCGACCGACCCGAACCCCATCGCGGCCTCGTCCACGTTGATCAACGCCTACGTCGCCGAGCTCAACCGGCGGGTGGCGTGGGACTTCGAGGACGAGTCGCCGGGGCGCGACGCCCGGGGCTTCGCCCGGGAGGGCTCGATGCCGCCCGAGGTGGAGACCCACCTGGTGAACGCCGTCCTCACCAACGGCGCCCGCTACTACGTGGACCACGCCCACCCGGAGTACTCCACGCCCGAGTGCGCCGACGTGTACGACGTCATCCGCTACGACAAGGCCGGCGAACTGATCCTGGCCGAGTCCATCGAGGCGGCCACGCGGGCCCTGCCCCCCGGGCAGAGCCTGGTGGTGCTGAAGAACAACTCCGACGGCAAGGGCAACTCGTACGGGACCCACGAGAACTACCTGATGGACCGATCGGTGCCGTTCGCCCGCATCGTCGGCCACGTCATGCCCCACTTCGTGTCCCGGCAGATATTCACCGGCGCCGGCAAGGTCGGCTCGGAGGCGACGGGCACCGGCCGGCCGGCCATCGACTTCCAGATCACCCAGCGGGCCGACTTCTTCGAGGAGGAGGTCGGCCTCGAGACGACGCTGAAGCGGCCCATCGTCAACACCCGCGACGAGCCGCACTGCGACGCCCACAAGTACCGGCGGCTGCACGTGATCGTGGGCGACGCCAACATGTCCGAGGTCTCGAACTTCCTGAAGATCGGCACCACCGCCCTGGTGCTGGCCATGATCGAGGACGACTGGTTCGCCCGGGCCAACCGCGACTTCGCCATGCAGTCCCCGGTGGCGGCCATGCGGCGGGTGTCGTACGACCTGAGCCTGGCCGAGCCTCTGGAGATGGCCGACGGCCGGACCATGACGGCCTTGGAAATGCAATGGGAGCACCTGGATCTGGCCAAGAAGTACTCCGAGGTGGTCGGCCTGGACGCCATCGGAGGCGACGGGGTCGGCGCCGACGTCCTGCGCCGCTGGGAACAGACGCTCACCGCCTTGGAGTCCGACCCGATGACCCTGGCCAACCAGCTGGACTGGGTGGCCAAGTACCGGCTGCTCGGCGCCTACCGCGAGCGCCACGACCTGAGCTGGCAGGACCACAAGCTGGCGGCCATGGATTTGCAGTACCACGATGTCAACCCGGCCCGGTCGCTGTTCGCCCGGCTGGGCATGGAACGCATACTCGACCCCGACGACGTCCGGCGGGCGGTCAGCGAGCCCCCCGAGACGACGAGGGCCTACTTCCGGGGCAAGTGCCTCCAGAGGTGGGCCTCGTCGATCGCCGCCGCCAACTGGGACTCGCTGGTATTCGACCTGGGCGGCGACCCGCTCCGTAGGGTGCCGATGATGGAACCCCTAAGAGGAACCCGGGCTCATGTCGAAGAATTGCTGAGTAGCGTGTCCAGTCCAGCCGAGCTGCTGGAGCGCCTGGGCTCGTAGAGAAGAGGCACAACCCCGATGGCAGAACGCGAACAGATCAAGAAGACGGCGCCGAGCCGAAGCGACGAGACCGAAGTCGAGGAAGTCCCCGCGTCCAACAAGAAGGGCGAGGAGCTGAAGGCCGAACTCGACGACCTCCTGGACGAGATCGACGAAGTGCTCGAGGAGAACGCCGAGGAGTTCGTCCGCAGCTACGTGCAGAAGGGCGGCGAGTAGAGGCAGCGGCGGCGGTAGGGTTCCCCCCGCTATGACGCTCCCCATGTTCGACCCGACCGACGCGCCCGGTCCGAATTTCACGGAGGTGCTGCGCCGGGTCGGTCTCGACCCGTTCGCCGCCGTCTCCGGCGCCGACGCCAAGACCCCCTTCGACATCCGGCACGGCACGACCATCGTCGCCATGCGCTACGCCGATGGCGTGATCATGGCCGGCGACCGCCGGGCCACCGCCGGCTCGTCGATCGCCCATCGGGCCATGGACAAGGTGCACCCGGCCGACCGCCACAGCGGGGTGGCCATCGCCGGCGCCGCCGGCCCGGCCATGGAGATGGTGAAGCTGTTCCAGCTCCAGCTCGAGCACTACGAGAAGGTCGAGGGCGCCGCCCTCAGTCTGGAGGGCAAGGCCAACCAGCTGTCGGGGATGGTCCGCTCCAACCTGGCCATGGCCATGCAGGGTTTCGTGGTCGTGCCCCTGTTCGCCGGCTACGACCTGCGCCGGGCCATCGGCCGCATCTACTCCTACGACCCGACGGGTGGCCGCTACGAGGAGACCGACTTCCACGCCGACGGCTCCGGTGGTCGCGACGCCCGGACGACGGTGAAGCTGGGCTGGCGGCCCGATCTGGGCCGCGACGAGGCGGTGGAATTGGCCGTGCGCGCCCTGTGGAACGCCGCCGACGAGGACTCCGCCACCGGCGGGCCCGATGCCGTGCGCGGCATCTACCCGACGGTCGCCACCATCACCGCCGACGGCTTCACCTATCTCGACCGCCAGGAGGTCGCCGAGCGCTTCGCCGCCGTCGTGAGCACCGGGGAGGCGTTGTCGTGAGCATGCCCTTCTATGTAGCGCCCGAGCAGTTCATGAAGGACAAGGCGGACTTCGCCCGGAAGAACATCGCAAGGGGCCGCCCGCTGGTGGCCAGCGTGTTCGCCGGCGGGATCGTCATCTGCGCCGAGAACCAGTCGAAGAGCCTGCACAAGATCAGCGAGATCTACGACCGCATCGCCTTCGCCGGCGTCGGCCGCTACAACGAGTTCGACTCGCTGCGCCGGGCCGGTGTCCAGCACGCCGACGTGAAGGGCTACCAGTTCAGCCGGGAGGACGTCGACGCCCGCTCCCTGGCCAACCTGTACGCCCAGTACATGGGGAACGTCTTCACCCACGAGATGAAGCCGCTGGAGGTCGAGATCCTCGTGGCCGAGGTGGGCGCCGAACCCAGCGGGGACCAGTTGTTCCACATCCTCTACGACGGCTCCGTCGTCGACGAGGACCACTACACCGTCCTCGGCGGCGAGTCCGACACCATC
The DNA here is from genome assembly GCA_035551615.1 of Acidimicrobiales bacterium. Taxonomy (GTDB): domain Bacteria; phylum Actinomycetota; class Acidimicrobiia; order Acidimicrobiales; family Palsa-688; genus JAKCDU01. Next base: position 7,314 of record DASZNC010000165.1, read on the forward strand.
GTCGACCGGCTGAAGGACGACTACGAACCGGACTGGCCGCTCGAGCAGGTTGTGCGCCGGGCCACGAAGGCGCTCACTGGCGACCGCGACCCGGTGGCCGCCGACCTCGAGGTCGCAGTGCTGGCCCGGGGGAACGGCCGACGGGCGTTCCGCCGGTTGGACGACGACGAGGTTGCCGCCGCCCTCTCCGCCTCGTAGCCGGCGCGCCGTCGGCGGCGGCGCTTCGCTTTTCCGGGCCGGCGCTGGTGCGGCCGGCGTCCCGGGGCCCATGGGTGGGTGGCCCCGGGCCGGCGGGTCGAGTCGTCACTTGGTGCCCGAGTCGTCACTTGGTGCCCGTATGTCGCCACCGACTGACGATTCGGGGCGCGACTGACGACTCGCAGAGCGGGGCGGCGGGTCGAGTCGTCACTTGGTGCCCGTATATCGCCACCAACTGACGATTCGGGGCGCGACTGACGACTCGGAGAGCGGGGCGGCGGGTCGAGTCGTCACTTAGTGCCCGAGTCGTCACTTGGTGCCCGTATATCGCCACCAACTGACGATTCGGGGCGCGACTGACGACTCGGAGAGCGGGGCGGCGGGTCGAGTCGTCACTTGGTGCCCGAGTCGTCACTTAGTGCCCGTATATCGCCACCCACTGACGATTCGGGGCGCGACTGACGACTCGATCGGCCGAAAACCGACCCCCCGGTCGCCGGCCCCGTCCCCTGTCCCCACCGTCCCCGCCGCCGATAGTGTCGACCGGCAGCCGCTCTAGGAGGATCGAACCGCATGCCGGACACGCCCGACGAGTCCCTCTCCGCCCTGCTCCATGAGAACCGGCGGTTCCCGCCGGCGGAGGACTTCGCCGCCCGGGCCAACGCCCAACCCGGTCTGTACGACCAGGCGGAGGCCGACCGGATCGGCTTCTGGGAAGAGCAGGCCCGGCAGCTGACCTGGGCCGAGCCGTGGACGACGGCCCTGGAGTGGGACGTGCCTTTCGCCAAGTGGTTCGTGGGCGGGAAGCTGAACGTGAGCTACAACTGCGTCGACCGCCACGTGGAGGCCGGACTGGGGGAGCGGGTGGCGTTCCACTGGGAGGGCGAGCCGGGGGACACCCGGACCATCACCTACGCCGACCTGCAGGCCATGGTGGGCCGGGCGGCCAACGCCTTCACCGACCTGGGTGTGGAGGCCGGCACCAAGGTGGCCATCTACATGCCGATGATCCCCGAGACGGTGGTGGCCATGTTGGCGTGCGCCCGGCTGGGGGCGCCCCACACCGTCGTGTTCGGCGGGTTCTCGTCCGATGCGTTGCGGGACCGGATCCTGGACTGCGACGCTCGCTATGTGATCACCGCGGACGGCGGTTACCGACGGGGGGCACCGTCGGCGTTGAAGCCGGCCGTCGACGAAGCCGTGAAGGACTGCCCGAACATCGGGAACGTCGTGGTGGTCCGCCGGACCGGACAGGACGTGGCGTGGAACCCGGAGACCGACGTTTGGTGGCACGACGTGGTCGATGCCGCCGCCGAGACCCATGAGGCGCAGCCGTTCGACTCGGAGCACCCGCTGTACATCATGTACACGAGCGGGACGACGGCCAAGCCCAAGGGCATCCTGCACACCTCGGGCGGTTACCTGACGCAGACGTCGGCCACCCACCGGCTGGTGTTCGACCTGAAGCCCGAGTCCGACGTGTTCTGGACGGCGGCCGACATCGGATGGGTGACCGGCCACAGCTACATCGTGTACGGCCCGTTGGCCAACGGCACCACCTCGGTCATGTACGAGGGCACGCCGGATACGCCCGCCCAGGACCGCTGGTGGCAGATCGTCGAGAAGTACAAGGTCAACATCCTCTACACCGCGCCGACCACCATCCGGACGTTCATGAAGTGGGGCGAGCACCTGCCCGCCGGCCACGACCTGAGCAGCCTGCGCCTGCTCGGTTCGGTGGGCGAGCCCATCAACCCGGAGGCGTGGATGTGGTACCGGACCCACATCGGCGGCGACCGGTGCCCGATCGTGGACACCTGGTGGCAGACCGAGACGGGCGGGATCATGATCTCCCCGCTGCCCGGTGTCACCGCCACCAAGCCGGGGGCGGCCATGCGCCCGTTGCCGGGTGTGGTGGCCGACGTGGTCCGCGACGACGGTACGTCGGTCGGCAACGACCAGGGCGGCTACCTGGTCATCCGGGAGCCGTGGCCGGGCATGTTGCGCGGCATCTGGGGCGACGACGAGCGCTACCGGGAGACGTACTGGTCCCGCTTCGACGGGATGTACTTCGCCGGCGACGGGGCCAAGCGCGACGAGGACGGCGACATCTGGTTGTTGGGCCGGGTGGACGACGTGATGAACGTCTCCGGCCACCGGATTTCCACCACCGAGGTCGAGCACGCACTGGTCGGCCACCCGTCGGTGGCCGAGGCGGCTGTCGTGGGGGCGTCGGATCCGACGACCGGCCAGGCCATCGTGGCGTTCGTGACGGTGAAGAGCGCGGCGGACGCCGGCGGCGACCTGGTCGGCGACCTGCGCAACCACGTGGCCACCCAGATCGGGCCCATCGCCAAACCCCGCCAGATTCTGCTGACACCCGAACTGCCAAAGACTCGGAGCGGCAAGATCATGCGCCGGCTGCTGCGGGATGTGGCCGAGCAGCGGGAGCTGGGCGACGTCACCACCCTGCTCGACCCGACCGTCGTCAACGCCATCCGGGACCACATGGTGCCGGGGGCGGAGGAGAAAGAACAGGGGTAGTCGCATCCGGCCGCTAGCGTGCGGCTTGCCATGGACCGCCGCATCTTCGGGCTCGAGAATGAATACGGGGTGACCTGCACGCTGCGGGGTCAACGCCGGCTGAGCCCGGACGAGGTGGCCCGCTACCTGTTCCGCCGGGTGGTCAGCTGGGGGCGCTCGTCGAACGTGTTCCTGGAGAACGGCGCCAGGCTCTACCTCGACGTCGGCAGCCACCCCGAGTACGCCACCCCCGAGTGCGATTCCATCCTCGACCTGGTCGCCCACGACAAGGCCGGCGAGCGGATCCTCGAACAGCTGGTCGGCTCGGCCGAGGCCCGGCTGCGGGAGGAGGGCATCCGCGGGGTGGTGTACCTGTTCAAGAACAACACCGACTCGGCCGGCAACTCGTACGGCTGCCACGAGAACTACCTCACCAGCCGCCGGGACGACTTCGCCCACTACGCCGAGGTGCTGATCCCGTTCCTCGTGTCCCGCCAGATCTACGCCGGCGCGGGCAAGGTCCTGCAGACGGCGCGGGGCGCCATGTACTGCATCAGCCAGCGGGCCGAGCACATCTGGGAGGGGGTCTCGTCGGCCACCACCCGGAGCCGGCCGATCATCAACACCCGCGACGAGCCGCACGCCGACGCCGAGCGCTACCGGCGGCTGCACGTCATCGTCGGCGATTCCAACATGAGCGAGTACGCCACGTTCCTGAAGGTGGGGGCGACGAGCATCCTGCTGCGCATGCTCGAGGACCCCGGCGTGGTCCTGCGGGACATGACCCTGGAGAACCCGATCCGGGCCATCCGCGAGATCAGCCACGACACCACCCTGCGCCGGAAGGTGCGCCTGGCCAACGGCCGCGAGGCCAGCGCCCTCGAGATCCAGTCGGAGTACTTCAACCGGGCCCGCCGCTACCAGGAGGCCAAGGGCCTGTCGCCGCTGGAGGACCAGGCGCTGGACATGTGGGAGCACTGCCTGACCGGCCTGGAGACCGATCCGTGGTCGCTCGACCGGGAGTGCGACTGGGTCATCAAGCACCATCTGATCGAGCGCTACCGGGACCGCAACCAGCTGCCGTTGACCCATCCGAAGGTGGCGTTGATCGACCTGCAGTACCACGACGTCAACCGCCAGCGCGGCCTCTTCTACAAGATGCAGAGCGCCGGCCTGGTCGAGCGCACCTGCACCGACGAGGCCATCGACACCGCGGTGGAGGAGCCGCCGCAGACGACCCGGGCCAAGCTGCGCGGCGAGTTCATTCGGCGGGCCAAGGAGCGGCGCCGTGACTTCACCGTCGACTGGGTGCACCTGAAGCTGAACGATCAGGCCCAGCGCACCGTGCTCTGCAAAGACCCGTTCAAAGCTCGCGACGAGCGGGTGGAGAAGCTGATCGCGTCGCTGTAGCGCCCGGTGGACCGACTCGAACGGCTCGTGAATCTGGTGGCGGCGCTCATCGATACGCCGCGCCCGCTGACCCGGGGGGAGATCGGCGAACGGATCGAGGGCTACTCCACTGATCCCGATGCGTTCCGCCGCAACTTCGAGCGGGACAAGGATCTGCTGCGCCAGATGGGATTCCCGGTGGTGACCGAGATTCCGGAGGGCAGCTCCGGCGAGGACGCCGGGTACCGCATCCCGCGGGAGCTGTACGAGCTGCCCGACCCGGGCCTGGACGAGGCCGAACTAGCCGCCCTGCGCCTGGCCGCGTCGGTGGTGCAGATGGAAGGGGAGTGGAGCGACGCCCTGGTCCGGGCCCTGCGCAAGCTGGGCGGCGCGGTCGACGCCGGAAGCGGGCCGCCGGCCAGCGGCCAGGCCGCCGTACCGGCCGAAGCGGCCGCGGCGGTGGCCTTCGGCGCCGTCGGCGAGCGCCGGCAGGTGAGGTTCACCTACCGCGGCGAGGACCGGGTGGTCGATCCGTGGCGGCTGTCGTTCCACCGGGGCCACTGGTATCTGGCCGGGTTGGACCACGGCCGGGGCGAGGAGCGCCTGTTCCGGCTGGACCGGGTGGACGGCGCCCTCGAGGCGACCGGCCCGGCCGGCGCCTTCGCCCGCCCGACGATGGCGGAGGCGGCCCCGCCCCCGCCGTGGCGCATGGGCGACGACGAGGAGCAGACGGCCCGGGTGTGGTTCGACGCCGAGCAGGCGCCGTGGGCCGCCCAGCAGCTGGCGCCGGCCGGCGAGGTGCGCCATGCCGACGGATCGGTCACCTTCGAAGTGGCGGTGACCAACGTGGCTGCATTCCGCAGCTTCGTGCTGGGCTACCTGGATCATGCCGAGGTGCTCGGCCCGCCCGCCCTGCGGCAGTCGATGATCGACTGGCTCAGCGCCATCGGGAGCGGATCGTGAGCCGGGAGGGGGCGGACGCCCGGCTGGGCCGGCTCCTGGCCATCGTCCCGTGGATCGCCGCGCATGACGGCCCCTCACTGGAGGAGGTGGCTCGGCGCTTCGGTGTGGCCGAGAAGGACCTGGTGGCCGATCTGAACCTGCTGTTCATGTGCGGCGTGTACCCGTTCACCCCTGACGTCCTGATCGACGTCGACATTGCCGACGGGCGGGTCTGGATCCGCATGGCCGACTACTTCCGCCGGCCGCTGCGGCTGAACGCCCAGGAGGCGCTGGCCCTGCTGGCCGCCGGCCGCACGCTGCTGGCCTTTCCCGATGCCGATCGGGACGGCCCGTTGGCCACCGCCCTGGAGAAGCTGGACACCGTGCTGGGCCTGGCCAGCGGCGACGCGCTGGGCGTCGAACTGGCCTCGGTCGATGCCGATCTGTTGGGACTGTTGCGGGCCGCCGCCGAGCACGGCGAGAAGGTCCGCATCGGCTACTACTCGTTCGGCCGGGACCAGCGCGGCGTCAGGGTGGTGCAGCCGTGGCGGGTCTTCAACTCGGGCGGGGAGTGGTACCTCGAAGCGTGGTGCGAGAGCGCCCGGGGCGAGCGCCACTTCCGGGTCGACCGCATCGACTCGTCCGAGAGGACCGGCGAACGGTTCGAACCGCCCGCCGCCGCTGGGCACCGCCCGCCCCCGGTCGTGTTCCACCCGCAGCCGGACGATCCCAGATGGGTGCTCGATCTGCGGCCGCCGGCCCACTGGATCGCCGAGCAGTACCCGAACGAGTCGGTCGAGCAGGTCGGCGACGGCGTGCTGCGGGTCACCCTGCGGTCCTCCCACTCGGCCTGGCTGGAGCGCCTGTTGCTGAGGGCCGGCCCCGATGCCCGGGTTGTCGACGGCGACGCCACGGTCGGCGTCGGGGCGGCGCACCGGATCCTGGAGCGTTACCGCCGCGACTAGGCCGCCGAATCGGTCTTATATGGTGGTCCGCCGTGCCCGATACGCCCCCGCCCGAGGTTCCGGGCCCACCGGAAGCGGGTCGAGGTCCGGACGGTCCCGAATCCCCACCGGTCCGGCAACCGGGCGGCCATGCCCCCGACCCGGACCGGCACGCACCCGAACCGGGCGGCCATGCACCCGACCCGGACCGGCGCGCACCCGAACCGGATGGGCATGCACCCGACCCGGCTGGACCTGCACCCGTACCGGACCGGGCTGCACCCGTACCGGACCGGGCTGCGCCCGTACCGGCTGGGCCTGCACCGGAACCGGTCCGGCCGGTCGCCACCGGCACGGCGGCGGCGCCGGTGCCGGTCGCCGGCGTCATCCCGGCCGACGACCCGCAGGCCGCCGCCACCGGATCGGACCGCTCGGCGCGGATCAAGCGCAACGTCATCGAATGGGGGGTGATCATCGCCGTCGCGGTGATCGCCGCCCTGCTGCTGCGGGCGTTCGTGGTCCAGCCCTACTTCATCCCGTCGGATTCGATGTACCCGACGCTGAAGGACGGCGACAAGGTCCTGGTCAACAAGGTCAGCTATCACATGCACCCGATCCACCGGGGTGACGTCGTCGTGTTCAAGACTCCCCCCAACGACCACAGTCCGGGCATCAAGGATCTGATCAAGCGGGTCATCGGCCTGCCCGGCGAGACCATCCAATCCGGGCCGAACGGCGAGATCCTGATCAACGGCAACCCGATCAAGCAGCCCTGGCTCACGGCATCGGCCAAGGCCGGCCCCGGGCCGCCGGTGCCGAAGATGACCTTGACCGCCGGCGAATACTTCGTGATGGGTGACAACCGCGGCGACTCGTCCGACTCGAGGGTGTTCGGACCGATATCCCGGAGCTTGATCGTCGGCCGGGCCTTCGTGATCGTGTGGCCGGTCAGCCGGATCGGTGGGCTGTGACGGCGGCCATCATCCGGCCCACGTGGTCGGAGTAGAGACCGTCCACCCCGGTCGCCAGTAGCGCGTCGATGTCGGCCGGGGCCTGGGCGTCCCAGCCGAAGGCCTTGAGGCCCACGGCGTGCACCTCCCGGCGGGTCTGGTCGGTCCACTGGGTGCGGTGCAGGTTCAACGCGTCGATGCCGGCTGCCGCCAGCGCCGAGACCCGGGCGGCCAGCCCCTCCTTCATCCAGGCCAGGTTGCTGGACTCGACCAGGTGACACTCGCTGGCCACCTTGCGCCACGCGGCCATCGGCCGCCAGTCGTTGTGGCACAGCCATAGGCGATCGGCCGCACCGTGGGCCCGGGCCACCTCCACCAGGGGCTCCAGGGCGGCCGGGTCCTTCACGTCGATGGAGAACTCGAAGTCGGTACCGCAGCGCTGGTAGAGCTCGTTCAGCGCCGGGATGTGGCCGGGCAGCTCCGATCTGGAGGTGGTGGAGATGGCCCGGCGCCGCCAGATGGGGCCGACCACGCCGTCATGGTCGAGGACCACGACTCCGTCGGACGTGATCCACGCGTCGCTCTCCAGACCGGTGGCACCGAGCTCCAGGGCCCGCTCGAAGGCGGGGAGGGTGTTCTCCGGGCATTCCGATTTTGCCCCTCGATGCGCGAATGCGATGATCTGTCGAGATAGGGGAGGCATTTCGTATTGGTGTCCGAATCGTCCGCGAGCGCTCAAGGTATTCGCCGCGATGCCGAAGCACGTTACGTGAACTACAGCCGGACCCGCCGTCGGAACCCTGTTGCCATCGTCCGGGCCACCTGCCCGACCTGCGGTGACATAGAGCTCAACGTGGACCAGGTCCAGGTGCAGGTGTGCGTGACGAACGCTCAGTCGACGTACTCGTTCCTTTGCCCCACGTGCTCCCTGATAGTCAACAAGGAAGCCACCGACTCCATCGTCGAGTCCCTGACCTCTGCCGGTTCCCGGCTGGTCGCCTGGAGCATGCCGGCGGAGCTGGAGGAGCCGAAGATCGGACCCAGGATCAATCACGACGATCTGCTCGAGTTCCATCTGGCCCTCGAGGGAGCCGACTGGGAGCGGGAGTTGGCTTTCCTCGCTTCGAAGGGCTAAGAAGGACGCTGTGAACCTGTCATCGGTGTGGCTGGCCCCGTTGATCGCCGGAGCCATCGGCGCCGGTGTGCTGACCGCCGCCGCCGCCGTGACCCGGCGGGAGGTGGCCCGCCTGCAGAAGGCGATGCGCCCGTTGCGGGTGCCGCCGGCGCCGCTCCCTGTAGCGGACCACCCCCGGTAGAATCCGCTTCGTGCTGGATCTCAGCCCGGACAAGATACTGATGCTGGCCGTGGTGGCGCTGGTGGTGCTCGGCCCCAACCGCCTGCCCGGCGCGGCCCGCACGCTGGGCCGCCTCGTGAGCCAGCTACGGGCCATGTCATCGTCGCTGCAGACCGAGGTCCGCGACGCCCTCCACGACCCTGAGGACGCCTTCTCATCGGCCCTGGCCGATTTCCGCCCCGGTGACTTCCGACCGGGCGAGGTGCGCCGCTCGGTGCGCCGGATGGTGACCGACACGATCGCCCCGGCCAGCGCCATGTCCGGCTCCGTCGGGGCCCGGGCCGAGAACCTGCCGACCGGGAGCACCCCATCGGCCCTGCCGCCGGTGGGATCGGAGATCGCCGGACCGGTCCCCATTGGATGGGGCGGCCGACCGACGCCCGACGACCCGGCGTTCAACTAGCCGGGCCCGTCAGCGCCTACGGTTGAGGCTGCGGAGCATCCTATGAAGCGCGCCACCCCGAATACTCCTCGATGACGGCGATGACCGACGACCGCCCGGCCGGGGACACCCCCGACGACGGGGGCAGGAACCAGACCGATCGCGAGACCGGGACGATGACGCTGTTCGAGCACCTGGCCGAACTGCGCAACCGGGTGATCATCTCGATCGTGGCCATCGTTGCCGGGATGGTCGTGGTGTGGTTCTTCTACAACCCGCTGCTGCATTTCATGATCCATCCCTACCAGCAGTACCTGGCCCACCACCCGAACAAGAACATCAGCAAGGCCCAACTGATCACCAACGGCCCCATCGAGGGCTTCACCACCCGGCTGAAGGTGTGCGGGTACGGCGGCGTGGTCCTCGGCGCCCCGGTGATCCTGTGGGAGCTGTGGCGTTTCATCACGCCCGGCCTGCACAAGAACGAGAAGCGCTACATCATCCCGTTCGTCACCGCCGCCATCGCCCTGTTCGCGCTCGGCGTGCTGACCGCCATCCTCGTGTTCCCGAAGGCGCTCGACTGGCTGATCAATGTCAGCGGCAACGGCATCGTCCCGCTGTTCACGTTCTCCAAGTACTCGACGATCTACCTGGCGATGTGCGTCGTGTTCGGCGCCGTGTTCATGTACCCCCTGGTCCTGGTGTTCCTGATGCTGGTCGGTGTGGTACCCAGCCGGCGGTGGCGCAAGTGGCGCCGGCCGGCCATCGTCGTGATCGCCCTGGTCGCCGCCGTCATCACCCCGAGCAGCGACCCGTTCTCCTTCCTGGCCATGTCGGTACCGATGTACGTGTTCTACGAACTGAGCATCGTGGTGGGCCGACTACTGAAGAAGTAGGGCCGGTGAGCTCACCTGCGCGCGCCCGCTTCTCGAGCGAACTGGGCTTCGAGCTCGACGGTTTCCAGACCCGTGCCCTCGACGCCCTGGACGAGGGCGGCAGCGTGGTCGTCGCCGCCCCGACCGGGTCGGGCAAGACGGTGGTGGCCCAGTACGCGGTGGCCCGGGCCCTCGACGAGGGGGGCAAGGCGTTCTACACCACGCCGTTGAAGGCCCTGTCGAACCAGAAGTACTGGGAGCTGGTCAAGCGCCACGGCGCCGAACGGGTCGGCCTGCTGACGGGTGACAACTCGGTCAACGGCACGGCGCCCATCGTGGTCATGACCACCGAGGTGCTGCGCAACATGATCTACGCCGCGTCCGGCGCCCTGGAGGGGCTGCGCTACGTGGTGCTGGACGAGGTCCACTATCTGCAGAACGCCTACCGGGGGCCGGTGTGGGAGGAGGTCATCATCCACGCCCCGGCCGGCGTCGCCCTGGTGTGCCTGTCGGCCACGGTGTCCAACGCCGAGGAGCTGGCCGACTGGATCCGCACCGTCCGGGGGGCCACCACCCCGGTGATCGAGGAGCGCCGGCCGGTCGAACTGCACGACCTGTACCTGATGGGCGACAAGAGCAGCGACCGGCTTCACCTTCTGCCCACCCTGATCGACGGCCGCCCCAACGCCGAGGCGGCCGCCCTCGATTCCAAGACGCTGCGCCATCCGGGGATGCGGGGCCGCCCGCGCGGCCGGCTGTTCACCCCCCGGCGCATCGAGGTGGTGGAGCTGCTCGAGGAGCACGACATGCTCCCGGCCATCTACTTCATCTTCTCCAGGGCGGCCTGCGACGATGCCGTCACCGCCTGCGTGCGCGAGGGCAAGCGGCTGACCACGGGCGAGGAGCGCCGGCAGATCCGGGCCATCGCCGAAGAGCACGTAGAGCCGCTCTCCGACGCCGACCTCGACGTGCTCGACTACACGGCCTGGTTGAACGGCTTGGAGGCCGGGTACGCGGCCCACCACGCCGGTATGGTGCCGCCGTTCAAGGAGGCGGTCGAGGCCTGCTTCGCAGCCGGGCTGGTGAAGGCGGTGTTCGCCACCGAGACCCTGTCGCTCGGCATCAACATGCCGGCCCGGACGGTCGTCATCGAGAAGCTGACCAAGTTCACCGGGGAGCGCCACGAGTTCCTGACCCCCGGCGAGTACACCCAGCTGACCGGGCGGGCCGGCCGGCGGGGGATCGACGAGGTCGGCTACGCGGTGGTCCTCTGGTCGCCGTTCGTGCCGTTCGACCAGGTCGCCGGCCTGGCCGGGGCCCGCACGTACGCCCTGACCAGCAGCTTCCGGCCGACCTACAACATGGCCGCCAACCTGGTCCGCCGCTACCCGCCGGATGTGGCCCACCACCTGCTCAACCTGTCGTTCGCCCAGTTTCGGGCGGACAGCGACGTGGTCCGGCTGGAGACCCAACTGGAGCGGACCACCGCCGCCCTGCAGGAGGCCCGCCGGGCGGCCGGCTGCGAGCGGGGCGACATCGAGGAGTACCGGAAGCTGGTCCGGGCCAGCGAGGAGACGGCCCGCCAGCGGCCCTCGATGACGGCCGAGGTGATCTCCGCCCTGGAACGGGTGCGGCCGGGCGACGTGCTGGTGGTCCCCGGCAGCCGCCAGGGCGGGCGGGTGGCGGTCCTGTCGACGTCCCGGCGGCGGGGCGGCGACATCCGCCTCCGGGCTGTCACCGCCGACCAGAAGGTGGTCTCGCTCAGCCCCCGCGACTTCCCGGCCCCACCCGTCGCCCTGGCCCGCATCTCCATGCCCGCCCCCTACGCCCCCAACAACGCCGGCTTCCAGCGCCAGGTCGTGTCCGCCCTCATTGCCAGCCGGCTGGAGGCCGACGCCACCGAGGCGGTGGACCCGGCCCGGCGCAACTGGCGGGGGGCGGTGGCCCTGTCCCAGGCGGCCGCCGCCGAGCAGCATCCGGTGGCCTCCTGCGCCGACGCCAGAGCCCATCTCCGGGCCCTGGACCGGGCCGACCGCTTCGCCCGCGACGTGGACCGCCTCCAGAGGCGGGTGAAGGGCCGACTCGAGTCCCTGGCCCGCCAGTTCGACCGGGTGCTGCGGGTGCTCGAGGCGTGGGGCTACGTGGACGGCTGGAGCCTCACCGATCGCGGTACCCGCCTGGCCCGCATCTACCACGAGGCCGACCTCCTGATCGCCGAGTGCCTCGAGCAGGGACTGCTCGACGGCCTGGGCGAAGCGGAGATGGCCGCCGCCGTGTCCGTCTTCACCTACGAGAACCGGGGCCAGGGGGAGAGCAACGGCTGGTTCCCGACGCCCCGCCTGCGGCACCGGTGGACGGCCGTCAACCAGCTGGTCGCCGACCTGAACGGGGCCGAGGACGACGCCGGCCTGCCGCTCACCCGCGGGCCGGACCCGGGGTTCGCCACCCTGGCCTACGCCTGGGCCGAAGGGGAGGACCTGGCCGACGTCATCGCCGACGAGGAGATGTCCGGCGGCGACTTCGTACGGAACACCAAACAGCTGATCGACCTGCTCCGCCAGGTCGGCGAAACGGCCCCGGATCCGGCCACCGGCCGGTCGGCGCGGGCGGCGGCCGAGCGGCTCATGCGGGGCGTGGTGGCCGCCTCCTCGGTAGTCAACGGCTGAGATCGGGCGCCCCCCGTCGGGCGCCGGGGCGGGTCCACCGCCAGCTCTCCGGGGGCTCGTAAGGTGGCATCCGCTATGGCGAACGTCGACGAGGGAATCTACGCCGTAGAGGAATGGACCGACGACGAGGCGGACATCCTGCGCCGGTACTTCACCAACCTGGACGGCCCCGTCTTCGCCCTCGTCAACCTGCCCGAAGTGGTCAAGGGTGCCCTGTTCGCCCGCTACAGCCGCTCGGCCAAGAGCCTGCGCCGGCTTTTCCTCGACGAGTTCGTGGGCGACCTGGACATCAGCGGGGACCTGGGCATTGACGCCACCATCGGGCTGGCCCGCGCCGAGCAGCTCTACGACCGGGTGTTCTTCGAGTACGGCGACGATTCCGTCGCCCAGCTGGGCGGCGTGCACCTGGCCTGCGAGCAGGCGTCGAACGTGCTCACCAAGGTGCTCGAGTGGGGCCGGCTGATGTCCTACATGGAGAAGTCCACCCGCTACGTCGCCTACGACACCCGGTTGAACGGCCGCTACCGGTACTACCGCGACCCCGAGATCCTGGGGTCGCCGCTCGGCACCCGCTACGTCGGCGACATGGACCGGCTCTTCGACGCCTACGCCCAGCTGCTGCCCCAGCTGCAGGAGTACTACTCCGGTCGCCACCCGAAGGCGGAGGGCGACTCGGACTTCGTATGGCGCCAGTCGGTGCGGGCCAAGGCGTTCGACGCCCTGCGCGGCATGCTCCCTTCGGGGGCCATCTCCAACCTGGGCATCTACGCCAGCGGCCAGGCCTACGAGGCCCTGCTGATCCGCATGCGGGCCCACCCGCTGCCCGAGGCCCGGGCCTACGCCGATCTCATCCTCGAGGAGCTGCGCAAGGTCATCCCGTCGTGGGTCAAGCGGGTCGACGTCGACGACCGCGGGGTGGCCCACTCGGAGTACCTGGAGAGCACCGGCTCGGCCATGCAGGACCTGGCCCACCGGCTGTTCACGCCCGACGACGCCGTGGGCCGGGCGGCGGCCGGCGGCTCGCCCGAGGTGGAGTTGACCGGCTGGGACCCTGACGGCGAGGTCAAGGTGGTCGCCGCCATGCTCTACCCCTACACCGACCGGCCCGAGTCGGCCGTCCAGGCCCGGGTGGCGGCCATGTCGGTCGACGACCGGATGGAGGTCGTCCGGCACTACGTGGGCGACCGTCGCAACCGGCGCCACCGACCGGGCCGGGCCCTGGAGCGCTGCGACTACCGCTTCGACGTCATCTCCGACTACGGGGCCTTCCGGGACCTGCAGCGCCACCGGTTGCTCACCGTCGAATGGCAGGACCTGACCCCGGCCCACGGCTACACGATGCCCGCTTCGGTCGTCGAGGCCGGCGTGGAGGACGCCTACTCGGCCGCCATGCAGCGCTCGGCCGGCCTCTGGGAGGCGTTGGCCGACCGCTTCCAACCCAGCCAGGCCGCCTACGCCGTGGCCCTGGCCTTCCGCATCCGGTACGTGATGCAGTTCAACGCCCGGGAGGCCATGCACCTGTTGGAGTTGCGCACCAGCCCCCAGGGCCACCCCGAGTACCGCCAGGTGTGCCAGCAGATGCACCGCCTGATCGCCGAGCGGGCCGGTCACCGCACCATCGCCGCCATGATGAGCCACGTCGACGAAACCGACTACGACTCGGCCGGCCTCGAGCGCCTGCAGGGCGAGCGCCGCGCCGAGGCCCGGCGGTCGGACCGGGCCCCGACGCCGTCCTGACCGTGTGGCAGATGTTGAAGTTGTCAAAGGAAGGGGTTGCTGAGGCTGGAGTAAACGTTGTAGGTTGACGCGCTGCGGGTGGAGGGATCGGATCCCTTGTTCTGCCATGCCCATGAATCGCCACATCCGCCTCATTGCGGCGGCAACCGTGCTGGTCGGCCTGGTCACCTTCGGTCTGGCCGACTACGCATCCAGCTCCTCCTCCGACGTCTACACGGTCCAGGCCGGTGACTCGTTGTGGGCTATCGCCACCTCCCGCGGCATCACCGTCGCCCAGCTGGCCTCCGCCAACCGGATGAACCCCAACGACATCCTGCTGATCGGCCGCCGGTTGGTCATACCGGGACAGTCGGCCGCGTCGACGCCGTCGCAGCCGGTGGTCGTCGCCGCCGCCCCCAACCGCAACCCGGTGTCGTTCTGCGCCACCTTCCGCCCGAGCGGCGGCAGCTGGGGCCGGCTGCCGGCCGGCCTGGCCGGTAGCTCCCGCTACTACCAGCTGCGGCCCATATTCCAGGAGTGGTCCAACTACTACGACATCTCACTGCCCCTGCTCGAGGCGGTCGCCTGGCAGGAATCCGGTTGGCAGCAGGGCGTGGTGTCGCCGACCGGAGCCATCGGCGTGGGCCAGGTCGAGCCGTACACGGCCACCTTCATCACCACCAACCTGGTCGGCCACCCTCTGAACATCCACTCGGCCGCCGACAACATCCACATGTCGGCCGCCTTCCTCAACTATCTGGCCGAGATCGAAGGCAACAACCGGTGCGCCACCATCGCCGCCTACTACGAGGGCCCGCTCAACCTGCAGACCCGCGGCGTCCTGCCTTCTGCACAGCAATACGTGGCGGACGTCGAAGCGCTTCTTCCCGAGTTCGAATAGGTGAATTTTTGGTGGCCGGACCCTTGACGGGAGCCGGTTCGGTCGGCCAAGTTGGTATCCAGCAATGACACCGCGACTACCGGTCGTGGTGTGCGCGCCAGGGTGGCCTGGAGGGACCAAGTAGACAACGGGCGTTGCCTAACAGTTGGCCCCGGGGGGGTAACGACGTCGGCAGCGAGCGGCCCCAACGGTTCCCCAGGTCATCCGGCGCGACTTCCCTGAATCGGGGCGGTTCAGGAATACGCAGGGGTGGGTCGCGGTTTAGACGGGACCCGGGCAGGGAATCGGCCGTCTAGTATCCGCGCCGACATCGCCGGCCAGCTGATCCGGGGAACCCGCCGAACCACGCATTTCGAAGGACCACGTATGCCCAAAGACGACCTGGACGAAGAGCTGACCGAAGAAGAGGAGATGCCCGAGGACCTCGACGAGGAGGACCTCGACGAGGAGGAACTCGACGACGATGACGAAGGCGACATCGACGACGATGACGACGGCGATGTGGATGCCTCCGAGGACGACGATTCCGAGGACGACGGCGCCGAGATCACCATCAAGGCCCGCACCGACGACGAGGAGGAGGAGGAGGACGACGATGACGAGGACTCCGACGACGTCGAAGCCAGCCTCGACGTCATCCTCAAGGAGAGGCTCGTCGTCAACGATGATGACGACGATGACGACGAGGATGACGTTGTCGATGGCGAGGACCGCAGCGAGAGCCCCCTCCGGGTGCTGCCCAAGCAGCCGGGCGAGTTCGTCTGCCAGTCCTGTTTCCTGGT
>DASZNC010000166.1:0-31415 GCA_035551615.1 Acidimicrobiales bacterium
CTCGATACTCGCGACCGACGGGCCGGCCCTCTCCTACCACCCGGCCAAGTTGTCCATGGAGAGGACCGAGGACGCCGCCTTCGGGCCGCTCGACCGGATCGGCCAGCTGACCATGCGCAACCTGGACATCGCCGACACCCGGTCGAAGCTCGAACTGTACGCCGACCTGGGCGCCCTGCCGGTCGAGGAGTCGGCCGTCTTCGGTGAACTGACCCCGGGTGGGGCGGGCGCCATTGCCGCCAACCCGGACACATCCGACGCCGACGAGGGGCTGCTGGAGCAGGCGGCGATGGAGTCGGGCACCGACTGATCGCCGACGGGGCCTAATGTCGGGCTGTGCACAAGGCGCGGGCCCGGCGGGGCCTGGTGTGGGCGGCAGTGGCGATCGTCGCCGGAACAACCATCTCGGTGGGCGGACGAGCCGCCGCGTCCGGATTGCCGGCGACCGCCCGGGCCGGTGCCGCCCTACCCCAGACGGCCGCACCGGCGACCCCGGCGGCCAACTCGGTAGTTGCGTTCGGCGACGCCGGCTCGCTCGTGCCCGGTGAGACCGGGACCGGTACGAGTTCCTCCGTGGTCGCCATCGCGTCCCGGGCCGACAGCAAGGGCTACTGGTTGGCCACATCGGCCGGCCAGGTGCTGCCCTACGGGGCGGCCCGCTCCTTCGGGTCCGTCGGCAACGTCCGGCTGAACGCGCCGATCGTGGGCATGGCCGCCACCCCCAACGGCGACGGCTACTGGCTGGTCGCCGCCGACGGCGGCATATTCAGCTTCGGGAACGCCGCCTTCCACGGCAGCACCGGCGGCCGGATCAGCGACAACGCCGTCGCCGTCGGCCTGGCCTCCGCCCCCTCCGGCTACTGGGTCGCCCTCGGCGAACGGACGTCCCCGGTACCAGCCATCGCCGCCTACGCGGCGACCCGGACCGACAACATCACCGTCGCCGTCGATGATCTCACCGACGGCATCTCGTACTACTACCGTCCCGGTGTCGTCGAGCACACGGCCAGCACCTTGAAGCTGGACATTCTGGCCACGGTCGAGACACGGGCCCAGGCCGAGGGCCGCGGCCTCTCGGCCCAGGAGCAGTCGTTGGCGGTCCCGATGATCGAGGACAGTTCCGACCCGGCGGCCGACGCCTTCTGGGGCGAACTGGGGCCGGGCCCGGTCGGGTCCTTGGAACGGTCCGTCGGCATGACCTCGACGACGCCGGCGACCAACGGCATCTGGGGCGAGACCACGACCACGGCCGCCGACCGCCTGGACATCGTCCGGGCCGTGGTCACGCCCAACGCCGTACTCAGCAACGCCTCCCGGGCCTACGCCCTCGATCTGATGGAGCACGTGACACCCAGCCAGGATTGGGGCGCCACCGGAGGGGTCCCATCGGGGGTCACCGTCGCCTTGAAGAACGGATTCGCGGTGATCAACGGGTGGCAGATCAACACCGAGGGCTGGGTCGACGGCGATGGGCGGGACTACCTGATATCGGTTCTCACCGATGGCAATGCCACCGAGGCCTACGGCATCAATACCGTGAACGCCGTTTCATCGATCGTGTGGGACACGCTGCGCTGACCGGGCTCTGCCTGAATTGCGAAGATACGGTAGGAATGGGTATTTCCACATCACTGGAAATGCTGAGTTTCCACTGTTTCACCCGGTCCTCATTGCCGATAAAAGGGGGGCCCTGTCGACGGCACAGGCGGATGACGTGAAGAAGGACTCCATGCAGGCATGGCGGTGATGCCCGCGACCGAACTGCACATTCAGGGTACCGGCCTGGACCTCCAGGCCTTCTTCAACGACGCCGTGACCGGCATCGCCATCATCGGCCTGAACGGCCGCTTCTCCGCCGTGAACCCGGCGTTCTGTCGCCTTCTCGGCTATTCCGAGGACGAGTTGCTCGGGCAGCATCCGGCCGAGATCACCCACCCCAGCGACCGCAAGCAGTCGCTCGAGGTGATGGATCGCCTGCTCGGCGGCCTGGCCCGCACCGATCAGGCCCAGAAGCGCTACCTGCGATCCGACGGGTCGGCCGTGCAGGTGATGCGCACCACCACCCTGCTGCGCGACGGGGAGGGGCGCCCGGCCGGCCTGTTCACCCAGGTGGTCGACATGACCACGGTGATGGACATGCAGGAGTCGGTCCGGCAATCGGAGAGCCGGTACCGGGCCCTGGTGGCCCACTCGTCGGACCTGACGCTGCTCATCGACCGTGAGGGTCGGATCATCTACTCTTCGCCGGCCTCGATGAGGGTCCTCGGCTACGACTCGGATGAGGTCCTGGGTCGGAGCGTGTTCGAGTTCATCTTCCCGGAGCAGCTCGGTCAGGCCCATGATTCGTTCGCCCATCATGTCTCCGCCGCCGGCCTGACCGTCCCGGTGCGCTACAAGGTGCAGCACCACGAAGGCAGCTGGCGGTTCGTCGAGGTGGTCACCACCAGCCTGTTGGATGATCCGGCCGTAGGGGCCCTGGTGGCCAACGTCCGCGACGTCACCGATCAGGTGCGGTATCAGGGCCAGCTGGAAGCCGGGGAGCGGCGGGTCCGGGCGCTGGTCGACATCGGCAACCTGGCCCTCGAAGGCGGTCCCCTGGACGTCCTGTTCAACCAGGTCCTGGAAGCGGTCCGGGACCGGCTCGACGTGGCCAACGGGGCCATCGTCCGGTTCGAATCCTCGGGCGAGTACACGGTCATGGCGACGACCAACGCCCAGATGTCGGCCCGGCTGTACGACTCCGGTAGCCGCTGCCCCATCGCCTCCACTGCCCAGCTGAAAGGCCGGTCGGCGGTCTGGTCGGTGGAGGTCGACGGCCCGGGCCTGCTTCCCATCGCCGGCGATCCGACCATCGGACGGGCCGCCGTGGTGCCGATCAAGCCGGCCGAAGGGCGTGACGGGGTGCTCGCCGCGTACTCCGCCGATTCCACCGGCTTCACCACCGAGGATGTGGCGTTCCTCGAGTCGCTGGCCAATATCCTGGCCGCCGCCCTGAGCCGCCGGAACATCGAGGAGGAGCTGCGGCGCCAAGCGGTGCAGGACGGCCTGACCGGTCTCCCCAATCGCGTCCTTCTGATGGACCGTCTCGGAACGGCCCTGGCCCGGCTGGAACGCAGCAACGGCGCCGTGGGTGTGCTCTTCGTCGACATCGACAACTTCAAGCTGGTCAACGACAGCCTGGGCCATTCGACCGGCGACGCAGTGGTGGCTGCGCTGGCCACCCGGCTGCGAGAAGCCACGAGGCCATCCGACACGGTCGCTCGCTTCGGCGGTGACGAGTTCGTCATCATCAGCGAGGGCACCGACCACGAAACGACGAGGGAGCTGGCCGAGCGCCTCCGCACCACGATCGGGTCGCCCCTCGCCATCAACGGCGAGCTGACGTCTGTCACCGGCAGCATCGGCTACGCGGTGACCAGCGACCCGGGTGCCTCCGCCGAAGCCATCATGGCCAACGCCGACATGGCCATGTACGCGGCCAAGCAGAGTGGCAAGAACGCAGTGGCCGGCTACACCCCTGAGCTCCGGCAGCGGACGACCGACCAGTTGGAGACCGTGTCGGGCATCCGACGGGGCCTCAGCGAGAACGAGTTCGTCCTCTACTACCAGCCCATCGTGCACATAGAGCGGGGTGAGGTCATCGGCCACGAGGCCCTCATCCGGTGGCGCCATCCGACCGCCGGGGTCCTGGCCCCCGGTCAGTTCATCGACTACGCCGAGAGCTCGGGGCTGATCCTGCCGCTCGGCGAATGGGTCCTCCGCACGGCGTGCGAGCAGTCGGCGCAATGGCGCCGGGCCGGCCGCACGAGCGCGGTGTCGATCAATGTCTCGCCGCTGCAGCTGACCGGTTCCGACATCGTCGGCCTGGTCGAGTCGGCGCTGGCCGACAGCGGCGCCCTGGCGTCGGACGTGTCGCTCGAGGTCACCGAGAGCGCCATGATGGCGGACCTGGCCCGGGCGAGGAGCGCGGTCGAAGGGCTGCGCCGCCTGGGCGTATATGTCGGCATGGACGACTTCGGTACCGGCTGGTCCTCCCTGTCCCACCTGGCCGGACTGCCGTTCGATTTCATCAAGATCGACCGCAGCTTCGTCCTCAACCTCCATCAGGACGAGCGGACGGCAGCCATGCTCGGGAGCATCGTCGCGCTCTGCGGTGCCCTTCGGCTGAGGGTGATCGTCGAGGGGGTGGAGACCGACGCCCAACTCGAATACCTCAAGCGCCTCGAGGTACGGATGGTGCAGGGCTACCTGTTCGGCCGGCCGGCGGCCGCCGAGCTGTAGTCCCCGGATCAGTCGGGGGCCGGAACGGCGCGGGCGTGGGCCAGGGTTGTAATGCGTCCGGTCGCCGTGTCGATGAGGCTGATCTCGACCGGATCCCAAGGCCCATTCCCCAGTAGGCGGGCCCGGGTCCGTACCGGTCCCACTTTGGCCTGGGCCAGGTAACGGATGTCGAGATCGGTCACGATCGCCGGGTGCCCGGCCCGGGTGCCGATCAGATCCTCGGTCGCCGCTTCGGCGACCAGGGCGACCATGGCCCCCTGCAGGGTGCCGGCCGGATTGCAGACCTCCGGCCGCACGGCGATCTCCACGATCCCGGCCTCCGGGTCGATCGGGATGATCCCGGCTTCCTCCCGCAGCGGTCGGGACAACCGCTCCCGGGCCGAGAACCGCTGGACCAGCATCTCCGGCGAGACCAGCGGCTTGGGTGGGTCACCCGGTTTGCGGGCCACATGGGCGAACCCGATGGCCCCGGCCGCGACCAGGTTCCGGCCGCCATCGACCACCTCCACCAGACCGTGCGCCGATCGTCCCCCCTGACGCAGGATGACGGTGCTGGCCGTCGCCCGGTCCGGCGCCCGCCGGACCGGCATGCGGAGTGACAAATCCGTGGTGAACGTCCACGAGCCGGGGTCGATGTCGAGGGTCACACCGGCCGAGACGTCGACCAGAAAGCTCAGGACGCTGATGCGGACCACGCCATGGTGGAGGATCTCGGGTCTGAGGTCCTCGATCTCGACGACCAGGCCGCGCTCGTCGATGAACGCGATCGATCCCAGGCGGGACGGCACCGCGGTGATGTTGACGGGGAGATCAGTCAAAGCCGGGTACGGGTGGGCTCAGGAAGCGGGCGGGAACCCGGTCAGTCCGGCATCGAGCTCGACGCCCAGGCTGTTCAGGGTCATGGCCACCATGTGGTAGTGGCCGACCAGCATCGGCAGCTCGATCAGTTGCTGCGTGTCGTAGACGCGGGCCAGGGCCGACCAGGTGGGGTCGGTGATGCACCAGTCAGCGTGGAGCTCGTCGGCCGCCGTCAGCAGGGTGGCGTCGAAGTCGCTCCACTGGGCGCCCGGCCCCTCCGGTATGCGGCCGATCTCCTCGTCGGTCAACCCGGCGTCCCGGCCGATGACGACGTGCTGGGCCCATTCGTATTCGGCCCGGCAGTTCCAGCCGGTGCGCAGGATGAGAATCTCCCGGTCCCGGGCCGGGATCTTCCCCGACAGCAGCTTGCCGCCGAACGGCAGCCACCGCCGGGTGAGGCCCTCGGCCCGGACGAAAGTGGTGAAGATGTTGGCTTCGGACCCGGCCACCCTGACCGTGTCGAGGAGGGCCTGGGCGCCGGGGCTGCGCTCATCGACGGGCAGGGGATCGACTCGGGGGGTGGCGGGTCGCGAGGGCATTCGACCGACGATAGTGGTCAACGGTGGGCCGGCTCCCGGCCGGAGCTGACGGTGGGTCCGGGCCGGCGATCAGCGTCCCCGCCGGCGGCACGGAGCCAGTTGCCCGGTGTCGCGGCCGCATGTGACACTTGACACTGTCATCACATCGCCCGGGGGGCGGCCGGTGACCAGCGACCGATTCGAGGATCAGACCATGAACTATCCCGTCATCTCCGCCGACTCGCACATCACCGAGCCGGCGGAGACCTACGTCGACTACATCGACCCGGCGTTCGCCGACCGGGCGCCGCGGCTGCAGGACTGTGGGGAGGACGTCGGCGACGCGTTCATCGTCGACAGTTTCCCCCGGCCGCTCTCCCTCGGCACCGTGGCGGCCGCCGGTAAGGCTCCGGAGGAGATCAGGCAGAAGGGCTCCCGGTTCCGCGATCTGCACCGCGGCGGCTGGGACCCGGAGGCACGGATGGCCGACCAGGTTCGCGATGGCGTCGCGGCCGAGGTCATCTACCCGTCCATCGGGATGATCATCTGCAACCACCCCGACCTGGCCTACAAGAAGGCCTGCTTCGACGCCTACAACCGGTGGATGGCCAACTATTGCTCGGCTCACCCGGACCGGCTGATCGGGCTGGGCCAGTCGGCCATGCGCACACCCGAAGAAGGCATCGCCGATCTCGAGGCGATCAAGGCGCTCGGCCTCCGGGGCGTGATGATGCCGGGCGAGCCGGGGGTCGAGGACTACGACTCCCCCATCTACGACGAGTTCTGGGCGGCGACCGTGGAACTCGGAGTGGTCCCCTCCTTTCACATCCTCACCATGAAGTCAGGCGCCACCCGGGGACCGAAGATGAACGGCTTCCTGTCCATCGTCCGGGGCTGCCAGGACGTCATGGGGATGCTGGTCCTCGGCGGCGTCTTCGAGCGCAACCCCGGCATCCGGGTGGTGTGCGCGGAGGCTGACGCCGGTTGGGTGCCCCACTTCATGTACCGGCTCGACCACGCCTACAACCGCCACCGCAACTGGCTGCCGGCCGGCCAGGAACTGACCCGGCCGCCCTCCGAGTACTTCGCTGACAACATCTATGTCACATTCCAGGACGACTGGACGGCGTTCAAGTTCGCCACCGACATGAACTGGAAGCACCTGCTGTGGGCCAACGACTTCCCCCACTCGGACTCGACGTGGCCGTGGAGCCAGGAGCTCCTGGCCAAGCACACGGCGCAGCTCACGGCCGAGCAGACCCAGGCCATCCTGTCGGGCAACGTGGCCGACCTGTACCGGATCGACCTGCAGGCGCTGGCCACCGCCGCCGCCTGATCGGCCCAGCGACGCCATGGCGACCGAGTTCTGGACGACCGGGGCCGGGGTGCCCACCCGCATCGGGGAGTTCGCCCGCCGGGCCGAGGCCGAGGGTTGGGACGGCCTGGCTCTAGTCGACTCGCAGAACCTGGCCCCCGATCCCTACGTGGCGCTGGGCCTGGCTGCGGCCGCCACCTCGACGCTCAAGCTGGCCACCGGCGTCACCAACCCGCTGACCCGCCATCCGGCCGCAGCGGCAACCGTCGCCGCCACTGTCCAAGCGGCGTCGGCCGGACGCTTCGTGATGGGCATCGGGCGGGGTGACTCGTCGCTGGCCCACCTGGGCCTGGCGCCGGCGTCGCCGAAGGCGTTCGAGCGCTACCTGGTCCGGCTGCAGGGCTACCTCCGCGGAGACGAGGTGCCGTTCGAAGTCGATATGGACGGGGCCGACGTGGCCGCCGCCTCGAGCCATCTGGGTATGGCCGGCGGACCCACCGGGAGCCAGATCCGGTGGATAGTCGCGGCCGGCCTGCCCAAGGTCCCCGTTGACGTGGCCGCCACCGGGCCCAGGGTCATCGCCATCGCCGCCCGTCACGCCGACCGGGTCAGCTTCGCCGTCGGGGCCAGCGCGACCAGACTCAGCTGGGCCATCGATCAGTACCGACAGACCCGGGCCGATGGCGACCTGACCGGCGTGGGCGCCTACATCCCGGTCCTCGTCCACCCCGACCGGGACGTGGCCCGGGAGCACATCAGCGGCGGGGTGGCGTCGTTCGCCCGCTTCTCGGTCATGCACGGCTCGGTCACCGGTCCGGCCGACGAGCGCAGCCGGGCCGCCCTCGAAGCGGTGCACGACGCCTACGACATGAACCACCATTTCTCCCACGGCTCCCCTCAGAGCCAGGGGCTCACGGCCGATGTGATCGACGAGTTCGGCATCGCCGGACCGCCCGACTACTGCATCGAGCGGCTGCAGGAACTGGTCCGGTTGGGCCTGACCAAGTTCATCCTGATGGCCGGCGGGATCGGCATGGATCGCCAGATCGCGAGCCAGAGCCGGAAGCTGCTCAGCGAGGTGGTGTTCCCCGCCCTGCGCTGACCCGGCGGGCGGTTCTGGGCGACGGGTGGTTCTGAGCGGCCGGCGGCGGTGGCGGGCGGCCGGCGGCGATGGCGGGCGGCGGCGGTGGCGGGCGGCGGCCGGCGGCGGTGGCGGGCGGCGGCGGGGGTCGACCGCGGCGGGGGGCGACCGTGGCGGGGGGCGACCGCCGGTCAGTCGTCGGCGGGCAGTTCGATGTTGCTGAGGTCGCCGCCGGCCACGTCGGCCGCCACTTCCCGGAGCTTCTTGTTGAGCCGCTGGGACGCCCGGATCAGGATGTCGAACGCCTGGCTCTGCTCGATCCCCTGCCGGGCCATGATCAGGCCGACGGCTATCCCGATGGTCGCCCGGCTGTCCATGCCCTGCTGCAGCTGCTCGGCCGTCATGGCCGACCGGAGCGAGACGGCGGCATGGGCGGCGAACACCGATCCCCACTCGGCCGCGCTGCCGTCGTCGAAGGCACCCGGCTGGCACGAGTACAGGTTCAACGCCCCCAGCGTCTCCTCGGAAGCGAACAGCCGGAACGACATCATCGAGCGGATGCCCGTCCGCTCGACGGCCAGCTCGGCGAACCGGGGCCACCTGGTCTCGGCCGCCAGATCGGACGTCTCGTAGAACTCCTTCTCCCGGATGGCGTCGAGGCACGGACCCTCGCCCGTCTCGTACTGCACCTGATCCACCTGGCTGGGAACACCGCTCGTCGCCCCCCGGGTGGTGATCTGCCGGCGCTCCACCAGGCTGACGGCGGCGTGCTCGCAGCCGTCGATGTGGGTGGCGGCCAGCGTGCAGATGCGGCTCAGCGTGGCTTCCACGTCACCTTCATCAGCCAGGGATCGGGCAATGTCGGCGAAGTCTTCGGCGGCGCTCATGTCGCCGAGCGAGTCGGTCTCCGGCGACGCCATGCCAGAAGCGTACTCCTGTCTCAGTGCTGGCTCTCAGAGGGCGCTGGCGGCCCGGGTTACGGGGGTCTCCGGGCCGCGCCGCCGTCCTCCGCCGTTTCTGGCCACAACGGGGGCCGGTGCGGCGGTGTGGCGGACCGGCCGGTCCTTCCGGCGCGTTATTTCGGGCCACATTTGCGGCGGTCGGCCCTGTATGGACCGTGAGATGGTCGAATTGCGCGTTCTGGTGGTCCAGTCGAACTGGCGCTTCGATCGACTGGACGCCCAGAACGCGCGCAACGGCCATCTGGCGGTCCAAGTGGACGGCAGCCGCGCAACTGTGGACCGTTTCAACGCGACCTTGGTCAAAGGTCGGGCCCGTCGGCCGTCCGCCATCATGCCGCTCACGATGGTCCGCTCCTCCAGCTCGGACCCCACCGGAGGCCGGAGACAAATGAGCGGGACGGCCGAGAGGTAGAGGCGGCGGGCGGCCGGCGTGAAGGCGAAGGTCACGGCGTGGCCAGGGCATGGGACACGGCCGGCCGGCGGATGTACACCGCCCAGACAACTCCGGCGAACACGGCGTACGACGCCAAGAAGCTGACCAGTGCCGGGACCGACCAGGCGGCGTGGCTGGCCGCGATCGCCGCCTTCGCCGCCGACGTCTTGGCCGCCGTTTCGAGGGCCGAGACCTGGAGGCTGGACTGGCGGATCACGACCTGCACGACCACCCCGCCCAGGGCCCCGACGGCCCCGGCGATCCCGATCGTGGCCGCCGCTTGCCTCTTGTCGTCCACCGATGGGCCGTAGGCGGAGGCGATCATCTTGTACGTCGATCCGTTGCCGATGCCGGACAGCACGAAGAGGAACTGGAAGGCGATCAGGAACAGCACGAACGCGTGGCGCTCCACCGCCCCGATGGCCACGCCGGTGGCCGCCGCCATTCCGCAGAAGCTGGCCAACGTGACCCGGGCGCCTCCGACGCGATCGGCCAGCCATCCCCCGATGGGTCGCGACGAGGACCCGACCAGCGCGCCCAGGAAGCCGAGGCCGGCCAGGTAGTTGGCGATGAACGGATGGCCGTCCAGGAAGGCCGGGAAGCTGTTCTTGATGACCAGGGGCATGGCGAACGAGAAGCCGATGAACGAGCCGAAGGTGCCGACGTAGAGGAAGGAAAGCACCCAGGTGGGCCGGTGCCGCAGGGCGGCCAGATAGGGCTCCTTGTCGGCTCGCGCCTGCGTCAGGCTGTTCATCCGGGTCCAGGCCAGGACGGCGCCGACGACGATCAACGGCAACCACATATAGCCGGCGTAGGCGAGGTGAACATGGTGCTTGGCCAGTTTGATCGTCGTGGCCGGGATGCCGATGATGACGACCAGCGGTACGAGCAACTGAGCGGTGGCCACGCCCAGGTTCCCTCCCGCTGCGTTGAGGCCGAGCGCCCAACCCTTGCACCGCTCGGGATAGAAGTAGGAGATGTTGGCCATCGAGGACGCGAAGTTGCCGCCGCCCACCCCGCTGCTCGCCGCACACAGACCGAGGATCCACATCTGGACGTGGTGGGATTCATGGGCCAACCAGTGGCTGGGCACCACCCAGGCCAGGAGCCCGGCGGGCACGAGCAGCATGAGGGAACTGATCGTCGTACACGCCCTTCCACCGAGGCGGGGTACGGCGAACGCGTACGGGATACGCAGGAGCGACCCGACCAGGTTGGGCAGCAGGGTCAGCACGAACAGCTGCGACACCGACAGGTCGATACCGGCGTGACCCAGGTTCAGCACCACCACGGTCCACACCACCCAGAGGGAGAAACCCAGGTGCTCGGTGAACATGGAGATGGCCAGGTTGGTACGGGCCACCTTCCGCCCGGTCTCCTGCCAGAAGGTCTCGTTCTCCGGATCCCAGTCTTCGATCCACCGGCCCGGTCGGTCGTCTGTACGCATATGCAGAACTCAACCGGCTCTGTACTACCTGCGGGTTGCGGCCATCGCAACGGGGCGTGACATCCGACTCACACCCTTCGGTGGCGGCCGTGAGTTCGAACCGGACCGCGGGCCGGGACTCAGACGCCGGCCAGGTCCGGCCAGGTGAGGATCTCCGCTCCGTCCTCGGTGATGGCGATCGTGTGCTCACTGTGGGCGGTGCGGCATCCGGTGGCGCTACGCAGGGTCCAGCCGTCGGCATCGGTGACCAGCTCGGCGGTGTCGGCCATGACCCACGGCTCCAGGGCCAGCAGCACTCCCGGCCTCAGCTTGTAGCCCCGGCCCGGCCGTCCGTCGTTCGGGATGTGGGGATCCTGGTGCATGGTCGACCCCAGGCCGTGGCCGCCGAAGTCAGTGTTGACCGGGTACCCGGCGTCGGCCAGGACCGAGCCGATGGCGTGGGAGATGTCGCCGATGCGGGCGCCGGGGCGGGCCACGGCTATCCCGGCATCGAGCGCCCGTTCGGTCACCTCGATCAGTTCCGTACCTGCGGAGGGCCTCACGTCGCCGACGACGAAGCTGATGGCCGAGTCGGCGACGAAACCACCCTTCGACACGGCCAGGTCGAGGGACAGGAGGTCGCCGTCGGCCAGGTCGTAGTCATGGGGCAGACCATGGAGCACGGCATCGTTCACCGACGTGCAGATGTAGTGCCCGAACGGTCCCCGACCGAACGACGGCGCGTAGTCGACGTAGCAGGACAGCCCTCCTGCTTCGCCGATCATGGACTGCGTCCACCGGTCGATGTCCAAAAGGTTGGTGCCGACCTGGCACCGGCTCCTCAACGTCCGCAGGATGCCGGAAACGAGGGCGCCGGCCTCGCGGGCCCGCGGCAACTCTCTCGAGCTCAGGATTTCGATCATCCGGCACCACCTGCAGAACGGCCAATAACTATCCCGGTAATACTATCCCGCTGTACTATTGCCGTCATGGTCCGGTTACCGCTCACCCCGGCCGAGATCCAGCGTGGGCAGCGACTGGGTGCGCTGCTGCGCCAGGCCCGAGGCCAACGCTCGATGCTCGCTGTTGCTCTCGATGCCGGCGTGTCCCCCGAGACCCTGCGCAAGATCGAGTCCGGCCGGGTCGCCACCCCGGCCTTCGCCACCATCGCCGGGATCACCGATGCGCTCGGCCTCTCGCTCGACATGGTGTGGACCGAGGTCAACCGGCCCGGCCGCCGCACCGCCCCGCCGGCACACCAGCGGAAGCTGGCTGTTGCTGCGCCGGCGCGCGCCGCCGGTTCATCGGGCTGAGGTCCGGGCTCTACGACGGGCACCCGGGGGTTCCGGCGGGCACGTCGGACGGGGTCCACCGGGCGTTCGAAGTTCCGACGTAGGTTCCCATCCCGTTCGTCAAAGGAGATCGGGTCGTCGCCGCCCAGCAGACTTCCCGGAAATCGGCGGGAGAGGTGTGCTGACCGGACGGGAAGGCCCACTGGCCGAACTCACCGGTGTGGGGCCCGTAGTCGGCCATCCCCTGCTGGTAGGTCGACGGGGTCAGGTCCGGACCCGCCATTTGGACGCCGATCGCCAGTTGCTCCATCTGCTCGTAGATGGCGTTGACGAACACGGCCGGAGTCCCGGTCGGGTCCACCGACTTGTAGGCCCGGTATCCGGCCGATTCGGAGGCCGCCTGCGTCGGACCACCGGTACTGATCCCGAAGGCGTGGGCGTAGGCCGTCTGGTTGAACTCACTCGCCACTGAATCCTGATCTATATGGTCGGCGCCGGTCTCGAGGAACTCGGGCAGGTACGAGTGCGTCGCCTCGGCCCCGGAGAAGTAGACGGGAAAGAACGGATCACAGGCACAGATGACAGTTGTGTACGAGTTGTTGTCGAGATCGGTGGCCAGCGAGTTGGCCTGCTCGGACAGCGTGCCCGGGTCCAGGGTGTAGGAGAAGTTGGTCACCGCGCACCCGGAGCCGTCGAGGTCGCGAGCCAGGGTGGTGTCTCCCGCTTCGGCGATGGTGGCGATGCAACGGGGCTGACCGGCCAGCGTCCCACCTGCGTAGGTGGCCGTCCTGCCACACAGTTTCTGGGCGGCGTAGGCCGCCGCATCGGCATCCAGTTGCGTGCTACTCGCCATGTCCGACCAGGCATACGGCTGTTCCGCCTGGTACCAGGACGCCGGCAGGGTGGGCGGCCCGAAGGCCAGGACGTGTCGGGCCGCCAGCGCCGACGCATACAGTTGCGAGCCGGCGGAGATGTCGGCGAAGGCGTCCAGGTGGTCGGCCACCTTGGCGGCATCAGCGGCCGCCTGGCTCGCTCCTTGGCCGAGCAACTCGTTCTCCAGCGATCCGGTGCCGGCGTAGAACACGACGCGGAGCCGCCGGCCGTAGAACTGGAAGTGGGAGTTGAAGTAGGAGGCCAGGGCGCTGATCGTCTGCTCGGTCGCTGCGTTCGTGTCGGGATCGGCGGCGCCGACCAGGTCGGGAAAGGCCTGGCCGTAGCCGCCCGTTCCGGTGACCCGGTAGGCGACGGTGACGGTGGTCGGGGTCACTCCCGCCGCCGTCGCGCCGCCGTTGGTCCCCGAGAAGTCGACGCACGCCGGCGAGTACGGGTCACCGGGCACCTGCACCGGCCGTCCCAGGCAGCCGACCTCGACGCCGGGGCCGGCCATCCCCACGATCGGACTGCTCAAACGGTCACCACCGGTCGAGCCCAGGAAACGCGCATCACCGAAAGCAAAAATCCCACCATCCGACGCCACCAACCAATAACCCCCACCATCCGGAGTCGACGCCATCGCCACCACCGGAGCATCCAACCGATCACCCCCAGTCGAACCCAAAAACGGAGCCCCGAACGAGAAAATCCCACCATCGGACGCCACCATCCGGTAGCTCTGGGCCAGGGTCGACGCGGCACCGACGGATGCGGGGGAGGCGACGGCCCGCCGGGTGCCGGTCGGGCCCAACAACACCATCGCGATCAACGCGACCGACACGACCAGCCGTGACCAGCACTTCGCCATCGCATCCTCCGACCGCCGGGGGCCCCATCGGCCCTCACTACGGAGAACGGTACCTAACCCACCCCTCGCCGAGACGGTTGGCGCTCTACTCCAGAGATCCCGACGGCTCCCCGAGTCCCGAGCCGGGGGGCGGGACCAGGTCGACGAACACCTGTCCCGGTTGGGCGCGCCGCGCCGAGACGAAGGCGGCGTTGATCACCATGCCTTCGAAGTCCTTCCAGATGCGCCGGTCGTTCTTGCACGAGTACGCCCGGCACGGACGGGGACGGTTGTCGTAGATGGTGCAGCCGTGGTGTTCCTCTGAGTTGTGCACGCACGAGCCGGTCGGACCGATCGAGATGTAGAACGGCCGCTCCGGGTCCCATTGCGCATGGCCGGCGTCGATCTCCTCCTGGGAGAGGGGCCACGGCAGGTGGCAACAGATCGCCTGGCACAGATGGACACGTGCGCCACAGTCGATGGGCTCGTCGGGATTCGTGGGCGAGCCCGGCGGGTCCACCCGGAGCATTGGCTCTCCCGCCGCGGCATACGCCTGGTCGACCCATGCTTCGTTCGATTCGGTCAAGGCCGGCCCTCCCTAGTTCGCGACCGCGTCGCCCTCGATCCGACCATCGTGCTCCGAACGCAACCGGCTGGGCCCAGAATCTGTACCTACGGCAATCCCCCCGGCTGAGGGCGTGTGAAGCCCCGGAGGCATCCCGGAATTTGCCGACCGCCGGGCGCCCGAGACATACGGTACCGGGTCGTAAGCTTCACGGGTAATGAACGACGCCGTTCCTGCCTCCGATCCGGGTTGGCCCCCGCCCAGCCACCCGGTGCCGCCGCCAGCCTGGTCGAGCGCGCCGCCGCCGGAGTGGTCTCCGGCGCTGGCCAGCACTTGGGCCCCGCCTCAGGTGCCGATCCCGATTCCCGCTTCGTCAGCCCCTCCCGGTCGGCGCCGGCGCGGCATCGCCGGCACGGTGGCAGCTGTCGGGGCGGCGATCGCCAAGTACGGAGCGATTCTCTACAAGCTCAAAGCGTTCACCGTCATAGCCTCCATGTTGGTCTCGATCGCGGCATACGCCCTGCTCTGGGGATGGACCTTCGCAGCCGGCTTCGTCGCCCTCCTGTTCGTGCACGAGATGGGCCATGCGCTCGAGATGCGGCGTCAGGGCCTGCGGGCCAGCGCTCCCGTTTTCATCCCCTTCATCGGTGCCATGATCGCCATGCGCGCCCGACCGGACACCGCCTACCAGGAAGCGACCATCGGTCTGGCCGGTCCGGCCGCCGGGGCAGCAGCCTCTCTGGTCGTTGCTCTCATGGCCGCCGATAGCCATTCGCAGTTCCTGCGGGCGCTCGCCTTCGTGGGGTTCTTCCTCAACCTGTTCAATCTCTTCCCGGCCCTGCCTCTCGATGGCGGACGGGCCGTCGGCGCCCTGCATCCGGCCATCTGGCTGCTCGGACTGCTCGGGCTGCTCGGCTATGAGTTCTGGTCCCCCAGCCCCATACTCCTTCTGGTGATCGTGATGGGCGGTTTCGAACTGTGGCGGCGCTGGAAGGGTCGCAACGACGGCGCATCCCGCACGTACTACGAGTTGACCGCAGCCCAGAGGACGACCATCGGCCTCAGCTACGGCGCCTTGGTGATCGCCTGCCTCTATGGCATGCACGCTACCTACCTGGTCCGGACCATCAGCCACTGATTCAGTCGGGAGGGGCGCTTGCCTCAGCTGCTCTATATATCCAACATGTCAGCCGACGGTTTCATCGAGGACGAGATCGGCAGCTTCGATTGGACGGCGCCCGACGATGACGTCTTTGCTTTCATCACCGACCTGATCCGCCCGATCAGTCACCACCTGTACGGTCGCCGGCTGTACGAAACGATGGCGGTGTGGGAGACGGATCCGACGCTGGCTGGCCAGTCAGACCTAATGGCGACCTTCGCTCAGGTCTGGGCGGCGGCCGAGAAGACCGTCTTCTCGAGCACCTTGAACGTCGTTGCCACCACCAGAACCAGTATCGAGCGCCGTTTCGACCCAGCCTCCATCCGAGCAATGAAGTCCGACCTCGACGGCGACCTGATGGTCGGCGGCGCCAACCTGGGCGCTCAAGCTTTCCGGGCTGGACTGGTGGACGAATGCCAGCTGTTCATCCACCCGTTGGTCGTCGGCGGCGGCAAACCCTCGCTGCCGGCGGGCGTTCGCGCCGACTTCGATCTGCTCGATCAACACCGCTTCGACAACGGTGTTGTGTACGTGCGTTACGCCCTCCGAACCGGGGGCTGAAACAAGAGTCTGCCCAACCTCGTTCGGCGCCCGTTACGGAGGGTCGCCGATAGAAAGACCGTGTCCGCGGGCGGCGGACCCGGCGGCTGGACCGGGCCAGCTCAGAAACCGCCGAGACGGCCGATCGGCCAGTACCGGAACACGAGTTTTCCTTTGACCGCGGACAACGGAACCGGGCCGTAGGAACGCGAATCCAGAGAATCGCCTCGGTTGTCCCCCATGACAAAGACCATCCCGGGCGGCACTGCGTTATCGGACAGATTGGAAGTGACCGTGCCCTTGGCCAGATAGTTCTCGGTGACGGGCGCTCCGTTCACGAAGAGCTTCCCGTCGCGATCGGAGAGATGGTCGCCGGCGACTCCGACCACTCGCATGATGACGATTCGATCGACGGCCGGGGCCGTGAAGACGATCAGGTCGCCGCGATGCAGACCCGAGTGGCCCTTGTGCATCAACACGTGGTCACCGACGTTCAGGGTCGGCTCGTTGGCTGCGCTCGGTACGAAGAATCCCTCGTAGTCGGGACCGAGCGCGGCGACGGCAATGGCCAGAACGCCCACGAGGACAGCCAGCACGACCAATACAACCCGCCCTCTGCGGCGTCGATGCACCGTCTCGCCTCGAGGATCTGCTGGGTCGATGGTCCAGTCGATGTCATCCCCCGCCATGACGGCGAGGATAGGAGGCGTCGCCCCGGGTCGTGGGAGAGGCCGAGCCGGTGCTGGTCGACTCTTGTCCACGGAAGCGGATACCTTCCGCAGATGGGCTACACCGATGCACCGGACGGTTGGTGGCAGGAGTTCGTGTCTGCGACACCGGCCCCGCACCGCCAACCTGGCCGTCGTGCGGGCCGACGGCTCGCCAGACATTGCGCCGGTCTGGATA
Organism: Acidimicrobiales bacterium; assembly: GCA_035551615.1. Taxonomy (GTDB): domain Bacteria; phylum Actinomycetota; class Acidimicrobiia; order Acidimicrobiales; family Palsa-688; genus JAKCDU01. Next base: position 17,060 of record DASZNC010000166.1, read on the forward strand.
GACCTTGACGGGGAGGACGTCGTGTTCATGACGGCGGCCACCACCCTCAAAGGTAAGGCCATCCTGGGGAACCCCCGGATGTGCCTCTGTGGGACGACGAACGCCCACCGTTCAGCTTCGTGACCATCACTGGTACGGCGACCACCTCCACCGACGACGCCGATCCGCCGAAATTCGGCGGTTCGGAGCCCAGCGAGTGCCTACGCTCGTCGACGGGAGCCCACCGTCATGACTTTTCTCGACCTCCACCCGATCGATCCATACGAAGCGCGGTACAAGGTGATCGCCACTTTGTATCTTTTGAGCCAGCTGGGTGTCCTCGGCGACCGGGTTCCCCGAACGAGGACCGGAACCAGCGGTCGGACCCGGACCCAATCGCTCAGGCGTCAGGTTCGTACTGGAACCCGGCTGGTACGACCGCCGCGATCCTGCTGATGGGTGCTGCGCCGGGAACCGACCGTGGGCGCGGAGCTCTCCCGGTCGTCTTCGAAGTGAGAGTGGCCGGACACCTCGACGATGACATTTCCGCCGGGCTCGACGTTGACACCATCCGGCAAGCCGGGGACGGAACGGCCACCCTGACCGTCTCCGGTGCCGACCCCGGCCGCCTGGCTGGCGTGCTGACCGGGATCCGGGACCGGGGTGTCGACCTGCTCTCGATCCACACCCTCGACCGGCAGCCGGTGGCACCGGTTCTCCGACGGACACTGACGACCGACCGATTGGTTCTGCGTCCGGCCACCCCCGAGGATGTCGACGCCACTTGGGCCTACCGCCATTTGACAGAAGTCAACAACTGGTTGGGGGGCGCCGCCACATCGGCTCCTCTGTACCGGGAACGGTATTTCGATCCCGGCCGGATGGCCGCCACCGTCGTCGTCGAACTACGTGAACCGGCCGGCCGGTTGATCGGCGACCTGATGCTCCGCCGCGAGGACGCCTGGTCCCAACTCGAGGTGGCGGATAGGGCGAAGGGTGCCCAAGTCGAGCTGGGGTGGGTGCTCGATCCCGGCTACACCGGTGCCGGCTACGCGACCGAAGGGGTGCGGGAACTGCTCCGCTACTGCTTCGACGAGTTGGGGATCCACCGGGTGGTGGCCAACTGCTTCATTGACAACGACGCCTCTTGGCGTCTTATGGAACGGGTCGGCATGCGGCGCGAGTTCCACGCCATCGCCGAGTCGTTGCACCGATCGGGCCGGTGGCTCGACACCGTCATGTACGCCATCCTCGCCGATGAGTGGCACGAGGTGAACGGCCCGGACCGCTGACGTTCAGTCGCCTCCGGTCACGGATAGGAGCGCCGCTTCCGGGGGCGGCGTTTCATCGGAGCGGCGGGTCCTCGGCCTTTCGAACGGATCGGGGGCCGGGTTGGCCACCTCGATCCGGTTCCGGCCTGATCCTTTGGCCACGTACAACGCGGCGTCGGCCAGGCGTTCCAGCCGGTCCGCGGTGCTGGCATGCTGCGGATAGCTGGCCACGCCCGGACTGGCGCTGACATTGGCGTCGACACCGGGGATGGTGATCTCGGAGATGGCCACGCGGATGCGCTCGGCAATGGCCGTCGCCCCGTCCAGCCCGGTCGCCAGCAGGATGACGAGGAACTCCTCGCCCCCATTGGGCCCGGCGCAGTCCCCGCTGCGTAGAACGGCCGGCACGAATACGGACGAGGTCCTGATGCTGCTGGGGGTCAGGCGCCCACCGCTCTCAATGCCCCGGCCAGGCGGGCCGGGTATCCACCGCCGAACTTGACGGCATGGACTGCGAGTGGTGCCATCTGGTGCAGGGGAATGCGGGCCTCCCACCCCGCGGCCAGCGGCGCTACCTCGGAGTACGAGACGAACGCCTGCGGCCCGAAGCCGCCGAACAGGCGCATCATGGCCAGGTCGAACTCGCGGTGGCCACCGAAGCACGCCGGATCGATCAGCCATGACCGCCCGCCGGTGTCGACCAATCGGTTCCCGGCCCAGAGGTCCCCGTGTAGACGGGCCGGCGGCTCGGCCGGCCCGGCCAGTTCGCTGATGCGCTCGGCGACGGTTTCGAGACCGGCTGCCAGCCGGGCCCCGTCGTCACCGAGATGCCGGGTGTTGCGCAAGAGGGCGGCCAACGGCATAAGCCGCTGGGTGGCGTAGAACTCGGTCCACGTCGGGCACGGTTGGTTGGGCAGGCCACGACTTCCGGTCGGACGGCGGTCCTCGCGCCCGAAGCTCGGGGCACCCACCTGGTGAAGGGCGGCCAAGGCTCGCCCGAACGCGGCATCGTCGGGCGCGGCGCCGGGTGATTCGTTGATCCAGTCCAACACCAGCCAGGGACCAGCCCCGTCGGCACCGTCGCTCACGGCGAGTACGGCCGGCACCGGCAGCGCCTCCGCTGCGCGTAACCAGGCCAGACCGTTCGCCTCGGTTGTGAAAAACCCAGGGGGCGGCCGGCGATGGGTCTTGGCGAACAGCGTCCGTCCGCCGGCGAGCATCACCCGATACGCCTCGGCCACATCACCGCCCCGAAGCGGGTGCATGCTCGACACGCTCTCACCCAGCAGGCGAGCGAGATCAGCGGTGGTGTCATCCTCCATCGGGCCCATGATGTCCGAAGTTGGCCGCCCGAACGAAGGCCCCAATGCGCCGGTCGTGACTATCGAGGAATCCGGTTCGACGTCGGCGATCAGCATGAAGCGCTGAATCGAGCTCTGGGCGGCGGGTCACAGGAGGACAATGGGATCCGAGGCCGTCACCCAGACCGGCTACTTCGTCAGTCTTCGCCAACGGTCGCGCTCGTGGCGGAATCGGCGGAGGTGGGTGTGGTGAACGACTGCCTCGGCCACCGCGGCCAGGCTCAGCACGCCGGCCCACCGATGATGACGAACTGGACTAGGTCGGGATAAACGCATCATCAGATAGTTCGGTGGGCGCATTGGACGAACCGTGGTGAAACGTCGTCGACCGCAATCAGGCCGTCCTCGTCCAGGTCGTGATCACGACCTGCGGCCGCAAGTGTTGCGCCCTACAGCAGCATCGAAAATGTCCGCCTTGCGATCGAAAGCTACGTTCACTACCAACCGACTGCATAAATCGAGTTTGAGACTCCCCTCTCGGCGCCCGGACCCACCGCTCGCCCGACGAGGATCAATCTCGCAGGAGAGGCATGACGCATCACTGGCCCCTGGCGCCCCACGTTGCTACGACACCTTTCCGAAAGCGAAGACCTGTCCAGCTTGGTCAAGTAGGTAGTAGCCAGCGTCTCCGGGAACGGGAGCTAGGTCGACAACGGGTGTGGTTGGTGCATGTGAACCAAGCGATCCGTAATACGACGCGTCTCCGAATGCGAAGACACCGCCATCGGCACCGACGAGGGTGTAGCCGTGGCCGGTCGGGGTGCTGCTCATGCCGACGATCGGTTTGGTGAGCTTGGTGTCGCCCAATGAGCCGTAGAAGCCGTTGTGGGTGAAAGTAAACACTCCGCCATCGGCGGCTACGAGCCAGTACCCGCTGCCGCCGGGAGCGACAGCCATTCCGACGATTGGGGCCGAGAGGCGGTCGGCTCCAGTGGAGCCGTAGAACCCGGCATCCCCGAACGTGAACACTCCTCCGTCCTTGGCGACCAGCCAGTATCCGTGTCCATCAGCAGTCGCAGCCATGGTCGCGATAGGGGCGTCGAGTGGGATGCCTCCCGTCGACCCGTAGTAGTGGGCGTCTCCAAATGTAAAAATGCCGCCATCAGCGCCTAACAACCAGTAGCCCTTTCCGTCGGGAGTAGCTGCAATCCCGATTATCGGCGCCTTGAGGTGGAGACCACGAAGGTCGCCACACCATGTGGCTGCACCGAAGATCGCTACCTGACCAGCGCCGTTCGTGACGTAGTGTCCGCCACAAGCGCCGGAGACTATGGCGGCGATGCCAGTGGCGTCACCCAAAGACTCGGGGCGCGCCGCCGGACACGGGGGGGAGACTTGGACCACGTTCGATCGCTCGGACTGTCCTGTCTCATTCACGGCGGTAACCGCGAAGTAGTAAGGCTGGCCCGGACTGAGGTTGGGCACTTCAAAACTGGTAGCGACGAGGGGCGATTTGTTCACGAGCGTCGCGGATGTGTAGGGAGGACCTGCCATATATAGGTCATAACTCTCGATATTCGTTCCACCGTCCTGGGCAGGTGGCGTCCAGGTCAGGACCGCTCTACCGACACCCGCGACCCCGTGAAGGGTTGGAGCGGAAGGTATCGAGAGTGGTGTGATCTCAGCCGATGGCGACGAGGGCGCGCTGGCGCCGACCGTGTTGGTGGCTATGACCGTAAACGTGTATTCGTCGCCAGTGGCGAGATTACGAATCGTGACCGGACTAGATGTGCCTGTGACCTCCTGGCCTCCCCGTCGGGGCTCGGTCTCGTCGGTGGCGATCACTGTAAAGGAGCTTGGAGCAGCGGACATAGTTGTCGAATCCACAAAGGAGACCACGGCGGACGCTACGGCCGGTGTCGTATCCGTGATTTGTGGAGGTGGGGGTGGACTTGGGATATCGAGCTGATAACCCTCAGCCATCGCGATCAATTGGTTTATGGTCGAATACTGCCCTGCCGCTTGACATGTAGCTGTGCTGGTGCACGAGACGGCGGTCAGCTCTGCGCTGGAGACGTCGCCGGAAGGTTCGGGGATGGCCTGTAGAGCCCAATCGGTTCCGTTCCAGTACTGCGCCATAGGTACGGCAATACCACCATGTACTGTTGCCTCGGAGCCGACTGCTTCGCAGTCGGCAATGGTGCTACAGGAAACGCCAGATAGGCCAGACGACAACGCGTCTGATGGTTGTGCGGGGCCCTGCGGCGTCCAAACCACCCCATCCCAGCCCTCAGCCCAAATGTGGGATCCAACTCGGCTACCGTAATAAGAGCCTACTGCTTCACATACATCCGGCTGAGGGCACGATACGCTCGTCAGATCGGTGTTCTGCGCAGACAGGCCCGTCGCCGTGCTGGTATCTTGACGAATCCAAGCTGCTCCGTTCCAGGAAATGGCAAAGGCATCTGGTGCTCCTCCACCCACTGCTTCGCAATAGGTAATCGCTGGACACGATACCGAGACCAAGCTCGCGGCGGTTCGTCTGAGAGGACGGGGGACCGTCTCAGCTTTCCATGACGAGCCGTTCCAGGCTTCGGCTACAGGGTACTTATAGCCGGCTGCATCCTCTGAGTAGCCGACCGCCTGACACATCGATGCCGAGGCGCAGGATATCGCTACAAGCCAGTCGCTAGGATTCTTGGTCAGAGGTTGCAGCGCCCACTTGGTACCGTTCCATGAAAACGCCAAAGGGTGAGACACCCCATCTTGGTCTTCATAGCCCCCGACCGCCTTACATGCGATGGCTGACGCGCATGAAACGGAATAGATGAACTCGCCCAGGTAGGCCGTCGGCTGCGGAACGGATTCGTAAACCCATCTCTGCCCGTCCCAGTGATCGGCGAGCGGTAACGTATAGTTGCTTGCCGCCCCTACGGCTTGGCAGGAGTCAGGCGAAGAGCAAGCCACAGAGTCGATTCGACTCTCCTCGGGACCGATCGGATCGTCCGGTTGCTGGGGCGACCATTGCGAGCCGTTCCAGCCCATGACGTTGACATCAGCCAGCAGCGGAGAGAACTGCCCTGCGGCCTCGCAGAGGATCACCGTCTGACACGCCACAGCTTGGAGCGACGTGTCGGTCTGACTCGGGATGGGGATGTCATCGTTTGTCCAGACAGCACCGTTCCAGCCCTCCGCTATACCATTCACGGAATCCTGATATCCGACTGCTTGGCAAAAGCTCGGAATACAGGCGACAGATACGAAGTAGGAAGCGAGCGGATCAGGCCCTAGCGGCTGTGCCATCGGTTGAGCCTTCCACGCAAGGCCATTCCAAGCATCGGCAAGCGAGTCAGATCCGACGGCCTCGCACATGGATGAGGTTGAACATGATACTGAAGCGAAGTACTGATCGGCTGTGGGGAAGTCCATCTTTTGGGAGACCCATTCGATGCCATTCCAGTTCAGCGCACTCAATCTTGCCAACGCCTCGCAAAAGGTCGTCGATGTGCAGGAGACGCTGTTCAGGGGAGGCAGGTCTGCTGTGCCCTGCTGCGACCAGTCCGCACCATTCCACTGCTCAATGAATGCTGAGACGAGGAGCGTCCCGACTGCCTCACAGAACGTTTCCGACACACACGAAACTGCGGCCAAGCTGGTGACACCTGTCGGTCCCCCATCAGGAAGGTGTTGTAGGTTCCAGTTCCGCCCGTCCCACACTTCAGCAATCGCAATAGTTGCCGGACATTGGGCAACCTGGTAGGTGATAATGCGTGTGCTGGCACATCCCACAGCTTCGCAAAAGCTGACCGACGTACAAGATACTCCCATCAGGGCCGCCGAACTCATTCCCGGTGGAATCGGCACCGCCTCATTCGTCCATCCAGTCTGGGAGGTCCATTTTTGAGCCATCGGTACCATACGAGACTCGTTGTTCTCATAGTCGCCCACCGCTTGGCAGGCGCCCCCATTGCAGGAAACGGAGTTGATCTGGCCATTCGGAAACGGTCTGTTAGCTGGGTCCTCGATCCCCCATCCGGGAACGGATGGCGGCGTTGCGGAGAGGAGTCGATAGGGCACTTCTGGGTGCGGCTTAGCTGTGAGAACTGACGACACTGATAACGTCGGCAAAGCGAGCAGAAACCCAGCGGCGAGGTAGCCGTAGGCAACCCAACGACGCAGGCGGCGGCGTCGCTCATTGGATTGCCGCAGAGTACCTCTCACCGACCGTCCGCCTCCGGCTTTCATCACGTCCTACTCCCGCACCCGTAGAACTGTATCCTTCCACACCCGGCGTCGGCACCGAAAGTCCTCGTAGTGCCTGAGCTCATTGTTATCGCTGCTCGTCGCACCGCCCTATTGGTGCCGATCTCTGGACGAGCTCATGGCCCGAATCGGCCACTCCTTCCCCCGAGCAGCACTCATCTAGCGGCACGCCTCCACCGAACGGACCGGCACATCGCCGACTACATGGACGGCGAGATCGCAAGAGCGGCCTCCGATGCGGAACCGGCCTGAATCTTTGGCCTCCCAGTGGCCTCCAAGGCCGCTACACCGCCGCTAGTCAACCCGGAGGCCGGCACCGGAAGCGGTGCCTGACCTGCGGGTTTCCATCTGGTGGGCCGGGGCGGATTTGAACCACCGAAGCTTGCGCGGCAGATTTACAGTCTGCTCCCTTTGGCCACTCGGGCACCGACCCAGGGACGAGAAACTCTAGCGGAGCCTCAGGGTCGGGCGTAAAGCGGCATCTCAGAACGGATGCCGGTAGGACGGGATTGCCCTGGTCGTCTCGCACTCGTACCGGAGCCCCCGCCCGGACTCCGACGCACGACCTAGGGTTCGGATATGCGCGCCCTTCAGATCACCAGGACCAGCGAGGAACCGGTACTCAACGAGGTGGACGATCCCAAACCGGGACCGGGCCAGGTGGTCATAAAGGTAGGAGCGGCCGGCGCCTGCCATTCGGACATCAGCATCCTGGAGATGCCGCGTGACGCCAACCCGATGCGCCTGCCGTTCACACTGGGCCACGAGAGTGCCGGGTGGGTCCACGAACTGGGCGACGGGGTCAAGGGCCTGGAGATCGGGCAGGCCGTGGTCGTCTACGGGGCCTGGGGATGCGGGGTGTGCGGGCGGTGCCGCAGCGGCGTCGACAACTACTGCGAGGATCCGGCCGCCACCGTCAGCAGCGGCGGCCTGGGCGCCGACGGCGGGATGGCCGAATACCTGTTGGTCCCCGACGCCCGCCACCTGGTTCCGCTTCCGGAGGGACTTGATCCGGTGGCGGCTGCTCCTTTGACCGATGCCGGACTGACTCCTTACCACGCCATCAAGAGATCGTGGCCCAAGCTGGTCCCGACCTCCACCGCCGTCGTCATCGGGGCCGGCGGACTCGGGCACATGGCCGTCCAGATCCTGAAGGCCACCACGGCGGCTCGCATCGTGGTGGTGGACATGAAAAAGGAGGCGCTCGAACTGGCCGAATCCCTCGGCGCCGACCACACCGTGGAGGCCGGCGAGTTGGCCCCGTTCGCCATCCGGGAGCTGACCGGCGGCAAGGGCGCCGACGTGGTCCTCGATTTCGTGGGCAACGACGCCACGCTGGCCATGGCCGCTGCCAGCCTGCGCCCGCTCGGCGACCTGACCATCGTCGGCATCGCCGGCGGTTCCCTCCACTACAACTTCTTCACCGTTCCCTACGAGCTGTCGGTGCAATCGGTGTACTGGGGCACCCGGGCCGAACTGGTCGAGGTGCTCGAACTGGCCGCCCGTGGACTGCTGAAGGCGCACACCACGACCTACCCCCTGGATCGGGCCACGGAGGCCTACCGGGCGCTGTGGGACGGGACGCTAACCGGACGTGCCGTCATAATCCCGAACAACGCCCCCTAGTGGACTAAACACCCGGGCCGAGGCGGCCGATGCCTTCGGTCATGCCGTACCGGAGGGTCGTCCTCTCAGTCCTGGTGGTCGCCCTGTCTCTCATGGGGCTGCTCTGCCGACCGTCGTCGGCGTCGGCCGCGACCGTCTCGGCCGGCGCCGCCACTGCGTCCCCGGCCGCCGGCCAGCCGGGCCAGGTCCACGCCACCGTGGCGTCGGCGACCGGCGCCCCCCAGCCGGTGTACGGCAACCGCTACTGGCTGGCCAGCCCGACCGGCGCGGTGTGGCCGCTCGGGGGCGCCCCCGACTACGGCTCGCTGGCCGGCGACAAGCTGGCCCGGCCCATCGTCGGCATCAACACCACCGCCGACACCAAGGGATACTGGATGGTCGCCGGCGACGGTGGCGTCTTCTCTTTCGGCGATGCCCGCTTCTACGGCTCCACCGGCGGGATCAAACTGGACAAGCCGGTGATCGGCCTGACCTCGACGCCCGACGGCAAGGGCTACTGGATGTACGCGGCTGACGGCGGCATCTTCTCGTTCGGCGATGCCCGCTTCTACGGCTCGACCGGGGGCGTGAAGCTGGCCCGGCCCATCGTCGGCATGGCCGCCACCCCGGACGGCAAGGGCTACTGGTTGTTTGCTGCGGACGGCGGGATCTTCAACTTCGGCGACGCCCGCTTCTACGGCTCCACCGGCGGCGACCGGTTGGCCGCCCCGGTCGTCTCCATGGCCGCCACCCCCGACGACAAGGGCTACTGGTTGATGGCCTCCGACGGGGGCGTCTTCAACTTCGGCGACGCCAAGCTGTACGGCTCGCTGTCGCAGACCGGCCAGTCGGTCGCCCGCATCGTTCCGGTCCACTTCGGCGGCGGGTACTGGGAGATCACCCACGCCGGTGACGTCTATCCGTTCGGCACGGCGACGCAGTACTCCGTCCCGGAGGTGGCCCTCTTCCACACCATCCTGACCCCGGGCGACAAGGCCATGGAATGGGCCATGGCCCAGATCGGCAAGCCCTACCAGTGGGGCGGCACCGGACCCGCCTCCTTCGACTGCTCAGGTCTGGTCATGCGGGCCTGGCAGTCGGTCGGCGTGAACATTCCCCGGGTGGCGGCCGACCAGTACGGCTTCGGAACCCATGTCACCTTGTCGCAACTGCAGATGGGCGACCTGGTCTTCTGGGCCTCCAACACGGCCCAGCCGACGACCATCTACCACGTGGCCATGTACATCGGCGGCGAGCACATCGTCGAGGCGCCTTACACCGGCCAGCTGGTGCAGACCAACTGGGACGGGGGCTCCGACTTCGTCGGAATGGGCACGGCCCCCTAGAAGGCGGCAAAGATGGTCGCTGTGTACGAGCAGATCATCTACAGCGTCGACGACCCGGTCGCCATCATCACCCTGAACCGGCCGGCGCAACTCAACGCCTGGACCGACCAGATGGCCGCCGAGGTCCGCCACGCGGTGTACACGGCGGAACGGGATCCAGCGGTCGTCGGCATCATCGTCACCGGCGCCGGCCGGGCCTTCTGCGCCGGCGCCGACCTGAAGGTGCTGGAGAACATCACCGAGGGCGAGCGCAGCCAGAAGCCGGGCGAGGGGCTGGACCTGACGCCGCCGCGGCCCATCCCGCAGGAGTTCGACGGGACCTACACGTGGCTCATGGCGGTGCAGAAGCCGGTGATCGCCGCCATCAACGGGGCGGTGGCCGGCATGGCCGTTCCCATCTCCCTGTGCTGTGACCTCCGGTTCATGGCCGCCGACGCCCCGCTGCTCACCGCCTTCGCCCAGCGCGGCCTGATCGCCGAATGGGGGCTCAGCTGGCTGCTCACCCGGATGGTCGGCACCGGCCAGGCCCTCGACCTCCTGTTCTCGTCGCGCAAGGTCAGCGGCGAGGAGGCGGCGGCCATGGGCCTGGTCAACAAGGCCCTGCCGGCGGACGAAGTGCTCCCGTACGCAATCCAGTACGTGAAGGACCTGGCCGCCAAATGCTCGCCCGCGTCCATCTCGATCATGAAGCGGCAGGTGTACGAACAGTTGACAGCCACGCTGGCACCTTCGGAGAAGGAGTCCATCCGGCTCATGATCGAGAGCTTCGACCGTCCCGACTTCAAGGAGGGCGTCTTCTCCTTCCTGCAGAAGCGGCCGCCCAAGTTCGGCCGGTTGGGCGAGTCGGCCGAGGGCTGAGGTGGGCGTCGCCGACTGGACCCTGCGCAAGATTCCCGACGGGCTGCGCCAGCGGTACCGGGACGACGGCTGGTGGCCGGGCGAGACGCTGGGCCAGCGCCTGGACCGGCGCCTGGCCGACAATGTCGGGCTGGACTTCGTCATCCACTCCGATTTCCATCCCTACCGCGGCACCTTCGGTCAGGTCCGCGACCTGTCCCGCCGGGTCGCCGCCGGGCTGGCCGCCCGGGGCGTCGGGCCGGGCGACGTCGTGTCGTTCCAGACCCCGAACTGGATCGAGGGCGTATCCACCTTCTACGGCGCCGCCCTACTCGGCGCCATCGTCGCCCCGGTAGTCCACATCTACGGCCGCCACGAACTGGGATACATCCTCGGGGAGTGCGAGCCGAAGGTGCACGTGACCGCATCGTCTTTCGGTCGCCAGGACTACCTGGCCAACCTGGCGTCGCTCCAGCTCGGTTTCCCACTGGACGTCGTGGTCATCGACGGCGCCGACGGCTACCCGTCGTTCGCCGAGCTCACGTCAGCGGACCCGATCGACCAGCCGGTGGCCACCGACCCCGACCGGCCGGCGTTGGTCGGCTGGACATCGGGCACCACCTCGAACCCGAAGGGTGTGATCCACTCCCACGAGACGGTGCTGGCCGAGATCAAGCAGCTGGGCGACCGGACGCCACCGACCCGGCGACCGACCCTGATGGCCAACCCGATCAGCCACGCCATCGGGATGCTGGGTTCCCTGTTGGGTCCGGTCAACCGGGGCCGGCCGGTGCACCTGATGGACGTGTGGGATCCGGCGGTCGTGCTGCGGCTCATGACCGAGGAGGACCTGACAACCGGGGGCGGAGCCCCGTTCTTCCTGCTCAGCCTGCTCGACCATCCGGACTGCACGCCCCAGCACATAGCCCAGCTCGAGTACCAGGGGATGGGGGGCGCCCCGGTGCCGCGGGCGGTGGCCGAGCGGGCCCATGGCCTGGGCATCTCGGTGTTCCGGTCCTACGGATCGACCGAGCACCCGTCGATCACCGGCTGCCTCTACTCCGACGACCTGGAGAAGCGGTTGAGCACCGACGGGCCGGCCCTGCCCGGCAACGAGATGCGGCTGATCGATCCGGACGGGAACGAGAGCGGGCCCGGGGAACCGGGGGAGATCGTGTCGCGCGGCCCGGAGCTGTTCATCGGGTACACCGATCCGGTCCTGTCGGCCAAGGCGCTCGACGCCGACGGCTGGTACCACACTGGCGACATCGGCGTACTCGACGACGACGGCTACATCTGCATCACCGACCGCATCAGCGACGTCATCATCCGGGGCGGCGAGAACATCAGTGCGGCCGAGATCGAGGAACTGCTCCTGCGGGTACCCGGGGTGGCGGAGGTGGCGGTGGTCGCCGCGCCGGACGAGCGGATGGGCGAGCACGCGGCCGCCATCGTCCGCATGCTGCCCGGATCGGCCCTGCCCAGCCTGAACGAGATCCGTGACCACCTGGAGGCTTCGGGGCTGGCCCGGCAGAAATGGCCGGAGGAACTGGTCGAGGTCGACGATCTACCCCGCACCACGTCGGGCAAGGTCCAGAAGTTCCGGCTACGGGAGATGCTGCAGGACCGGTGACTCGCCGGGGCCGGGTGGTTCTGATGGTTGGTGATGCGGCCGAGGCGGGTGATGGGCCGGGGCGGGAGTTTCAGCGGGTCCTCGGGAACCCGAGGTCGACCACGGAGTCGGCCGGGTCCGGCCATCTGGACGTCACGACCTTGGTCCGGGTGTAGAACCGCACCCCGTCCGGGCCGTACATGTGGGTGTCGCCGAACAGCGAGGCCTTCCAGCCGCCGAAGCTGAAGTAACCGACCGGAACCGGGATGGGCACATTCACCCCGACCATCCCCACCTCCACCTCGGTCTGGAACCGCCGGGCGGCGCCCCCGTCACGCGTGAATACCGCCACCCCGTTCCCGTAAGGGTTGGCGTTCACCAGGTCGACGGCGGCTTCGAAGGTGTCCACCCGGATCACCGACAGGATGGGACCGAAGATCTCGTCGTCGTACACGGGTGAGCCGGGCTCGACCCGGTCGATCAGGCTGGGCCCGAGGAACCACCCGGGCCCGTCAGGTCCCGACCGGCGCCCGTCGACGACGACCGACGCCGGGCCCCGCGCCGACTCCTCCAGGTAGCCGGCTACCCGATCGCGGTGCTCCTCGGTCACGAGGGGTCCGATGTCCGACGAGGGATCGTCGCCCGGGCCCACCTGCAGGCCGGCCATGCCGGCGGCGATGGCGTCGATCAGCGGGTCGGCTACCGCACCCACGGCGACCAGGGCGGAGATGGCCATGCACCGTTCGCCGGCCGAGCCGAATGCAGCCGACACCGCGGCGGCGGCCGCCACCTCTACGTCGGCATCGGGCAGCACGACCATGTGGTTCTTGGCCCCACCCAGCGCCTGCACCCGCTTCCCGTGGCCACTAGCCGTCTCGTAGATGTAGCGGGCCACCGGCGTCGAGCCCACGAAAGAGACAGCGCGAATGTCACTATGCACGAGGATGGCGTCCACCGCCCGGCGATCGCCGTGCACCACCGTGAAGACACCGTCAGGCAGGCCGGCCTGCTTCCACAACGAGGCCAGGATCATCGCCGCCGACGGGTCCTTCTCGCTCGGCTTCAGGACGAAGCAGTTCCCGCAGGCGATGGCGTTGGCCATCATCCACAGAGGCACCATGACCGGGAAGTTGAACGGCGTGATTCCGGCCACCACGCCGAGCGGCTCGTTGACCGAGTGCACGTCGACGCCGGTGGATACCTGTTCGGAGAACGAGCCCTTGAGCAGGTGGGGCACCCCGCACGCGAACTCCAGGTTCTCGAGGCCGCGGGCCACCTCACCTTCGGCGTCCGACAGGACCTTGCCGTGCTCGGCCGTGACGGCGGCGGCCAGGTCCTTGCGGTTGGCGTCGACCAGCTCGCGCATGCGGAAGAGGATCTCGGAGCGCCGGGACAGTCCGGTGCGCCGCCATTCCGGCCACGCCCGCCGGGCGGCGGCGACGGCGACGTCCACCTCATCGGCGGACGCCAGGTCCACGGTCGCCGACTGGACGCCGCGGGCCGGGTCGAACACCGGGCCGGTCCGCCCCGACGTCCCGGCCACGACCCGACCGTCGATCCAGTGGCTGATGCGCTCCATCGATCGCAGGTTAGGGCTCGTCGATGAAGGAGAGCATGGTCGGCGCGCCCAGCACCCACGGATCGAAGATGCTCCCGCGCCCCTCGTTGCGGGCCTCCGAGGCCCGCTCCCACGCGTCCTCCGGCCACGGCGGGTCGATCAGGCGGGACCCCTTGATCAGGCTGTGGACCTCCATCGAGGTGCGGGGCGGGTGGTCGTAGTCCTTGGCCCCACCCCGGATGATGAGGGTGGGCACCCTGATCTGCTCGAACTCCCAGTCAGCCACGCCAGGGATGGCCTCGTTCGGCTTCGGCACGTAGGCGTTCAGCCAGCGGTTCATCACCCGCTCGAACTCCTCGGTGCCGATCTCCAACAGTCGGTCGCGGTTCCTCGGGTTGGCGGCGATCATGTCATCCCACCCGCCGGCCGGGCCGGACAGCTCGAGGATGCCCTCGATGCCCTTCGACCGCACGGTGCGCAGCTCGTTGAGCACGTACACCGAGGCCAGCGACATGGAGCTGTAGTTGCCGCCCACGATCGACCAGACGACCAGCTTGCGCACCATTTCGGGGAACATCATCGTG
>DASZNC010000167.1:0-2783 GCA_035551615.1 Acidimicrobiales bacterium
CGACGGTCGCGCCGTACGTCTCGGCATACCCCTCGATCGCCGCGTCGAGGTCGTTGACGGCTCTTGCCACGTGGTCCCCTTCGGTCAGCGCCATGATCGGTCAGGGTACCGCCGGGCAGCGTTGTAGTCCCGATCCTGGCCGGGGCGGCGGTGCCGGCGTGGCCGGGGGCGGCGGTGCCGGCGTGGCTGGGGGCGGCGGCCCCGACGTGGCTGGGGGTGGGGTGGCGGGGCGGCCGGGCGCGGCGGTGCCGGCGTGGCCGGGGGCGGGGTGCCGGGGCGGCCGGGCGCGGCGGCGCCGGCGTGGCTGGGGGCGGGGTGCCGGGGCGGCCGGGGGCGGGGTGCCGGGAGCGGCGGTGCCGGGACGGCCGGGCGCGGCGGTGCCGGGACGGCCGGGCGCGCGGTGCCGGCGTGGCCGGCGTGGCCGGGGCGGCGTGACGGGTCGAGCGGGATCGCCTTCGTGGCCGGGCCGGGAGCTGCCGTAAAATGGCGGCATGCCTGGATCCGTAATCGTCGCCGGTGCCCGCACGCCGATCGGCAAACTGTCCGGCGCGCTCGCCGGGTTCTCCGCCGCCGAGCTGGGCGGCCTGGCCATCAAGGAGGCGCTGGCCCGGGCCGGCGTGGCTCCGGACCAGGTCGACTACGTGATCATGGGCCAGGTCCTGCTCGCCGGCACCGGCCAGGTTCCGGCCCGGCAGGCGGCCGTCGCCGCCGGCATCCCCATGTCGGTGCCGGCCACTGTCGTCAACAAGGTGTGCCTCTCCGGCCTCAACGCCATCTACCAGGCGGACCTGATGATCAGCGCCGGGGACGCCGACATCGTGGTTGCGGGCGGTATGGAATCGATGACCAACGCCCCGCACCTGCTGCTCGGCGCCCGCGCCGGCTACCGGCTGGGCGGCGGGAAACTCGAGGACGCCCTCATGTACGACGGCCTGGAGGACGCCCACAGCCACGAGGCCATGGGCAAGGACAGCGAGAGCTACATGCCGGAATTCCCGGCTGTGACCCGGGCCCGTCAGGATGAGTTCGCAGCCGAGTCCCACGAGCGGGCGGCGCGGGCCACCAAGGACGGACTCCTGGCCGAGGAGATCGTCCCGGTCGAGATCCCCCAGCGCAAGGGCGACCCGATCATCTTCTCCACCGACGAGGGGGTCCGGCCCGGCACCACCGCCGAGTCGCTCGGCGGCCTGCGCCCGGCGTTCGTGTCCGAGGGGGGGTCGATCACTGCGGGCAACGCCAGCCAGATCAGCGACGGTGCCTCCGCCGTGATCGTGATGTCGCCGGCGGCCGCCGCCCGCCTGGGCGTGGAACCGCTCGGCACGGTGGTCAGCTACGGCATGGTCGCCGGCCCGCAGAACACCTGCCTCATGACCCAGCCGTCGCGCTCGACCCTGAAGGCCCTGGGCAAAGCCGACCTCCAGGTCAAGGACGCCAAGCTGTTCGAGTTCAACGAGGCGTTCGCCGCTGTCGCCCTGGCCTCGATCGACGACCTGGGGATCTCGGCCGACACCGTCAACGTCAACGGCGGGGCCGTCGCCCTCGGCCATCCCATCGGGGCGTCGGGCAACCGGGTGGCCCTCACCTTGATGTACGAGCTCAGGCGGCGCGGCGGGGGCATCGGTGTTGCCGCCCTGTGCGGAGGCGGCGGGCAGGGCGATGCCCTGGTCGTCCGGGTCTGACCCTTTACAGCGGCCGTTGCCAGCCGGCCCCGCGGCCGGCCGGTGAGCTGGGGGACGCCGTCCGTGCCCGGGGCCGGTCGGCCCGGCGGGCGGCCGGTGAGCCGGGGGACGCCGTCCGTGCCCGGGGCCGGTCGCATCCGACCCAGCCGGCGGCCAGCCCCGCGGGGCCGAGCCGGGGACGGCGTCCGTGCCCAGGGTCGGTCGCATCCGAGCGGGCCCGCGGCCGGCGGTGACACGGCCGCTGCCCGGTAGCTCATGAGCGTCGCCGTCATCGGCGCCGGCGGGATCGGCGCGGTCATCGCCGATGCCGCCGGCCCGGGGGTACTGCTGTGCGTCCGCACCCCCATCGACTCGCTCGAGATCATCTCCGAATCGGGACCCCGCCTGGTGCCGGTCTCCGTCGTGGTCGACCCGGCCGCCGTGCGGGCGCCGGTGGACGTCGTGTTCCTCACGGTGAAAGCCACCGACACCGCCGGCGCAGCACCGTGGCTGGCCGCCCTCTGCTCGCCGACGACCCTGGTGGTCGTGGTCCAGAACGGGCTGGAGCAGGTCGCCCGCGTCGGGCCCTACCTCCCCGACCAGGTGCAGGCCGTTCCCGGGCTGGCCTACGTCGCCGCCGAGCGCCTGGCCGCCGGGCGGGTTCAACACCTGGCCGGCAGCCTCCTACAGGTGCCCACCTGGTCGGTGCCGACGGTGGCCGAGGCCGTCCCCGGCCTGGTCGTACGGGGGACCGACGACATGGTCACCGCCTCGTGGAAGAAACTCCTGGCCAATCTGGTGGCCAACCCGATCACCGCCCTCACCATGCGGCGCATAGACGTGATGACCGAACCGGGCATAGCCGACCTGGCCCGGGACGTGCTCCAGGAGGCGGTGGCCGTGGGCCGCGCCGCGGAAGCCGACGTGTCCGCCGCCGACATCGAACGGATCATCGAGGGCACCGCCCAGTACGGGAGCGCGACCGGCAGTTCGATGCTCTATGACCGCCTGGCCGGGCGGCCCACCGAGCACCAGTTCCTCACTGGCGAGGTCGTCCGCCGGGCCCGCGACATGGGTATCCCCACCCCGGTCAACGCCGCCCTCCTGGCCCTCCTCGAGGCCATC
>DASZNC010000168.1:0-6073 GCA_035551615.1 Acidimicrobiales bacterium
CCATCCGGGGCGGGCCGGGCGGGGGTCGTCGATGACCATCACCGGTCGCGGTCCCGAGCAGCAGTCGCACGGCGTTGACACCGTGACCGCCATCATCAACCTGATGCTCGCTCTGGGGCAGGTCGGAAGGCGCGGCGGCGGCTACGGCTGCCTCACCGGTCAGGGCAACGGCCAGGGTGGCCGCGAGCACGGCCAGAAGGCCGATCAGCTGCCCGGCTACCGCTCCATCCACGATGCCCGGGATCGAACCCACGTCGCCGGTGTGTGGGGCGTCGACCCGGGCGATCTCCCGCCGGCCGGGCTCACCGCCACCGAGATGATCTCCCGGATCGGTGAGGGCGGCCTCCGGGGCCTGGTCGTCGCCGGCAGCAACCTGGTCGTCGCCGCCCCCCACGCGGGCGAGGTGCGCAACCGGCTGTCCGACCTGGATCTGCTGGCCGTGATGGACGCCTTCCCCAACGAGACCAGCGAGCTGGCCGACTTCGTCCTCCCGGTGACCCAGTGGGCCGAGGAGGACGGCACGATGACCAACCTGGAGGGACGGGTCATCCGGCGGCGGGCGGCGACGCCACCACCGGCCGGAACCCGCTCGGACATCGAGGTGCTGTGCCAGCTGGCCACCCGCCTCGGTCACCACCACCGGTTCTCCTACGCCGGCCCGGAAGAGGTGTTCGACGAGCTGCGCCGGGCCAGTGCCGGTGGGCGGGCCGACTACTCGGGGATCACCTATGAGCGACTGGAACGCGAGCCCGGGGTCTACTGGCCCTGTCCGGATACCGATCATCCTGGTACCCCACGCCTGTTCTCCGATCGGTTCGGGCATCCCGACGGCCGGGCCCGCTTCGTCGCCGTCGGATACGCCCCGTCGGCGGAGATAACCGACGCCGAGTTCCCGGTGATGTTGACGACCGGCCGCAACCGGGAGCAGTACAACTCCGGCAGCCAGACCCGGAGGATTCCGCGGCTGCGTCAGTCCCGGCCCGGCGCCGTGCTGGAGATGCACCCGGAGTTGGCCGGCCGTCTCGGAATCGCCGCCGGGGCACCGGTCGTCGTGCGCAGCCGTCGGGGGCGGGCCACCTTCACGGCCGCCCTGGTCGACGGCATCCGGCCCGACACCGTGTTCGCCCCCTTCCACTGGGCCGGCGACGAATCCGTCAACCGGCTCACCTCCACCGAGATCGACCCGATCAGCCGGATGCCCGAGTACAAGTTGTGCGCCGTGCATCTGGCCCCGCCGTCGAAGGGTCGCTGAGCCGACCTCAGGAGCGCAGGGTGTAGCCGCGCCGGTGGACGACCCGGACCGCTTCGCCGTGCCGGCCGAGCCGCTTGCGCAGCCGGGCGATCCCCACCTCGACGGCATGGGTATCGACGGCGCCCGGCCCCCATACGGCCCGCAGCAGGGCGTCCTTGGTCAGAACGGCGGTCGGCCGGGCGGCCAGCACCTCGAGCAGGCGGGCTTCGGTATCGGTCAGCGACAGGCATTCGTCGCCGATGATCACGGCCGTACCGCTCAGCACGGCCGTGGTCGCACCGAGCTGGATCGGGCGCCGCCGGGCCGCCAATCGTTCGGCCACGGCCCGCACGAGCGGTCCGAGCCGGTACGAGTCGGGCTGGACCAAGTGGGGCGACAGCAGCCCGCTCGACGCAGCCGCGTCGGCGCACACCGGTCCCACACAGCCGACCACCGTGCGACCATCGGTCAGAGCCCGGCGCAGGTCGTCGGCCCGTCCATCCGCCTCGCACATGTCGATCCAGTTGCGCAGGGAGGCGGCAGCCGTGAAGGTGACGGCGTCCACCCGGCCGGCGATGGTCGACTCGGCCAGCTGCCGTGCCGGCGCAGCATCCGCCGGCGGGCTCCACCGGTACACCGGTACGAGCACCACCTCCATACCCAGGTGGCGCATCCGTTCGGTCTCGTCCGAGTTGCCGCTCCCGTCGACCTGCAGGGCGATCCGGTCACCGGCGTGTGCGTCGGCCATGGCGCAGTCGACGACCTCCCGCAGTCGTTCACTGCGGCCCTGGACGTGCACGTCCAGACCGGCGGTCCGGACCGCGCCCGAGGCCTTGGGCCCCCGTGCGTAGATCCGCGAACGACCGAGCGCCGCCTCGAGCGGCCGGCCCAGCCCCCACGAGTCGGCCATGCTCAGCCAGGAGCGCACCCCCAACCCGGTATTGGCGATCCACACCGCCGGGGGCCGGGAGATGAGATCCTCGGTGACCCGGCGCAGAGCCACCTCGTCACCCAGCGGCCGGGTCCGGATGGTCGGCGCGTGCACGATCGATGCGCCCCGGCGCTCGAAGAGGGCGGCCTGCTCGTCCCAGCGCCGATCCGCCGTGATACCGACGCGGAACCCGGCGAGGACCCCGGGTCCGGTCATGAGTGCGACCGACATCCCATGGGCACCATCGGACCAGACGTGGTTTACCGAGGGGTTTCGACATTGTTACGAGAAGACTTCGGCCCACCCTGGCGAGCAGCTTCCGCTGACCCCCGGCTCCTCAGTCGAGGAGTGACGGGTCCTGCCGCAACTCCTGGCGCACCATGGCCTCCCAGAAGCCGATGAAACCGGCGCCGTCGTTACCCCCGAACCGGTCCCTGATCTCAGCCGGCAGCTCGCCGCCCGACACCCCCGCTGCCATAACTGCATGGGCCATCCGGCACCGCCACTCCAGGGCGACCGCCCTCTGGTGGACGGCCCGGATGCTGCGGCCCGTGATGAACACGCCGTGGCCGGCGAGGAGCGCCATGTCGGCACCATCCATCTTCTCCACCGCCCGCCGGGCCAGGTCCGGGTCGTTCACCGGGCCGTCGTACTCGTCGACCAGCACCAGGGTGCCCCCGCCCAGCGCCGAGCTCTGGTCGTGACAGGGCGGCACCTTCCCCATGTCGGCCCAGACCGTCCCCCATTGCGAGTGGTTGTGGAGAGCGACCTGCACATCGTGGCGGGCCCTGTGCAACTCCAGATGGAGCGGTATGCCGGGGGGCACCGGCCACGCTCCTTCGACGACGTTCCCATCCAGGTCGATGCGGATCACATCGTCGGCCCGGAACTCGTTCCAGAGCAGGAACCAGGGGTTGCACAGCAACGTCCCGTCACCCAGGTTGTAGGTGATGTGGCCGGCCAGGTGGTCGTTGTAGCCCTCCCGCCAGAGGGTGCGGGCCAACAGGACGATCTTTTGGCGAGGTTCCATCTTCGGCATCAGCTGGTCGGGAGTGGCGACGAAATGGCTCACGGCACACACACCGGGGGCAGCGGGTGGCGGAACAACCGGGCGGCATTGAGATGGGTCATCATCCGTACCTCGTCGACGGGTATGCCGGCCATGCTCTTCTCCAGGAAGGCCTGGGTGTCGGGCCACGTCGAGTCGGCATGCGGGTAGTCGGTCTCCACCATGATCCGATCGACGCCGATGCGGTGGCGCAGGGGCATGGTGGACGGGTCGTCGATGGTGCAGAACCAGAAGTTCCGTTGCAGGACCTCGGTCGGGGTCAGATCGGATGCCATCCACTGGCTGCGGCCGTGTCCGCTCTGGTCGAGCATGAACTCGAGTCGGTCCATCAGCATCGGCACCCAGCCGATGCCCCCTTCCGACATGGCCACCTTGAGCTCGGGAAAGCGGATGGCTACCCCCGACCACAACCAGTCGGCGCAGGCGGTGAAGGCCAGGGCCTGGAACAGCGTGGCGCCGAGGGCGGGAGACGGCGCATCCGCTGCGGTACCGGCCGCCGGGCCGCTCGACGCCACGTGGAGGCAGACGGCGGTGCCGGTCTCCTGGCAGGCGGCCAGGATCGGATCCCAGTAGCCGGAGTGCAGCGACGGGTAGCCGAGGCGGTGGGGTTGCTCCGGCAACGTCACCGCCGTGAATCCGCGGCTCGCATTACGGCGGATCTCGTCGGCTCCCATCTCGGGGTCGGCCAGCCACGTGATGCCCATCGGCACCACCCGGTCCGGATACGGCCCGTACCACTCCTCGAAGAACCAGTCGTTCCAGGCCCGCATCACGGCGTGACCGAGCTCCGGGTCGGAGGTCCGGGAGAAGACGGTGCCGCAGAAGCCGGTGATCATCGACGGGAAGTTGACCGACGCCCACACCCCGTTGATGTCCATGTCCCGGATGCGGGCGTGCACGTCCCAGCAGCCGCGACGCATCTGGTCGAATCCGGTGGGCTCGAAGGTCCAGTCCTCGCGGCGGCCGTGGCCGACCACCGCGTTCAGGCCCAGCTGTTGGTAGACCTCTCCGTCGTACACCCACTCCTGACCGCCGCCCGCGCAGGGACGGACGAACGGGGCGGAGTCGTCGAACCGGGACGGCAGGCGGCCGGCGAACATGTCCGGAGGTTCGACCAGGTGGTCGTCGACGGAGATGACCGTGAACCGCACCTCCCGGGGCTCCGGGTCGGGCAGGAGGTCGGACGGGCGGGGGGCCGTCGGGGTCTGGGTCATCGAGCCTCCAGGATGGTGCGGTTGATCTCTTCGTTGTGCTGGCCGAGGGTGGGCGGCGGGGTGCGGTACCAGCCCTGGTGGCGGCCGGCCAGGCGTATCGGGAGGGACGGGATGCCGTGCCGGCCGACGATCGGGTGATCGATCTCCTCGAAGAACCGGCGGGCCCGTAGCTGCTCGTTGCCCGCCATGTCGGGGGGAATGACCACGACTCCCGCCGGGATGCCGGCCTGGACCAGTTCGCGCTCGGCGGTTGCGGCCGGTCGCTGGCCGGCCCACGCCTCCAGGTGCTCGTCCAGGTCGGCGGGATCGGTCGTCGGCGCACCGGTGAGGCGGCTCAGGGCGGAGCGGTCGCCGTCGTCGCGGGCACTCACGGCGATCCAGCCGTCCTCGTCGGCGGTGCCGTACACCCCCTGCGGGGCGCCCTCGGGTCCCCGGTTCGAGTCTCGGGCCAGGAGCGTGCCGTCCATCGAGTACTGCAGGATCTGTTCGGCCGCCACGTTGAGCGCCACCTCCACGAGGGGCACCTCGACCAGTGCCCCCCGCCCGTCGACGGCCCGGTCCCGCAACGCCGACATCAGGGCGACGACTGCGTGCATCCCGCACAACGGGTCGCACACCCCACCCATGTCCATGGGGGGCCCGTCGGAGTATCCGGTCATCCACGCCAGCCCGGAGGCCTGCTCCACCGTCATGGCGAAGCCGGTGCGGTCCCGCCACGGGCCGGACAGCCCGAAGGCGGGCATGCGGACCAGAACGGCGCTGGGATTGACCTGGCTGATTCGCTCGGGCCCCAGCCCCAGGTCCTCGAGCACACGCGGCGAGAAGTTCTCCGTGACCAGGTCGGCCCAGGCCACGAGTTTCTCGGCCCGGGCCAGGTCCTCCGGCCGGCGCAGGTCAAGGGTGATCGACCGCTTGTTGGCGTTCACGCCGTAATAGACGGCGCCCCATTCCATCCAGTCCGGGTCGGTCGGTCGGCTGCTGTTGAGCCGCATCCCGTCCGGCCGGACCGTCGACTCGACCTTCACGACGTCGGCGCCCAGGGCGGCGAGCAGGTGGGTGGCCGCCGGACCGGCCCAGAAGGCGCTGAAGTCGGCCACCTTCAGTCCGGCCAGCGGGCCACCGGGTCCGGTCGGTCCCCGCCACCAGTCGTGGGCCCACACCGCAGCCGTTCCCCTGGTGATCGAATACGGGCGCCGGGGTGCGGTCAGGCCGGCGGCCGTCTTCTCGAACACCTTCCGCACGACCAGATGATCCCGCTCCGGCAGGTTGGCGCCGTTGCCGATGGGCGCCACCGGGATGCGGAACGCAGTGGCCAGCTCGATGATCTCGTCGGTCGTCCGCTGGGTGGTCCACGCATCGACCGCCTCCAGGACCTCGTCCCTCCGGCGCCGGCGCTCGTCGGGCAGAAGAAGTGACTCGTCTTCTGCCATATCGGGGCGCTCGATCATCCGCATGAAGTCGGTGAACTGCTGGGCGGTGATGCACGACACACCCACATAGCCATCCGCCGTCGGCTCGATGGACGGGATGAGGGACTGCACCTGCGGGCGGATGCCACGGAACGACGCATCCAGGGTGGTGAACGCCTGCATCGTGACCGCCCCGGTCTCGAGCAGCGAGACGTCGAG
>DASZNC010000169.1:0-3244 GCA_035551615.1 Acidimicrobiales bacterium
CAGCGGGCGGTCCGAATCCTGCGGGGGCCGGCTCCGATGCAGGCCACCCGGAAGCCGGAGCCGGGGCGGGGGCCTGGACAGTGGCCACCCCACCCTCGGCCTGGTCAGCCATGACACCCGGTCCGGCACCTGCCGCCGCCGGCGCCTCTCCCGCCCCACTGGCGGCCGCGGCCGGACGGTTGCCGGCGAGCAGCGCCTCGAGCGATGGCTTGCTCCGGATCGGCGCCACCGGACCGGGACCGGCGACGACACCGGGAACGAGTCCACCAGCTCCGGGCGGGACGGCGGCCGGCGCCACGCCCCCGGTGCTGACCGGACCGACCGCACCGGGCGGGAGGGGCGGGGCGGAGACCGGTCCGGGAGGAACGGCCGGGCCGGGAGAAACGGGGGCCGGGGCCACCGGGGCACCGCCGGCGCTGAGCTGACCCCGGACGCTCTGCAGCAACTGCAGCATCTCGTGCCCCGAAGGCGGACGGGCCGCCGGGTTCTTGGCCAGGGCGGCCACGATCGCTCCGGCGAAGACCGGCGGGACCCCGAACGCGGCCAGGTCACGGGATTCGCCGCTCATTATCCGGGTGATGATCGGGAGCACCGACTCGTCGCCCGGGAACTGGAACGGAGCCTCTCCGGAGACGAGGGTCGACAGGCTGGCGGCCAGCGACCACACGTCGGATGCAGTGGTCAGAGGAGCACCCGACACCGCCTCCGGCGACGACTGCGCCACTCCCGCCGGGGTGTTGGCGACCGGTCCCCGCAGTCGGGCGGCGCCGAAGTCCCCGAGCAGCGGCTCGTTGGCCGACGACAGCAAAATGTTCTCCGGCTTGATAGCACCGTGGATCATCCCCCGGGCGTGGATCTGGCCCAGCGCTCCGGCGATCTTGATCCCGAGGTCGAGCACTTCGAGCCACGGCAAGGGCCCGGTCGTGAGCACACGGTCGCCGAACGACCCGCCGGGCGCGAACTCCGAGATGATGAACGCCTGCCCGTTCGGCGCCAGGCCGCTGCGCAACGGAGCGGCCACATGGGGTAAGCCGGCCAGCGTGGCCCCCATCTGGCCCTCCTGGTCGAACCGGTGGCGCGACTCCTCGTCGGTCAGGGGCGAGTTCAGCACCTTGACCGCGACCACCCGGCCGTCGGCCCATTGCGTGGCGCGGTAGACGACGCTCGCCGGGCCGTGACCGACGAGGACCGCGTCGGCGATCCCTTCGATGGGGAGCTGGACTACCGGGGACGACCCGTCTGCGTTGCTCATATGCGGGTGCCCTAACTACTACTAGTGGTCCTAGTCGCCCGCCATGTTTTCTACCGGTCCGCCCAAATGGACGCCCGGCGCCTTCAACGGGTCGAAGAAGTTCTGGGCCTTGCCTTCGGCCACGACCGTGCCGTCCGAGGCCAGGAGCCAGTACCCGTCACCCGACGAAGTGGCGGTGATCGCCTCGAAGTGCTTGCCCGTGCCGAAGCCGCTGCCGTGGTACCTGGCATCGCCGAAGGCGAACACGCCGCCGTTCACGGAGGCCAGCCAGTAACCACCGCCATCGGGCGAAACGGCCAGGCCGAGGATGGGCGAGCTGCCGGTGCAGACTCCGCAGTAGTCGGGCAGAGAACCATGGAACACGGCGTCACCGAAGGCGAACACGCCGCCGTCCGAGCCGACCAGGTAGTAACCGTGTCCGTCACGGGTGGCCTGGATCCCGACGATCGAGCCGATCAGCCTGTAGCCGGACATCGATCCGAAGAACCGGGCGTCGCCGAACGAGTACACACCGCCGTCACTTCCCACCAACCAGTAGCCCTTGCCGGTGGGCGTGGCGGCGATGCCGACGATGACACCGTTGTGCGGCAGGCCGAACATCGATCCCGAGAACCGGGCATCGCCGTAGGCGTACACACCACCATCGGTGGACGCCAGCCAGTAACCCTGACCAGTGGGCGTCGGGGCGATGGCGACAACCTGAGCCGCCAGGTGCGCACCCGCGGCCGAGCCCTTGTACGGAGCTGCGCCCAGCGGGAACACGCCGCCGTCGGTCCCCACCAGCCAGTAGCCGTATGCGTAGGTGTCGGTGAGGATCGTGGTGAACGACTGCCCCGACGGTATGGATCCGAGTGAAGCCGCGGCCAGGGCCAGCTGGAAGTACCGGTTGGGGCCGTGGACGCCTCGACCGAGGAACTTGATGGCGATGGGCTGGGTCAGCGGGGCGACGCCGGCGAGGGGCACGTTGAAGTCGACGCAGGTCGTTCCGATGGCGCACGAGGCGGGGTTGACCACGGTGAAGTCGACCCCGTTGACCGCCGGTGAGGCGAAGCCGGGCGCGCCCTGGGCCTTGAAGTCCACGTGCAGAGGAACGGCGACCGGCTCCGACAGCGTGACCGTGTAGGTGTAGATGTGCCCGGCATCGGCCGGCAGGGTGATCGAGCCGAGCCCGGCCGGCGGGGTCAGGGTGACCTTCGGCGCGGGCAGGGTCGAGGTGACGGTGCCGGACTGGACCCCGGTACCGAGGACGGCGACGTCGCTGTTGCCGACCGGAGCCGAGATCGTGACCGTGACCGATTGGGGCGTGAACCAGGCCGTGGTGACCTGTGACACCGGTACCGAGATGGTCGTCGAATCGGTCCCAGCTGTGATGGTCGCATCGCCGCTCGCCGATCCGCAGCTCAGGACCGCCAGCGGGCAGCTCACGACGTAAGGAATGGTCAGGGTGTTGAGAGCATTCCGGGGCGTCGACGAATCGGCCGGGTCGGTCAAGGTCACCGGGAACGTCAACGTGCCGCCGGCCGGCTCGGCCACCGAATGCGACGACCCCACCGACAGGGCCAGGTTGCAGGTGGGCAGGATGTCGAGGGTGCCACTGGCCGACACCGGGTTGGCCGACGACGACACGGCGGTGTCGCCGGAGGTCGGATCCTCGAGACGCAGGGTGATGGTCTGCGGCGCGAAGCACCCGGTGGGCACGGACACCTGCACGGTGAAGGTGGGCGCCGATCCGGAGATGCTCGTCGTCTGGAGCGTGCAGGTCAGGCCGGCGATGTTGCCGCACACCGTCACCGAGGCCGACGACGCCGAGATGGAATAGGCGGTGGTCGGGATGGAGACGACGTTGTTGGCCGAATCCTTCGTCTGCAGGCTGAAGACCAGATCCTGTGGCGTAGACGGGACGAGGGTATGGACCGTCCCCGGTCCGGTCAGGGTGGATGTCGTCTGGAGAACATCAACGGCTGCGCTCTGAGCGGTCAGGGCGCTGGTCAC
>DASZNC010000170.1:0-111658 GCA_035551615.1 Acidimicrobiales bacterium
AACACGGTGGGCAGGCCCACCGCCCGGGCCGCCTCGGCGAAGCGGACCACTCCGTACAGCCCGTCGTGGTCGGTCAGGGCCAGCGTCTCGAGGCCCAGCCGGGCCGCCTCCTCCACCAGCTCCTCGGGATGGGAGGCGCCGTCCAGGAAGCTGAAGTTGGAGTGGCAGTGCAGCTCGGCGTACGGCATCTCCACCGGCCGGCGACCGTCGGCCAGGTCGACCGGCGGCCGGTAGGTATCCCGCTTGTAGGACCAGGCCGGGGCATCGCCCCCGTCGCCCTGGGAGGGGAACCGCCGGGCGCGCCCGGAGATGACCGCCTCCAGGTCCTTCCAGGGCACCGGGGGGTTCTGGTAACCCATACCCCGACTATACGAACATGTGTTCGATCAGATCCAGAGGGATGTTCGGCCCCGGCCCGCTCGGGTCGCCGCCGGCCCGGTCAGCCTCCGCGGGCGGCCCGGTCAGCCTCCGCCGGCCGGGCTCACCGCAGCCCGAGGGCCGCGGCCGTGGTCCGCAGTGCGTCCAGATGCTCGTCGAGACCGGCCAATCCCAGCCTCATGGTGTCCACCGTCAGGTGGGTGGCACCCGCCTCGGTCCACCGCTCGTAGTGACGAGGCGCCTCGTCGACGGCGCGCAAGCGCCCCTCCATGGCGATGCCGGCCGGGTCCCGGCCGGCGGCAGCAGCACTGTCAGCAATGATCCGCTGGGCCTCGGTCAGCTTGTCACCGGGTACCAGCATCGGGAACCACCCGTCGGCCAGCTGGCCGATCCGCCGGTAGGCGGACTCCGACGCCGCCCCCATCCAGATCGGGATCGGGCGCTGGACGGGGAGAGGGGCCAGGCCGGCGCCGCTGATCACGTCGAAGCGGCCCTGGTGATCGACCACCCGCTCGGTCCACAGCCGGCGGAGGAGGCCAATCTGCTCCTCCTGGCGCCGGCCCCGGGTCCGGAAGTCCTGGCCCAGGGCCTCGTACTCGACCGGGTTCCAGCCGACGCCGATACCCAGCCGGAAGCGGCCCTCGCTCAAGATGTCGACCTCGGCCGCCTGCTTGGCCAGGAGGGCGGTCTGGCGCTGGGGGGCGATGATGATCCCGGTCACCAGCTCCAGCCGGGTGATGGCGGCGAGGAAGCCGTAGAAGACGAACGGCTCGTGGAAGGTGGTGCTGGCGTCGTACGGGCCGTCCCATCCCGGGTAGGCGTCCGGGTCGGCCCCGACCACGTGGTCGTAGACGAGCACATGCCGGTAACCCAGCTCCTCGACGCCGGCGACCCAGGCCCGCACGGTTGCCGGGTCGGTGGCCAGTTCGGACTGAGGGTAGATGGCGCCTATCTGCATGGCCCTTGTCTAGCGGCTACCGGCGCCGAGCGGCCCGGAAGTAGAGGTGTGCCAAGCTGCAGTGATGTCGACGTTCATCCTCCGGCTGCCGTCGCCGCCCACCGGCCCCGCCGTCACCCGGATTGCGGTCAAGGACCTGATCGACATGGCCGGGCTGCCGACGACCTGCGGGTCGCAGGCGATCGCCGACCGGGCGTCGCCGGCGACGGCCGATGCCCCCTGCCTGGCCGGGATCAGGGCCGCCGAGCGATCCGGCACGGCCGCCATCGTCGGCAAGGTCAACATGCACGAGCTGGCCTTCGGGGTGAGCGGGATCAACCCGTGGTTCGGTACCCCGACCAACCCGCTCGACCCCGACCTGGTGCCGGGCGGATCGTCGAGCGGCTCGGCCGTGGCGGTGGCGTCCGGCGACGCCGACGTCGCCCTCGGCAGCGACACCGGCGGATCGGTGCGCATCCCGGCCGCGTGCTGTGGGGTGGTCGGGCTGAAGACGACCAAGGGTCGGGTGTCGCTGGAGGGGGTCAGCCTGTTGGCCGGCTCCCTCGACACCGTCGGCCCGATGGGCGCCACCGTGGCCGCCACCGGGCTGGGCATGAGCCTGCTGGAGCCCGGCTTCGACTGGGTGTCGGCGGCACCGGCGGCGCGGATCGGGCGCTTCCGCCCGCCGGCCGACGGCTGGGTCGACGCCGCCATCGATGACGCCCTCGACCGGTACCGCGAAGCCGGCCACGGCCGGATCGTCGAGGTCGACCTCCCCGGCTGGGACGCGGCCACGGCCGCGTTCACCGCCATCCTGGGCGCCGAGGCGTGGGCCACCAACAAGGACCTGTGGGCGGCGAGCGCCGACCAGCTGTCACCGGACGTGGCCGTCCGGCTGGAGGGCTGTTCGTCGATCACGGCGGAGCAGGTGGCCGAGGCCTGGGCCACGGCCCGTCGCTGGACGGCCGAGATGGACCGGGTGCTCGCCTCGGTCGACGTGGTGGCCCTGCCCGTCCTCGCCTCGGCGCCGACACCCATCGCCGACGCATCCCGGATGGGGTCGTTGCGTCTCACCGGGCCGTTCAACGTTTCGGGCGGCCCGGCTCTCGCCCTCCCGGTCCCCTCCCCCTCCGGGCCGGTCCCGGCCAGCCTGCAGCTGGCCGGTCCTTCGGGGTCGGAGGACCGGCTGCTGGCGACCGGGTCGCTCATGGAGCAGGTGGTCGCCCGTTGAACGGTCCGATCGAGCCCGTCCGCCAGCAGGCGGCCCCCGGTTGACGTCGCCCATCGAACAGTTCTTCGAGCAGGCGGCGGCCGGTCTGGACCGGGAGGACAGGACCCGGTTCCCGATGCCGGCGGTGGGCCGGCCGGCCCAGCTGGCTGCGGTGCCCAACCTGTTGGCCGGGGCGGCCGAGGTGGATCTGACGCCGCCGCCGGGGATGCCCAAGTCGGGCCACTCCCGCAACTCCCAGGACGGCGTCGGCTTCCGCACCCGCATCCGGGCCCGGGTCCTCTACCTGCGGGCCGGTCGCGCCGCTGTGGCCCTGATCGCCAGCGACCTCCACGCCGGCTCGGCCGTGGTGCACCGACTGGTCGCCGCCGAGGTGACGGCCACGACCGACGTCCCCCTGGCCGGCCTCTTCATGGGCGCCACCCACACCCATGCCGGTCCCGGGCAGTACCACGGCTCCGACTTCTACAACCGCTGGGCGTCCAACCGGCCCGGCCTGGATCCGGCCTGGACCGCCTACCTGGCCGAGCGGATCACCGCCGCCGTCCGCACCGCGTACGAGACCCGGGTCCCGGCCCGGCTGGCCGCCGGGTCGACCGAGGTCTGGGGATACACCCGCAACCGGTCACTGATCGCCCACGTCGACAACCGGTCGGTGGCCGACAAGCGCACCGAACGTCAACGCATCTACGCCGCCATCAACCCGTGGCTGCACCTGATCCGGGTGGACCGGGAGGAAGGCGGCCCGTTGGCCGCCCTCGCCCTGTTCTCTATCCATGGCACCGGCATCTCCCGCCACGACCCGGCCTACAACGCCGATGTATGGGCCTACATCGCGGGTGAGATGGCCCAGGGGATCGAGGCCCGCACCGGTGTCCGCCCGATCACTGGGGCGGTCGAGGGCACGCACGGCGACGTCACCCCGGCTGTTCGCCCGGGTCTGCTCGTCTACGCCGAGGCGGAGCGGGTCGGGCGGGGCATCGGTGCGGCGGCCGCCGATCTGCACGACCGGCTCGAGAGCCGGCTCTCCTCGCAGGTCCGGTTGGCCACCGGCTACCGCGAGATCGACCTGGCCGGGCACCCGGTGATCGGTGGCGTCCGCCTGGCCGACCCGGCCGTCGGCACGGCCAAGCTGGCCGGCGCGGTCGAGAACTCGACACCGGTCCTCGACCGGATCCCGCCGTTCCGGCCCGGCTTCCCCAAACCCAGCCTGCTGGCCCGCTCCCGCCAGGGCAGGAAGTGGGTCTTCGGCGGCCAGCGGTTGCACAACCGGTTCGCTCCTCTGTCCGCCTACCCCCACATACTCCCGGTCCAGTTCATGTTGATCGGCCCGATGGCCCTGCTCGCTCTGCCGTTCGAGATCACGGTCGAAGCCGGCCGCCGGCTGGAGAACGACCTGACGACGGTGTTGGCCGACCGGGGCGCCGCCGTCGACGGGGTGGCCGTGTCATCGGCCGCCAACGACTACTGGGACTACCTGACGACGCCCGAGGAGTACGACCGGCAGTGCTACGAGGGGGCCAGCAACCTGTACGGGCCCAACACCCTCGGTTTTGTCAGTGCCGCTGCCGGCCGGTTGGCCGCCGACGTCGCCGCCGGGGACGTGATCGACCAGTCGATGGGTCGCGAGTTCGCCGGCCATGTCCGGGGCTACCTGACCCCGACCGGGCTCCCCGGGTCGGGACCCCGCCGGCGACCCGACGGCGGCGGGGCCCGGTTCTTCGATGCCGAGCGGTGGAACGACGCCTACTGGGAGTTCGGCTGGAGCGGCGGGGCACCCGGTTCCCTGCACTGGGATCAACCGCTGGTGCGCGTCGAACGGTTGACACCCGGCGGCTGGGTGGCAGCCACCGAGGAGACCGGTCCGGTGGACGACGCCGGCTACCACCTGGGGGTGTTCCACCTGGGGGCGGTCGAGGGAGACGACGGCCGCCACGCCTACGCGGCCAGGTGGTACCAGCCGCCGCTGGGGGCGCCGGGCCAGTGGCGGTTCGTGCTCGTAGCCAACCACGGTCATCCGGAACTGGCCGGCGACCCGTTCGACTGACGGATCAGGACTGGGCCGGCTCCGGGGCGGTTCCTTTGACACTCGTACGGAACGCTTCGCGACGGACGCCCGAATAGTCGTTGAGGGCGTTGTGCATGACGCACCGGTTGTCCCACACGGCGATCGTGCCCGGCTCCCACCTGAGCCGGAACGTGATGTTCTCCGTGCTGGAGTGACGGAACAGGTGATCGAGCAGGCCCCGGGACTCGTCGGGTGTCCAGCCGGCGAACTGGGTCGTGTAGACCGGGTTCACGTAGAGGGCCGGATCACCGGTGATCGGGTGGCGGCGGACCACCGGGTGCACCTGCTCCCGCCACGCCTCGGGGGCCGGCCGGATGGCCATCGAGGTCATGTCGGCCGCCTTGTCGAGCGTGCCCCCGGTGCCGTAGTGGGTACCCGCGGTGTGGACCGCCGACAGGCCCAGCACGGTGCGGCGCAGCCCTCGTGACAGGGTCTTGAACGCCATGTACTGATTGGCGTACACGGTGTCGCCACCGAAGTCGGGCACGTCGCGCGCATGCAGGAGGGTGAACGCCGGCGGCTCGGGCAGGTAGCTGAGATCGGTGTGCCAGGCGTTGGCGAAGTTCATGACGTCGGTCGGCTCCTTGATGACCCGGATCACGTGCGGGTGACCCTCCACCGGCTCGACGTACGGGGTGACATCGCGGCCGCCGAGCAGGTCGGTGAGGTTCTCCAGGTCCTCCAGGTCGATGTCCTGATCCCGGACGAACACCACCAGGTGTTCGGTCAAAGCCGCGGTCAAAGGAGAGATGTCCTTGTCGTTGATCGCCCTGCGCAGATCGATGCCGCGCAGTTCGGCACCCAGGGCCCCGGCGGCCCGGATCACTTCCAATGTGCGTTCCATGG
Source organism: Acidimicrobiales bacterium (assembly GCA_035551615.1). Classification (GTDB taxonomy): domain Bacteria; phylum Actinomycetota; class Acidimicrobiia; order Acidimicrobiales; family Palsa-688; genus JAKCDU01. The sequence goes on from DASZNC010000170.1 coordinate 5,458, forward strand.
CAAGCACCTCCTAAAAGCGAAGCGAGCCTATGCCGCGTAAGGACCATCCCCAAGAGCGACCGCTCAGAGACGCGTAGAATCGTTCGGATCGTGTCGTCGCTTTCCGCCGATTCCGCCGGCGCCCAGGAAGCCGCCCCTCTGGTGGTCGTCGCTCCTGGGGCTAGCACGTACCCAGGCCCGTGGGCCCGGGTGCGCAGCTATTTCCGCCGGCCGCGCACGCCGCTCTGGCTCGAGGCCGTCTTCATCGCCTGGCTGTGCTGGCTGTACGACGACATCAACAGCCTCTCCCCGCTGCGCGTCGGGGCCGCCTTCGCCAATGCCCACCGCATCCTGCGGTTCGAGCACTTCCTGCATCTCGACCCGGAGGCCGGCCTGGACCACTGGCTGGACGGCCACCAGACCCTCGGGTGGCTGGCCGGCAACTACTACGACAACGTCCACTTCATCGTCACCCTGGGCCTGGTCGGCATCGTCTGGTGGCGTTTCCCCGAGAAGTACCGACCGCTGCGCAACAGTCTGGTTCTGACCAACCTGATCGCCATGGTGATCTTCTGGCTGCTGCCCACGGCTCCGCCGCGGTTGGTGGCCCCGTCGGTGTACCCGGACATCGTCGGCCTGTCCCACTCGTTCGGGTCGTGGCACCACGGGACGCTGGCCACGGCCGCCAACCAACTGGCCGCGTTCCCCTCGCTGCACATCGGGTGGGCGGCGTGGGCCGCCCTCGCCGCATGGCGGATACTGCCGCGCCGCCGGTGGCGGTACCTGGTCTGGCTGTATCCGACCCTGACCGCCTTCGCGGTGATGGCGACCGGCAACCACTACCTGACCGACGTGGTGGCCGGGGCCGTGGTGTTCATCGTCGCCCAGCTGGTATCGGACCGGTGGGGAGCGTGGTGGACCTCACGGGAGGCCCGCCGAGCCCTGCACCAGGCCGGCCGGATGTCCGTCGTCGGCTCGGCGGATTAGGCGGGCTTCGGCCTCGGCGTCGGTGGAGCCGGTGTCGGCGGGTCAGTCGTAGGTCGCCTCCACCCACCAACGGCCGGACTCCCGGTACACCAGATGGGCCCGGCCGGTACCGACCACCACCTGCATCCGGGCCCGGCGCCGGCCACCGGCCTCCCACCACCGTTCCTCGATCGGCCACGGTCCGGCCCATTGGTGGATCTCTTCGAGCGGGCCGCCCTGCACGGCCAGGGCGGCCGGCGCCCCGCTGATCATCCCCCGGCCGCTCACCTCCACCGGCCGCCCGGCGTCATCGATCAGGTCGGCGGTGAGGGGCGCAGGGTGGACGGCCGCCGGCGACGGATCGGCCAGCCGGCCCGGCCAGGGCCGGCCCGGCTCCTGGTCGGGGAGGGCGTCGCCCCACGGCACCAGTTCGATCTGCTCGGCGCAGCCCCGGCCACCGACCAGGACGGCGGTGACCACCGCCTCCGGTCCGAGCAGGCCCTGCACCCTGGCCATGGCCCGGGCCGCCCGGGCATCGGTGTCGGCCAGGCCGCCCCAGAAATCGAGTTGGCGACCACCGTCGGGGCGCACCTCCAGGGGGGTCAGACGGAGAAGGGTCAACCCTCCGGTGGGGGCCGCCCCGGCCGTACCCGACAACCAGCCGTCCAGTTGCCAGCGGGTCCGCTCGGCCAACGCAGTGGCGCTGAGAGCACCCTCGTGGCGCCAGTTGCGCACCAGCGACTCGCCGTGCTCGGTCTCCACTTCGATGGCCACCGCAGTCGTCGCCAGGCCGGCTGCGTCCAACCGGGCGTGCAACTGGTCGGCCAGTGTCTTGGCGGCGAAGGCGGCCGCTTCCACCCGCTCCTCAGGTGGGTCCATCTCCACCGCGCAGGAAAGGTCGGGAGGTGGCTCACGGCCGTGTACCGGCCGGTCGTCGAGACCCCGGGCCAGGCGGTGGGCAGCCATGCCTTCATGGCCGAAGCGACCCAGGACATCGGGAGCCGGTAGGGCGGCCAGGTCACCCAGGGTGGGCACCCCCAGGCGGACCAGCAGGCCGGACAGGTCCTCATACACCGGCCCCAGGGCGCTGACCGGGGCCGGTGCCAGCCAGGCCCGGCTCTCCCCCGGCGGTATCACCAGCCCGCCCGGCCGGGCGACCCGGGCCGCCCGGCCGGCGGCGAAACGGCCATCGGCCACGCCCACCCGGCAACTGCCGTCACCCGGGGGAAGGCCCATCGCCGTGACCGCCACCTCCTCGACCCGGGCGGCCAGCGCTGCGTCCCCGCCGAAATAGCGCGACGGGCCCCTCGTACCGAACCCGAGGGTGCCCGGACCGAGCACCTCGACCGCCGTGGTGAGCCGTTCCACGGCGGCCACCACCGGCTCCCACGCCCGGGCGTCGCGGCCGGCGTCGGTGGCCACCACCTCCAGTTCCGGGCAACGGCCCTGCGCCTCCCGGCGGCGCAACCCGGGCCGTACCCCCTCGGCCCGCCCGGCCGGGGTCACCGCCACCACCCGGTTGGCGGCCACCACCGCCGCCGGCCGGTCGGGGGCCATCCCGGCCGCCCAGACCGGCCAGTCCGGCCACCAGGCCACCAGTACCCGCCCCGGCCGGCGGCTCCCACCTCGTCCGGCGGCGGCCCGATCCCCGCCGTTCCCGGCCCCTACCGGCTCCGGCCGGCGGCTCATCCGACCACCTCCAGCACCGGGCCGGCCGGAACCGCAGCGGCCCCGGACGGTTCCACCGTCTGGAGTCCGCCGGCCGCCGCCGGCAGCCACACTTCCCGCCGCCGCTCGCGTCCCCCGACCCGCCGGCCGGCGGCCACCACTTCCAGCCGACGGCCGGTGAGGCAGCCGTGGCCGGCCCCCAGCCCCTGCCACCCACCCGGTTCCACCGTCAGGCGCAGGTCGGGGAGTTCGGGCCAGCCGGGAGCGTCCACGATCATCAACAGCGACCGTCTTTCGCGCACCCGGGCCGCCAGCCGGCGGGCATCGGCGATGCGGACCCGCCCGGCCGGGCACAGCATGATCAGGTCGAAGCCGTCCACCAGAGCGGCGGTCACCGTCGCCCACTGGTCGCCCGGCGTGGGAACGAGGGCCAGTCGGCGCAGGTCCACCCCCAGTTCCGTGGCCGCCACCAGGCCGAGGGAGGGCCACCCCACGGCGGCCACCCAGCCACCGGCCGAGGTGACCGAGGCGGCCATGGCCAGGGCGAGGGAGGCGCCCCCGCCGGCGGTACCGACCGCCACCGTGGTGCCCTTGCGTACGCCCCCTTCGGGGAAGAGGGTGGCCAGTGGCGCCGGCACACCCACCAGCCGGGTTTCCGCTCCGGCGACCGGCCGGGCCAGAGCTCCGGCGAGAGGCAGGGTGGCTACCGTCGATCTCATCGCCACGCCATCTTATCGAACAGGTGTTCGATGGGACAACGGCCTACATTTGACCGCCGTGGCCACCGAGATGCGCGCCGTGGGTCTGGACTTCTTCGACACCGCCCCGCTGCGGTCGGTCCAGACTGAGATCGTCCGGCGGTCCCCCGCCGCCGTGTTCGACGCACTGGCCCGCAACCCGGCCGGGTGGGGCGACTGGTACCCCGGGTTCGACCACCGCGGGTGCTGGCTGACCGATGGGCCGCCCGGGGTCGGCAGTCGTCGCCGGGTCCGTATGACGGGGGCCCGCTTCGACGAGACGATCATCGCCTGGGAGCCCGACCACCGCTTCGCCTTCTGCGTGAACCGGACGAACGCCCCCATCGCCCGGGCGCTGGCCGAGGACTACGTGGTGACCGCCCTCCCAGGGCCGGCCTGCGTCGTGCAGTGGACGTTCGCCGTCGACCCGGGTGCGGTCCTCAGGCCGACCCGCCGGCTGTTCCCGCCGTTCCTGGCGTCCCTGTTCCGCCGATCCATGGCCAACCTGGAGGCCCTGATCCCGGCGACCGAGTCCTAGCGGACCACGCCGTCAGCGATGGCCGAGGCGGCCACCGCCGACGCCACCGCCTGGCCCACCCCGGGGGTGAAGACGCTGGGCACGATCTCCTCCGGCCGGAGCTCGTCCGACGAAACGGCGTTGGCGATGGCGTCGGCCGCGGCCAGCTTCATGTTCTCGGTGATGGTGGTGGCCCCGGAATCGAGGGCGCCCCGGAAGATGCCCGGGAAGCAGAGCACGTTGTTGATCTGGTTGGGGTAGTCGCTGCGGCCGGTCGCCATGACCGACACCACCCCGGCCGCCTCTTCGGGCAGGACTTCGGGCACCGGGTTGGCCAGGGCGAACACGATCGGACCGTCGGCCATCGTCTCCAGGTCCGACCGGTTGAGCAGGCCCGGCCCACTGACGCCGATGAACACGTCGGCGCCGGCCAGGACATCCCGGAGGCTGCCGGACCGACCCTCGGGATTGGCGTGGTCGGCCAACCACTGCTTGGACGGGTCCAGGCCGTCGCGGCCCCGGTGGATGGCGCCCTTGCGGTCGGCGGCCACGATGTCGGACGCCCCGGCCGTCTTCAGGATCTTGGTGATGGCCACTCCCGCGGCACCGGCCCCGGACAGCACGATGCGCAGGTCGGCCAGTTCCCGGCCGGTGATCCGGCAGGCGTTGCGCAGGGCGGCCAGGGCCACCACCGCGGTGCCGTGCTGGTCGTCGTGGAACACCGGGATCGACATCGTCTCGCTCAGCACCCGCTCGATCTCGAAGCAGTGCGGCGCGGCGATGTCCTCCAGATTGATGCCGCCGAACATCGGCTCCATCCGCTGCACCGTCTCGATCAGCTCGGCCGGCGACGAGACCCGCAGGCAGACCGGGACGGCGTCGACACCGGCGAAGGTCTTGAACAGCACGGCCTTGCCCTCCATCACCGGCAGCGCCGCCTCCGGCCCGATGTCGCCCAGGCCGAGCACGGCGGTGCCGTCGGTGACCACCGCCACCGTGTTGGATTTCATGGTGTAGCGGTGGACCAGCTCGGGCTGTTCGGCGATGGCCGTGCACACCCGGGCCACTCCCGGCGTGTAGGCCATGGCCAGGCCGTCGCGGTCGATCGGCGGCACCTTGGCGTCGATGGACAGCTTGCCGCCGACGTGCAGCCCGAAAGTGCGATCCTCCACCTCGATCACGTCGATGTCGCCGGCCGCCCGGGTGGCGGCCTCGACGGCGTCGGCGTGGTCCTGCGACTCGCAGAAGACGACCAGATCGCGGGTCAGCGTGGCTCCGTCGGTCTCGACGATGTCGATCCCGACCAAGCTGCCGCCGGCCGAGCCGATGGTCGTCGCCAGCGCGGCGAACTCGCCCGGTCGGTTCGGGATCCGGGCTCGGATGCGGATGGAGAAGGCGGCAAGCGGAGTGGCCATCACCCCGGAGGTTAGGAAAACCCGGAAAGCCGGTCCCAATCGACTGTTCACATTCCCGTTACAGGGTCTTGTGCCTGCCGTTGAGCGCCACATAGAATTTGGTGTCAAGAGGGGGCGTTCGGGCGAGGCCTGGCCTCGGGCCCCCGGGGGGAGGGCCGGACCGGCCTCGACCCGAACGTGAGACTGAGACAGGGCCCCGGAGTGATCCGGGGCCCTGACGCGACGAAGGACCGGCGGGGGGAGGCCGGTCCTTCGTAAAGCTCTAGGGGCGAGGGGGGTTCGCCCCGAGCAGTGATTTCAGTATGGACTACTCCCCACTATCTCCGCAAGAGACGTGTGTCACAAACCACATCTCGATGGCAGATAGCCACCATCGTCCTACGCCTTGGGCTCCTCGGCGCCGGCCGCCAACCGCTCGAGCAGCGGGACGGCCCGGTCGAGCAGATCCTGCTCCTCGTCGCTCAGCGACTGCAGGCGGGCCGTCACGAAGGCGTCGCCCCGTTCGCGTGACCGGCGCAGCAGTTCGGTGCCGGTCGCACTGATGGCCACCCGTGCCACCCGCCGGTCGGCGCTGTCGGCCCGCCGCTCGAGCAGGCCGTTGGCTTCCAGCCGGGCGGCGATGCGGGTCATCGACGGCGGGGCGATGCGCTCGATGGCGGCCAGCTCACCGAGGGTCAGTTCCCCTCGCGCCCGCAGGACGCTGAGAGCCGACATCTGCGACGGCGTGATCTCGCCTCCGGCCGCCTCCTGGCGCAGCCGGCGGGACAACCGCAGCACGGCCAGACGCAGGGCGCTGCCGGCCTCCGACGAAGCGTCGGTCGCCGGTGCCGGGGCCGAGCCGGGATCGGTGCGGGCGCGCCCCGTCATGGCCCAGGAGTGTAACGAGGAGACCACGGCAACCGCCCTTCACACCGCCCCACCCGGCGACCCGGCAGCCGGCTCGCCCCCTTGGTGGCGGCCACCGAGCGCCGTGCACGATCACGGCCTTTGGTGACACGATGGGGGACCGTGACCATGCGCGAAAATTGCCGCCACTTCCAGAGCCGGACATATGACACCGGCGAAGTGGCGCGCTTCTGCGTGCTCAACCTGGCGCCCGAAGCACCCTGGCGGTGCCCCGATGACTGTGCCCGCTACCAGCCGGACATCATCGACGGTTCGTTCGTCATCGGCTCGCTGAACCGTCCCCCGGTCGAGGCCGAGCCGGACGAGCCGGCCGAGGACGTGGCCAACATCCTCTCCGAGGCCAACGCCATCGTCACCGCCGCCGGCCCCGAGATCCTGGCCGAGGTCGAACGCGACCGGGCCTCCCGGCGCTGGTGGCAGGTATGGAAACGCCGCGATGACGGCGACGGCTTCCGCTTGTCGAACCGCTGAGGCGCCCGAAGCTGTTGTTCCACCTGCAGTCATCCGGGCTCATCCGGCGCGCCTCGTTGCTAACCGCCGCCGTCGTACTGGCCGGAGGCTGCACCAGCGGCGGCCATCCCGGTCATGTTCCGACGACCACCACCGTCAGGCCGGCCAGCACCACGACCACCGTGGCGGCCGACCAGGCCGCACCCGCGCCCTACACATGGTCGCGGGCATCCGCACCTGCGCTAGCCATCGGGGGCGGCGCCACCTCCACCCTGTCGGCGGTGATCGCCCCGGCCCCGACCGGCAACTGGGAGGTGTTCGGAACCCGCACCTCGGCGACCGGACTCCCGACCGCCACCGAGTGGCAGTCCCCCGATTCGGTCACCTGGACCTCCGCCCCGTTCGCCGCCGGCCCCAGCCACGCCGACGCCGCCGCCACCTACAAGTCGGCGGTCGTCGTCGTCGGGGCGGTGGGCCTCGGCGCCGAGCAGCAGGCGGCCGTCTGGTACTCGCCCAGCGCCGGACAGCCCTTCCGGCGTGAGGCGGTGCCGGCCACATCCGGGCCCTCGAGCATGACCGTGGTCACCGCCGGTGCCCTGGGGCTGTTCGCCACCGGTACCGCCGATGGGCGCCTGGCCATCTGGTCGTCGGTCGACGGCCGCCAGTGGAGCGAGCTCACCGGCGCCGAGCGGGTCATCGGCAACACGCCCGACGCCCGGGTCAACTCCCTCCTGACCGTCGGCGACACGGTCTATGCCGCCGGGTCCGGGCAACCGGGACCGACCGAACAAGCCGCCCTGTGGGCCACCTCGGACGGGGTGAACTGGCACGCCGTCACCAGTGCCGCGTCGTCATTCACCGGGTCGGACGACCTGGCCATCTACTCGCTTGCGCCCTACCTGTCGGGCCTGGTCGCCGTGGGCGCGGTCAACAACGGCGACGGTTGGCATCCGGCCTCTTGGATCTCACCCGACGGCGTTACGTGGAGCCTGCCGTCCACCGATTTCGCGGCGGCGCCGACCTCACCGCATTCCGGCTCGGGTCTCGGCCCGTCGGGCGGCGCCGCCGCGGTGTCGGTGTCGGCGGTGACCACGTTGGACGGCACCGGCTCCGTCGTCGCCGCGGGCGGCGGTCCGTACGGTCAGGTCGAATGGCAGTCCACCAACGGGCTGCAATGGCATTCCATGGGTCTGCCGGCAGCCGTCGCAGCATCGACCTCCTGGCGGGCCGGCCTGACCGCGGCCACGTTGACCGGCACCGTCCTGATCGACGACCGGCCGGGCCAGCCCTACGTGCTCAGCGACCGGGGCGGCACCTGGACCCAGCCGTCCTCCGATCCGGCCACCTTCGGACCGGTGCAGAGGACGGCGCAACCGGTGACCCTCCACTCCGCCGGTGGCCACCTGTACCTCACCGTGGACCTGGTCAGTCGGCCGCAGACGATCGGCCCGGCAACCACCACCACGGCGGTCCTGCAGTCGACCGACGGCACGACCTGGGAGCCGGCGCCGCGGGATCCGGCCAGCCCGCCGGCGGCCGCCGGTACCGGGGCGCTCGATGCCCGGGTGCCGAGCGGCTGGGTGGCGGTGTCCTCGGTCCCCGGGACGCCGGCGAGCGGCGCCCGCCCGGCCACCAACCCGGCCGCCTGGAGGAGCGCCGACGGGGAGACGTGGCGCCAGGCCGCCACCCTGAAGGCGAACCCGGCCGGCGGCCTCTCCCTCTCGAGCAGTCCTTCGTCGACGGTTCCGGCCGCCCAGTCGAACACGCCGACGGTCAGCGTGGCCGGGGTCTGCGAGGAGACGATCCACCCCTCGACGACCACCACGAGCACGATCCCGAAGGCGTCGACCACCCGGGCCCGGTCTCCGGTGGCCCCCAGATTCATCGCCGCCGCCGTCGGATCGGTCACCGTTCTGTCCGGCGCCACCGATGGGCCGGTCGCCATATCCCGGAATCCGGCGGCCTGGTCGACCACCAACGGGGCGACGTGGTCGGCGGCGACGGTGGCCGGGCCGGTGCCGGGCGGGGCCTACGACGCCATGTCCGGATGCGCGGCGACCACCACCGGCCTGGTGGCGTACGGATCGGTGACGGCCGCCGGGTCGGCTCCCCAGCCGGCGGTGTGGCGGTCCACCGACGGCTCGCTCTGGAACCGGGTGACGGCCGCCAACCTGGCGCCGGCGACCACCGGTCCGCTCGTGTCACTCGCGGTCGACGGCACCGACTGGCTGGCGGCGGCCAATCCGGATCCGACGGCCGACCCCTTCCGGGCCGGCGCGCCCGGATCGGCCGGGCCGGCGGCGGCTGAGGGGACCGACGCGGGAGTCGGACCCCCTTCGTCGCTGACCGACGGTCGGGACGGTCTCTGGTACACGGCCAACAGCGGCTCGACCTGGCAGCTGCTCGACACCGCCGAGGCACCCTGGGTCGCCGACCAGCAGGCCGTTGTCGACCTGATCGCCTTCGCTCCCGGCACGCCGCCCGTCGCCGCCCCGCCCACCTCGTCGGGTGGCACCGACCCGGCCGGGCCGTCCGGCGCCGGAACGCCGGTGGTGATCGGGGTGGTCGACGGCGGCCTGGCCGTGTGGACCGGGCAGTCCGGCTCCGGCTTCTAGTCAGCTCCTAAGGAAAAAGGGAGAGCGCCTCGCTGTCATCGGGCAGTGGCAACCACGGCCTGGGCGCCGCCCGGGATCCGGGATTGCCCCAGACCAGGCCCTCCATGAAGATCCACGTCCGGCGGTGGATCGATGTCGGCCCGAGCGCGCGCAGCGCCATCTTGTGACGGGGGCACGGGTAGCCCTTGTTGGAGTCGAACTCGTATCCGGGGAAGTGCTCGGCCTCCTGGCGCATCAACCGGTCTCTCGTCACCTTGGCCAGGATGGATGCGGCGGCGATGGAGAGGCAGGTGGCGTCTCCTTTGACAATCCTGGTCGTCGAACCCAGGCCCACGAAGTCCCAGTTACCGTCGATCAGCACGTGGTCGGGAACGACGCCCAGACCCTCGATGGCCCGGCGGGCGGCCCGCCGCTGGGCCTCGGCCATGCCGACGGTGTCGCATTCCTGCTGGCTGGCCGCCCCCACCGCCCATGCCGAACACCAGTCGGCGACCCGGTCGAACAGGCGCTCCCGGTTGGCCTCCGAGAGCATCTTGGAATCGCGCACACCGTAGACCCGGCGGTCAGGAGGAAGAACGGCGGCGCCCACCATCAGCGGACCGGCCCACGCGCCGCGCCCGACCTCGTCCACGCCCACGATCACGTCGTGGCCCTGAGCACGTAGCGACCTCTCCAATGACCGGTTCGGCGGCTTGCCGGTCCTCATCGCCCGTTCCGGGCCGGGACATGACGGCTCACCGGTCCGGACGCGCCTTCACTCGGTACCTGGCGATGAGCATGCCATCAGCTTCTATCAGGCCGACCAGATCGAGATGGGTCGGCGCCTCGAGGTTGACCTCGCTCAGCCGGCGGTGTCCCTCGCCGGCCACGATCGGCGAGATGGTCACGCAGATCTCGTCGATGAGCCCGGCCGCCATCAGGCCGGCGGTGAGGGACGGGCCGCCTTCGCAGAGAATGCGCTCGTAGCCGCGGTCCTGCAGTTCCCGCACGGCGGTCGTCAGGTCGACCCGCCCCGATCCGGCGGCGATCACCTGGGCGCCCGATTCCCCCCACGGCGGATCGGCGGCCACTTCGTCGGTCGTGAGGATGATCAGGTCCCCTTCGAAGAACCGGCGTCCGGCGGCCAGATCCCCGTGCCGGGTGACGACCGCCAGGGGCGCCCCCGACGACTGGCCCCGCTCCGTCCGCCGGGCCCGGGCCTCGGCCGTCAACTTCACCGGCCCGTAGTCCTCGGTGCGGGCCGTCCCGGCCCCGACCATGACCACGTCGGCGACTGCCCGCATCGACATGAACGCGTCGAGATCGGCCGGCCCTCCGAGCGGGTGGCTGCGGCCCTCGATCTCCACCGCCCCGTCCAGGGACGACACGAAGTTCACCCGCAGATGCCGGCCTTCCGGGACGAAGTAGATCTCCTCCAGGCCGGGGCGGCCGTCGACCGGACCCGGTTCGGGCAGCAACCGGCGCATCACCGGACGGCGGCGGTCGGGTCGGGCCGCCGATGCTCCTCGGCGCCGGCGACGACCGGCCCCCCTCCGTCGCTGCCCATGGCCGTCCGCACCCGGGCGAGCCTACCGACGGACACGTCCCTAGGATGCGTGTCGTGAGCAACCGCCGACTGCGCCGGCCGAGCCGTCCGTAGGATGCCCGTCGTGAGCGACCGCCGAGCCGGCGACGGGACGATCGAGGCGGCCGTACTCGTGCCGGTGAAGGCGTTCGGCCGGGCCAAGCTGCGGCTGGCGCCGGCGCTGACGCCGGACAAGCGCCGGCAACTGGCCCGCACGATGGCGACGCGGGTTGTCGGCTCGGCCGCCGGGTTGCCGGTGGCGGTGGTGTGCGACGACCCGGAGGTGGCCGACTGGGCCGGATCGCTCGGTGCCCTGGTGCTCTGGGAAGCGGGCCGGGGCCTCAATCTGGCGGTGCAGGCCGGGGTGGAGCAACTGGCCGCCCGCGGCTTCGGGATGGTCATCGTGGCCGCCGGCGATCTGCCCCTCGCCACCGATCTGCGGTGGGTGGCCGACTTCCAGGGCATCACCCTCGTGCCCGACCGGCGGGAGGACGGGACCAACGTGATCGGCCTGCCGGTCGACGTCGACTTCTCGTTCGCGTACGGACCCGGGTCGTTCGCCCGCCATCTGGCGCAGAGCCGGGACCTGGGTGTCCCCCACCGCGTCGTCCGGTCTGCGCCTCTCGCCTGGGACGTCGACCTGCCGGAGGATCTGGCCGTTCTCTCATGAGCGATCCGAACGCCCACGGCCGGTTCGGCACAGCCCCGACGGCCAACCTGGAGACGCCGAAGATCGCGTTGGCCATCGGGGCCCATCCCGACGATGTGGACTTCGGGTGTGGTGGCACGCTGGCCAAGTGGGCGGCGGCCGGCTGCGCCGTGCACTACCTGGTGTGCACCGACGGGTCGAAGGGATCGTGGGACCCGGCACAGGACCGGGCCGAACTGGTGCGTCTGCGTCAGGACGAGCAACGCGACGCCTCCCGCCACATCGGTGGGGAGGGGCGGGTCACCTTTCTCGGCCTGGTCGACGGTGAACTGGACTCCGGGATGGAGACCAGGAGCCGGGTCGCCTACGAGATCCGGCGGGTCCGCCCCGATGTCGTGCTCGGTCACGACCCATGGAAGCGCTACCGCCTCCACCCCGACCACCGCCACGCCGGCTTCCTCACCACAGACGGAATCGTCGCCGCCCGGGATCCCCACTTCTTCCCCGACCACGACGTGGACCCCCACCGGCCGACGTCACTGCTCCTGTGGGAGGCCGATGAGCCCGACCACATCGAGGACATCGGCGGTCATCAGGAGACCAAGCTCGAAGCTCTGCTCGCCCACCGCAGCCAGTTCGAGTCGACCATGAAAATCGGCGCCGGTGGGGACACCGGCGCCGTTGCTGCATTTGCCGAACGCCTCCGGAACCGTCAGGCCCAGGCGGGTGCACCGCTGGGCCTGACGGCCGGCGAAGCGTTCAAACTGCTGACCGATCTGTAGAGCGGTCAGGCCTTCTTGGCCGCGGTCGTCCGCTTGGCCGCCGTCGTCTTGCGAGCGGTGGTGGTCTTGCGGGCGGCGGTCGTCTTCTTGGCCGGAGCCGCCTTCTTGGCCGGGGCCTTGGTGGCTCCCGTCTTCCGAGCGGTGGTGGCCTTGGCCGCGGTCGTGCGCTTGGCCGGAGCCTTCTTCGCAGCCGTTGCCGTTCTCTTGGCCGTGGCCTTGGTGGCCGTCGTCTTCCGAGCGGTGGTGGCCTTGGCTGCGGTCGTGCGCTTGGCCGGAGCCTTCTTCGCAGCCGTTGTCGGCCTCTTGGCCGGGGCCGCCTTCTTGGCCGTCGCCGTCTTGGCCGGGGCCCGCTTGGTGACTGTCTTCTTGACCGCGTTGGTCTTGCTGGCGACTGTCTTCTTCGCGGCCGTAGCCGTCTTCTTGGCCACTGCAGTCGTCTTCTTGGCGGCCGCAACGGTCTTCCTCACCGGAGTTGACTTGGTCGCAGCCGCCTTCTTAGTGGGAGCCATTCGGACCGCTAGCGCTTCTTGGCCGCTTTGGTGGCCTTGGCGGGGGCGGCCTTCTTGGCGGCCGGCGCCTTCTTGGCCGGAGCCTTGGCGGCCGGCGCCTTCTTGGCCGCCGCCTTGCCCTTGGTATTCAGCGTCTGCTTGAAAGCGGCCGCCGGCTTGAAGGCAACTGTCTTCGACGCCGGCACCTTCACGGTGGCCTGCGTCTGGGGGTTGCGGGCGGTACGGGCGGCACGAGCCCGAGGCTCGAACGATCCGAATCCGAAGATCGAAACGCGATTGCCCGCCTTGATCTCAGCGACGATCGCCTCGGTTACAGCCTCGACGGCTGCCTCCGAATGCTTCTTGTCCAAACCGGTCTTGGTTGCGACCGACTCGGCCAGCTCTGTTCTGTTCACCGCACCTCCTGGCGTGGTTGGGGAAGTTTCCTTGACATACAAGAGGTTTTTGGACCGCAGGTCAAGCATTTCCCTTGCACGACAAGGGATTTCCGCTACATCAACCACGCCAGGAATCGGCGGTTCAACTGTCAGAAGCGTCTGAAACCCTTACGCAGCAAGGGAAATTTCTTCCAGCGCACGGTCCAACACTTCACCGATGTTCGATGCTAGGTGGAAAGTCATTTCCTCTCGAACCGACTCGGGAACGTCCTCGAGATCGTCACCGTTGCGGCTCGGCAACACCACTTCGGTCAGCCCGGCGCGGTGAGCGGCGAGGACCTTCTGCTTGACACCACCGATCGGAAGGACCTTGCCCTGCAGGGTTATTTCGCCCGTCATGCCCAGATCCGATCGCACCGGTCGACCAGTGAGCAGACTCACGATCGCCGTCGTCATGGTGACGCCGGCCGAGGGTCCGTCCTTGGGAACGGCGCCGGCGGGCACGTGGATGTGAAGGCGACGATTGTCCAACGCGCCAGGCGGGAGGCCGAGTTCAGCCGCGTGGGCCCGGACGTAGGACAGCGCGATCTGCGCCGACTCCTGCATCACTTCGCCCAATTGGCCAGTGATGACAAGGCCGCTTTCGCCTTCGGCGGCCGAGGCTTCTACGAACAGCACGTCGCCGCCGATCCCGGTCACGGCCAGGCCGGTCGCCACGCCCGGGGTGGACGTGCGTTCCGCGACTTCGTTGCCCGGATGGGGACGACCCAACCAACCCCGCAGATCGCCCGCGTCCACGACGACCTGTGATTCGCCTGCGGCGATGCGGGCGGCGGCCTTGCGCAGCAGCCGTCCCAGTTGGCGTTCGAGGCTGCGGACGCCGGCTTCACGGGTGTAGCCGTTGACGATCTCGAGCAGAGCGGCGTCGGTCACCTCCACCTCTCCATCCAGCAGCCCGGCTCGGCGCAACTGGCGGCCCAGGAGATGCCGACGGGCGATGTCGACCTTCTCGGCGTCGGTGTACCCATCCAGATGGACGACCTCCATCCGGTCGAACAGCGGGCCGGGGATCTGCTCGGCGAAGTTGGCCGTGGCCAGGAACAGCACATCGGACAGATCGAGGTCCAGGTCCAGGTAGTGATCCCGGAAGGTGTGGTTCTGGGCCGGGTCGAGGACCTCGAGCAGGGCGGACGACGGATCCCCACGCCAGTCGGCCCCCAGCTTGTCGATCTCATCCAGCAGGACGACCGGATTCATGGTCCCGGCGTCTTTGACGGCCCGCACGATGCGGCCGGGAAGCGCCCCGACGTAGGTCCGTCGGTGACCGCGTATCTCCGCCTCGTCGCGCACACCGCCCAACGCCACCCGCACGAACTTCCGGCCGGTGGCCCGGGCGATGGATTCGCCGAGGGACGTCTTGCCGACACCAGGGGGACCGACCAGGGCCAGGATCATGCCGTCGCCGCGCCCGGTGGTCGGCGCCGTCTCGGTCGGCGCCGTCTCGGTCGGTGCCGTGTCGGTACCGTCGGTGGCCGCCGGGCCGGCGGCCGCCAACCGTTCGGCCCGCAACTTGCGGACGGCCAGGTGCTCGACGATCCGCTCTTTGACATCGTCGAGCCCGGTGTGGTCGGCGTCGAGCACGGCGCGGGCGGCGACGACGTCCATCGGATCGATCGATCTCTCGCCCCACGGCAGCTCGAAGACGGTGTCGAGCCACGTCCGGATCCATCCGTGCTCCGGGCTCTGTTCCGAGGTGCGCTCGAGCTTGTCGAGCTCCCGCTGGATCGCCGTCCGGGTGGCGGCATCGATGTCGAGCGCCTCGAGCCGGCTGCGGTAGTCATCATCGTCGGCGTCGCCCCCGGCCTCGCCGAGCTCCTTGCGGATCGCCGCCAGTTGCTGGCGCAGCAGGTACTCACGTTGCGTGCGCTCCATGCCTTCGGCCACATCGGTGCGGATTCGATCCTTCAGCTCCAGCTCGGCCAGGGCCTCACGCGCCCAGCCCAGGACCAGCTGCACCCGCCGGGCCGGATCGACCGTCTCGAGCAGCTCGACCTTGCGCTCCAGCGACAACTCCGGCCAGTAACCGGCCAGGTCGGCCAATCGGCCCGGGTCCTCGATGTTGATCCACGCCTCGCGCACCCGGCCCAGGCCCCGGTGCTCGGCGATGGCTTCGAGAACGGCCGTCAGCTCGCGGCTGCTCTCCCGCAATTGGTCCTCGTCGGCCACAGCCGGTTCGTGGACCGGCTCGACGTTCACCCACAGGGCGTTGCCGGCCGCCGAAACGGCGGCGCCCAGGCTGACGCGCTCGGTGCCGGAGACGACGACCGCAGGCGTGCCCCCGGGGAGCGAGCCGCGCCGGTCGATGGTCGCGACGGTGCCGATCGATGCGAACCGGGGATCGCTTCCGAGGCGGGGCACCAGAACCAGCCGGTCGCCGGCGCCGGAGGCGGCCGATACCGCCTCACGGGCCTCGGGGGTCTCCAGGGCAATGGTGATGGTCATGCCGGGCAGGACCACTCCGGCCTCGAGGGGTAGGAGGGGCAGGGCCGAAGTGGCGATGGAAGACATACACGAACTCCGTTCTGTAATCGTGTAACGCTGTCAGTGTGCCGCTTGCAACGGCCCTACCGTCCGGGTTATTCCGGAGTACCAGAGGAGCGCCGACGTTCGCGGCGGCCCGGTCTGTCAGCATGACCGCATGGATGCCGAACAGGCTCGTATAGCTCAGGCCGACCGCGGAGATCTGCCATGGCGCCGCTGGGGTCCGTACCTGTCGGAACGGGCCTGGGGAACGGTCAGGGAGGACTATTCGCCGGGCGGCGACGCCTGGACCTACCTGCCGTTCGAGCACGCCCCGGCCCGGGCGTTCCGGTGGAGCGAGGACGGTCTGGCCGGCATGTGCGACGACCAGCAGATCGCCTGCCTGGCCCTGTCGCTCTGGAACGGCCGCGACCCTGTGCTCAAGGACCGCCCCTACGGCCTCACCGGTGAGCAGGGCAATCACGGCGAGGATGCCAAGGACTACTGGTGGTACCTCGACGCCACCCCGACCTCATCGTGGATGCGGTGGCGCTACCACTACCCGCAGGCCGCCTTCCCCTACGACGACCTGCTCGACGTCAACCGGCAGCGGTCGCGCCTCGAGCCGGAGTACGAACTGCTGGACACCGGCACGTTCGATCAGGACCGCTACTGGGTGGTCGACTGCAACTGGGCCAAGGGCGGACCCGAGGACCTGCTCTGGCAGGTGACGGTCACCAACGCCGGCCCCGAGGAGGCCAGCATCGACGTACTGCCCACGGTGTGGTTCCGCAACCGGTGGTCGTGGGATCCGAAGGTGGCGGTGCCGTCGATCAAGCTCGACCGGCCGGGCCGGCTCACGCTCAACGAGGTCGACATGGGCGAGTGGCACCTGGTTTGGGCCGGCGACGGCGAGGCCCTGTTCTGCGACAACGACACCAACGACTCCAAGCTGTACGGCGGCAACGGGCCGTACTACCCGAAGGACGGCATCGCCGAGCACGTCATCCATGGTCGGGCGACCGTCAACCCGGCTGGCACCGGCACCAAAGCGGCGATCCGGTACCACCTGACGGTGGCCCCCGGAGCCACGGCCGAGGTCCGGTTGCGCTTCTACAAGACCGGCGAATCAGCCCGCGCCGTGCCGAGCGCACCCGAGGGGGACCTCACCAACGGCTACTCGCGGATTCTGGCCGAGCGCCGCTCCGAGGCCGATGAGTTCTACGGCCAGATGACCCCCGAGGGAACCGATCCCGAGGAGGCGAACGTGCTGCGCCAGGCGGCCGCCGGCATGCTCTGGTCGAAGCAGTACTTCCACTACAACGTGAGCCGATGGCTCACCGGTGATCCGGGCCAACCGGCACCGCCACCGGGTCGGGGCTACGTGCGCAACGGGGACTGGACCCACCTCAACTGCCGGGACGTGATCTCGATGCCCGATCCATGGGAGTACCCGTGGTTCGCCGCCTGGGACCTGGGCTTCCACTGCGTGGCGCTGGCCCACCTGGACCCGGAGTTCGCCAAGCGGCAGCTGGTCCTGCTCTGCCGGGAGTGGTACATGCATCCGAACGGCCAGCTGCCCGCCTACGAGTGGAACTTCGGCGACGTCAATCCCCCGGTCCATGCCTGGGCCGCGCTGCGGGTGAGCGAGATAGACGCCCAGGCCCGGGCCGCACGCGGTGAGGACGATCGACCGGACTACGCCTTCCTCGAGCGGATCTTCCACAAGCTGCTGCTGAACTTCACCTGGTGGGTCAACCGCAAGGACGAGGCCGGCAACAACATCTTCGAAGGAGGCTTCCTCGGCCTCGACAACATCGGGCTGTTCGATCGATCCAAACCCCTGCCCGTACCCGGGATCCTCGAGCAGTCCGACGGCACCGCCTGGATGGCCACCTACTGCCTCAACCTGCTCGAGATGGCGTTGAAACTGGCCGCCTACGACAACGTCTACGAGGACGTGGCCACCAAGTTCTTCGAGCACTTCACCTACATCGCCAGCGCCATGGAGACCCAAGGGCTGTGGGACGAGGTGGACGGGTACTTCTACGACGTCCTGCAGGTGGACGGCAGCACCCCCATGCCAGTCCGGGTCCGTTCCATGGTCGGCGTCGTCGCCCTGTTCGCCGTCACCGTGCTCGAGCCCGACGTCCTCGCTCGGCTGCCCGCCTTCCGACGCCGCCTCGAGTGGTTCCTCGAGAACAAGCCGGAGTACGGCTGCCACGTCACCCACATGGAGTCGCCCGGCCAGGAGGACCGCCTGCTCCTGTCGATCGTCGACCGGTCCCGCCTGTCCCGGGTCCTGACCTACCTGCTCGATCCGGCCGAGATGCTCTCCGACCACGGCCTCCGGTCCGTTTCTCGCATCTACGGCGCGCACCCGTTCAGCATGGACATCGGGGCCATGACGGCGACCATCGACTACGAGCCGGCCGAATCGACCAACTACCTGTTCGGCGGCAACTCGAACTGGCGGGGACCGGTTTGGTTCCCCCTCAACTACCTCCTGATCGAGGCGCTCGATCGCTACCACCGCTACTTCGGCGACGACCTCCAGGTCGAGTTCCCCACCCATTCGGGTCGCCACACCGACCTGGGTACGGTGGCCGACGACCTGGCCCGCCGCCTGGTGTCGATCTTCCTGGTCGGCGCAGATGGCCGGCGGCCGGTGTTCGGTGGCTACGACAAGATGCAGACCGACGCCCGTTGGAAGGATCTGCTGCTCTTCCACGAGTACTTCCATGGCGACACCGGTGCCGGCCTGGGCGCCTCCCACCAGACCGGCTGGACCGGCTTGGTCCTGGACCTGATCGCCGACCGGCGCCTGGGCGGGCGCAGCTGAACGCCGGCTCCGACGGTGGCCGGCGCCGCCGGCCGAGCCCCCTGCTCGTCCGGGCGCATACAGTCGTTGACGATGATGACCTCCAAGGATGTGGCCGTCGAGACGGACCTGGCCGTGCGGCGGCTCCTCGCCCGGTACGCCCTGCTCGTGGATGACCGCGACTTCGACCAACTGGTGCAGCTCTTCACCGACGAGGGGTGCCGCTTCCACGTGCTCGGCACCGACCTCGAGGGCAAGGCGGCCATCAGGGAGTGGCTGGACACCGTGCCCGACCCGATGTTCCACCACGTGACCAACGTGGTCGTGAGCAACGGCTCGCACGGGACGGTCCACGCCATCTCGGACTGCCTGGTCGGCGGCAAGCGCGACGACGGCCCGTGGTCCATCTGGATGCTGGGCCGCTACCACGACACGTTCGTGGGCGAGGGCCGCGACCTGCACTTCTCGCAGCGCATCTTCACCAGCCGCTGAGTCGTGGCCGACCCCTCCTGGGTCGAGCCGATGCTGGCCCAGGGCCTCCGCTTCCCCGGTGAACAGGCCCCCCTGCTCTCCGGTGAGTGGGTGTACGAGCGCAAGCTGGACGGCCTGCGCTGCATCGCGGTGCGCGACGGCGCCCGGGTCGAGTTGTGGTCGCGCAACCATCTGCCCTTCAACAAGCGTTTCCCGAAGCTGGTCGCTGCCCTTGCCGGCCTGCCCGTCCCGTCGTTCGTTCTGGACGGCGAGATCGTGGCCTTCCAGGGCGACCGCACCAGCTTCCAGCTGCTGCAGGAGGGTCTGACCGCCGAGCCGGTGCTCGTGGCCTTCGACCTGCTTCATCTGCTGGGCCGGGTGACGACCGGGTTGCCGTTGGGCGACCGAGCCGACCTGCTGCGCCGCACGATGGAGGCCGCCCCCCATCCCGGGCTGCTCCAGTCGGAGCACCTGGACGGGACCCCGTCCGACCTCATGCACAGGGCGTGCTCCAGTGGGTGGGAGGGGCTGGTGGCCAAGCGGGCGACCAGCCTGTATCGCAGCGGTCGCAGCCCGGACTGGCGCAAGCTCAAGTGCACGGCCCGCCAGGAACTGGTGATCGGCGGCTGGTCGGAACCGAGCGGCGCCCGCACCGGGTTCGGGGCGCTTCTGGTCGGTTACTACGACGGGGACCGGTTCATGTACGCCGGGAAGGTGGGGACCGGCTTCACCGACAAGACGCTGAAGGAACTCCGCAGCCGGCTGGAGACGCTGGCCGTGCCGGACCCGCCGTTCGAGAACCCGCTCCGGGAGCGGGGCACCCACTGGGTCCGCCCCGAACTGGTCGCCGAGATCGCCTTCTCCGAATGGACCCGCGACGGCCGCCTCCGCCATCCGAGTTTCCAGGGCCTGCGGCCGGACAAACCGGCCCGGTCGGTGGTCCGGGAGGCCGCCGGCCCCGGCTGATCCGGCTCCGATCGCAGCCCGCCCACCCGCCAACCCGGGCCGATCAATGCCCGGTGGCCGGAACAACCGACCGCTAGCCTGTCGGGTCGTGCGCA
The DNA here is from genome assembly GCA_035551615.1 of Acidimicrobiales bacterium. Taxonomy (GTDB): domain Bacteria; phylum Actinomycetota; class Acidimicrobiia; order Acidimicrobiales; family Palsa-688; genus JAKCDU01. The sequence goes on from DASZNC010000170.1 coordinate 25,465, forward strand.
GGCGCCGGAGGCTACGGCCGCCCACCGACCGGCAGGGTCCCGGCCGGGTTCTGATCATCTCGGCGAGCATGGGCGCCGGGCACGACGGCGCGGCTCGCACCCTGGCCGAGCAACTGCGGGCCGAAGGGCACGTCGTCGAGGTCAAGGACTTCCTACAGAGCGGGCCGCTGCGCATCGGGTCCGCCCTCCGCAAGGGCTACGAGTTCGAGCTGCGACATGTGCCGTCGGCCTACGACGCCACCTACCGCCTCTGGTACCGGGTCCCCTGGCTGTGCCCGGCGGTGGCCTGGCTGGTCACGTTCCTGACCCACCGCCGGGTGCTGCGCTGGATCGCCCAGATGGATCCCTGGATCGTGGTTTCGACCTATCCCCTGTCCACCCTGTGCCTGGGCCGGCTACGCCGGACCGGGAAACTGGCCATCCCGGCGGTCAACTTCATCACCGACTTCGGCGTCCACCCGCTCTGGGTCCACCGCGGCGTCGACGTCAACCTGACCATCCACGGTCGCCCGGCCGAGGTGGCGGCCGACCGGACCGGGAAGCCGGCGGTGTTCACCGGTCCGGCCGTATCCGCCCGGTTCGACCCCGATCGCCTCCCCGACCGCGGCGACGCCCGCCGGCGATTCGGGTTGCAGGACGATCAGAGGGCGGTGCTGGTCGTGGCCGGCTCCTGGGGGGTGGGCAACCTGGCCGACACCTGGCGGGCCATTGCCGCCGACGGACGGTTCCTGCCGGTTGTGGTGTGCGGGCGCGACGACCGCCTGCGGCGCCAGGTCACGGCCATGGCTGAAGAGGCCGGCTATGACTCGCTGGTACTGGGCTGGACCGACGACATGCCCGCCCTCATGGCCGCGTGCGACGCGCTGGTCGAGAACGCGGGCGGCCTGACGTCGCTCGAGGCCATGCGGGTCGGTCTGCCCGTCGTCAGCTTCGACCCGATCGCCGGCCACGGCGTGGAGAACACCACCGCCATGGACGCCGCCGGCGTGGCCCGGCTGGCGAACGGGCCCGACGACCTGGCCCGGATGCTGGCCGAGATCACCGAGCCCGGACCGACCCGCACCGACCAGATCGGGCGGGCGGCAGCCATGTTCCGTTCGGTGCCGGCCGCGACCGTCATCGAGGTGGCCGCCCAACCGGTTCCGATGCCGTCCAGCGCCCGGCGGCGGGCCGGCCTGGCGGTGCGCACCACTCTGACCTCGGTCGTCGTGTTCGCGATGGCGTGGGCCGGGCTCACCACCGGTGTGGCCATGGCGACCGAAGCCGGCGCCGGCGTGGCCCACCCGGGCACGGCGCCCCGTCCGGTGGCCTATGTCGGGGTCCGCCTGACGGCTGACCAGCTGCGCGATCCATCCGTGGTCGCCGAGTTGAAGGCCATGAACGTGACCGCCGTCGTCGACGACGCCACCGCCGAAGACGCGGCCGCGGCCATCCGCACGCTCGTCGCCCAGGGGGTCCCGGTGGACAACGGCGGCCTCGGCCACCGGGTCGGCGCCCGCCGGATCAACGGGTTGCCCTGGGATCAGGCCCTGGGTGACGCCCGGGCCGGTCGCCAGATCAGCCAGCTGATCGACGCCCCGATCACACAAGCCGTGCCCGGGCGGGACCTGACTGTGTGGGACCTGGTCGACTTCCGTGACGCCCACACCACCCTGGTGGTGCCGAACCACGTCCTCCACGTCGACACCGCCAATGAGCAACCGATCCACGTCGTCGCCCGCGACATCTACCTGGTGGACGGCGACCGGTCCACCCCACAGCAACTGGCCACGTACCTGCAGCGGTTCCAGTCCAGCCTGGGCGGGGCCCAGCTGACCGCCGCCCCATTGAGCCTGCTCGTCTGATCCGTCCCGTGCCCGACCTCCTTCCCGGCCATCGGCGGATCGTCCAGCTCGGCGCGGCCGGCGCGGTGGCTGCCGCTGTCGCCCATGTCGGACCAGGCGCAGTGGCCTGGCGACAGGCCCGCTGCCGGCTGCTGCCCGGCCTGTCCGGAGTGGGACGGGCCGACCACGTCGCTCTCACTTTCGACGACGGCCCCGACCCGGAATCCACGCCGCTGATCCTGGACCTCCTCGACACATTCGGCTGGCGGGCCACGTTCTTCTGCCTCGGGACCCAAGCCCGGCGGTCCCCGGAGCTCGTCCGGGAGTTGGTGGACCGGGGCCACGAGATCGGCGTCCACGGCCGGGACCACCGCAGCCAGCTACGGCGCACCGCACCCGGCGTGATCAACGATCTCCGCGACGCCCGCTCCCTGCTGGAGGACCTGACCGGGCAGCCGATCAAATGGTTCCGCCCGCCGTACGGGGCGGTGTCCGGGCCCACCTTGGTGGCCGCCCACCATCTGCGCCTCCGGCTGATCCTGTGGACCACCTGGGGTCATGACTGGGCCGACGGAGCCACCGGGGCCAGCGTGGCCGGCCACATCCACCGGACAATGGTCGATGGGGCCACCGTGCTGCTCCATGACTCCGACATCACATCGACGCCCCGCAGCTGGCAGGCCACGGTCGATGCCCTACCCCTGCTGGCCGGGGACTGGCACGGGCGCGGCCTCGACGTGGGCCCGCTGGGTGACCACTTCTGACCGGGATGCCCGCCGGCTCCAATAGTGCGCGATTTCCACTGGTAGACAGTAGAAATCGAACACAATGGGCCGCTGGGCCGGTGGGCCGGCCTGACTGTTGCGGTCAGCCCAGGTCGATTCCTGACCCACGTAGCCGAACCCACCACCGCCGACGCGGAACGGCGCTCGCATCCGGCCTCCTGCTGCTCAGTTCCTGCTCCGGCAGCCACCTACCGGCATCCGTTGCCGATGCCCCCACCCTGTCGGTGGCCACCGGGCTGTACCCGCTGGCCCAGATGGCCAGGCTGATCGGCGGCACCAAGGTGGTGGTCGTCGACGTGGTGCCGCCCGGCACCGACCCGCTCACCTTCCATCCCGACGCCGCCCAGGCCCGGGTGCTGACCGGATCGGGCCTGGTGGTCGAGATCGGCGGCGGGTTCCAACCCGGGCTGGAGTCGGCCACCGCCGGCGCGTCCATGGTCGAGCGGGTCGGCTCCGATGTGCACGCCACCGACCCGTATGTCTGGCTCGACCCGCCCACGATGGAGAAGGTCGTGACCGCCATGGCCGCCGCCATGGGGCGGGCCGACCCGCAGGCCGCGCCGCTGTTCGAACGCAACGCCGGCGGTCTCGACGACCAGATCCAGTCGCTCGGCTACGACTACTCGAACACCCTGTCCTCGTGTCCCGGAAACACCATGGTCACGGCCGATTCGGCGTTCTCCACGATGGCGGCAGGCTACGGCCTCGAGGATCACATCACCGGACCGGCCCCGGACCAGGCCACCGTCTCCCGGATCAGGGCTGCCCTACCGGCCGACAGCCCAGTGGCCGCCATCGGGGAATCATGGGTCGACGATGCCGGCCTGAACCAGGTGGCGCAGGCGACCGGCTTGAAGGTCCACACCGTCGACACTCTGGCCGGCACCCCGACCAACGTCACCGGCCAGCAGGCAACCTACTTCAGCCAGATGGAGAAGAACCTGGGTGCCATCAGTGGCGCCCTCGGGTGCAACGCCAATGAGCAATGACCCGCTGGACCTGATCGCCTCGTGGGGGTCGGCGGCCGCCGCCGGGCACGTCGGGCGCGACGGGCGACGGCGACACGCCGGGGCGGAGCAGACGATCTTCGCCTGGGCGTCGGTGACCAAGATCGTCACGGCACTAGCCATCTGGGTGGCGGTGGAGGAGGGGACGGTGAGCTGGGAGGATCCGGCCGGCCCCGAGGGATCCACGCTGCGCCATCTGCTGGCCCATGCCAGCGGGCTCGACCCGGACCGCGACGCCATCCTGGCCCGGCCCGGGCAGCGCCGCATCTACTCCAACCGCGGCATCGAGGTGGCCGCCGCCCACCTGGCCGACGCCGCCGGTATGCCGTTCGCCGCCTACGCCGGCGAAGCCGTGATCGGCCCCCTCGGCATGACATCGACGGTGTTCGACGGATCCCCGGCCTCGGGTGCCCGCGGCACCATCACCGATCTTCTCGCTCTGGCCGCTGAGCTGCAGCAACCGACTCTCATCGCGGACCAGACGTGGGCCGAGGTCACGGCCACGGCGTTCCCGGGCCTGCGGGGAGTGCTGCCCGGCTTCGGGCTCCAGGAGCACAACGACTGGGGCCTGGGCGTCGAGATCCGCGGCCACAAGGAACCGCACTGGACCGGTGCGTCCAACTCACCGGCCACGTTCGGCCACTTCGGTCGCTCGGGGTCGATGCTGTGGGTCGATCCGGTCGCCGGCGTCGCTCTGGCCGCCCTCGCCGACCGGCCGTTCGGGGCGTGGGCCACCGAGGCGTGGCCGGTGCTCTCTGATGCCGTGCTGACCGCCCGCTAGAGGCCGTCGGCCGGCGGCCCGTATCGGAGCCGTTCAGCCGTCCTCGCCGAGCATCTCCTTGAAGGCGTTCAGGGCGCGCGGCGCCCACACGGTGCCCGGGCCGCCGTTCATCATCACGGCCACACCGAGCGCCTCCGCCACCTCCTCGATGGTCGCGTGGTGCCGGGCCGCGCCTTTGGCGTGAGCGGCGATGCAGCCGTCACACTCGCGGGTCACGGCGACCGTCAACGCGATCAGTTCCTTGACCTTGGCCGGCAGCGCACCGTCGGCCATGGCTGCTCTCTGCAGGTTGGCGTAGGCCCCGATGACATCGGGGATCTGCTCCCTCAGCTCACGAGCCGGTTGGCGCAGTTCGCCCAGAACCTCGTTGGGATGGATCATCGTCTTTCTTCTAGTCGATTAACTTCACCCACATGGCGAAGCGGCTCCGGAAGCAGGACCGAATCGAACTGCTCGGTCACCTGATGCTGTTCGAGACGTGCACCCAGAAGGAGTTGGGCCAGATCGCGTCGATCATGGTGGAGGCGGAACGACCGGCCGGCGCCTACCTCACGCGGGAGGGCCAGGACGGCGGCCTGATGTTCATCATCGTCGAGGGGACGGCCAATGTGGTCGCCGGCAACGGCAAGGTCCTGGGCCGGTTGAAGGCCGGCGATGTGGTGGGGGAACTCTCGCTGATCGACGGCCAGGCCCGCTCGGCCAGCGTGGTGGCGACCAGCCCGGTGCACGTGCTCGAGATCGCGGCCGACGATTTCAACCGCCTGGTCCACGAGTCGCCCAAATTCGTCAAAGCCCTGCTGCGCTCCCTGTCCATCAGGGTGCGCCAGATGGACAGCCTGACGAGTTAGGCGTCCTCCGGGCCGCCATCGGCCAGCAGGGCGGCCACGTCGGCCTCGCCACGGGCGGCGTCGACCATCTCGTCCATGCCGATGGGCCCGACGTTGCTCCCGGCCAGGAACTGCTTGATCAGCGCCCGATCGCTCACGAACATCTCCTCGGCCGGCCCGAAGCGGACCAGGCTGGAGCGGTACAGCATCCCGATGTAGTCGGCCGTCCGCTTCACGGAGTCGATGTTGTGGGTGATGATGAAAAAGGTGCAGCCGGTCTCCCGTTGGACCGACTTCACCAGGTCGTCGAGGTAGGCGACACGCACCGGATCGAGGCCGGAGTCGGGCTCGTCGAAGAAAACGATCTCGGGGTCGAGCACCAGGGCCCGGGCCAGCCCCGCCCGCTTGCGCATACCGCCCGATATCTCACCGGGCAGCTTCTTGAGGTGGGCGACCATGCCGACCATCTCCGCCTTCTCCAGGACGATCGCCTTGATCTCCCGTTCGTTGCGCTTGGTGTGCTCACGCAGCGGGAAGGCGATGTTGTCGAAGATGTCCATCGACCCGAAGAGGGCGCCGTCCTGGAAGAGCACGCCGAACTTGCGACGGATGCGGAGGATGTCCTTGTGGCGGATGCCGACGATCGGCTCCCCGTCGACGTAGATCTGGCCCTCCTCCGGGCGCAAGAGCCCGATGATGTTCTTCAGCAGAACCGACTTGCCGGTGCCGGACGGGCCCAGAACCGCAGAGATCTTCCCTCGCGGGATGTCGAAGGTGAGGTCCTTGAGAACGGTGTGGCTGCCGAAGCGCTTGGTCACGCCGCGCAGAGCGATAACCGCGTCACTCCCCGCCGCCGGGATGTCCTCATGGACCTGGGTTCCCTGGGTCGTCACCACTGCGCTCAACATACTTCCCCTTCGCCCGGAATACGTCACCGGCAGGTGTAGGCACGAATGAGGTGGAACGGTTTATTGTGACCCAAGTCATGTGCTCGCCAATGGTCTGGGGAAATCGATCGGTCTGGCTGACCGTCACCCGATGACCGCGGTCGGCGACCAGGCGACGCTCGATCCCGATTCCGGTGGCGCACCCATAGAACGGCGGCCCCCGAGCCGGCCCGAGATGGCGCTCGACTACATGCGCGGCGGCGTCGGCTCGCTCGGCACCTCGAGCAAGGGCGCCGTCGACTCGTTCGGCGGCATGGTGGCCATGACGATCGACGCGTTCATCGCCGGGATCGTGGCCATCCGCTACTGGCGTTTCCCATGGGCCGAGTTCGTCGAACAGTCCTGGTTCCTGGTCTCCGTCTCGCTGCTGCCCACGCTGCTGATCGCCCTGCCCTTCGGTCTGGTCCTGGTCCTCGAGGTGGGCAGCCTGGCCAATCAGATCGGCGCCCCCTCGTTCGTCGGTTCGGTCGACGCCGTGGGCACGGTCCGCGAGGCGGCACCGGTCATCGTCGCCATCGTCTTGGCCGGTGCCGGCGGCTCGGCCGTCTGCGCCGACCTGGGGGCCCGCACCATCCGGGACGAGATCGCGGCCATGCAGGTCATGGGCCTCGACGAAGTAGAGCGGCTGGTCGCGCCGCGGGTCATGGCCATGGTGATGGTCTCCTTTTTCCTGAACGGCATCGTGGCCATGGCCGGCATCGTGTCCGGCTACGTGGCCGACGTCACCGTCCTGCACGGCACCGCCGGCGGGTTCCTCGACTCCTTCACGACCTTCGCCCAGCCGGCCGACATCATCGAATCGATGATGAAGGCGATCATCTTCGGCATCCTGGCCGCCGCCGTGGCGTCGTACAAGGGCCTGAACGTGAGCAAAGGGCCGGCCGGCGTCGGCGAGGCGGTCAACCAGTCGGTTGTCGTCACCGGCGTCGCCCTGTTCGTGGTGAACCTGATCCTCACCGAGATCTTCCTGATCCTCGTCCCGCCCCCCTTCGTGTGATGAGGACCCTCTGATGGCCGTCGCCGCCGCCCCCGCCCGCCGCTCCCGGGTGGCGGCGTCGCGCGTCACCGACGGATTCGTGTCGACCCTCGTCCAGCTGGGCGACATGCTGCTGTTCTCCGTGCAGGCGCTGCTGAACGTGCCGCTGGTGCTGCGTCGCTACCGCAAGGAGTACCTGCGCCTGCTGGGCGAGGTGACCTTCGGCAGCCGCATCCTGGCCATCGTCGCCAGCACCGTCGTCGTGGCCGGGCTCCTGTCCGCGGTGGTCGGCGTCCAGCTGGCCCTGGAGGGCTTCCAGGCGGTCAACATCATCGGCCTGGGCGCCCTGGCCGGGTACCTGTCGGCGTTCGCCAACACCCGGGAGCTGACACCCCTGCTGACCGCCTTCGGTCTGGCCGCCCAGATGGGGTGCCGCTTCACCGCCGAGTTGGGCGCCATGCGGGTCACCGACGAGATCGACGCGCTGGAGGTCATGAGCGTCCCGTCGCTGGCCTACCTGGTGACCACCCGGTTGATGGCCGCTCTCACGGTCACCATCCCGCTCTACCTGGCCGCCCTGTCCGGCTCGTATCTGGCCACGCAGGTGACGGTCGTCGCCGTCGGCCATCAGGGTTCGGGCACCTATCAGCACTACTTCCACGAGTTCCTGTACGGCCGGGACATCCTGCTCTCGGTGCTCAAGGTGGTCGTGTTCGCCATCCTCATCTCGGCCATCCACTGCTACTACGGCTACAACGCCGGGGGTGGTCCGGAGGGGGTGGGCAAGGCCGCCGGGCGGGCCATCCGGGCCAGCGTCGTGTCGATCGCCGTGTCCGACATGCTGATGACCATCCTGTTCTGGGGGACGTCGAGCGGGATCAAGGTCTCCGGATGACGGCGGCCACCGCCCCGAGCAGAACCGACGGCCAGAGCCGGTTCAGCATCGAGTCGCTGCAGGAGTCGCGCAACGGCCGGGCCATAGCCGGTCTCCTGCTGGCCGCCGGTACCGCATTGATCGTCTGGTTGATCGTCTCCGCGTTCACCGGCCGCTTCACCGACCTGGCGCGTATCCACGGCCAGCTGCCGGCCGGCAGCAACGCCGTGCAGGTGGCGGCGCCGATCGAGTACCTGAATGTGACCGTCGGCAAGGTCGGCGCCGAGACCCGGGCCGCCAACGGCAACGTAGACGTCGTCTTCGAGATCTACCCGAAGAACCTGCCGCTGATCCCGAAGGGCGTCCAGGCCCAGGTCGCCCCGCTGTCGATCTTCGGCAACCAGTACATCAACCTGGTCCCGCCCCGGACCTTCCCGCCCGGCCACCTCGAGGCGAGCGACATCGTCGGCCCCTATACCGGCCAGGCCTCGTCGTCGCTGCAGGGAACCGTGACGCAGGTGAGCAACCTGCTCAACGCCATCCACCCGGCCCAGTTGGACACCGCCCTGACCGCCCTGGCGGAGGCGCTGAACGGTCAAGGGACGGCCCTCGGTCAGGGATTGACCAACACTTCGAAGTACCTGGGGCAGGCGGTCGTGCCCAACCTGCACAACCTCGAATCCGACCTGCAGATGCTGGCCCCGGCGAGCAGCACCGTCCAGCAGGCCTCGCCGTCGATCCTCGGCACCCTCTCGAACTCGGCGACCACCGGTCAGACCATCACCCAGCAGGAAGCCCAGCTCCACACCCTGCTGACCAACGGCACCGATGCCGTCGGCCAGTTCGGCCACGTCCTGCAGCAGGTGCAGGCCGGCCTGCCCCGCCTGCTCAACCAGTCCGGGCCACTGCTGGCCGACGTCACCCGGAACCCGAACGAACTGTCGCAGACCCTGAGCGGCCTGACGACGTTCGCATCGGCGGTCGCCGCCCAGGAGCAGTCGGGCCCCTACCTGAAGGTCAATGTCACCCTGCCGGTCGCCAACATCAGTGCCGGCGTCAACGCCGCCCTGGGTTACGACAACCCGACCTCGATCGACCAGGCCCTCGGGTCGGCGGTCAACCCGCCGACGTACACGTCGGCCAACTGCCCGCAGTACCCCGGGCTCACCAACACCCACTGCGGCACGGGTGGTAGCCCGGCCATCGCCGGGACGCTGCAGATGCCGGCCGGCTCCTCGGTGGCCGCCGCCTCCACCGGTTCCGGCTCGGGTGCGTCCGGCACCGCCGACGCCGTTACCGCCGGTGACCTGGTGTCGGCCGCAGCCACGGATCCGGGAACGGCCGAGGAGCATGCGGCCCAGGCCATCGCCATCGCGCTCAGCGGCGGCCAGGTTCCCTCGGCTCCCGGTCTGGCCGATGTGGTCCTCATCCCCCTCCTCCACTCGATCGTCGGGGGCTGAGCGGAGTGGGCTCCAAGTTCCGTTCGGACCTGATCAAACTGCTGATCTTCGTGGTGGTGTCCGTGCTGATCACCTTGAGCGTGGTCGGCACCCTCCTCGACCTGAAGCTGGGTCAGCCGCAGACCACCTACCACGCCATCTTCACCAACGCCACCGACCTGGAGCCGGGTGACGTGGTGCGCATCGCCGGTGTCGAGGTGGGCAAGGTCTCGGGGGTCAGCGTCTACGGTGACGACCAGGCCAAGGTCGACTTCTCGGTGGACTCGTCGCAGCACCTGACCACCAGCACGATTGCCACCATCCAGTTCGAGAACCTGCTCGGCCAGCGCTACCTGCAGATCAGCGCCGGCCGGACGGCCGGGACCGCCCTTCGCGGCGGGTCGACCATCCAGTTGGCCAACACCCGGCCCGGCCTCGATCTCACTACCGTCTTCACCGGCTTCCAGCCTCTGCTGTCGGCCCTCGACCCGACGCAGGTGAACGAGCTGACCGGCTCGATCATCCAGGTCCTGCAAGGTCAATCCGGCGCCGTGGGCAATCTGGTCAACGAGACTGCTTCGCTCACCACCAACCTGGCCTCCAAGCAGGGTCTGATCAACCAGATCATCGACAATCTCAGCCCTCTGCTGACCAGCGTCAACCAGGACGACACCCAGCTGAAGCAGCTGATCGACGGGCTGGACACGCTCGTCACCGGCCTGGCCGGCCAGAGAGCGCAGATCGGTGACGCCGTCACGGGGCTGTCCAACCTGAGCAACAACACCAACGGCCTGCTCGACAAGGTGCAGCCCACGCTCGACCAGGACCTGGCCGACCTGCGCACCGTCACCGGCATCCTCACCGCCAACCAGGGCAAGCTGAACGCCCAGCTGGGCAACGCTCTGCAGGGCCTGCCCGCCCTGCTGAACGCCCTGGACAAGGTGTCCAGCTCGGGTAACTACCTGGCCGTCTACATCTGCGATCTCACCATATCTACGACCAACCCGATCAGCGTCAAGCTGTCGCCCGGCGTGGACCAGAGCCCGCCGCTCGGGGTGCCGGGCGGTGTGATCGGCAACCAGGCGTACCACACCCCGGTCTGCACTTTGGGAGCCCACTCGTGAAGAAGCTCCGCGAGCGCAACCTGGTGATAATCGCCTCCATCGCCGCCTTCGTGTTCCTGGTCGGCGGCTTCGTCGCCCTCAACTTCGCCAACTGGACGAAGGACCGCTACAGCGCCTACCTGCAGACGGCGGTCGGTCTCCAACCGGGCGACGTGGTCACCATCGCCGGGGTGCGGGTCGGTTCGGTCACCGGCCTCAGCCTGGACCACGGGATGGTGAAGGCCAGCTTCGAGATCGACGGCGGCCACCACCTCGGGTCCACCACTTCGGCCACCGTGAAGGTCCTCAACCCGGTCGGGGTGGAATACGTCGAGCTGAACCCGAGCGGCCCGGGACGGCTCAGTGGGCCGATCCCGGTGGACCGCACCACGGTGCCCCAGACCCTCGTCAGCGATCTGAACACGCTGGCGTCGAATACGCAGCAGACCAACATCGCCCAGCTCATCAAGTCGCTGCAGGTGCTGACCCAGACCTTCGGTGCCAACACGCCGGCCGAAACCGGCGCCGCCCTCGACGGGGTCGCTGAGCTGTCGGCCGTGCTCGGGGCCGACCAGCAGAACCTGGAGAACCTGATCAACCAGTCGCAGAAACTGACCGGCCTGCTCAACGGCCAGAGCAGCCAGCTGGTCCAGTTGATCGGCCAGTCGTCGATCCTCCTCCAGGTCCTGAACAACCGGAAGGCGGATCTGGACAACCTTCTGGCGACCACCACGCAGCTGACCGACCAGATCGACCACATCATCGGCACCGACCGGACCCAGCTCGACCCGCTGCTGGCCAATCTGAAGGCGGTGTCGGCCGAGTTGGCCAGCCAGTCCAACAACGTGGGGGCGGCCATACCGCTGCTCGCCGCGTTCAGCCGCTACAGCGCCAACGTGACCGGATCCGGTCCCTACGCCGACTTCGTCGCCCCGTCACTCGTGATCCCCGATGACCTGGTCGCCCAGTGCGCGGCGATCGGCAAGCTGGACCCCCAGAGGGGGTGCCGCCCGTGACGCCCACCGACCGGCTCCACTCGGCCCGGCCGTGGATGGCCATAGCCGCCGTGATCCTCGTACTGGCCGGCGTGATCGGCGCCATCGTCGTGGCCACCGAGGGTCCGGCGACGCGGACCATATCGGCCCAGTTCACCGAGACGCCCGGCCTCTACGTCGGCAACGACGTGGACGTGCTCGGCATCAACGTGGGCAAGATCAAGTCGATCAAAGCCGGCGACGGCTACGTCACTGTGGTCATGGCGGTCAACAGGTCGGTCAAGCTGCCGGCTCACGCGTCGGCCGTCCTCATGGCCCCCGAGGTGGTGTCGGACCGCTTCGTGCAGATCGGTCCGGCCTACACGAGCGGTCCCACAATGGCGCCCGGCACGATGATCCCGCTGGCGCAGACGGCCATCCCCGAATCGGTGGACACCGTGATATCCGAGCTCAACACGCTGGCCCAGCAACTGGGTCCGAACGGGGCCAACCAGAACGGCGCCCTCAGCGCCCTGGTGCACCAGTTGGCCACCAACCTGGGACCCAACGGCCAGTCGTTCCACAACGCCGTGGTCAACTTCAGCCAGGCCCTCGGCGCCCTCTCCGCCAACTCCCCGGCTCTGGCCGGAACGCTGACCAACCTGGGACAGCTGAGCCAGGCGCTGGCCGACCACAGCTCCGAATACCAGTCGTTCGCCACCAATCTGGCCTCCGTCAGCCAGGTCCTGGCCAACGACCGCCAGGACGTCTCGGCCACGCTGCAGTCGCTCCAAACGCTGTTCGCCCACCTGACCACCTTCATCGATACCGACGGGGCCAACCTGGGCGGCAGCATCACCAACCTGCAGAAGTTCGCCGGCGCCCTCAGCAGCCAGCAGGCGGCGCTGGCCCAGGCCTACGACCTGGCGCCACTGTCCCTGCAGAACCTGGACAACGCCATCAACAAGCAGGCCCCCGGCGGCGCCGCTGTGGTCGGCCGGTACAACCCGGTCGCCTCTACGCCGACCCTGTTCAACCAGGTCTGCGGCAGCGCCGCGTTGCGGTTCCTGGTCCTCCTGGCCTCCGGCACCCAGACCAACCCGCTCACCCAGGCCAACTCCACCGACACGCTGTGCGGCATCGGAAACGCCCTGGTGGCCCTCACGCCGCCGCCCGGGTCGGCGTCCGGCCCCGACCTGTCACTCTCCGCTCTGGTGGGCAAGTCATGAGCCGACTCCGCCGCAGCGCCGCCCTCCTTGCCGCCGCCGGGTTGCTGTCATCATGCGGCATCAGCCTCCAGTCGCTGCCCAAGATCGGCGGCATCTCGGGCCCGACCTACAAGCTGACCGCCTTCTTCACCAACGTGGTCAACCTGCCGGCCAACGCCCAGGTGCGGGTCGGCTCGTTCACCGTCGGCCAGGTGACCGCCATCGGCCTACAGAACTTCACGGCTGTCGTGCACATGCGGATCAAGGACACCACGAAGCTGCCCAAGGGCACGACGGCCACCATCTCGTTCGACACGCCGCTCGGCGAGGACTACGTGCTCCTGCAGCCGCCGACGACGACTACGGCATCGGGGAGCGGCAGTGGTTATCTCCCCGACGGCGGCCAGATCCCGCTGCCCCAGACCGGTGACGCACCGAGTGTGGAGGATCTGTTCGGTGCACTCGGCACGTTGTTGAACAACGGCGGCATCAACCAGCTGCAGACGATCATCACCCAGACGAACGCCGCCCTCAACGGGAACCAGCCGCAGATCAGGGCGCTCATCCAGAACCTCAACGCCACGGTCACCTCGTTGGCCCAGAACACCCCGTCGATCGACAAGGCGTTGCAGTCCATCGCCACTCTCAGCACGACCCTGAACCAGGGGAGCAGCAGCATCCAACAGGGCCTGAACGCGCTGGGGCCGGCGGCGCAGACATTGCAGTCCGAGACCACCGACCTGAAGGGCCTGTTCACCAATCTCGACTCCTTGAGCTCGGCGGCCAACAGCATCATCACGGCCAGCGTGTCGGGCACCGTCGAGACCTTCCAGCAGCTGCAGCCGCTGCTCAACCAGCTCACGTCCGTTCAGTCGCAACTGAGCCCCGCCCTGTCGGCCATCCAGGCCCTCGAGACCTACACGCCGAGAGCGGTACCGGGTAACTACCTGCAGTTGTCCATCGCCGCCACCATCAACGTGCCCGCCGTGCCGTCCGACGCCCCTCCGCTGCAGAAGATCACCGTGGACCCCCCGGACCAGTCACAGTCGTATCTGCACGATCCCACCGACGCATCCATCGCCACCGTCCTGGAAGGTGGCCTGCCGTGAGCGAGCCGATGATCCCCCACCTGTTCCGTCGCCGCCGGGGGGTGTGGTCATGAGTCGCGCCATCCTGGCCCGGCTGATCGCCCTGGTCGTGATCACCCTGGCCGGCGTCTACTACATCTCCTTCGACGCCATCGGCGTCCACGTCTTCAGCCAGCCGTACAAGGTCAATGCCGTGTTCCCGGCCATTGTCAACGGCCAGCCGTCGGGCGCTGGCGGCCTGTACTCCGACGCCTACGTCACCTACCGGGGCGTCGAGGTGGGCAAGGTCGGCTCTCTGCAGCTGCACCAGAACGAGGTCGTGGCCGTGCTCGACATCGACCACGGAACCAAGATCCCGAAGAACGTCTCCGCTCATGTCAAGGAACTGACGGCCGCCGCCGAGCAGTACGTCGACCTGGTGCCGGAGGGCAGCGACCCGCCCGGCCAGTACCTGACCTCCGGCGACAAGATCACCGACACCACGATCCCCATATCGGTCGGCACCCTGCTCAACTCGCTGAACTCGCTCGTCAACAGCCTGAGCCCGGCCGACCTCAACACGCTGACGTCATCGCTCGCCACCGGTCTCCAGGACGCGGGTGGCAACCTGCACCAGATCATCGCCGACGGCAACACCCTGGCCACCGCCCTGCAGACGGCGATACCGGGCACCCAGCAGCTGATCAACGCCGGGAACACGGTGCTGTCCACCTTCAACGCGACCAGCAACGACTTCGCCCAGTTCTCGACCAATCTCGATCTGCTCTCCCAGCAGGTCAAGCAGTCCAACTCGGATCTGGTCGCCCTGCTGCAGAACGGGGCGGCCGCCGGCACCGCCCTCAACAACTTCCTGAAGCAGAACGGCAACGCCACCATCGGCCTGATCAACGACCTGTCGGCCAGCACGAACGTCGCCTACCAGCGCCAGCCGGCCATTCAGGCACTGTTCGAGGTGCTGCCCCTCTTCGCCACCGACGTGTCGGAAACGGTCAGCAACGGGCAGGTCCATTTCCAGCTCGACTTCAACACCGCATCGCCGGTGTGCCCCTACATCCCGACGTTGCCGACTCCGACCCAGGTCGACGGCAATCCCGCCGATCTCAACCGCAACTGCTCCACCGAAGCCCCCAACCTGCTCCAGCGCGGTGCCGACAAGGCGCCGACGCCCGCCAATCCGTAGGAACCCATGGAAACGCAGATCCCAACCGACGCTCCCGCCCCACCCCCCTACCAGACGACCCGGTCCGGTCTCGGCCAGAACCCGGCTCTGCCGATACTGGCCGGCGCCCTGGCACTGCTTCTCGTGGTCGCCCTGGTCCTGTCGTTGCTCGACCTGAGCAGCAAGAACGGCAAGGTCAACAGTCTGAATCGACAGAACACCCTCCGCCAGACGGCGTTGCAGGCCGCCAACAAGTACGGGATCGACTTCGCCAGCTACAACTACGCCGACCTGCACGGGGCCACTGCGCCGTGGACGCTCCTCGAGGCGCACAGCACGGCCAAGTTCATGAGTGAATTCAAGCAGACCAGCTCGGCGTTGCAGCCCAGCATCGTCGCCTACAAGGTGACCGCAGCGGCGACCATCCCGATGGCGGCCGTGTCGTCGCTGGTCGGCGACAAGGCCATAGTCATGCTCCAAGTTTCGCAGAAGATCACCAACTCGGCCCAGGGCAAGAGCGGGGCCCAGACGGTCCCGTTCCTGGTGGTCATGACCCTCCAACACCAGAAAGGGCAGTGGAACGTGGACAACGTCCAGGTATCCATCTCCGGTTGATGGGCCCCTCGTTCCTCGATCGAATGACGCGCCGCGCGCTGGGCCGGGTGGCCGGGGCCGGCCTGCTGGTGGCCACGACGCTGGCGTTCTCGGTGGCTGACGCGCCGCGGGCCCTGGCCGACCCGAGCGCGCCGCCGCCGTTCCCGGCGTCGTGCCTCAACCAGGTATCCGGCCAGCCGGCCAAAGGGGCCAGCGCGACGGCCAAGTACACCCCGTACGAAGTCCCGTTCAAAGCCATCATCTTCGACGGGTCGATCGACATCCCGCCCAACATCAAGGTCCCCCACCTGTTCGCCAGTGCGTGTGGCGACGTGCAACTCCCGTCACTGTCCGGGACCATCACCGCATCGGAAATCCAGGTCGCAGATCCGAATGTGTACGTGGCCGGGCTGGAGGCCTTGCCGACCACCATCTCCTTCACCGGGCTCAACGCCAGCATCAGCCTGACCCCGGCCCACAACGGCGGTCTGGACATCACGGTCAAAGGAGGGACCATGGCGTCGGTCACCACCCTGGGCATCACCTGCTCGATCGTGTTGAACGCCAGCTTCACGACGCTCCCGGAAGGGAACCTCCCGTCCCAACCGGTCACCGGTCCGACCCAGCAGGGACAGGCGGTGACGGTGAGCAACACCTTCGCCGTGCCCGCGGTGATCGGCTCCGATTCGGGTAAGTGCCCGCCTTTGGTGGCCCAGGCGTTCAACAAGGCACTGGGCCTGCCCACCGCCCCCGGCCAGGGAACGTTCGTCGCCCCCTTCTGTTTCGACTTCGAGCTCATGCAGGTGAGCATCCCGAAAGCCACCCCCCACTGCCCATGGCCGCAATCATGAGATACCGACGCCTCGCTCCCGCCGCCGTCGCCGGCGTGGTCACCTTCTGGGCGATCGCCGGACCGACCACCGCGGCCCAGGCCAGCGTCGGTCTCGCCGCAGGGGCCGCGTGTCCGGCTCGTACGCTCAACGTGACCTGCTCGCCCGGACCTACCGTCGGCAGCCTCCCGTGCCAGCCGGAGCGGTTCCCCCAGGCCGGCGCGGCGCGCAGTGCCGACTCGCAGAGCTATGAGATCCCATTCACGGCCACCCTGGGCCCTGACCCGGAGCCGGCCACCGCGTCGAGCGGCCTGCCCAGCGCCGATCCGCAAGGCGGTTGGCTGGAGATCGTCGGCAAGAGCAGGCTGGTCGCCGGCGCCACCGTGACCGTCACCCTGGGCGGACCGGTCGTCAATCAGAAGGGCACGGTCTACGCCCAGGGATGCGGGCTCACCAACCTGCCCAGCGAGGTCGGTGGCATCGGTGCTGACACCTACCAGCCCACCGGTAGCGGCGGGAAGGTCAATCCCAATTTCATCTTCGCTCCGAAAACGCCCGTGTCACTCGGCCTGTCGCCGGCCGGGATACCGCTGCCCATCGCCAGTCCCATCGTCGCCTACGGATCCTCCGATGGATTCCTCAACGCCAGCATCCAGCGCACCCCGGCCGCCAACGGGGGCCTGAACGTCGATTTCTACGCCTCGGCCAAATCCACCACCGACCTGGCCGATGTACTGGCCGACCTGGGCAGCAGTCTGTCCGGCCAGGACTGCACGGTTGCCATCGGCAGCCTGGCCGACGCCGGCCTGCCGGCGGCCGACTTTCCGAAGACCGGCTTGACGACCAAACAGGCGACGACCCAGGTGCATCTCAGCACGCTCGGATCCGTGCCGGATCCGACGGTGCCCACGCTGGCCGACAAAGGGCAGCCGGTGACCGGTCCGATCGCCCCCAAGGGCGGCGTGGCCCAGGATTCGGCGACCCTGGTCGCCGGCAGTGCGCAGGTCCCCGGCCTGCCCGTCGGGGGTACGGTCTTCCCGGTCGGCGCCATCCAGCCGGACATGACCCCGAGCCCCGGCTTTCCGTCCTACGGGGGCTGTTCGGCCTCGAACGCGACCCTGCTCAATGAACTGATCGGGCTGCCCAACATGACGGACAACTACTTCTACGCACCAGGGACCTTTGCCGTCTTCACCTCTTCGTAGGCGATCGGCGATCCTGGCCATCGTCATGATGGCGCTCAGCGGGTGCACGTCGGCCCACCGGTCGGCCCGTCCGGCGCCCACCACCTCCCTGCCGGCCGGCACGATCACCGCCGACCGGTGGGACCCACCGGTCCTCAGCGGGCCCCCCGGCCGGTCCAACTTCTGTGCCGCCCTGGTCGCCATCTACCGCCACGAGGGCGAATTGGGCCACGTCATCTCCCACCCGGTGGCCACCGACATCATCGACGACTACGTCGCCTATGCCCCGACGCTGATCTCACAGGCTCCGACCCAGATCAGAACGACGGTCGCCGAGTACATCCAAGCGGTCGCCGGTTACCTCCACCAGGTCGTCGCCGCCGGGCTCGATCTCAACCGGCTCCAGCCCGGTTCCCTGACCGCCATGTCGAGCGCCGGCGCGAGCAACGGTTACAAAGTCCTGTCGACCTATTCGCAGACCAACTGCCACTACACGATTGGTGGATCCTGAAGGAGAACCATGGCCGATCCGATCTCTGAAGTGACCAAGCTGCTGAAGCGCCTGCCCGTCGAGGCGCAGGCCATCATGACCATCCTCAACGCCGGGATGGTCGGACCTGAGCGGGCCGACCGGCTGTACGCCATGTACAAGGTGCTGGACCGTTACGGGCCCATGGGCGCGGCGATCAGCGCGGCCGCCATCCGCAACGGCGACCGTACCGCCATCGTCGACGAGCGGGGTTCGGTCACCTACAACGAGATGGACCGCCGGTCCAACGCCCTGGCCAATGCCTTCCGGGCCCGAGGGGCGGGCCACGGCGTGGGGGTCGGTGTCCTGTGCCGCAACCACCGGGGCATGTTCGACGCCAGCTTCGGCGCCATGAAAGCGGGGGCCCGGGTCCTGTACCTGAACACCGACTTCGCCGCCCCGCAGGCCAAGGAGGTGTGCGCCCGCGAGGGCGTGCAGATGCTCGTCTACGACGAGGAGTTCGCCGACGTCGTCGGCCCGGTCGACACGCCCAGGGGGCGGTTCGTGGCCTGGTCCGACGGCGACCCCGGAGAACCCACGCTCGAATCGCTGATCGCCACCGGCAACCCGGCGGCGCCGCCGAAGCCGGCCGGCCCGGGCAGCGCCATCATCCTGACCAGCGGCACCACCGGCACGCCCAAGGGCGCCAACCGGGGGCAGCCCCGTTCCCTGTCGACGGTGGCCGCCATCCTGTCCAAGATCCCGTTCCGGGCCCGGGAGGTGACCTACATGGCACCACCCGTCTACCACGCGTGGGGCCTGGGCGTGTCCACCCTCACCCTCGGACTGGGCTCGACGCTGGTCATGCGCCGGCGCTTCGACCCGGAGGCCACCCTCATCGCACTGGCCGAGCACCGGGCCACCGCCCTGACCGTGGTACCGGTGCTGCTCAACCGCATCCTGGCCCTGGACCCCGACCGCATCGCCGAGTTCGACCTGTCGGCCCTGCGCATCATCGCCTCCAGCGGCTCCCAGCTCGGCGCCGCCATCGCCACCCGGGCCATGGACGCGTTCGGTGACGTGGTCTACAACCTGTACGGCTCGACGGAGGTGGCCTGGGCGACCATCGCCACGCCCGAGGACCTGCGGGCCGCCCCGGCTTCGGCCGGGCGCCCGCCGCTCGGGACCACCGTGCGCATCCTGGACGACCAGGGCCGGTCGCTCCCCCAGGGTGAGACGGGCCGCATATTCGTCGGCAGCGGCATGGAGTTCGGCGGCTACACGGGCGGCGGCACCAAGGAGGTCATCGACGGGCTGATGTCGACCGGCGACGTCGGTCACTTCGACGCCGACGGCCGGCTGTTCGTCGACGGCCGCGATGACGAGATGATCGTGTCGGGCGGCGAGAACGTCTTCCCCCGGGAGGTGGAGGAACTGCTCGGTGCCCACGACGCCGTTCTGGAGGCGGCCGCCGTCGGCGTCGAGGACGACACCTTCGGCCAGCGGCTGCGGGTCTTCGTCGTCATCCGGGACGGGCATCAACTCGGGGCCGCCGAGGTGAAGGATTACGTGAAGGCCAATCTGGCCCGCTACAAGGTGCCGCGCGACGTGGTGTTCCTGGAGCAGCTACCCCGCAACCCTTCCGGCAAAGTGCTCAAACGCGAACTGGCGCGGATGGAAGCCGGCGAGTAACCATCGCGGGATGATCCCCCGCACCGGCGGCGACTTCGGCACGACGGGTACGCGCAGCTGGTTCCGAGGTCCCTACGCCGGCGGGCCTCCCGCCGAGGACCTCGAGGTCGACGTACCCCCCATCGGTTCGTTCGGAGTGCGCGAGCTGGCCCGGATGGTCACGGTGTATCTCACCCTCACCCTCTCCCTGGCCCGGGCCATGGCCGGATGGGTGCTGCGCCGCCGGGGCCGCTCAGCCTTCGCCGCCGCATCGGAGGGAGCGATCAACGGCTTCCTGCTGCTCGGTCCGACCTACGTCAAGCTGGGCCAGATCATCGCGTCCTCCCCCGGGCTCTTCCCCGAACCGCTCGCCAAGGCGGCGGAGCGTTGCCTGGACGAGGTCCCGCCCTTTGACGGAGCGACGGCGCGGGAAATGATCCGTGCCGATCTGGGCCAGGCGCCCAACGCCATCTTCAAGAGCTTCGACGAGTCCCCACTGTCGGCCGCGTCGATCGGCCAGGTGCATGCCTGCGTCCTGCCCGACGGGCGGGAGGCGGTCATCAAGCTGCAGCGCCCCAACATCCGCCGCCGCATGACCACGGACCTGCGCATCGCCTTCCGGCTGGCCAAGACGCTCGAACACTTCTTCTCGTTCGCCCGCAACGCCGCCGTCGTCGCCCTGATCGAGGACCTGCACGCCGTCACCTACCAGGAACTGAACCCGGCCCTCGAGGCGTGGCGGCAGGACCGCTTCCGGGAGAAGCTGTGGGCGTTCGGCGACAACAAGTTCATCACCACGCCTGAGATCTACTGGGACTACTGCGGCCCGCACATGATCTGCATGGAGCGCATGACCGGCATCCCGATGGACGAGTTCGACGCCATCCGGGAGAAGGGCCTCGACGGTGAGTTGATCATCCGCCGGGGGGCCAAGACGTGGCTGGAGGCGGTCGTGGTGCACGGGCCGTTCCACGGCGACATGCACGCCGGCAACCTGTGGGTGCTCGACGACGGCCGGGCCAGCTACCTCGACTTCGGCATAATGGGTGAGGTCCCGGACGAGTTCAAATCCCTCATCCGGGACCTCTTCTACACGTTCGTGTTCGACCAGAAGTTCGCCCGCATCGCCCGGGCCTACAAGAACCTGGGCATCATGAACGACGAGATGGGCACCGACGAGGAGGTCGGCATGCGCATCCAGATGGTCGTGGCCCCCATGCTCGGCAAATCGTCGAGCCTCAGCCTGGGCGACTTCATCATGTCCTCGCTCGACATGATGAAGCAGTTCGGTCTGACCGCCCCCAAGGAGATGGTCCTGTTCTCCAAGCAGATGCTGTACATGGAGCGTTACATCAAGGGACTGGCCCCCGACTGGCAGTTCGGCGGCGACCCCTATCTGCTGAAGAACATCTTCCCCGCAGAGGCAGCGGCCAAGGCGGCCGAGGTGGGCATGGTGTTCCCCGAATGAAGCGGGCCGCCGCCGTCCTCACCGGGCTGGTCCTGCTGGCCGGATGCTCGTCGTCCAAGCCCTCGCCCAGAGCCGACCAGAGCCCGGCCACACTGCTCCAGAAAGCCCGGCAGACCGCCGACGCGGCCAACGCCGTCCATTTCGTCATCAGCAGCAGCAACGTGTCCCTGAGCACGACCAACCTGATCAACGGGCAGGGCGACTTGGCCCGGCCCAGCTCTCTGCAGGGTTCGTTCAACGTCGCCGTCAGCGGGTTCACCGCCAAGGTGAAAGTGGTGGCCGTGGGGGACACCTTCGAGGCCGAGCTGCCCTTCGCCAGCCAGTACAAGAAGACCGACCCGTCGGAGTTCGGCCTGACCAACCCGGCGGAGCTGCTCGATCCGGCCAACGGCCTGGTCAAGCTGCTGGTCATCGCCCAGAACCCGCAGGCGGGACCCGCTCAACGGCTCAACGGCGAGCTGCTCGACACCGTCACCTACAGCGTGCCCGGGTCGTCGATCCCGGTGCTGCCCGACGAGAACCCGTCCGTGCCGGTCAAGCTGACCGTCGGGATCGACCCGTCGACCCACCAGCTGCGCACCGTGACCATGGTCGGACCGTTGACCAGCGCCAAATCGAATTGCACGTATGTGGTGACGCTGACCGACTACAACGAACACGTGTCCATAACGCTGCCCACAGGCTCCTGACCGTTCCGGTCGTAACCCGAACCGACCGGAGCCGGCTGGCTCTGGCCGCCGTCGGCGTCCTCCTGGCCGCCGCTGACACCTATGTCGTGGTGGTGGTCCTGCCCAACATCATGGTGGGCGTCAACCTGGGCCTGGACCGGCTGCAGCGGGCCACTCCGATCATCAGCGGCTTCCTGCTCGGCTACACCGCGGTGCTGCCCCTGATCGGCCGCATCGCCGATCTGGCCGGCACGGCCCGCACCTTCACCGCCTGCCTGGTCGCCTTCGGGACCGGATCGGTGCTCACCGCCACCGCCCACTCCCTCCCGGTCGTCGTGCTGGGCCGGGCCGTCCAGGGGCTCGGCGGCGGCGGCCTGGTGCCGGTCACGCTGGCCATGGTGGCCGCCGGGTGGCCGCCCGACGCCCGGGGCACACCCCTCGGAATCGTCGGGGCCCTGCAGGAGCTGGGCAGTGTCGTCGGGCCTCTCTACGGGGCGGCCGTCGTCGCCGTCGCGTCCTGGCGGGCCATCTTCTGGATCAACATCCCGGTCGTCGTCGTGCTGGGCGCCGGCTTCGTCGTGGCCGCCGGTCGGAGGGCCCCCCGCCGCAGCGACCCCGGTCGGATGGACCTGGTCGGGCCGGTCCTGGCACTCGTGGGGGGCGTCGTCCTGATGGTCGGGCTGGACGCCCCCCGGAGCCTGGCCACCAGCCCGACGTGGGGGCAGTGGTACAACCCCGAACTCGGCGGTCAATGGGGCGTGTTCACCACCCCTGTGGTGCTCGTCGGTATCGGCCTCCTGGTGGCCGCGGTGGTCTGGGAGGTCGCCGCACCGGCCATCGGGTTCCGGGCTGCGTGGCCGCTCGCCGGTGCCCCCGCTCTGCTCCGCCGGTCCGACCTGCCCGGGGCCGCCCTTCTGGCCGGCGTACTCGCCTGCATCGTCATCACGTTCTCGACCGCCGACCCGAGCACGGAGGTGGTGGCCTCGAGCGCGCCGATCGTGGTGCCGCTGGCCGTGGCGCTGGCCGCCGCCTTCTGGTGGCGCCAACGGCGGGCCGCCCACCCGCTTCTGGAGCCGGGGGCGTTCCGGGCCCGGCCGGCGTGGGGATCGATGCTCGTCAACCTGTCACTCGGGGGAGCCCTGATGTCGGCGCTGATCGACGTGCCCCTCTTCGCCCGCTCCACCATCGACCCCGCCTCGGAAACGGCCGCCGCCCTGGTGCTCCTGCGTTTCCTGGTAGCCGTGCCGGTGGGAGCCGTGATCGGGGGAATGCTGTGCCGGAACCGGGCCCGGGCCGCGTTCGTGGCCGGCACCGGCATGGCCATCTCGGCGGTCGCCTTCATCGGCATGACCTCGTGGTCCGCCAACTCCCTCAACGGGGCGGCCAGCTGGATCGAACTGATCGCGTGCGGCCTGGGCTTCGGGGTGGCGGTGGCGCCGGTCAACGTGGCCGTGCTCGGCGCCGTGGCCGAGCGCCACCACGCCCTGGCCAGCGCGCTGGCGGTGGTGGCCCGCACGGTGGGCATGTTGGCCGGGCTGTCCGCGCTCACCGCCATCGCCCTGCACCGCTTCTACGGCGAGGTGGCCAAGGCCAACCCGTTGGCGCTGTGCCCGGACAACCCGCTCCACTGCCCGGCGTCGGACGCCATCCAGAACGCCGCCATCCTGCGCGAGCTGCACACCATCTTCGGCGGTGCTGCGGTTTGTGCCGTGATCGCTTCGGTCCTGGCCTTCGGGCTCCTACGGGCCACCCGGGCGACGGTCCAGGAACCGGCGGCAGCGACCGCATAGCGCCCCGCACGGCCGGCGGCGGCGGCGGCGGCGGCGGCGGCGGCGAACGCATAGCGCCCGGGCTGCGGCAGGGTCGATGGTGTGGTCATGGCGTAGCCCCCCTCGGCTCGAACCCGAGCCGGAACGACCGGACGGCACCGGCGAATATGTTGGGCTCGATGTCGGGCAGCTCGACGACCTCCAGCGACTTGAGCTGACGGGTGAGCTGACCCAGCAGGAGGCGTAGCTGCAACCGGGCCAGGGACGAGCCGAGACAGAAGTGGGTGCCGAACCCGAAGGCCACGTGCGGGTTAGGGGACCGGCGGATGTCGAAGGTGTACGGGTCCTTGAACACCCGCTCGTCGCGGTTGGCCGACGGGTAGAGCAGGATCAGCCTCTGACCGGCGTCCACGTCGTGGCCGCCGACCGACGCCGGCGCCAGGGCGGTGCGGAAGAAGTTGTTGAGAGGGGTGACCCACCGCACCATCTCCTCCACCGCGCCCGGGATGAGATCGGGGTCGGCGCCCATCGCCTCCCAGTCCTCGGGATGACCGGCCAGCTCGGCCAGGCCCCGGGCGATCACCGTCCGGGTCGTCTCCGCGCCACCGGAGATGAACAGGCCGGTCTCCTGGACCAGTGTTTCCGGACCGACCGGGCAGCCGTTCAGTTCGGCGGTGGCCCAGACCGATACCAGGTCGTCGGCCGGTGCCTCCCTCCGGGCGTCGGCGATCGGTCCGATGACCTGGCTGAACTCCATGATGGCGGCCATGAACTCGGCCATCACCGCAGGCTCGTGGGGTACCCGGTCGATGCGCATCAGCCGCTCGGACCAGCTCCTCACCGATGGGGCGTCATCGGGGCCGAAGCCGATGATGTGGGCCGCCAATCGTGAGGACAAAGGAGCGGCCAGGTCGTCGACCACGTCCATTTCGCCGCGATCGCGAACTGCAGCTATCAGTTCGGCGATGTTGGACTCGATGAACGGAATCAGGCGGCGGACGGCGCGGGGCGTGAACATACGGGAGACCAGGGACCGCTGGGCCGCGTGGTCGGGATCGTCGAGGGCGATCATGTCCCGCTCCAACCCGGGTGGCTGTACGACCGATCGGTAGCCGCCGTCGCTCGAGAACAGGTCGGCCCGCTTCTCGACGGCGATGATCTCCTCGTGGCCGAGCACGGCCACCAGGTCGTTGGCCCGGTCCTTCCAGACCGGCCCGTCGACCCGCAGCTGCCGTAACGCCGCGTGCATGGCATCGATGTCGGCGTAGAACTGCGGGTCGAGCAGGTTCGGTGTCATCGGTCGAGGGTCGGCGCGCCGGACGTCAGTCGTCGGAGGTCAGCTCGCGCAGCTTGGTCTGCAGCGCCTGCTGGTCGGGGGTGGGGGCGGCGCCGGGGCTCATGCCGCCGCCCATGGCCATGAGCTTGGTCATGTCCCCTTCGACCTTGATCTGGCCGCTCATGAACGCCTGCATGGCCGCCGCCTGGTCACCCTTGATGAACATCGACTTGGCCACCGTGTAGGGAACGGTCAGCTTGGTCGGGCAGTCCTCGAGCAGCCCGGTGGCGAAGGCGCCGTTGGCCACGTGCAGGCTCTTGTCACCTTCGGGACCGCCGGTCACGACCATGTTGATCTGGACAGTGTCGGGCATCATGCCCTGGCCGGCATCGGCGGCCAGCTTCTGGACTTCCTCGAGCCACTGGTCCGACAGGAACGGGTACGGCATCGGGTCAACTACCTCCCTCGGGTACCGGGCCGGATGCCCGGTGCCAGGGACAGGATAGTAGCAAGATTATGGTGCTTGGCCCAGTATTGCTACTGTTTTCGCGTGGATGGGAGCTAGTTCGTCAAACTTTCTGACGAACATCGCTCTAGCCGGCTAGAACTGATTGGCCCGGCCCCCCACCCTTCGGTGACCAGGTCGAAGTCATGCAGTCGACCCGGTCGGCCGTTCGTCCGGTACCGCCCCCGTTTGGCGGAGGACGCCGATCTCCGCCGCGCCCAGTCCGAGCACCTCGGTCAGGACCTCGACCGTGTGCTCACCCAGCGCCGGGCCCGGATGACGGATGGTGCCCGGTGTACCGGTGAAGCGGGGCACGACACCGGTCATCGGTATGTTCCATCCCTGGGCGGTGGTGACCCGGCGCACCATGTCGCGGGCCAGGTACTGCGGGTCCCTCAGCATGTCGGGGGCGGTGAAGATGCGTCCGGCCGGCACACCGTGGTCGTCCAGAACGGACAGAACCTCGGCGCACGGGCGGGCCGCGGTCCACTCCGCCACCAGGCCGTCCAGGGCCTCCGAGTTCTCCCCCCGTCCACCGTGGGTCACGAATCGGGGATCGTCGGCCAGATGGGGGCGTCCCATGGCCTGGCACAGCCGTACGAACACGCTGTCGGCGTTGGCCGCCACGACCACCTCGGCGCCGTCGGCCGTCGGGTAGACGTTCGACGGGGCGACCCCGGGCAGGACGCTGCCGGAACGGCTGCGGGTGACACCGCCCAACTCGAAGTCGGCCATGGTCGATTCCATGAGGGCGGCCACCGCCTCGTATATGGCGACGTCGACCTCCTGACCGCGCCCGCTTGCCCGGGCCTGCAATACGGCGGCCAGCGTGCCCATCACGCCGAACACCGACGCCAGCGCGTCACCCAGGCTGATACCGGCCCGGGCCGGCGGCCGGTCAGGGCTGCCCGTCGTGTGGCGTATCCCGCCCATGGCTTCGCCGACGCTCCCGAAGCCGGCCTGACCGGCGAGCGGTCCGGTCTGACCGAACCCGCTTATGTGGGCCATCACCAGCTTGGGGTTGTCGGCCGACAGTTCGGCATAGCCCAGGCCCCACCGTTCCAACGTGCCCGGGCGGAAGTTCTCCAACACGACATCGCAGTGGGCCGCCAGCCGCCGGGCCACACAGCGGGCGCCGTCGTGGCGGAGGTCGAGGGCGACCGATCGCTTGTTGCGGCCGATGGTGGGCCACCACAGGCTGTCGCCCCCGCGGGTCACCCCCCACCGGCGCATCGGGTCGCCGTCTCCTGGCGACTCGATCTTGATGACGTCGGCGCCGTAATCGCCGAGCAGCTGGCCGGCGAACGGCCCGGCGATGAAACTGCCCATCTCCAGCACGCGCAGGCCATCTAGCGGCCCAGCCTGACTCAACTCTGCGTTTCCTCCGTGTCGTAGCCGATCTGGCGCCCGAGGTTCTCCGGCTGGTAATCCTCCGGCGCAGCGATCTCGACGATGGGATCGGTCCGGTTGTCGTACTCCAGGCGCAACGCCACCGAGATCACGGCGTGCATGGTGTACATCATCGTGATGTAGGTGAACTCGAGGATCTCCTCGTCGGACAGGTGCTCCTGCATCGCCTTGAACACGGCGTCGTCGACCCGCCCGAAACCCTGGACCAGGCCGTCGGTGTAGGCGAGCAGGGCCCGCTCGACCGGTGTGAACAGGTCGGAGACGCTCCACGCCTTGATGGCCTCGATCTTGTCCTCGGGGAACTTCAGGGCCCGGCACGACTTGCAGTGCTGCGAGAACACGAACTGGCTCCCGACCAGCCAACCGGCGCGGGTCTGGCCGAGCTCCCGCAGGGCCGGGGCCAGCTTCCGGTTGGGACTGGCGTAGAGGGCGAAGCCACGACAGGCGTGCTCCATCACCTCGGGCGAGTTGGCGAAGACGGTCCACCAGTCACCCGGCGTGCCGGTGGCGGTGCCCGGCTGGGCGACTGGGTCACGGTCGCCGAACAGGCGCTTGTACATGGCCAGCACGATGGGCGCCTCAGCTTCGGCGCGCCCGATCTCCTTCAAACGAGGCATGACAGAATGTATACAACTTGCGCACGAGTCAGGCAACCGTCCCCGGTATTTCTGGGCAAATCGTTACACTGGAAACGTTTCGTGTACAATATTGATGTCGATCAAAGGGAGTTTTGGTGGCCCGGTCGGCGCTAGCTGGACGGTGGGCGGAACCGGGGCCCGGCCACGCCGACATGGCTCTCGACCCGGCGACCGGTGAGCGAGCAGGCCAACCGCCCGGCGTCGATCAGGCGGTCCAGGTCGAGACCGGTCGGCACCCCCATCTCCTGCAGGGCGTGGGCCAGATCCTCGAGGGCCAGGTTGCCGCTGGCTCCCGGTGCGAAGGGGCAGCCGCCCAGGCCGCCGACGCTGCCGTCCACCCGGACGGCGCCGGCCTCGATGGCACGCAGGGCGTTGGCGATGGCCAGGCCCCGGGTGTCATGCAGGTGGATGCCCACCGGCACCCCCAACGCAGCAACCCGCTCGACAACCGGCGCCACCTCCGTCGGCACCGCAGTGCCGATGGTGTCGGCCACGCCGATGGCCCGCACGCCGGCGGCCACCGCCTTCTCGGCCACCGCGGCGACGGCATCGGGACTGACCGGGCCGGCGAACGGGCATCCGAAGGACGTGGCCAGGGTCACCTCCACGGTGGCTTGGTGCTCGGCCGCCAGTTGCACGATCCGGCCCAAACCAGCCAGGCCGTCGGCGACCGACTGACCGGCGTTCTCCCGCTGGTGGGCCTCAGACACCGAGATGACGCCCTGGAGATGACGCATCCCGGCGGCCAACGCCCGTTGCGCACCCCGGGCGTTCAGGACCAGACCCCAGCGGGTGACCGCATCCGCCCCGCCGGCCGTGGCGCCGACCATCTGCTCGGCGTCGGCCATGGCCGGTACCCGGTCAGGGCGTACGAACGAGGTCAGCTCCAGATCGCGGATACCAGCGGCGACCAGGGCCTCGTACAGGCCCAGTTTGGCCTGGGTGCTGATCGGCGCCTCGTCCTGCAGGCCGTCGCGCAGCGTCACATCTCGCAGGAGCACGGATCGACTATCGCGGAGGCGACGGTCGTTCGCCAACCGTTGGGAGCGAACCGGACCGTGCCCGGAGGCCGGCGGCCGGGACCGACGCGGTCGCGGCGCGGAGTTTCTGGTGACGGGGGCACCACCACGACGATCGCCCCCCGACGGTCGCGTGCACGAGTTCGGTGCCGTCGCGCGGGCAGCGGCCGCCGGGGCGCCGGTGGGCCATCAGGTCGCCGGTGTGCGAGCCGCCCCGTTCCACCATCTCGGCCAACCCGCCGGTGAGCGAGTCGTGCAACCGCCGGAGGGCGGCCGGACCGAGCGAACCGGCCTCCTGCAGAGGCGACAGGCCGGCCCGCCAGAGGACCTCATCGGCGATCAAATTGCCGACGCCGGCGATACGGGACTGGTCGAGCAGCCGGGCCTTGAGCGGGGCGGTCGAGCCGGCCAGCGCAGCCTTCAACTCCGGCCGGGTGACGGCCAACGCGTCCGGTCCCAGCCGGGCCAGGTCCGGGTCTATATCCACCCCGCCCAACCGGCGGGGGTCGCTCATCACCATGGAGCCGCCGTCGGCGAACAGCACGGCGAAGCGGTCGTAGACGTCGGAGCTGCTGTACCAGAGGCGGTCGATGCCGGCCCGCCCGTCGACGAGCAACCGCCCGCTCATGCCGAAACGCAGGCCCAGCACCGGCTCTCCGTAGGAGAGGTCGAGCAGAAGCAGCTTGCCCCGGCGCCGGGCGGCGACGATGGACTGCCCGGGCACCGTCGACTCGAGCTCGGCCGCCGTGACCCCCCGCTTGAGGTACCACGCGTCGGGGGCCCGGACCGATGCGATGGGTCGGTGCCGGGCGGCCATCTCGGCCAACTTCCGGTACAGCTCGACCTCGATGATCTCGGGCACGGCTACCTGAGCCCGGCCAGCTCGGCGGCCCGGACGAACACGTCGTCGGTCATTGTTTCGGTCAGCCTGCCGGTGAAGGTGTTCTGCTGACTGGGGTGGAAGGAGCAGACGACGGTCCGTCCCTCCGGCGCGGCCACCTCCACGCCGTGGCCGAAACGGGGCCGGGGGCGGATACCGAGCAGTCGCCCGACCACGTCGTAGGCGAACTGGCCGAGCACCACCACGACCCGCACCGGCCCGACCAGTGCCAATTCCTGCTCCAGGTAGGGCCGGCAGCGGTCCCGCTCGTCGGGATTGGGCTTGTTGGCCGGCGGGGCACAGCGGACAGCGGCGGTGACGAACACGCCCGACAGCGTCAGCCCGTCGTCGCGGCCCACCGATACGGGCTGGTTGGCCAGGCCGACGCGGTGCATGGACGAGAACAACCAGTCCCCTGAGCGGTCACCGGTGAAGATGCGGCCGGTGCGGTTGGCGCCGTGAGCGGCCGGCGCCAGCCCCACGACCATGATCGGGGCCCGGCGGTCGCCGAAGCCGGCCACCGGGCGGCCCCAGTACTCCTGATCCTTGAAGGCCGCCCTCCTCTCGGTCGCCACCCGCTCGCGCCAGGCGACCAGGCGCGGGCAAGCCCGGCAGCTCTCTATGTCGGCGGCCAGTGCGTCGATCGCCTGGCCGGTGTCCATCCGTCAGACACTAGGTTGATCCGGAGCCATGCCCACCTCTGACCAACCCACGAGGCGCAGGCCGGCGGTTCGTCCCTCGACCCTGGTGCTGCTCGTTCGCCACGGCACCACGCCCACGACCGGGAAGGTGCTGCCCGGCCGGGCCAGCGGCCTGCACCTGGCCGACAGCGGGAAGGCCCAGGCCGAAACGGTCGCCGCCCGCCTGGCCGAGTGGTCGGCGCTGGCCCCGACCAGCAAGGACGGCAAGGCGCGTATCGCCGCCGTGTACGCCTCCCCGCTCGAGCGGACCCGGGAGACGGCGGCGCCGATCGCCAGGGCCCTCGGCCTCAAGGTGCAGACCGACAGGGGTCTCCTGGAATGCGACTTCGGCGACTGGACCGGGGCGGAGCTGAAGGTCCTCATGAAGAAGCCCGAATGGAACACCGTTCAGCGCTACCCGAGCGGCTTCCGCTTCCCGGGCGGCGAGTCGTTCACCGCCATGCAGGCCCGCATCGTGACCGCCGTGGCCGAGCTGACGAGGAAGCACCCGGGCGAGGCGATAGTGGCCGTCTCTCATGCCGATCCGATCAAGGCGGCGGTCAACGATGCCCTCGGCTCGCATCTCGACCTGTTCCAACGGATCGTCATCTCGCCCTGCTCGGTGACCGCCATCTCCTACGGCCCGGTTGGACCCACCGTTCTGGCCGTCAACTCCACGTCGGGTCTGAAGGATCTGGTGCCGTCATGAGCGAATCAGTCAGACCCCGGACGGGGCGCCGGTGAGCCGGTCGTTCGAGCTGCCCGAAGCCGAGTGGGCGACGGTCGGCGCCGTCGGCGAGCCGGGCCAGCGGACGTTCTACATGCAGGCCCGCCAGGACGAGCAGCTGCTCACGCTGAAGCTGGAGAAGCAGCAGGTGGCGGCCATCGCCCAGTTCCTGGCCGAGATCCTGGCCGACCTGCCCAGCCCGGCGGACAAGGACGTCGTGGTCGCCGCCGACCTGGTCGAGCCGGTCCTGGCCGAATGGCCGGTGGGCAGCCTGCAATTGTCCTACGACAGCGTTATCGATCGCATCGTGATCCTGGCCGAGGAGCTGACCGACGAGGACGACGAGGACGACGACGATGAGTCCGATCGCGCCGTCGCCCGTATCGGCATCACCCGGGCCACGGCGGCTGTCATCGTCAACATCGGCGTCGATCTCATCGGCGCCGGCCGGCCGATCTGCGCTCTGTGCGGCCGGCCCATGGACCCCGAAGGCCACTCTTGCCCACGGACGAACGGCCACAAGCCGCACTGACCGGGCTGCTCCTCGCCGGCGCCATCGAGATCGAGGGCCGGATGCCGTGGAGCAGCAACAACACCTTCCTGGTCACCGTCACCTATGAAGGTGCCCAGGTCCCGGCGATCTACAAGCCGGGTCGCGGCGAGCGGCCCCTCTGGGACTTCCCCGACCGCCTCTACCGGCGGGAGGTGGCCGCCTACGAGCTGTCGGAGGCGCTGGGCTGGGGCTTCGTGCCGCCGACGGTCGAGCTCGACGACGGGCCGCTCGGGGGCGGCTCCCTGCAGCTGTTCGTCAACGCCGACTTCGAGCAGCACTATTTCACCCTGTTGGAGGACGAGGCCCACCACCGGATCCTCAAGCGGATGGCCACCTTCGACGTGATCGCCAACAACGCCGACCGCAAGGGCGGTCACTGCCTAGTCGACGCCGACGGCCGCATCTGGGGCATAGACCATGGCCTGTGCTTCCACACCCAACCCAAACTGCGGACCGTCATCTGGGACTTCGCCGGCGACCCGTTGGAGCCCGATGACGAGGACGACATCCGCCGGCTGGTCGAATCCGGGTTACCCGATTCGGTGGCCCACCTGCTCGACCCGGAGGAGGGCCGGGCCCTGCACAAGCGGGCCCAGCACCTCCTCAGGGAGCAACGACTACCGGAGCCCCGGACGGATCACCCGTTCCCGTGGCCCCTGGTGTAGCGGGGCCTAACCCCGCTTCTGCAGCGCCTCGATCAGCGCCGGCAGGACCTTCTTGACATCGCCGACGATGCCCAGGTCGGCGATCGAGAAGATCGGCGCCTCCTGGTCCTTGTTGATGGCGATGATGTTCTTGGCGCTCTTCATGCCGACCATGTGCTGAGTGGCACCGGAGATGCCACAAGCGATGTAGACGGTCGGCTTCACCGTCTTGCCCGTCTGGCCGACCTGGTGCGAGTAGGGCACCCAACCGGCGTCGACGATGGCCCGGGAGGCGCCGGGGGCGCCCTTCAGCAGCTTGGCCAGATCCTCGATCAGCTTGTAGCTGTCGGCATCGCCCAGGCCCCGGCCACCGGAGACCACGACGGCGGCCTCGTCGAGCTTGGGCCCGGAGGTCTCCTCGACGTGCGAGGAGACGATCTTGGCCCCGCCGACGGCGCCCAGGTCGGGCACGTCCCAGGTGTCCACCGATGCGGCGCCGCCGCCCGACTCCTCGGGCCCGAACGACTTGGCCCGGATGACGTAGATTCCGGGGCCGGAACCGTTGAACTTGGCGTTCAGGATCTCGGTGCCACCGAAGATGGCGTGTTCGGAGACCAGCCCTCCGTCGCCCTCGGCCAGGCCGACGATGTTGGTAAGCGCCGGCTTGTCGATACGGGCGGACAGGCGGCCGGCGATGTCACGGCCGTTGTAGCTCTGCGCCAGGAAGATGGCATCAGGTGCGCGGCCGCCGGAAATCTGGGCGGCGATGGCGCCGGCGACCGCCGGTCCGGGCAGGGCGCCACCCAGGTCGCCCGTGGTGTGCAGGGCGGAGGCGCCGTAGGCGCCGATCTGGTCGGCGATGCCGGAAGCATCGCCCCAGGTGATGGCCTCGACCGAGCCGGCCAGCTGGCGGGCCTTGGTGAGGAGCTCGAAAGCCACCGAGGCGACCTTGTCGCCGGTGCGGTCGACTACAACCCAAATCGTGTTCAGTGCCATGAGATCTCCTAGATGACCTTGATCCGCTCGAGGTAGGCGACCACCTGCTGGAAGCCCTCGCCCTCGTCGACGACGATCTCGCCCGCCTTACGGGCTTCGGCCGGGGTGACGGCGGTGACTTCCTGGCCGGCGCCGGCCGCGCCCACGCTGCCGGCATCGAGGCCCAGGTCGGCGACGGTGAGCTCGTCCACCGGCTTGCCCTTGGCCGCCATGATGCCCTTGAAGGACGGGTAACGGGGCTCGACCACACCGGCGGTCACGCTGATGACGGCGGGGAGGGGGACCTCGACCTCGTCATAGCCCTCCTCGGTCTGGCGCTCGACGGTGAGCTTGTCGCCGGCGACGGTGACCTTCTTCGAGAAGGTGACCGACGGCATCCCGAGCAGTTCGGCGATCTGCACCGGGATGGTCCCGGTGTAGCCGTCGGTCGACTCGGTGGCGGTGAGCACCAGATCGGGCTCAGCCCGCTTGATGGCGGCGGCCAGCACCTTCGCCGTGCCCAGCGCATCGCTGCCGGCCAGCGACGGGTCGCTCACCAGGATGGCCTTGACCGCACCCATGGCCAACGCCTGGCGCAGCCCGCTCGTCTCCGAGTTGGGGGCCATCGAAACCAGTGTGACCTCGCCACCACCGGCCTGCTCGGCCAGCTGAAGGCCCATCTCGACGCCGTAGGTATCGGAGTCGTCGAGGATGAGTTTGCCTTCCCGCACCAGGTTGTGAGTGCCCGGATCCAGCTTCATCACGCCGGCCGGGTCGGGTATCTGCTTGACGCAGACAACAACATTCATGGACGTCATCTTTCTAGAACTCCCGGCTCCAGCGCCACTTGGGGCCGGCCGTCGGTGGTACGGTCCGACGATCGTGACGGATGCCGATGAAGTTCGCTTGGTGGTCCCCGCCCGTCCGGAGTTCCTCCGCCTGGCCCGGGTGACAGCTGCCGGTCTGGCCGGCCGGCTGGGTTTCAGCTACGACGAGATCGAGGATCTCCGGCTGGCCATCGACGAACTGTGCTTCGGTCTCACCGGCCCGACCGGTCGTCACGGGACGGTGGAGCTGGTCTATTCGATCGAACCCGGGAGCCTGCAGGTATCGGGTCAGGGACGTTTCTTGGAGGACATCATCCCGATCGGTCTCACCGACCTGTCGCGGGTGATACTCAGTGCGCTGGTCGACGAGCATGACCTGACTTCGGGCTCAGAGGGGCCCCGATTTCGTCTGGTCAAGCGCCGTCACAACGAAGGTGCGACCAGTGGCGACTGATCTCAGTGGCCGCTGACCGGGAGTCCCTGAAGGCGACGTTCGTCGAGTACGCCGAAACCCGCGACGTCACTCTCCGCGATCAGCTGGTAGCCGCCCACATGGGGCTGGCCGCCTATCTGGCCCGCCGCTTCGCCAACCGGGGCCAGCCCCTGGAGGACCTGACCCAGGTCGCCGCCCTCGGTCTGCTGAAGGCGGTGGAACGCTTCGACCCGTCACTCGGAATCGAGTTCTCCACCTACGCCACCACGACCATCGTCGGCGAGCTGAAGCGGTACCTGCGGGACAAGGGCTGGGCGGTGCGGGCGCCCCGGCGGATGCAGGAGCTGTACCTGTCGCTCAGCCGGGTGGTCGACCCGCTGGGGCAGGAGCTGGGCCGCTCCCCCACCATCGCCGAACTGGCCAGCGAGGTCGAAGCGTCGGAGGAGGAGGTGCTCGAGGCGTTGGAAGCCGGGCAGGCCTACCGGTTCGCCTCCCTCGACGCCCCCCGGTCCGAAGGAGAAGGCGACTCGGTCGGCGAGAGCCTGGGCGGCGAGGACGAGGAGCTGGCCCGGGCCGAGCAGAGAGCCCTGCTCGCCCCCATGCTCGAAGGTCTGCCGATGCGTCAGCGCCAGATCGTCCACCTGCGGTTCTTCGAGGGACTCACCCAGTCGGAGATCGCCCGCCGGCTGGGCATCTCGCAGATGCAGGTGTCGCGCCTGCTCACCCGCAGCGTGGCCCAGATGCGATCCTCGGCCCGCGCCCCTTCCGCCGAAGACACTTGAGGCTCCTGCTCATCGTCAACGCCTCGGCGTCGTCGGTGACGGCCCGGGCCCGGGTGGTGATCCAGAAGTCGCTGGCTGCGGACCACGACGTGTCGGTCGCCGAGACGTCGAGACCCGGCCACGCCACCCGGCTGGCCCAGGGCGCGGCAGCCAAGGGCACCGACGCGGTGATCGTTCTGGGCGGCGACGGCACCTTCAACGAGGCGGCCAACGGACTGGCCGGCACCGAGACCGCCCTCGGCGTCCTGCCCGGCGGATCGACCAACGTGTTCGCCCGCACCATCGGCATGACCAACGACCCCATCGAGGCGACCGGCGAGCTCCTGGCCGCCCTCGGCAACGGACTGGGTGGCATCCGCCAGGTGGGCATGGGCAACGTCAACGGCCGTCATTTCCTGTTCCACGTCGGTATCGGTTTCGACGCCGCCGTGGTCGATCAGGTGGAAAGGAGGTCGTCTCTCAAGCGGTACCTCGGCCACGCCTTCTTCGCCTATTGCGCCCTGCGCACATGGGCGTTCGGTTACGACCGCCGGCACCCGCACTTCAGCGTGGTCCTGCAGACCGAGGACGGCGATCGGGTCGAGGTGGAAGACGGCTATTTCGCCATCATCATGAACAGCAGCCCGTACACCTTCGTGGGCGACCGTCCGTTCAACCTGGCCCCCGGGACCGACCTGATCACTCCGCTGACGGCCGTGGTCGTCCGGTCGCTCGGGGCCCCGACCATCCTGGGCCTGGCCGCCCGCACGTTGCGGACGCCGGCTTCCGGGCCGCCCCCCCATCACCGCAAGGCCACCATCGTGCCCGGGGTGGTCAGCGCCACGGTCACCGCCTACGACGAGGTGCCGTACCAGATGGACGGCGAGCCGCTCGGGGCGACCAAGGAGTTGTCCTTCCGGTGGGATCCGGACTCCCTGCGCCTGGTGACGCCGGCCCGTCGCCGATGACTCGGGACCGGTTTACCGGGCCGGTTCGGCAGGGTACGGCTCAGTAGTGCCGCGTATATGACCACGGCATTACGGGCGGTTGAAAATTCAGCTTTCTGAGCCTTGAAATTGGGCGTCCGTAGATTTAATCTGAGGACACAGCGGTGAACGCACAAATCGGCGTTACACCATACGTGATTGTTTTCACAATCTCCCCCGAAAGGTAGTACCGAGTGGCCCTCACCTGGAGCCGCAGCATCGAGTGGGACGTCGACGACTGGCGTGACCAAGCGGCGTGCCGGAGCACGGATCCTGATCTTTTCTTTCCTATCGGCAGTACTGGCCCGGCAGTGGAGCAGATCGAATCGGCCAAGGCCGTCTGCTTCCAGTGTGAGGCCCAGCGCTCGTGCCTGGAGTTCGCACTGGTGACCAACCAGGAGTCGGGCATCTGGGGCGGCACCTCCGAGGAGGAGCGCCGCAAGCTGCGCAAGGCGTGGTTGGCCGCCCAACGGCGAGCCTCTTAGCCACTCCCCCTTTTTCCCCCCGAACCAGTTTGTCGAGACGCCCGGCCATCGGCCGGGCGTCCCCGCGCCCGGAACCGACCCGGAGGCGGCTCAGGAACCGATCTTGGCCAGATCGTCGGTCTCGTGGTCGACCGGTATGACCAGGTCGACCACGGTGCCCTCCACGTGCCCGTCGCGGGTGGCGGTGTGCATGGCGATGGTGCCGCCCAGCTGGGTCCGGACCAGATCACGGACGATTGACAGCCCGAGCGTGCTGGTGGCGGCGATGGAGAACCCCGAGGGCAGCCCGACGCCGTCGTCGCGCACGATGACCCTGAGCTCGTCGTCGAGCCGGCTGAGCTCGACCGACACCTGGAGCGAACGGTCCGACCCGTCGTCGGGCCGGTCCTCGTCGTCGGGGCGGGCGTGCTCCGCGGCATTCTGCAGCAACTCGTTCAAGACGACCGCCAGCGGGGTGGCCACCGCCGCCTGCAACCGGCCGGCCTCACCCTGGTAGCGGATGCGTACCGGGGCGTCGGTGCTTCCCATGTCCTCGGCCATGCGCACGAGCGACGGCAGGATGTCGTTGAAGTCGACCTCGTCGGTCGTGTCGCGCGACAGGATCTCGTGGACCACGGCGATCGACCGGACCCGGCGCTCGGACTCCTCCAGGGCGTGGCGGGCCTCGCCCTGGGCCATCCGGCGGGACTGGATGCGCAACAGGGACGAGATGGTCTGCAGGTTGTTCTTGACCCGGTGGTGGACCTCCCGGATGGCGGCGTCCTTGGACATGAGCAGCCGGTCCCGCCGGCGCAGGTCGCTGACGTCGCGCAACAGCACCAGCGCCCCGGTGACCACACCCTGGTCGAGGAGCGGTACGCACCGGATGATGACCGACGTGTCGCCGTCACCGACCTCCTCCACCTGCGGCAGGCGGGTCTGGAAGGCCAGGCTGACCGCGGTCTGCTCCAGGCCGGCCTCGTCCAGGCGCAGGCCGTCGATCCCGGCGTAGAGGCCGACTCGGTGGAGCGCGTTGACGGCGTTCGGTGAGGCGTAGTCGACGCGGGCGCTGGCATCGAGTACCAGGACACCGTCACCGACCCTGGGGGTTTCGGCGATATGGGCCTCGTCCACCGGAAACGGGTACTCGCCCCGCGAGATCATCCGCGCCAGTCGGTCGAAGACCTCGACGTACACCCGCTCGAGCACACCCGGGCGGCGGCCGACGGCCAGGGCCGACTCCCGGGTCATGATGGCGACCAGCTCGCCCTGCCAGCGCACCGGGATGCAGACCAGGCGGGCCCGTTCGCTGCGGCGGGCCACCCTGATCTCGTCCTCGACCACACTGCCCAGGTTCCAGGCCCGGGCGACGATCTGGCGTTCGTCGGTGTCGATGACATGGCCGACCAGGTCGTCGATGTGCAGCGTCTGCGACGTCGTGGGCCGGACCTGGCCGACGACCACGAACTGCTCGGACGACTCCCTCACCGGCACGAACAGCAGCAGGTCGGCGAAGCACAGGTCGGAGAGCACGCCCCACCCGGCGACCAGCCGCTGCAGATGGGTGACGACCGGCGTGGGCAGGTCGGTGTGGTCCTCGACCAGATCGGCGAGCGTGGCCATGGTCTACGACCAGATCCGCTGGCCGAGCTGCAGGAGCCCGGCCACGTCGTGGATGTCGCCCTCGAACTCCGGGACGGTGGCCACGACATCGGGCCGGATCTGCAGTTCCCGCCGGAGGCCGGCCTCGCGGCGGGCCACGGTGGCGAAGTTGCGGTAGTTGCTGGCGATCTCATTCAGGACCCGCTGCAGCTGCTCGTCATCGGTGGCCAGCGAGCCGGCCAGCCCGTCCAGGCGGGCCAGATCCCCGGCCTCGTCGCAGATGCGGGCGGCCAGTTCCCCGGCCTCGTCGTCGAGCAGGTAGTCGGGCAGCACCTTGTTGAGCACCAGCGCGCCCAGGTGAAACCGTTTGGCCGTCAGGACCTGGATGAAGAACTCGGCCTCCCGGACCGGAGCGGCCTCCAGCGTGCTCACCACGACGAAGGTGGTGCGCTGGTCGCGCAGCGTCCGTTCCACTGCGTTGGCCCGCTCGACGAAGCCGCCGTACATGGTCTGGAACAGGATGAAGAACTCGGCGATGTCCTCGAGGAACTGCGAACCGAGCACCCGGTCGGCCACCTGGTAGAAGGGCTTCGAAGCCATATTGACCATGCGGCTGCGGTACGGGGCGATCAGCAGCCGGAGGAGCTTCGAGGAGAAGAACTCGGCCATCCGCCGGGGCGCCTCGATGAAGTCCATGGCGTTGCGGGTCGGCGGCGTATCCACCACGATCAGGTCGTAGTTGCCGCTGGAGTGGATCTCGTAGAGACGCTCCATGGCGATGTAGTCGTGGCTCTGGACGAACTTGCCGGAGATGTTCTGGTAGAGCGGGTTCGACAGGATGCGGCGCTCGGTGTC
Source organism: Acidimicrobiales bacterium (assembly GCA_035551615.1). Classification (GTDB taxonomy): domain Bacteria; phylum Actinomycetota; class Acidimicrobiia; order Acidimicrobiales; family Palsa-688; genus JAKCDU01. Next base: position 64,344 of record DASZNC010000170.1, read on the forward strand.
CTTGTCCGGCGCGTGACGGTGCACCAGGTCGTCCCATGACTGCTTGGTGTCGAGCATGGCCGCCCACAACTCGCCACGGGGCTTCACCCCGGCCGCCTTGAAGGCGTCGTTGTCGACCCGCTTCTCCTCGTTGCCGAACCCTTCCAGGCCGAGGGCGTTGGCCAGCCGGCGGGCCGGGTCGACGGTGACGACGAGGACCTTGCCCCGCTGGCGGACGGCGGCCATGGCCGCCGCAGCTGCTGCGGTGGTCGTCTTGCCCACCCCGCCCGAACCGCAGGCGATGACGATCTCCTTCGAGGAGAACAGCTGCTCGAGGCTCTGGGCCCGGGCCTCGCTCTTCGGGTTCGGCGCCATCAGTAACCCAGCTCGGCGGACAGGGCGTCGGCGATCTGGTGGGTGGCCCGCAACCCGTGGGCCCGGAAGAACAGGTACGGCATGTACAGCATCGGGATCTCGGGGTCGATGGCCTCCCGGAGCCGCTCGAGATGCTCAGTGCGGGACCGGCGCATGGTCACGGTCAGGCGGGCCGCTTCGAGCAGCGGGCTCAGAGCGCCGCCGACCTCTGCCTCGAGCAGCTCCCGGCTGCCGGTCCCGTCGTCTCCGGCCAGCCGCTCGAACACCTCCTCCTCACCCCGACCGAAAAGCTCGGGCAGCACCCGATTGACCACGACGGCGGCCAGATCGACGTTGGTCTCCTTGGCGACGCGGTCGGTCAGCTCCAGGGTCTCGCTCACCGGCATCTCGGCCGGCGTGGCCACAACCACCAGCCCCGTGGTGCGCGGGTCGCCCAGGATGTCGAGCATCCAGCCCGTCTGTTGGCGGACCAGGCCGACCTGGACCAGTTCGTTGATGGCCTGCGGGGCGGCCAGCTGGCCCACGATATGGCCGCTGGCCGAGGCATCCACGACGATCAGGTCGTAGTGGCGCTCCTTGACCTCCCAGCACAGTTTGCCGACGGTGACGATCTCGCGGACGCCGGGCGCAGCGGAGGCCACGAAGTCGAACATCTTGGCCAGTGGGCCTACGCGGGCCACCAGCGGGATCTTCAGCTGCAGCGACAGGTACTGCTTCAACGACGCCTCGGTATCCATGGACATGGCCCACAGCCGCGGCGCCACCTCCCGCTCCTCGAAGCGGGTCGGCCCGGTCTCGTAGAACGACGCCAGGTCACCCTTGGCGTCGATCTCGCAGACGAGCGTCTTCTTCCCCCGGTCGGCCGCCAGCCAGGCCAGGGCGGCGGCGATCGTGGTTTTACCGACGCCGCCCTTGCCGGTCACGAAGATCAGCTTGCGGTCGAGGAGATCAGCCACGCAGCAGTGTCAGCTCCGGACCGCCGAACCGAAGCCGACCCTACGGTCCTCGCTCGCCGTCCCCAGCTCGACGTAGGCGATGCGGGCGGACGGGATGCCCACCCGGCGACCCTTGCGGTCGGTCAACCAGAGCACGCCCGATTCGGAACCCACCGCCTTCTCGACCTGGGCGGCGATCTCGGCGGCGTCGGTGCCGTCGGGCAGCTCCAGCTCCAGCTCCTTGGGCGACTGCACCACACCGATTCTTACGTCCACGTCGGGCACTCCTAGATCTGTCGAAAGGACCATTCCATCGTAGGGGGATAACTTGGACCGGTGGCGGCTGCCTCTGGAAGCGGTGGGGAACGGGCGGCCCGATGGGCGGCGACGATGGTCGGGCACCGCCCCGATGGGATCGGCGTGCGCCAGGCCCACGCCGGTGACGAGGGCATCCGCCTGGAGCCCGGGGCTCCGTTCGACCGGGCCGCCCGGGAGGAACGCGAGGAGGTGGAGCTGGCCGTCCAGGCGACCCGCTCGGCGCCCGTCCCCGGGCGGCGCCTGCGGGCGGAGGAGCCGGACGGGCTGCGCACCTGCTTCGAGCAGGACCGGGACCGCATCCTGCACTCGAGCGCCTTCCGCCGGCTGGCCGGCAAGACCCAGGTGTTCATCTTCCCGGCCGACCACCAGCGGACCCGCCTGACCCATGCCCTCGAGGTGGCCCAGGTGGCGACCGCCATCGCCCGGGCCTGCCGGCTGAACGTCGGCCTGACCGAAGCCATTGCCCTCGGTCACGACTGCGGTCACGGCCCGGGCGGCCACGCGTCGGAGGACGCCTTCTCGGTGTTCGTCCCCGATTTCGATCACGCCGTCTGGGGCGCCGACGTCACCGCGGCACCGCTCAACCTGTGCCGCGAGACTCTGGACGGGATCCGCAACCACTCCTGGTCGCGACCGGCGCCGGCGACGCCCGAGGGCCAGGTCGTCGGATTGGCCGACCGGGTGGCCTACTGCGCCCACGACCTCGAGGATGCGATCGCGTCCGGCCTGGTCGCGCCCGGTGACCTGCCCGAGCTGGTCCGGTCCCATTGCGGCCTGACCCGGTCGGCCCAGCTGCATGCGTTCATCACCGACATCGTGGCCACTGTGGCCGACACCGGCCTGGTCGGCCTGTCGGACCGCATGGGCGACGCTCTGGCCGCCCTGCGGGCGTTCAACCACGAGCGCATCTACCTGCGTCCCGACTCCGTCGCCCAGGGCCAGACGGTCATCGACCTGCTCCGGGCCCTGGTCGAGCACCTGACCGATCACCCCGACGATCTGCCGGCGGTCTACCGCCGGGCCGACGACCCGCTCCTCGGTGCTGTCGCCTACGTCGACGGTATGACCGACCGATTCGCGTGCACGACGGCGATCAACCTGCTCGGCTGGGACCCCGATCGCCTGCCTCGCGGCCAGGACGTGGGCTGAGGGGAGACCAAGGCCGGGATGGCCGGCGGGCGAAGCGGCGCCCGGCGCCCGGCGCACGGCGCACGGCGAGGCCGCCTCGGGGCGAGGCCGGCGCGGGGGGTAGGAAAGGATGGGCCCCGACCTTTGACCTCATTCTTTGGTAAAAATTGGCAACGTTGTACGGAAATCGGCCTTGACGGCTCGCCTTCATACAAAGAACGCGAGAGTTAACAAAGTTGGACCGCCCGGCCAGGCGACCGCCCGGCCAGGCGACCGCCCGCCGGACTACGCCTCTTCGGCCGCCGGGCCGTCGTCGCCGGCCAACCAGGCCGGGGCGTGCTTCTCGGCCCACGAGCGGCGGATACGACCGGTGAAGATGGCCCGCAGGGCGGCCGGGTCCCGGACGGCCATGCCGATGTGGCCGATCACCACCAGACCGATGGCCGCGGCCAGCCAGTCGTGCACGAAGGTGGACCCGGTGCGCCACGCGAGCGGCCATGGGTGGTACCAGCGCATGATGGCGCCCGTCCCGAGCATGACCAGGCCCACACCGGCTGTCCACGCCGCGTTCAGCTTCTGACCGGCGTTGAACTTGCCCATCTCCAGCTGGGCAAGGGTGGCGACGCGCTCCTCCCGTTCGCGAAAGGCGGTGCGGATCCAGACCCGGTCCTCCCGGCTGAAGCGGTTGAACCGGCGCACATCCAGCCGCAGCCGGCGCCCCCAGGGTCCGGCCAGGGCCAGGAGGACGGGCACCGGGAGGGCCACCCCGCACCACACGTGGATGTTCTCCACCAGGGCCCGCCGCCCCACCAGCTGGTCGAGTGGCTGCAGGTAGAGGACCGATCCGGTGAGTATCAGCACACCGAACAGGGCGGCGTTGACCCAGTGCACAGCCCGCTCGACGCGGTCGAAGCGGGCCAGCCAGCCGGTCGTCCGGCGATCAGGTGACGGGCGGGTCGTTGCGACCATTGCTGCTCCCCACCCACGCCTCGATCGAGTAGTTCCCCTCGGTCTCCCAGTATCCGGGGATGACCTTGTCGACGACCTGGATCCGCGACAGCCACTTGATCGACTTGTAGCCGTACATCGGGGCCACGTAGAGCCGCACCGGCCCACCGTGTTCGACCGAGAGCGGGCCGTTGTCCATCGAGTAGGCCACGATCACGTCGCTGCGCCGGGCCTCGGCCAGCGTCAAGCTCTCGGTGTAGGCGCCGTCGAACGACTCGAGGCGCAGCGCCGTACCGCCGGTCTGCAGGCCGGCCTCCTCGAGCAGATCCGAGAGGAGAACCCCTTGCCAACGCACCCCCCGCACCCGCCACCCGGTCACGCACTGGAAGTCCCGCACCAACGTGGTGGCCGGACGGGCCTGTAGCTCCGGCAGGGTCAGCGTCATCGGGTGGTCGACCAGGCCGTCGACGGCCAGCCGGTACTGGGCGTCGCTCTCCACCGGGTACCCGTCGGTGACCGTGTAGATCCGGAAGTAGTCGCCGGGCAGCAGATCGCTGAGCCCGGTCGGGTCGACCCGCTGGACCGGCGCCAGCACGTCGTCCAGGCCGTTCTGGATGGTCGAGCCGGTGACGACGCCGACCGCACCGAGGCCGAGCAGGCCGAGAACGACGCGCCGGCCGACCGGGGTGCCCCGATCGGGCCCTCGGCGATCCGGCGGGTCACTGGCCACGACACCATTTCTACGCCGTCGCCGGCGGATTTGGATGTCGGGTCTAGCGGACGGTCAGTTCGGACCGGAAGACCCGGGCCTTGCCCCGCTTGACGATGGCGCCGGCCAGATCGGAGAAGGCCCGGCCGACCTCGGAATCGGGGGCTGACGTCACGATCGGCTGGCCGGTGTCGCCACCCTCCCGCAACGCTGGATCCATCGGGATCTGGCCCAGAAGCGGTACTTCGAGCTCGCCCGCCAGCTGGGACCCGCCCCCTTCACCGAACGGCGTCTGCCGGGAGCCGTCGGGCATCGTCCACCAGCTCATGTTCTCGATCACGCCGCGCATCGGCATGTTGAGCTTCTTGGCCATGTAGGCGCTGCGCTGGGCCACCTTGCGGGCGGCCGGTTGCGGGGTGGTCACCACGTACATCTCCGAGGTCGGCAGGTACTGGGCCATCGAGAGGGCGACATCGCCGGTCCCGGGCGGCATGTCGACCAGGAGGAACTCGGGGTCACCCCAGGCGACATCGACGAGGAACTGCTCGAGAGCCTTGTGCAGCATGGGGCCGCGCCAGACAACCGGCTGCTCGTCCTCCAGGAAGAACCCCATCGAGATGCAGCGCACGCCGTGGGCGGCGGGCGGCAGCATCTTCAGGTCATCGACGATCGGGTCCTGGCGCACCCCGAGCATCCCGGGCACGGAGAACCCGTACACGTCGGCGTCCAGGATGGCCACGTCGTGGCCGGCGGCGGCCAGCGAGACGGCCAGGTTGACGGTGACCGACGACTTGCCGACGCCGCCCTTGCCGCTGCTGATGCCGATCACCCGCGTCCGGCTCTGAGGGCCGAACGGGTTGGGCCGGCCCTCTTCGTGGCCGAGCGGCTGACGACCGCCTCCGTGGCTGTGGCCGTGGCTGTGCCCCCCTCCGCCCGCCTGACCCTGCTGCCAGGCCTGCGGGTCGGCCGACCGGCCCTGTACCCGGGCCCGGACGGCTTCGAGCTCCTGGGGGGTCATGACGGTCAACTCGACGTCCACACCCTTGACCCCGCGCACCTCGAGCAGGGCGGATCGCACCCGTCGGGTGACCTCATCGCGCATCGGGCACCCGGCCACCGTTAGGGCGATGGTGGCGGAGACGCGACCGCGGCGAGCGGTCACTCCTTTGACCATGCCCAACTCGACGATGCTCACGTTCAGCTCCGGGTCGGTAACCGGTCGGAGCGCCTCGATCAACTGTTGTTCGCTGAGAGACATCAGCGGAGATTTCCACTACCCACGTAGTTAGAATAGCCCGGTGGGCCTTTCTGGAGACCACCCGGCGGTCATGGACGACGCTTCGTTCTCGGCCACCGTCGCCGCGGTCACGTCCGCCTTCGGGGATCCGACCCGCCGGCAGATATACCTGTTCGTGCGCGAACGGGTCGGCGGGGTGACCGCAGCCGAGGTGGCCGAGCGGTTCGCGCTGCACTCGAACGTGGCCCGCCACCACCTGGACAAGCTGACCTCCGGCGGGTACCTGGAGGTGTTCGTGCAACGGACGCTCGGCGGCGGCGCCGGCCGGCCGTCCAAGCGGTACCGCTCCACGGCCCAGGAAACCGGGTTGCCGGCGCCGCGGAAAGGCGACGACCTGTTGATCATGCTGCTGGGCGAGGCCCTGTCCCGCCTGCCCCGCGACGAAGCGGAGTCGATGGCCGAGGCGGTCGGTGAGGAGTACGGCCTCCGGCTGGCCGATCAGATGTCACCCGGTGAGGGCCACCGGTCGTTCCGGGTGGCCCTGCACGCCATCGCCGACGCCCTGACCGCCCACGGCTTCGAGGCCCACGCCGAGGCCCGGGGAGGATCGTTGGCGCTGATCAAGGACGCCTGCCCGTTCTTCGACACGGCCCGCCAGCATCCGGTCATCTGCGCCGTCGACCGGGGCATGGTCCGGGGCATGCTGTCGGGCCTGTACGGCGGCGACGCCGTGGTCGCCACCGAGTCGTCGCGGGCGCTCGGCGACGACGCGTGCATCAGCATCGTCTGAGCGCCGACGGTCGTGCGGGCCTACCTGGACCACGCCTCCACGTCGCCGCTGCGCCCGGCGGCCCGTGACGCCATGCTCCAGTGGCTGGGCGCAGCCGACCCGGGGCGGGTGCACACCGAGGGGCGGATGGCCCGCTTCGCACTGGAGGACGCCCGGGACGCTGTGGCCGGGCTGTTCGGCACCCGCTCCCGGCAGGTGATCTTCACCTCGGGCGCCACCGAGGCCGTCAATTCGGCCACCTTCGGCGCCCTGCGGGCCCGCCCGGGGCCGGTCGCGCTGGCCGCCGTCGAGCACAGCGCGGTGCGGGAGGCGTGCGAGCAGTGGGCTCCGGGTGTATTGGCGCTAGGAGTCGATGGCACCGGCCGGATATCGGTGTCGGCCGTCGCCGCGGCCATCGATGCCGGGGCGGGGATGGTGCAGTGCCAGTTGGCCAACCACGAGGTGGGGACCATCCAGCCGGTGGCCGAGATCGCCGGTATGTGCCGGGAACGGGGCGTCGTCCTGCACATCGACGCGGCGGCCGGCGCCGGCCACCTGCCCATCGACTTCGACCGGCTGGGGGCCGACCTGCTCTCGGTGTCGGCCCACAAGCTGGGCGGCCCGGCCGGCGCCGGTGCCCTGCTCGTGCGGCGGGGCCTGCGGATCCCGCCGTTCATCGTCGGTGGCGCCCAGGAACGGGCCCGGCGGGGCGGCCTGGAGAACGTGGCCGCGGCGGTGGGGTTCGGGGCGGCGGCGGCCGAGTTGACCACCTGTCTGGCGGCGGAGGCGTCGGTCGCCCGGGCCCGGACCGACCGGCTGCGGGCCGGCCTGCTGGCCGTGCCCGGCGTGATCGACTACGGGACCGCGTCGGGGCTGCCCAACCTGGTGTGCGTCGGGATCGAAGGGATCGAGGCCGAGCCGGTGCTCATCGGGTTGGACCGGGCCGGCGTGGCCGCCCACTCGGGGAGCTCCTGCTCGTCCGAATCGCTGGAACCGTCACCTGTTCTGGAAGCGATGGGCGTGGACGGCGAGCGGTCGCTGCGATTGTCGGTGGGCTGGTCGACGACCGACGCCGAGGTGGACCTGGCCATTGCGGCGTTCCCGGCGGTGGTGGAGGGGCTGAGGCGGCTGCGTTAGGGGCGGCGTCGGGCGGAGCGGCTTCGGGCGGGGCGGGTCGGGCGGGGCGGGTCGGCGTCGGGCGATCGGATTCGTGGCCCGGGTGGCCCGGTGGCCCGGTGGCCCGGTGGCCCGGTGGCACGCGTGCCGATCTGGTACACGATCGTCACGCGACCGTTCTGGTTTGTACCGGAAGTGCACACCAGCGGGCCGTTCCGGTACACGCCGTCAATCCGCCAGCCGGCGTGTACCGGGAATGCACGCCCACGTACCAAACCCGTACACGCCGTCGCCGCCGTCGCCCCACGTGTACCGATTCTGCACAGTGGACACCGGCACCCGAGCGGAGCCGGCCGCCAATAACAGGTCCTAACCCGAAGCCTTCTTGGCCGCCGCCACCTGCGCCTCGGCCTGCGCCAACTCCCGCTTCACGCTGGGCACCAGGGTGGCGTCGGGTTTGTGATCCAGATACCACTGGAGCTCCGGGATGCTGTCCCCGTAGTCGCCCTCGGCCACCAGGCCGATCCCCCGGTAGACGTGGGCCGGGGCATAGGTGACATCGGTCGCCTCCGCCTTCTGCAGCATTGACAACCCGTTCTGGACGAGAGCGGGTTGACCGGTCTGCACCAGTAGCCATCCTTCTCCGGTCAAAGCCTCGAGCTGGTTGGGCTGTGCGGCCAGCACCTTCTGGAACTCCTCGATCGCCCCGGCCGCGTCGTTCTTCTGCGTGTCGGCGTTGGCTGTATTCAGGTCGGCCTCGATCTGTTCGGCGCCGAGCGCCTGGCCGGTGATCTCCTCCCCCGGCAACCGGGCGCCGGCCGATCCGGCCACCGCCCACGATGCCCCGCCCGCGATCATGACGACGCCGGCACACGTCAAGGCGATCTTGGCCCCCCGGCCTCCCGGGAGGTGGCGCCTGGTCGGGCGCGTGCCGGCGACCACGCCGGTTGGGCGGACCCCGGCGACCACGCCGGCCCCGACGGTACCGGCCGCCTCGCCGGTCGCCACCGCTCCTTCTGAGGACCGGCCGGGCTCAACCGCCCGGTCGCCAGCCGCCTGACCGGCCGGCGCCGCCACCACCGGCTCCTCCCCCGAAGTGCCGTCGGACCCGACGGGCGCGTCGGGGGCCCGCCGCCACCGCCGGAACATCCACGCCATCGCACCGGCGGCGACCAGGAACCCGGCGACCGGAACGGCCCAGACGAAGAACCCGATCCCCTTGGCCGATGGCGACTCCAGGATGCCCGGGCCGTAGGAGGCCACCAGGCTGTTCAGGATCTGGTTGGAGCTCTCGCCTTTTTGCAGGTCGGCCTGGATGATGGCCCGGATCTCGACCGACTGCGAGACCTGCGACTGGGCCGCCGTCTCGCCGTTGCACACCGGGCAGCGGACCTGGCCGGCGATGTGCATGACCTGCGCCTGGAGGGTGGGCGGCGACGAATGGCGGTTCAGCCCGAAGGTGAGACCGACGGCGGCGATCACCGCCAGCAGGAGCCAGGGCGCCCACTTGCGGGCGGTGCTCACCCGGTCGCCGTCGCCTTCGCGATGAAGTCGTTGATCTGGGCGGCGGACACCTCACCGAAGTACTTGGCGACCACCGTGCCGGAGGGGTCGACCAGGAACGACTGGGGAATCTGGGTGACCCCGTAGGCCACTTCAGCGGCCGGATCGCTCACCGTCGGCCAGGTGGCGTCGGTCTGCTTCAGGAACCGTTCCAGGTTGGCCTGGTCGGACGGATCGAAGGCGACGGCCAGAACGGTGGCGTTGCCGGCGGCGTGGTGCTGGGCGTTGAACGTGAGCAGCTGGGGGGTTTCCTGGCGGCACGGGACGCACCAGCTGGCGGCGAAGTTGACCAGGACCCATTTCCCGCTGAACTGGGCCAACGAGTAGGCGCCCTGCCCGGACAGGGACGGGCCGGTGATGGCCGGCGCCGCCTTGCCGATCAGCGGGCTGGTCGTGTTGTCCGACGACGGTTTGGCCGAGGCCAGGACAGCGACGAACACGGCGATCACGACCGCCGCCCCGATGCACGTGTACAGGATGGTTCTGGGCCTCCGGGTGGCGATCCCCGGCGAACCGGTGGTCGCCGTCACGAGGCGCCGACCACCTCAGCCGGCACCGTCTCGGCCGTATCCTCGCCGGCCGGCCGCTCGACCGGGCGCCGCCGGCGCCGATCCGGCCAGGCCGACAGGAACGTCCCGAAGGCGATCACCCCGCCCCCGAGCCAAATCCAGTTGACCAGCGGTTCGATGATCACCCCGATGCTCACCGAGCCGCCCGGCTTGGCCGGCTGCGAGTCGAAGGTCAGGTAGATGTCGTCGCGCAGGCTGCTCTTCACCGAGGGGGTGGGGACCGTTTCGCCCGACCCTCCCGTCCCGTAGTAGGAGCTGAGCGCCGGGGCGTAGGCCTGCCCGCCGTCGATCCGCACGAGCGCCTTCTCGGAGATGTGGGTCGAGTACGACACGTTCTGGATGCCGAGGTAGGTGAAGTGGTGGCCGTCGAAGGCGACCGTCTGGCCCTGGTTGATCTGGAGGGTCTGACGGTGGGCAAAGGAGTGGCTGGCCGCGAATGCGACCGCGATGACGACCACGCCCAGGTGGACGATCATCCCACCGCCGCTCGGGCCGGAGAACCCGGTCCACCCACGGCGGCGAACCTCGAGGACCAGCTGCCGCAGGGCGCTGGCGCCGGCGAACGCGCCCAGACCGAACGCCAGCAGCGGGTTCAGCCCCCGCAGCCCGGCGATGACGCAGGCGACCAGCGTCACGACCGCGGCGGCCGCCGGCCAGTAGAGGCGGGTGCGGAGCAGTCCCGGTGTCGTCTGCCGCCAGGGCAGCACCGGGGCCACCGCCATGAGGAACAACAGGCACACCACCACCGGCATCGTCATCCGGTCGAAGTAAGGGGCCCCCACAGTGATCTGGCTGCCGTTCACCGCCTGCACGATCAGCGGGAACACCGTCCCCAGTAGGACGATGAGGGTGAACGCGCCGAACAGGAGGTTGTTGACGAGGAAGGCGGCCTCCCGCGACAGCGGGGAGGCGATCGAGCCGGGCGAGCGCAGCTGGTCCCCCCGCCAGGCCAGCAGGCCGATGCAGCCGGCCACGATCACCCCGAAGAACGACAGCAGGGCGGGCCCGATGCCGGTGTTGTCGAAGGAGTGCACCGAGTTGAGCACGCCGGACCGGGTCAGGAACGTGGCCAGGATGGTCAGGCTGAACGTCGAGAGCAGGAGAGCCAGGTTCCAGACCCGCAGCATCCCGCGCCGCTCCTGGACCATCACCGAGTGCAGGTAGGCGGTGCCCGTGAGCCAGGGTAGGAAGGCGGCGTTCTCGACCGGATCCCAGGCCCAGTAGCCGCCCCAGCTCAGTACCTCGTAGCTCCACCACGCGCCGAGGATCACGCCGACGGTCAGGAAGGCCCAGGAGAACAGGGTCCACCGCCGGGTCTCGAGCAGCCAGCCCTCGCCCAGCCGCCCGGTGATCAGGCTGGCGCAGGCGAACGCGAACGGCACGGTGAAGCCGACCAGACCGGTGTAGAGGATGGGCGGGTGGAACGCCACCAGGATGTGGTTCTGCAGGAGGGGATCGACCCCGGCGCCCTGGGTCGGAATCGGACCCTTGGTGGCGGTGAACGGGTTCGAGGCGGTCAGCATGAGCCCGAAGAAGAAGGCGGCGACGGCGTAGCAGACGGCGATGGCCCACCCGATCAGGGGGTCGTCCCGGCGTTTGCGGAATCGCACCGCCACCGCAGTCGTCCAACCGGCCAGCACCAGGCCCCAGAGCAGGATGGACCCGGCCAGGTTCGACCACATGGCGGTGATGCGGAACAGGATGGGCGTCTGGGTGCTGTCGTTGTCGACGACGTACTGGAGGCGGAAGTCGTTGGTCAGCAGGGCGTGCTGCATGGCGACGGTGGCCAGCACGGCGCCGGCCAGGATCACCCAGACGTAGGTGTGACCGGCCCGGACCAGGCTCGGCCGCCGGCGGGTCAGGCCCAGCGCCAGGCTGATCAGGCCGATGATGGCCGCGCCGAAGGCGAGAAGTTCGGCGCTCTCGCCGAGAGCCGCGTTCACGATGCGGTCGGGCTCGGCTTGGCGTCGGGGTCGGTCGGCGGCGTGTAGTCCGACGAGTGCTTGACCATGACCAGGTCGCTGTCGAAGGTGGTGCCGGACCAGTGGCCCTCGAGGACCACCGGGATCCCGGCCTTGAACAGCTGCGGCGGCTCGTGGCTGTCGACGACCTGGGCGGTCACATCCTCGTAGGTGATGGAGAACTCGGTCAGGTGCCCGATCTGGTGCACGTTGTTGTCCACCGTGCCCATGATGCGGAACTGCGAGGTTCCCAGATGAGGGCGGGCGGCCACGGCCTGGGGCACCGTCTTGTAGTACTCGGTCGCATTCCCGAGGCCCTGGACCAGGAGGAACGCGATGGCGCCGGCGATCACGACGGCGGCCAGCACCTGGCGCCGGCGGGAGCCCAACAGGGCGCGCCGATGCAGCACCGGCGGCGCCGGCGGCACCCCCTGCTGATCGAGCTCCGGCGAGGTCAGCGCCACGTCTCGTCCTTCGGCGGCAGGTTGCGGGCCAGGACCCGGCCCCGACGGATCGTTCGCCAGCCGTACAGGCCGATCAGGACGATGGCGGCCGACCATCCGGCGGCTACGTAGTTCACCCGGACCCCTCGGCCCGGCGTTCGGCGATGGCCACGGCGAAGCCTTCCTGGTCGTAGCGGTCCTCGAGCACCTCGACGCGGTAGCGGTGGACCATCAGCCAGGCGAACCCGAAACCGAACGCCACGAACGAGAGCAGCATGGTGACCAGTTGGCTGCCATGGATCGACGGGTTGGAGCGAAACAACGTGTTGCCCTGGTGGAGGGTCGTCCACCACGTCGTCGCCTCGTGATCGATGGGGACGATGGGGATGCACAGGAGAGCGAACACGGCGGATCGCTTGGCCCGGACGTCGGGGTCCCCGGTCGTCCGCCGGACGGCGAGGTACCCGATGAACACTGCGCAGAGCAGCGCGGTGAGCGTCAGGCGGGCGTCCCACGTCCACCACACGCCCCACGACGCCCGACCCCATATCGAACCGGTGATGAGGGTGACGATGCAGAAGAGCACGCCCACTTCTCCCGAGGCGGCCGCCAGGCGGTCCCACCGCCGGTGCCGGGTGCGGGGCCACAGGTAGGCGACGCTGGCCACCGCGCACAGGCCGAACCCGACGTAACAGGTCGTGGCCGCCGCCGGGTGGACGTAGATGAGGCGGACCAGCTGTCCTTGGACGGCGTCACGGGGCGTGAACACCAGACCCAGGTAGGCGGTCAACGCTCCGGTGACGGCGGCGATCAGGCCGAGCACCCTGGTGGTCAGGTCCCCGGTCCCACACGACGCCGGACCCGGAGGGGCGGCGACGGTCTGCGCCGGCGGAGCGGTCGCCGCCATCAGGTCTCCTCCACGAGGGTCGAGAATGTCAAAATTCCGAGCGCTACGTAGATCGCCCCGAACGCGCCGAGGAGCGACATCCATTTCCAGCCGTCGGTCTGCGAGGTTCCGAGGGCCACCATCCAGCACTGGGTGGCGGCCAGCAGGACCGGAGCGACCACCGGGAGGATGAGGAGGGGCAGGAGCGTCTCACGCACCCGCAGCCCAGATGCGATCATCCCGTACACGGTGCCCGATGCGGCCAGCCCGATGGTCGCGGCCCCGGCGCTGGCCAGGAGGAGGACGGGATCGTGCAGTGACGTACCGAACAGGACGACGATGCCCACTCCCAGGATCACCTCCAGGGCGAGCAGCTGGGCGGTGACGGCCGCCGCCTTGCCGAGGAAGATGCCGGCCGGGTCCAGCCCTGACAGGCGGAGGCCGTCCCGGGCGCCGTCGGCCGCCTCGATGGCATAGCTGCGCTGGACGGCGAGCAGGGTGCACAGCAGGACAGCCACCCAGAACAATCCGGGGGCGGCCTGCGTGAGCAGTGTGTGGTTCTGATCGAAGGCGAAGCCGAACAGCAACAGCACCAGCACCGCATAAGGAGCTACCTGCATGGTGGCCACCCGGCTCTGGATCTCGATCCGGATGTCCTTGCCCCCGACCACGGCCGCGTCACGCCACACCGGTCGCCACCTCCCGGAGCCGGTCCTGGCCGGTGACCACGGAACTGACCGTCCCACCCGCCATCGTGACCACCGAGCCGGCCAGCGGCACCGCCCGGTCCGCTTCGTGGGACGCCATGACGATGGTCCGGCCCCGCCCGGCGGCGCCGACGATGAGCCCGTCGAGCAGGTCGCGGTGCTCGGCGTCCAGTCCGGCGTGGGGCTCGTCGAGCAACCACAGTTCCGGGTCGCGGGCCACCAGCACGGCCAGGGCGACCCGGCGCCGCTGCCCGGCCGACAACGATCCGAGGGCCGTCGTCGCCAACCGGCCGGTGAGGCCGAGCGTCTCCATCGCCGGCCCGGCGGACGAGGTGTCGACCCGGGCGGCCCGCAGCGCGAACCGCAGGTTGTCGGCCGCCGTCATCTCGTCGTACAGAGCAGTGTGGTGGCCGAGCAGGCCGACCTGGCGGCGCACCGCCCGCTGGTCCCGGGTCAGATCGTGACCGAGCACCGACGCCTGGCCGCCCACCACCCGGAGCAGACCGCAGCAGGCCCGCAGCAGGCTGGTCTTGCCCGCCCCATTGGCCCCGCGCAGAAGCACCACGTCGCCCCGGTCCACGTCAAGATCGACACCGGCGAGTAGGGGGAAGCGGCCGGCTAGTGCCACCGCCGAACGGAAACGGATCACTTGGTCCATGACGACCGTCTAAACGGTACCTAGGAGGCCCCTCCCACCGCCATACGAGGGAGCCACGACGCCTGGAGCCACCGGAACCCGACCATGACCCGGGGGCCGGGCCGGGGACCGGTACCGTCGGTGGGCGATGCTGCTCGCCCTGGTCGCCGTGGTCGCCGGCGTGCTCGCCGGCCTGGCCACCGGCCGCCGCCCACCAACCACACCGCAACGATGGCGGTTGCCCGGCCTGATCGCCGTCGGCGTGGCCCTCGAGTTCGGCGGCCAGCATCTGGTCGATGGGCCGCCCGGGCGCCTTCTCATGGATGTCGGGTACGCCACCCTGGTCGTCTTCGCCGCTCTCAACGCCCGGCGCACCGGCCTCGTGCTGATCGCCGCCGGCCTGGCCGCCAACCTGCTGGTGGTCGTGGTGGACGGCGGCATGCCGGTCCGCGACCAGCCGCCGACCGCCCGGCTGGCCGGCCAGCACCACGGCCTCAGTAGCCGGGACCACCTGACCTTCCTGGCCGACACCATCGACGTCCGGCCGGTTCACGTCACGTTCTCCCCTGGTGACATCGTCGCTGCGCTGGGTGCCGCCGTCGCCGTGTTCGCCGGGATGGAGACACCTGACCCGGCCCCGCCCGAGGGTCGCCGCCGACCGGGCCGGAACGTCACCGCCCCTCTGTGACCATCGCCGCATCCCTCTCTTTCCGGCTCGGTGGGGCCGACGGGGTATCGATCGAGGCGGCCAAATGGACCTGGGCGCTGGAGCAGCTGGGCTATCAGGTGCGGACCGTCGCCGGCGAGGGCCCGGTTGACGTGACGGTGGCCGGGTTGGGCACCGGTGAGTGGCTCACCGGCCGCCCGGCCGGCGCCGTCGACACCCCCGCCCTACGACAGGCCCTGGACGGGGTCGACCTGGTGGTGGTCGAGAACCTGTGCTCGCTTCCCCTGAACCCGGCGGCCCGCGACGCGGTCGCCGCCGAACTGCGGGGCCGGCCGGCCGTCATGCGCCATCACGACCTGCCCTGGCAGAGGGCCCGGTTCGCCTCCGAGCCCCCTCCCCCCGACGACCCGGCCTGGGTGCACGTCACCATCAACCAGCGGTCGGCCGACGAACTGGGCGATCGGGGCATATCCGCCACTGTGATCAGGAACTGCTTCCACCTCGATGCGCCGGCGGGTGACCGGTCCGCCACCCGGCAGTCGCTCGGTGTCGACGACGACACCCTCGTCGTGCTTCAGCCGACCCGGGCCATCGCCCGCAAACGGGTCGACCTCGGCCTGGCCCACGCCCGCGCTCTCGGTGCCGCCTACTGGCTGCTGGGTCCGACCGAGGAGGGGTTCGACGCCGAACTCGATCGTCTCATCCGCGGTGCCGGCATTCCGGTATTTCGTGGTCCGGTGGCGCCGATGGCCGGCGGACACGGCGTGGAGCACGCCTATGCCGGCTGCGACGCCGTCGTCTTTCCGTCCGATTGGGAGGGTTTCGGTAACCCACCGATAGAGGCGGCCATCTTTGAGCGGCCGGTGGCAGTCGGCGCCTACCCGGTCGCCGCCGAGTTACGAGCGCTCGGATTCCGCTGGTTCGACGCGGCAAAACCGGATGAAATGGCCAAATGGCTATCCCATCCAGATTTGGAATTGATCGAGAACAACCGGCAGATGGTACGCCGTCACCTCGACCTCGCCGGGCTACCCCGACGCCTCGCCCGGCTGATCGGCGAGGCCGAATGGCGCCTGCCCGGAGCGGCCGGCTCCTGACTCGGTAGGGCCTGAAACGCCTAGCGGCCGGCGGGCGGCACCAGGCGGTGCCGGCGACGCCGGACCTTGGCCGCGAGCAGGCTGGTACCCGCCCGCTGGGCCGGGATGGGCCGAAGGGGCTCGGGGGGTCGGCTGGTCACCTTGGCCGGTGACTGGTTGGGCGGCCTCACGTAGATGTTTTCGGTATCACGAGCCCGGGTTCCTGCTTTTTGCATCGACGCGAAGAAGTCCGCATATCCGCAAACTGCGAACGAGGTATCTCTTCCCTAAATTCGGGGTACATAACTCGGTCCCAACACTCATTGACGGCGCGCGAAACGGACGGATCGGGGCGATCTCGCCGGTCCCGGCGCCGGGCTGTAAGGATGGACGGATGGAAGGACCCCGCTTCGGCGAGCTGCGGCAGCGGATGCCGGCCGCCGCCCGCCGCAGCCAGCTCCTGGAAGTGGCCCTCGAGCGGTTCGCGGCCGGCGGCTACCACGACACGTCGATGGAGGAGATCGCCGACGCCGCCGGGGTGACCAAGCCGGTTCTGTACCAACATTTCCATTCGAAGCAGGAGTTGTTCCTCGAGCTGCTCGATACGGAGGGCCGGGAGCTTCTCGACGACGTGGCCGCCCGGGCGGCGGCCGAGACCCACCCCTATCAGCGGGTGCTGGGCGGCTTCCGTGCCTACTTCGATTTCGTCTGCAAGCGGACCAGCGCCTTCCAATTGCTGTTCGGCAGCGGCGCCCGGCTGGCCGACGAGTTCGCCGATTCGGTGCGTCGCCTGGAGGAGGGCATCGCCATGGTGATCGCCCATTTCATCGACGCCGATATAGACGACGAGCACCGCAGCCTGCTGGGCTACGCCATCGTCGGCCTGGGCGAGGTGGCCGGTCGCCGGTGGGTCGCCGGGCGCGACAACGACACCCTCGACCCGGGCGAGGCCGACGTGCTGGCCACCCGGCTGGCCGACCTGGTGTGGGCCGGCCTGCGGGGCCTGCCGCGGGAGAGCGACGCAGGAACCTCGTCATGAGCGACCGGCCGCGACCGCGCGTCCCACCGAACTGTGACCTGACACTGGGCATGACATGTGTCGACAAGTCGCAGCCGGGCGTGACCGTCTGGAAGATGACGCCGGCCGAGCAGTTCGCCAACCCCATCGGGGTCATGCAGGGTGGTTTCGTGACCGCCTTCGCCGACACGGCGATGGCGTCGGCGACGATCACCAACCTCCAGGGCCGCAAGGCCTACACCGCCAACACCGAGCTGAAGATCAGCTTCCTACGGGGCGCACCGATAGGCGAGCCTCTCACCTGCACCGCCCGCGTCATAGGAGGCGGTCAAAGGGTGACCTTCGTCGAGGCCGACATCGTCGACGAACAGGGCCGGCTGGTGGCCAGAGCCTCGTCGACCTATCTGCTCACGCCCCGGGACTGACCCGGGGGCGAGAGCAACGAGTCAGGCCGGGGCCTGCGGTCAGAGCGCCTTCAGGACGGCGTCAGCGCTGCTGACGTCGAGACCCAGGGTCTCCTCGACGGCCAGGTGGGAGAGGACCCCGTCCTTGATCACGGCTGCGTAGCGCTTCGACCGCACGCCCAGGCCGCCGCCGGTCAGGTCGACATCGAGGCCCAGCTCCTTCGTGAACGTCGCCGAGCCGTCGGCGATCAGGCCGACCTTGCCCTCCACCTCATTGGCCTTGCCCCATGCGGCCATGACAAAGGCGTCGTTGACCGACACGCAGTAGATGCGGTCGACCCCCTTCTCCTTCAGATCCTCGGCCCGGATCACGAACCCGGGAAGATGATGGTCACTGCACGTCGGCGTGAAGGCGCCGGGGAGGCCGAACAGCACCACGGTGCCGGAGCCGAGCAGGTCGGCGGTCTGGGCCGCTTCGGGCCCGCTGGCCCCCGGAACCTGCACCTTGACGTCGGGAATCTTGTCGCCCACTGCGATGGTCATGTCCCCCACCCTGCCACACGGTCGGGACCGGCAAAACCTGGATGACCCTAGGATGATGACCATGGCCGAAGATCAGCCGCACTGGCGGGGGATCAACCACCTCGCCCTCATCACCACCGACATGGACGCAACGGTGCGCTTCTACCACGGGGTGCTCGGCGCCCGACTGGTGGCCCACCTCGGCAATGAGGCCTTCCGGCACTACTTCTTCGAGATCGGGCCGGAGAACACGATCGCCTTCTTCGAGTACCGGGACTTCCCGCTCGAGCCGTTCGCCAAGCCGGCCGGCGTACCCGACCGCCGGGCCATCCAGTTCGACCACATCTCCTTCAACCTGCCCGACGAGGAGGCGCTGCTGTCCCTCCGGTCCCGGCTCAAGGAAGCCGGCTGCGAGATCACCGACGTGGTCGATCACGGCTTCATCCGCTCGGTCTACTTCACCGACCCCAACGGCATCGCCCTGGAGGCCTCGTGGTGGGTCACCGACGCCACCGGCCGCGGCGCCGACTACGGCGACGGCATCCTGTTCAGCGATCCGAACCCGGTCCCGGCGGTTCGGGAGATACAGGAACGCGGCACTGTTGCGACGGTGCCGCACACGAAACTGGCCTGACCTTTGACCGCGGAGGAAGGCAAGCGGCGGGCGGCGGTCGAAGCCGCGCAACTGATCGAGGACGGGATGACGGTCGGACTCGGCACCGGCTCCACCGTGGCCTACCTGCTGCCGGCGCTGGCCGCCCGGAACCTGCAGATCCGCTGCGTCTCGACGTCGGTGCGGACCGAGGAGGACGCCGCCGCGCTGGGGCTGCCGGTGGAGCCGTTCAGCCGGTTGGACCGGCTGGACGTCGCCATCGACGGCGCCGACCAGGTCGACGGCGGCAGCTGGCTGGTCAAGGGCGGGGGCGCCGCCCACACCCGGGAGAAGATCGTCGCCGGGGCGGCCGACCGGTTCATCGTCATCGTCTCGCCCGAAAAGGTCGTCGAGGCGGTTCGGCCGCCGATCCCGTTGGAGTTGATGGCGTTCGGGCTGGAGTCCACGCTGCGCCGGCTGGGATCGGCCCGGCTGAGGCCGGGGGCACCCCCGAGCCCGGACGGCGGCATCATCGCCGACTGGATGGACCCCTTCGACGACCCGGCCGGGTTGGCGGCCTACCTGGCGGCGACGCCGGGCGTGGTGGACCACGGTTTGTTCCCGCCGGCCATGGTCAGCCAGGTGATCGTCGGCGGCCGCCAGCCGGCCCCCGAGTCGCCCGGCTAGCCCGCCGCCGATGGTCGGCCCGGGTCTATTTCGCGAGCTGGCCACCGCCCGGGTAGAGAGCAGCCAGCTCCCGGCCCACCAGGGCCAGCTGGTCGCGCACCTCGACCGGTTCGAACACCTCGACACGACCGCCCAGGCCGGCGATCTCGCCGGCCAGGCTCGGGACACTCATACCCCGCAATTCGACGTCGACCCGTCCGTCCTCCCGGGGCGGTCCGATGGCCAACCGGGTGCCCAGCAGCCAGCGGCACAAGGGCAACACGTCGCGATCGGCGGCCGCCACGGCCCGGACCGGCGAGCGCATCTCGCCCACCCGTTCGCTGATCATCTGCCACGCCGCGTCCAGATCGAACCCCTCGGGCCGGGTGGCCGGCTGCCCGGTGAGCTCGACGGAGGTGACCCGGTCCACCCGGAAGGTGCGCAGCCCGGCCGGAGTGTCACCGACCATGTACCAGGTGGATCCCTTGGCGGCCAGGCCGAGCGGCTCGACCACCCGCTCCGTCGCCGCCCCCGTCCGGTCGACATACCCGAGCCGGACCTGGCCGCCCTCCACCACGGCTTCCTGGACGGCGTTCAGGTGGGTCGGCGGTGGCCGGTCGTTCGGGAAGGGACGGCGGTCCCACCCGGTCCGGTCGATGACGACCGAGGTGGCGGCCGCCTCCGCACCGGGGCGGAACGGCTCGGGCAGAGCCCGCACCAGCTTGCGCAGCGCCGCCTTGAGCTCGGGTGTGGCCCCGGCCGACGGGCCGGCCATGAGGAACAGGGCCCGGGCCTCGGCCGCGGTCAACCCCGACAGATCGGTCCGGCCACTCCCGAGCAGCCGCCAGCCGCCGTTGCGGCCCTGGGTCGAGTAGATGGGCAGGCCGGCCTGGCCCAGGGCGTCGAGATCGCGCCGGGCCGTCCGCTCGGAGATCTCGAGCTCGTCGGCCACCTCGGCCGCCGTGACCTGGCCGCGTGTCTGCAGGAGCATGAGGATGGCCACCAGGCGGTCGGCGCGCATACGCAGATATTTCCAGAGATACCGGTCAGAGGTTGACCGGTTTAGGGGGTCAATCTGCATCCATGACCAACACCGCTCCTGCCCCTACCGACATCCGCCGGGAGTTCGCCCTGGCCGTATCCGTCAGCGTCCGGGTGATCGCCGGGGTCCGCCCCGACCAGCTCGCCGATCCCACCCCCTGCGCCGACTTCGATGTGCGTGGCTTGATGAACCATCTGGTGATGGTGCTCCGGCGGGTGGCGGCCATGGGCCGGGGGGAGAGCCCGTTCTCGGTGACCGACCAGGTGGATGACGGCCGGTGGACCGACGAATGGTTGACCGCCGCCCACCAGTGCCAGGACGCGTGGACCGACGAGCGCCTGACGGCGAGCATCGAACTGCCGTGGACGACGATGTCCGGCCACGATGCCCTGGCCGTATACGTGAGCGAGGTCATCGTCCACACGTGGGACCTGGCCCAGGCCACGCTCCAGGAGGCCGATTGGCCGCACCCGGTCCTCGAGGCCGCCTACGCCGCCCTGGTGCCGCAGATGCCGGCGACCGGGCGCAGCGACGAGATCCCCTTCGCCGATGCGGTGACGGTGGCCGACGACGCGCCGATCCTCGACCGGCTCATCGCCTACTCCGGTCGCCAGCCCTAGCCGCCCGGCTGCCTGTCGGACCGGCTGCCTGGCGGACCTGCTGCCTGGGTGCCTGGGTGCCCGGGTGCCTGGCTGACCGGCTGTCCGGCTGTCCGGCTCTCCGGCTGTCCGGCTGTCCGGCTGTCCGGCTGTCCGGCGGACCTAGTGTTCTGGCGTCCCCCAGGCGGGCGCCGATCGCTCGACCGTCATCCAAAGCGGAGCGGAGTCTCCGCTCCGCTTTGGCGGCTATCATCTTCTTGCCCCCCAGGCGGATCAGGAGAAGGTGAATGGACAGCAGCGTCGAGGCCAGACAGGACTACCGGTTGACCTATGCCGTGCTGGTGGTCGGGGTGACGGCATACGCCCTGCTGCAGTCGCTGGTGATCCCGGTGCTGCCGACGATCCAGTCGGCGCTGCACACGTCGCAGTCCAACGCCGCCTGGGTGTTGACTATGTACCTGCTGTCGGCCTCGATCTTCACCCCTATCGTCGGCCGCCTGGGTGACCTGTGGGGCAAGAAGCGCTTGTTGGTGATCACGCTGGTCGGCCTGGCTGCCGGCTGTGCCATCTCGGCGCTGTCGCAGACGTTGCTCGTGATGCTGATCGGACGGGCCGTACAGGGCATCGGTGGCGGTCTCATGCCACTGGCCTTCGGCATCGTGCGCGACGAGTTCCCCAAGGCCAAGGTCCCGGGGGCGGTGGGAACGACGGCCGCCATCGTGTCGGCCGGTTCGGGTGCCGGCCTGGTGCTGGCCGGACCGATCGTGTCGGCCGCCTCGTTCCGGTGGCTGTTCTGGATTCCGTTGATCTGCCTGGTCGTCGCCGCGGTGGCCGCTTTCTTCGTCGTCCCCGACTCGGCCCCCCGGACCGGTAGTCGGGTCAGATGGTCGGGGGCGGCCCTGCTGTCCGGCTGGCTGGTCCTGCTCCTGGTGCCCCTGAGCGAAGCGTCGCAGTGGGGCTGGGGGTCGGCGACCACCATCGGGATGCTCCTGGCCGCGGCGGTGGTGGCCGCCCTCTGGGTGAAGGTCGAGTCGGCTTCGGACCATCCGATGATCGACATGCGGCTGATGCGGGTCCCCGTGGTCTGGACCTCGAATCTGGTCGCGTTCCTGTTCGGGGTGGGCATGTACGCCAACTTCGCCTTCCTCCCCCAGTTCCTGCAGACACCGAAGTCGGCCGGCTACGGGTTCGGGCTGAGCGTGACCCAGTCCGGCCTGATCCTGCTGCCGTCCACCGTCATGATGTTCCTCGGCGGCCTGGCGACCGGTCGGCTGACTCTGCGCTACGGCGGGCGGGCGGTGTTGATCGTCGGCGCCGTGGTCTCGATCGTGCCGTTCATCATGCTGGCGACCAGCCGCTCTCAGTTGTGGGAGCTGGCACTGGCCATGACCCTCTTCGGCGCCGGATTCGGCCTGGTCTACTCGGCCATGACGACGTTGATCGTCGAGGGCGTACGGATGGACGAGACCGGTGTGGCCAGTGGCATGAACGCCAACATCCGCACGATCGGCGGCTCCATCGGCGCCGCCGTCATGGCCAGCGCCGTGACCGCCACCTCCCATGGGGGGGGACTGCCGACCAATGCCGGCTACACGCACGGCTACCTGCTCCTGCTGGTCGCGGCCGTTGCCGCCGGCGGGGCCGGGTTCCTGGTTCCCGGCCGGCTCCGGCCGCCGACCGCCCGGCAGTTGGCCGACGCGTTGCCTCACCCGGAACTGGGAATGGTCGCCGGCGGCACCCTCCTCGGCGACCTGCCGGAATGACGGCCACCGACTCCCCCACCGTCCGGCGCGATGCGGCCCGCAACCGGGCCCGCCTGCTCGAAGCGGCCGGCCGGGTGTTCGCCGACCACGGCCTCGATGCCGGGGTCGACGAGGTCGCCCGGTCCGCCGGGCTCGGGATGGGCACGCTCTATCGCCACTTCCCGACCAAGGAGACGCTGATCGGGGCTCTCGTCGAGGAGATCGTCGACCGCATGGTGGCGGTGGCCGAGTCGGCCCTGGCCGTCGGCGACGGGACCGGCCTGGAGCAGTTCCTGGAGGCATCGGGCGCAGTGCAGGCCGCCCACCGGGGCTGCCTCCCCCGGCTGTGGTCGATGACCGGGCGGAACGAGAAGCAGATCCATCTGCGGCGGTGCGTGAACCGCCTACTGACCGATGCCAAGCGGCACGAACTGGTGCGGCGGGATCTGGCCGAAACCGACGTGACCCTGATCATGTGGTCGCTGCGAGGAGTGATCGAGACCACCGGCGCAGTGTCACCCGACGCCTGGAGACGTCACCTGAGCCTCCTCGTGGCGGCCATCCGGCCGGGAGGCCCACCGCTCGCCCGCTCACCGATCACCCGGGCCGAGTGCGACCGCATCATCTACGGCGATGCCGGAAGGGGCCGCCCCGGGTCAGGCCCGGGATAGACGATGGCCGCCCCGGGTCAGGCCCGGAATAGACGATGGCCGCCCCGGGTCAGGCCCGGAATACACGATGGCCGCCCCGGCGGGGCGGCCATCGGGTCAGACAGGACCGGCCTCGATCAGTTGATGTGCATGCCGGAGATGGCCCGGGCGATCACCAGGTGCTGGATCTCGCTCGTACCCTCGAAGATGGTGAAGATCTTGGCGTCGCGGTGCCACCGTTCGACCGGGTGCTCCCGGACGTAGCCGGCCCCACCCAGTATCTGAATGGCGTCGTCGGTGACCTGAACCGCGGTCTCGCCGGCGAACAACTTCGACTGCGAACCCTCGGCCGCCTCGAAGCCCTCGCCGCTGGAGCCCCGCCACGACGCGTTCCACACGAGGAGTCGGGCGGCGTCGGTCTTCATGCGCATCTGGGCCAGCTTGAAAGCGATGGCCTGGTTCTCGATGATGGCCCGACCGAACTGCTTGCGCTCCTTGGCGTACTCGAGGGCGTACTCGTAGGCGGCCCGGGAGATACCGACGGCCTGGGCGCCGACCGCCGGCCGGGTCTTCTCGAAGGTGGCCATGGCCGCCTGGCTGCGGCTGCCGACCTTTCCTTCGCGGGCCCGGGCCAGCTTCTCGTCCAGCTTCTCCTTGCCGCCCAGCACCAGCCGGCCGGGGATGCGTACGTCGTCGAAGACGACCTCGGCGGTGTGGGAGGCGCGGATGCCCATCTTCTTGAACTTCTGGCCCTGCGTCAGGCCCGGGGTGCCGGGCGGGACGATGAACGAAGCCTGGCCCCGTCCTTTGAGCTCCGGATCGACCGACGCGACCACCACGTGCACGTCGGCGATACCGCCGTTGGTGATCCAGGTCTTCGTGCCGTTGATGACCCACTCGTCCTTGGCCTCGTCGTAGACGGCCTTGGTGCGCATCGAAGAAACGTCGGAGCCGGCATCGGGCTCGGAGACGCAGAAGGCGGCCAGGGCGATCTTCTCGGGGGTACCGAAGCACTGGGGCAGCCACTCGCCGATCTGCTCCGACGTGCCGTTGGCGAAAATGCCGGCCACGCCCAGGGTGGTCCCGAATATGGCCAGGCCGATCCCGGCGTCGCCCCACGCCATCTCCTCCATCACGAGGGGGGTGGAGATGCCGGTCGGGTCGCTGAACATGTTGGCGACGAAATCGAGCGAGTACAGGCCGATCTTGGCCGCCTCCTCGATGATCGGCCACGGGGTCTCCTCCCGCTCGTCCCAGTCGTGGGCGGCCGGCCGGATGACGGTCTCGGCGAAGTCGTGGACCCACTTCTTCAGCTGGACCTGGTCTTCGTTGAGAGAGTTGGAGAAATCGGGCATGACGCAATGCGACCCTTCTCGAAAGCGGCTAGTTACCGCAGGGTAACATACCCGTCTTCAGATGGAAATATCGGGATCGCCGATAGGGCCGTACCGGAAGGTCCAGACGAGGGCGATCAACGCCACCGCCGTCACCGCCGCCCCGAAGACGTAGGCGGCCCCCGACGCCCGTGCCCCGAGCAGGGCGCCGCCGGCGGCCGGCCCGGCGATGCGGGCCAGCGCCGACACCGACTGCTGGGCACCCAGCACCTGGCCCCGCCGCCCGCTCCCGGCCCGGTCGGCCAGAGCGGCGGCCATCGTCGTCTGGACCAGCCCCTGCCCGGCGGTGAGGAGCAGGAGGGCGGGAGCGGCGGCGGCCCACGACTGGGCGGTGGCGAGCAGAGCCAGGCCGGCGATGTTGAGGACGAGGCCGGAGGCCAGGGTCCGACCCTCGCCCAGCCGGACCACCGCCCGGCGCACGATCGTCGCCTGGACGGCGACGATCACCAGCCCGACGAGGGTGAACACCAGCGCCGCCGATCCGATGCCCAGGTTCAGCCGGCGCTGACCGAACAGCGAGAACGTGGCTTCGAAACCGCTGAAGGCGACCATGGCGGCGAAGGCGACCAGGAGCAGAGGGCCGATGGCCGCTAGCGGCAGATCCCGCCACCGGGCGCCGGCCCGGCCCGGCCGGTCGGCGCCCCCGGCCTCGGGCGAGCCGGGGTCGGAGGGCCGGAAATCGGAGGGCGCGGGGTCGGAGGGCGCGGTGTCGGAGGGCGCGGTGTCGGAGGGCCGGGTGTCGGAGGGCCGGGTGTCGGAGGGCCGGGTCTCGGGCAGCCGGCGGATGGCAGCGACGGTGTTGAGGGCGGCCAGGCCGGCGGCGACGAAGAACGGCACTCGTGGGCCGGCCAGCGCGGCGAGGGCGCCGATGGCCGGTCCGGCCACGAACCCGATGCCGAACGCGGCGCCGAGCAGGCCGAACAGGCGGCTGCGCCGTTCGGCGTCTCCTCCGGCCAGGTCGGCTGCGGCCGCCTGGGCCACCGACACACTGGCCCCGGACGCGCCGTCGATCAACCGGCCGGCGTACAGCAACGGCAGGCCTCCCGCCGCGCCCGTCAGCAGGCTGCCGAGGGCGGTGCCGGCCAGCGAGACAAGGATCACCGGCCGGCGGCCGTAACGGTCCGAAAGTCGTCCCCACAGCGGAGCTGCGACGAATCCGGCGGCCGAGAAAGCGGTCAGCAGCAGCGCCGCCTGCAGCGATGAGGCGTGGAACCGCTTGGCGTAGATCGGGAGAATGGGCAGGACAATGCCGAAGCCGACCAGGTCGATGGCGACCGATGACCAGATCGTCCCGAACCCCGGCGGGAGATGACCCCGCCGGCCGGGCCTCATACGGCGTTCAGCACCATCGCCAGCTGGCGGGACAGCGCTACCGGCCGGCCCTTGCTGTCCCACAACTCTCCATCCTCCTCCAACAGACCGTTCACCAGCACGCGGGTCTTGAACGTGCCCAGCAGCCATCCCGGCGTCGGCCGGCCCCGCAGGTGGACGGTCAGCTCGATGGTCGGTACCCAGCCGCCGGCCACCGCACCGAGGAGGGTGGGCGGGAAGGCATCGGCGAACGTCACCACCGAAAGGGCGTCGGGCTCGGTGCCGTCCTTGAACCGGATCCAGCCGGTGATCTCGAACGGATCGCCCTCCCCCGGCTTGCCCCACGGGCTGTCGGGCGGCAGGAGGAGGTCGTAACGGTTCATGGCCTCGGGCACCAGGCGGCCAGCCTGGCGGGACAGGTCGGCCAGCGACTCGCATTCGTCGGGCGGCGGGATCGACGGCGGCTGGGCGCTGATGCGCGTCGGTCCTTCCCGGGTCGTCAGATCGCCGAACGCGGCCAGCACCCGGACCCGTTCGCGATCACCCTGGATGATCGACGCCTGGGCGGTCACGAACGTCCGGCCCGGCTTGACGATCTCGGTGCGGATGGTGACCGACCCGGGTCCCGGCGGCGACAGGTAGTGGGCCGTGATGGTCACCGGGTCGGGCCGACCGGTCTCTTCGACCAGGGCCCGGGCGGCGATGGCCAACAGGTAGCCGCCGTTCGGGTTGTTGCCGACGTTCCACCGCGGCTCGAGGTCGGCGACCCAGGCGTCACCCTCGCGACGGACCTGGGTGTCTTCGGAAAACAGGCTCAACGGGGCTCCTTATCGGTCCTACTCGGGGGGAAGTTTCTGCGGGGTTTTCACCTGGTGGTGCTACCTGATCACGGTGCCGTCGGGGCCGTCCTCGACGGTCCAGCCGTCGGCCTGGAGCTCGGCCCGGATGGCGTCGGCCCGGCCCCAGTCTCTGGCCGCCCGGGCCGTGTCCCGCTCCGCGCCCCGGGCCAGCACCTCGGCCGGCACCGCCGACAGCTCGTACTGCAACGGCAGACCGAGGGCCCGGTCGAAGATCTCGAACACGGCGGCCGCCGACTCTTCGTTCCTGGTCTCCCGGGTCTCCCTGAGGGTGTCGAAGCCGATCCGGACCGCCGCCGGCGTGTCGAGGTCGTCGTCCATGGCGGCGCGGAACCGGTCGAGCACCTCGGGGGAAGGGGTCACCCCACGGGCGCCGGCGAACTCCCGGGCGAAGGTGTCCAACCGCTCCACGGCGGCCACGCCGGCGGACAGCGTGCTCGGACCGACCCGCATCGGCGAGCGGTAGTGGGACTGCAGAACCTGCAGCCGGAACGAACGGGGGTCGTAGGTGTCGACCAGCTCGATCAGCGACAGCGTGTTGCCCACCGACTTGCTCATCTTCTCGCCCCGCTCGTCCTCGATCATGCCGTGGTGGGCCCAGCGGCGGGAGAACGTGCGGCCGTCGGCCAGCGCCTGGGCCCGCTCGTTCTCGTGATGGGGGAAGGCCAGGTCGAGGCCGCCGGTGTGCAGATCGAAACCGTCGCCCAGGAGGTCGAGTGACATCACCACGCACTCGGTGTGCCAACCGGGACGGCCGGCGCCCCACGGCGAGTCCCATGCCGGCTCGCCCGCCTTGGCCAGCTTCCAGAGCGCAAAGTCGACCGGGCTGCGCTTGCCCGCCTCGTCGCTGGCCTCGATGCGGGCGCCGCTGCGGAGCGACTCGATCGACTGGCGGGCGAGGAGCCCGTAGCCGGCCACCGATTCGGCCGCGAAGTAGACGCCGTCGCCCCCCTGGTAGGCGGCCCCCGCGGCGACCAGCCGGCCGATCAGGTCGATCATGCCGGCCACGTAGGCGGTGGCGTGGGGGGCTTCGTCGGGGCGCATGACCCCGAGCCGGTCCATGGTGTCCCACCACACCTGCTCGTAGTGGGCCGCCACCTCCTCGGGGCGCCGGCCCTCCTCGGCGGCGCGGGCGATGATCTTGTCCTCGATGTCGGTCACGTTCGAGACGAACCGGACGTCCAGGCCGGTCCAGGCCAGGTAACGGCGGAAGACGTCCCAGACGACGGTGAACCGGCCGTGACCGAGGTGCGGCTCGCCCGAGACGGTCGGCCCGCAGATGTACATCGAGAACCGTCCCTCGTCCCGGGTCTCGATCGGGGCGATCGCCCCTATTGCGGTGTCGTACAGGCGCAGCACGCAAGTACCGTAGCGGGATCATGCCGACGACCGTCCCTGATAAGCCCAGCCTGGAAGGCCTCGAACAGAAGTGGGCGGCCGCCTGGGAAAACCAGGGAACCTACGCCTTCGACCGCACCGTCGGGCGGCCCGACGTGTACTCGATCGACACGCCTCCGCTCACCGTCAGCGGCTCGCTCCACGTCGGCCACGCCTTCTCCTTCACCCACACCGACACCGTCGCCCGCTACCAACGGATGCGGGGCAAGTCGGTCTTCTATCCCATGGGCTGGGACGACAACGGCCTGGCGACCGAGCGGCGGGTGCAGAACTACTTCGGCGTCCGTTGTGATCCGTCGCTGCCGTATCAGCCCGGCTTCGACCCGCCGGCCCGGGGCGGTCTGGCCAAGGACCAGGAAGCCGTCTCGGTCTCGCGTCCCAACTTCGTCGAGCTGTGCCACGAGCTGGTCGGTGAGGACGAGCAGGCGTTCGAGGCGGTGTGGCGGCGCATCGGCCTGTCGTGCGACTGGGCCCAGTACTACACGACCATCGACGCCCCTTCGCAACGGGCCTCACAGCGCGGTTTTCTCCGCCTGCTGGCCGCCGGCCAGGCCTACAGCGCCTCCGCCCCCACCCTCTGGGACATCGACTTCCGGACCGCTGTCGCCCAGGCCGAGCTCGAGGATCGTGAGCGCGACGGCGCCTACCACAAGCTGATCTTCCGCCGGGCGGACGGCTCGCCGCTGCTGATCGACACCACCCGGCCCGAGCTCCTGGCCGCCTGCGTCGCCGTCGTCGCCCATCCCGACGACGAGCGGTACTCGGCCCTGGTCGGCACCACCGTCACCACGCCGGTCTTCGAGGTCCCGGTGCCGTTCATGGCCCATCCGCTGGCCCAGGTGGACAAAGGAACAGGCGTGGCCATGATCTGCACCTTCGGTGACACCACCGACGTGACGTGGTGGCGTGAGTTGTCCCTGCCGGTGCGGGCCATCATCGGACGGGACGGCCGCCTGCTGGCATCGGCGCCCGACGGCCTGTCGGCCGCGGCGAGGTCGCTGTACGAGGAGCGCCTGGCCGGCCGGACCGTCCGCCAGGCCCAGACCGAGATGGTCAAGCTGCTGTCGGAGTCCGGGACCATCGAGGGCGACCCGCGTCCGATCAAGCACCCGGTCAAGTTCTACGAGAAGGGCGACCGCCCGCTGGAGATCGTCACCAGCCGGCAGTGGTTCTTCAAGACCATCGAGCACCGCGACGCCCTGCTCGCCCGCGGCCGGGAGCTGGCCTGGTACCCGCACTACATGTCGACCCGGTTCACCCATTGGGTCGAGGGCCTGGCCGGCGACTGGCTGATCAGCCGCCAGCGCTTCTTCGGGGTCCCGTTCCCGGTCTGGTACCGGCTGTCGGAGTCGGGCGAGCTCGACTACGACAACCCGCTGCTTCCCGAAGAGTCGAGCCTGCCGGTCGACCCCAGCACCGATGTCCCGTCCGGCTACGAAGAAGCGCAGCGGGGCCAACCGGGCGGCTTCGTCGGCGACCCCGACGTGATGGACACCTGGGCCACGTCCTCGCTCACCCCCCAGATCGCCGGGCGGTGGGAGGACGATCCGGAGCTGTTCGAGCGGATCTTCCCGATGGATCTGCGGCCGCAGGCCCACGACATCATCCGCACCTGGTTGTTCGCCACGATCGTCCGCAGCCACCTCGAGTTCGATTCGCTGCCCTGGGCCAACGCCGCCATCTCCGGGTGGATCCTCGACCCGGACCGCAAGAAGATGTCCAAGTCCAAGGGCAACGTGGTCACGCCGATGGATCTGCTCGAGAAATACGGTTCCGACGCGGTTCGCTACTGGGCCGCGTCGGCCCGGCCAGGCACCGACACGGCGTTCGACGAGGGCCAGATGAAGATCGGCCGGAAGCTGGCCATCAAGCTGCTCAACGCATCCCGCTTCGTCCTGTCCGCCTCCGGCGGTGCGTCCGAGGCGCCGGCCGAGCTGGAGCCGGTCGATGCCGACCTGCTGGCCGCACTGTCGGTTCTGGTGGCCGACGCCACCGCCGCCTTCGACGAGTACGACTACGCCCGGGCCCTCGAACGCACCGAGGCGTTCTTCTGGGAGTTCTGCGACGACTACGTCGAGCTGGTCAAGAACCGGGCCTACGGCACCCTCGGCGACGACCGGGCGGCCTCGGCCCGGTACGCGCTCAGCGCCGCCCTGTCCACCCTGCTCCGCCTGTTCGCCCCGTTCCTGCCGTTCGTCACCGAAGAGGTCTGGTCGTGGTGGCAGGAGGGTTCGGTCCACCGGGCGGCGTGGCCGGCCGGCGGGGCGTCGGCGGTAGATGAGTCGGCCGGCAGTCGGCCGGCCGGCGGGGCGTCGGCGGTAGATGAGTCGGCCGCCGGCCGGCCGGCCGGGGCGGCTTCGGCCGGGCCGTCGGCGCTGAGCGTGGCCCGGCTGGTGCTGGCCGAGATCCGCAAGAAGAAGACGGAGAGCGGGGTGTCGCTGCGGGCACCGGTCGCCCGGGTGGTCGTGTCCGGGCCGGAGTCGCTCCTCGGCCTGCTCGCCACGGCCGGCGACGACGTCCGCCAGGCCGGTGGGGTGGCCGAGGCGGGCACCCTGGTCCTGGACCCGGCCGGCGCCGGCGCCCGCGAGGGCCAGGTCGTCAAGGACATCGAGCTGGCCCCGGCGGATCGGCCTGATCCTCGGCCTCAGGGGCGCATTGTGGGCGATAGAACGTCATAGTGACGTTCTATCGACCACTTTCAGGGGGACGCCCGGCTCATTGTGAGCAATTCACCGTCACTATGACGTTCTATTGCTGACCATCAACCGGGCCCGCCGCGCCCCGTCCGTTGCCTCCCGCTTGTTGGCGATGGGCCGACAGGGCGGGCGCGCCCCGACCGCAGCCGGATAGTGTCTGCCGCCATGCCGATCAATCCTGATGCCGTCGGGTCCACCAGCGATCCGCACGAGGCTTCCTGGAAGTCCAAGGACTGCCTCCTCTACGCCCTGGGGGTGGGTGCGGGAGTAGCCGACCCCACCGGGTTCGAGCTGGAGTTCACCACCGAGAACACCTCCGAGGTCGAGCAGAAGGTGCTGCCGACCTTCCCGGTCGTCGTCGGCGGTCTGGGCGGCGGCGCCTTCGGCAAGGTCGGCAGCTTCAATCCGGCCATGCTGGTCCACGGCGAGCAGTCGGTGACCCTGCACGGCCCGCTGCCGGTCGAGGGCACGATCAGCGCGGTGAGCACCATCACCGGGATCTACGACAAGGGCTCGGGCGCGGTCATCGCCTCCGAGTCGGTGGCGACCGACACCAGCACCGGTAAGCCGCTGTGGACCACGACCATGTCAGCGTTCATCCGGGGCGAAGGCGGCTTCGGTGGCGACCGCGGCCCGTCGGGCCGGATCGAGTTCCCCGACCGGGCTCCCGATCACAGCGTCACCTACCAGACCCGACCCGATCAGGCCCTGTTGTACCGGCTGAGCGGCGACCGCAACCCGCTGCACTCGGATCCGAAGTTCGCCGCCATCGGGGGCTTCGACAAGCCCATCCTGCATGGCCTGTGCACTTTCGGCTTCACCGGCCGGGCCCTGCTGCACACGTTGTGCGGGTCCGACCCGAGCCGGTTCCTGTCCGTCGCTGCCCGCTTCTCGAAGCCGGTCATGCCGGGCGACGCCCTCACCGTGTCGATGTGGGTGCAGGGCGACGGCCAGGCGTTGTTCCAGACGTCCACCGATGCCGGCGTGGTCATCGACGGAGGTCAGCTCACCTACCAGGCCTGAGCCCGGACTCGTTCGGAGCCGCTGACCGCCGGTCGGCGGTCCGCGGTCAGTTGTCGATCTCGGGCGCGATCAGCCCGAGATCGACGAAGACCTGCTCGGCCACGTAGATCTCGGCTCCGAAGGCCCGTAGGGCCAGCGCGATGGCGTCCGAGGGACGGGCCGGCAGGACCCGACGTTCGCCGTCGCGTTCCAGCTCGATGTTGGCGAAGAAGTGGCGGGCCTCCTCGACCGCGGTGATGACCGCCCGGTCGAGGCGGGCGTCGAGCAGCCCGATGGTGGACACGAACAGGTCCCATGTGGACGGCCGGCGGGCTCCCTGCCCCGACCATGCCGAGTGGATGGCCCGGGCCTCGTGCTGGCCGATGAACATGGTGATGGCCCGATAGGGCGTCTCGTCCTCATTGAGGGTCACCGCCCCCGACTCGACGCCGGGCGTGGCCGGCACCGCCGTGCGCACATCGGACACGGACACCTTGGACAACCGGTCGCTCACGAATCAGCACCCTACATAGGCGTTCGCCGTGGCGGGATCGGGCCCGGCCGGGACCCGGATGCGGAGCCGCCCGGAGTCGGGCCCGGGCGGGACGGTCGCGCCGATCGGGCCGCCGAGCCCGGCACCGCCGGCGGTCCCGGGCGGCCGGGCGGGTCGGGGGTCCAGGGCTGGCGGGTCAGCACCAGGCCGGCCACATCCGACGCGCCGGCCCGCCGCAGCACGGCGGCCACCTCGATGAGGGTCGATCCCTCGGTCAGGACGTCGTCCAGGAGCAGGACCGATGCGCCTGTCAGATCGAGGTCGGGCGCCGCCACCAGGGATCGGCGCAACGGGCCCTGGGCGATGGCCTGACGCTCGGTCCAACTCCGTCCGGCCATCCCGGGCGTCTCCGCCGTCTTCGTCACCAGCCCGGGGACGACCGACCAGGCCGGTCCGAGCCGCCGGCCCAGTTCGATCAGCAACGTGCCCACCGGATCCCAGTCCCGATGGGCACCGGGGCCGGTGAAGCCGGGTACGGCAGTGATCAGCCCGAACTCCTCGAACCACGCGGTCCGGGTCTCGAGATGGTTGACCAGCAGTCCGGCCAGAATCGGGGCCAGACTCTTCTCGCCCCGGTACTTGTAGCGGAAGATGGCCTGCCTGAGGGCACCGTGGTGGACGTCGACCGCGAAGGTGACCGACCAGGCCCGCCCGATACGGGAACACCAACGGTTGGGGCAGTAGCCGCCGGGCGCCCACCTTTGACCGCATGCCGGGCAGTACCGCTCGATACCCATACGTCCGAGCGTCGCACCCGGGTGTGACGGGATGTCCGCCGATGGGTGGCCCGCCGGCTCGGTCGGTTAGATCAGGCCTTCGCGGACCACGATGGCGACGGCGTGGCAGCGGTTACGGGCTTCCAGCCGGGTCATGATCTTGGCCAGCACACCCTTGATCGTGCTCTCCGAGTAGGCGAGCTGATCGGCGATGTCGCTGGTGTCGAAGCCGTCGGCGACCAGGCGCAGGACCTCGGTCTCCCGGCCGGTCAACCGCATGGTGAGGGTGGCTCCGCCACGCTCGGTGGCCTCGGCCGGTACCGGCAGTGGTGTGATCGGAGCCGACTCCGCCGCGCTGGCTGCCGCCCGCTTCAACAACCCCTCGGGCAGTTGGCAACCACTCTGGTCGGCTTGGCGGATCACCTCGGTGAGGCGGGCCGGGGTGGCTTCGCAGCGCCGCATGAAGCTGGTCACGCCGGCGGCCACAGCCGCCAGCACCCCCTCTTCGTCGAAGCGGGCGGCGACCATGACGACGCGAGGAACGCCGTCACGTTGGATGGCCTTGACCACCTTGGCGGCGGCCTCATCGGCCGCCTCCGCGATGATCAGCGCCACTCGGGCCCGATCCAGGTCAGCAGGACCCACCAGCTCTATTGCCGGTTGCCCCATTAGTTGTGCCTTCGCCCCCGCGGCCGACATCGGATCGGAGGCGTATATGTATACCGGTGTACGCCAGCTCACAGTATGAAAGCTAGATATCACCCTACGTACACGCATCAGTACTGACTACGTATTTTTATGGCAGTTATCGCGACTTTTGTGACGGCCGACACGTTTTTCGGTCGTCCGAGGAGCCATTCGCCGCTGAATGCGCGGTCACCGTGCTACGAACTGCCCATGGAAGTGGAAGTAGTCATCGAGATCCCGAAGGGGACGCGCAACAAGTACGAGGCCGACGAGAGCGGGACGATCTGGCTGGATCGGATGCTCTTCACCTCGACGCGCTACCCCGAGGACTACGGCTACGTGCCAGGAACCCTGGCCGAGGACGGCGATCCGGTGGACGCCATGGTCCTGCTCGACGAGCCCACATTCCCCGGTTGCCACATACACGCCCGGCCCATCGGCGTCTTCCGGATGCGCGACGAGGAGGGCGTCGACGCCAAGCTGCTGTGCGTGCTGGCCCGTGACGCCCGTTGGCAGCACGTGCTCGACCTGCCCGACCTGCCCGATCACCAATTGACCGAGATCGCCCACTTTTTCGAGATCTACAAAGACCTCGAACCGGGCAAGAGCACTGAACCCGGCGGCTGGGCCGGTCGGACCGACGCCGAACAGGAGATCGAAACAGGACGGCAAAGGTTCGCCTTCGGCCGCGCATAAGGCGACCGGTACGTGCCAGCACTTATCGGAATAGCAGCGCCTTGTGTCATCAGAATTGCCAGGTCACTAACTAGATAGAACCGGCCTATACGTGCCGGCACGTAGCCTCAGGAAGCGAGGGCTTCGTCGAAGGCGGCGACCAGGCAGTCGAGCAGAACCCCGGGCGAGGTGACCGCGGCCGGGTCGAGGTTCAAGCCGACGGCAGCCCGGTCGCAGTAGCTCATCAACGTGGCGTTGACCGCCGAACCGGACCGGGGGCCGATGGGTGTCATCGACGCCACCGGCACGCCGGCCAGCCACATGGGCGCCGGCGGACCGGCGACATTGGAGGCGATCACATCGACCGACCGCAGGCCGGCGGCCATCGCTGCGACCGTGCCGGGCAGGCGGGCGGCGGTCGACGCCAGGTGCTCGATGGCCCCGGCCCACGGTTGGTTGCGGGCCAGCAGGATCATCTCGTGGACCAACCGGGCCCGTTCCGCGAAGTCCAGGTCCAGAGGCCCCAACGGACCGCGGAGGGCGGCCCCCAGGATCTGGTTGTGCATGCCGTCCGGGGCCCGGCGGTCGCTTATCGGCATGGCCAGCCGGAGGCTGGGCGAGAAGCGACCGTGCTTGGCGTGGTAGCGGGTCAGTCCGTCGAGCAGTCCGGCGACGAACACGTCGTTGACGGTCACGCCGATGCGGGTGCCGGCGTCCCGCATCGCAGTCAGGCTGAGCTCGAGCGGGACCAGGTGGACGCCGGCCGACCGGTCGGACAGCAGCGGGCTGGCCGGTCCGGTGGCGGCCCGGACCTGACCCTCGAGGGCGGTGACGAACTCGACCGCCGGGTCCAGCACCGATGGCGGGTTGAGGGCGGCCGACGCCAGCGTGCGCCGAGCCCAGGGGAGGGCCCGGCCCCACAGGCCGAAGGCCCGCTCGATTTCGCCGACGACCTCGTCGAACCAGCCGGGCGGCCCTCCCGCCGGCGCATCGGACACAGCCGCCCGCACCGCCTCCATCGACGCATCGGACACAGCCGCCCGCACTGCCTCCGCCGGCGCATCGGACGCCGCCGCCCCCACCGCCTCCGTCGAGGCCGGCGTCGACGCATCCGTCGACGCCCCAGCGGTGGGCGCCCCCTCGGCGTGGAAGTCGAACAACGAGGTGATCAGGCGCACCCCGCCCAGCCCGTCGGTGTAGGAGTGGTGCAGATGCAGCACCAACTCCCCCGGCCGGCCGAGCGCCGACGTCAGGACGACCCGCCACGGGGGCCGGCCGGCGTCCCACGGCTCGGCGACCGCCCGGTCGGCCACGTCCCAGAGCGGGCCGGGGCGGGCGGTGACGTGGTCGTCGACGGAGAAACCGGGGGCGGCGGCCCAACGCGGCGGGCGCATCGGGACGGGCGGTTCGACCACCCGTTCGGCCAGGCGGGGCACGGTCCGGATGAGCTCCCCGACCCGGGCCCGTACCGCCGACAGCGATATCGGCCCGTCCAACCGCACGACCAGCGACATCGTCGGGTTGAAGGCCGGGTCGTGGTGGCCCAGGCGCCACATCAACGTTTCCAACCCGGTCATGCGGGGCCCGAACTCCAGTGCGGCAGGCCCGGTCTCACCGGGTCCCACGGTCAGGCTCCGGGGCTGGTGCGGGCGCCGGTCACCCCGGCCATCTCGGCGACGATGTCATAGGCCTGACCAACTGTCTCCAGCTGCTTGGGGTCGACGTCGGGCAGTTTGATGGAGAAGGCGTCGTTCAGGGCGATGGTGATCTCGACCACCGCCAAGCTGTCGGCATCGAGCTCCTGCCACTTGGCGTCCAGGCGGACCTCGCCCTCGTCGATGTCGAGCACGTCGGCCACGCACCTCTGGAACGTCTCCAACGCCTCCTCGCTGTCCATCTCGTCCAAGTTAGCGGCCGGACCGGCCCACCCACGCGCCACCTCGGGCCGGAACCTATGGTGGGCAGCCATGTCCGGCTTGCTCGAAGGAAAACGCATCCTGGTCACCGGTGTCCTGACCGACGACTCCCTCGCCTACGCGGTGGCCGAGTTGGCCCAGAAGGAAGGGGCCCAGATCGTGCTCAGCGGGGCCGGACGGGGCCTGTCGCTGACCAGGCGGATCGCCCGTCACCTGCCCGAAACGCCCGATGTGCTCGAACTCGACGTCACCGTGCCCGAGCACCTGGACTCGGTGGTGGCCGACCTGACCGGGCGCTGGGGGGCGCTCGACGGCGTGCTTCACTCCATCGGGTTCGCCCCCGCCGCCTGCCTGGGCGGCGGATTCCTCGACACCACGTGGGACGACGTGAAGGTGGCCCTCGAGGTTTCGGCCTTCTCGTTCAAGCTGCTGGCCGCCGGGCTGCGGCCGCTCATGCAGCAGGCGGGCGGCGGATCGGTGGTCGGTCTCGACTTCGACGCCACCGTGGCCTGGCCCGGATACGACTGGATGGGCGTGGCCAAGGCGGCGCTCGAATCGACGTCCCGATACCTGGCCCGGGACCTCGGTGCCGACCACATCCGGGTCAACCTGGTCGCCGCCGGTCCGGTGAAGACCATGGCGGCCAAGTCCATTCCCGGGTTCAGTGCCTTCGAGGACGCATGGGACGGGCGGGCCCCGCTCGGATGGAGCGTGACCGATCCGTTCCCGGTGGCCCAGGCCTGTGTGGCCCTGTTGTCCGACTGGTTCCCGGCGACCACCGGCGAGATCATCCACGTGGACGGTGGCTTCCACGCCATGGGGGTCTGAGGCATGGGGAGAACCGTTCTCGTCACCGGGGGCAACCGCGGCATCGGGCTGGCCACCGCCCAGGCCCTGGCTGCGCAGGGCCACCGGGTGGCCGTCACCTACCGCAGCGAGGCGCCCCCGGTCGAGGGGTTGACGGCGGTGCGCTGCGATGTCACCAGCACGGAGGACGTAGACGCCGCCTTCAAGCAGGTGGAGGAGGATCTGGGCCCGGTCGAGGTGCTCGTGTCCAACGCCGGCATCACCGCCGACCAGTTGCTCCTTTCGATGAAAGAGGAAGCCTGGACGTCGGTCATCGACGCCAACCTGTCCGCCGCCTACCGGGTCGCCCGCCGGGCCACGTCGAAGATGATCCGGGCCCGGTGGGGGCGCATGATCTTCGTCTCCTCGGTCGTCGGCCTGACCGGATCCGCCGGGCAGACCAACTACGCCGCATCCAAGGCCGGACTGGTCGGCTTCGCCCGCTCCCTCGCCCGTGAGATCGGCGGCCGGGGCGTGACCGTCAATGTGGTCGCTCCCGGGTTCGTCACCACGGATATGACGGCGGCGCTGCCAGAGGCTCGGCAACAGGAGATCGTCGAGCAGGTGCCGCTCAAGCGGATGGCCTCGCCGGAGGAGATCGCCGCCGCGGTGGCCTTCCTGGCGTCGGACCAGGCCGGCTATGTCACAGGAGCCGTGCTGCCGGTCGACGGCGGACTCGGGATGGGCCACTGAGATGGCCGACGGGCTGCCCCGTCCGGTAGACGTCCTCCCCCACCGTTCCCCGTTCCTGTTCGTGGACGAGGTGACCGAGATCGTGGAGTCCACCTCGGCCAAGGGCGTCTGGCGGCTCACCGGGGACGAACCGTTCTTCGCCGGCCACTTCCCGGGGCGGCCGACCCTGCCAGGTGTGCTCATGGTGGAGGCCCTGGCCCAACTCGGTGGCATCGCCCTGCTCTCCGACGACCGCTACGCCGGCAAACTGCCATTGTTCGGCGGTATCGATAAGGCCCGCTTCCGCCGCCAGGTGGGACCGGGCGACACGCTCGAGATGGAAGTCGTCCTCGACCAGCTCGGCTCCAATGCCGGCAAGGGGCACGGAACGGCCAGGGTCGACGGGAAGGTGGCGTGCCAGGCGTCGCTCCTGTTCGTCATCGTCGCCGCCTAGTTGACCCGTTCCCTGCGTTCCGTCTGCATCTACTGCGGCTCCTCGTCCGGGCCGACCCGACCTACGCTGACGTGGCCGCCGACATGGGACGGGTCGTCGCCGAGGCCGGACTCGATCTGGTCTACGGCGGTGGGTCGGTCGGGCTCATGGGGGTGGTGGCCGACTCCGCCCTGGCCGCCGGCGGCCGGGTGATCGGCGTCATCCCCCGGGGGCTGTTCAAGGCCGAGGTGGCCCACCCGGGATTGACCGAGCTCGTCGAGGTGACCTCGATGCACGAGCGCAAGATGGCCATGTTCGAGCGGGCCGACGCCTTCGTCGCCCTGCCCGGCGGCCTGGGCACCCTCGAGGAGCTGACCGAGACGGCGACCTGGGCCCAGATCGGCCTGCACGACCGGCCCATCGTGACCGTGGACCACAGCGGCTTCTGGCAGCCCCTGCACCGGTTGGTCGACGGGTTCATCGAACGCGGCTTCCTGAAGCGGTCACCGTTGATCAACGTGGCCTCCGTCGAGGAGGTGTTGCCCGCTATCCGCGGGAGATGATCAGGCTGGCGTTGTGGCCGCCGAAACCGAAGCTGTTGGTCAGCGCCACGTCGAACCGGTCGGCCCGGGCCGCGTTGGCCACATAGTCCAGGTCGCACTCCGGATCCGGCATCTCCTGGTTGATCGTCGGCGGCAGGGTGCCGGCACCCAGGGCGAGCACGCACACGGCCGCTTCCAGGGCCCCGGCCGCGCCGAGGGTGTGCCCGGTCATCGACTTGGTCGACGACACGGGCGGCACCCGTTCGCCGAACACTTTCTTCAGGGCCAACGTCTCGATGCGGTCGTTGGGCGGCGTCGACGTCCCGTGGGCGTTGATGTAACCGACATCCGCCGGCGCCAGGCCGGCGTCGGCCAGTGCCTCCCGCATGGACCGGACGGCCCCGTCCGCCTCGGGATGGGGCTGGGTCATGTGATAGGCGTCCGAGGTGGCCCCGTAGCCGACCACCTCGGCCAAAATGGTCGCCCCCCGGGCGACGGCCCCGGCCCGCTCCTCGAGGATCAGCGCGGCCGCGCCCTCCCCCATGACGAACCCGTCCCGGCCGGCGTCGAACGGGCGGGACGCCGCCTCCGGGTCGTCGTTGCGGGTGGACAGCGCCTTCATGGCCCCGAAGCCGGCCACCCCGACCCGGGTGATAGACGCCTCCGCCCCGCCGCAGACAACGGCGTCGACCCGGCCGGCGCGGATCAGGTCGAGGCTCTCGCCGATGGCCTGGGCCGAGGCCGAGCAGGCGGTCACCGTGCAGGAGCTGTAACCGCGCAGACCCCACTCCATGGCCACGTGGCCGGCCACCATGTTCGGGATCATCATCGGCAACGTGTAGGGGCTGACCCAGTCGGGGCCCCGGTCGTCGAGGACGGCCAGGCCCTCCTCCAAAGAGTGGATCCCGCCGATCCCGGTGCCCCACATGGTCCCGATGCGGGAGGTGTCGCCGCTCACGTCCAGCCCGGACTGGGCCATGGCCTGGCCGGCTGCGACCAGCGCGAACTGGCTGACCCGGTCTAGGTGCTTGGCCCGCCGCCGGCCGAATACGGTCTCCGGTTCGAAGCCCTCGACCTCGGCGGCGATGCGCACCGGGAACTCCGACGCGTCGAACCGGGAGATCTTCCCCACTCCCGACCGGCCGGCGGCCAGCGCCGTCCAGGTGGTGGGTGCGTCCAGTCCCAGTGGGCTCACGATGCCGATCCCGGTGACGACCACCCGTCGGCGCGACCCGTTCGCGTTCTCGAACCCCATTGGGCACAGGTTAGGACCCGGTTACAGAGACCCCGGCGAACCCTGGTAGAAATCGCGCATGGCCGCCGCCGCAGCGGAGTACCCCGAGTCGTTCGGGTACCGGTTCAAACGAAAGCTGCTCGGGCCCCCGCTGGTGACGGAGGCGCTCGAGGGCGAACGGCTCAGCAAGCCCATAGCCATGGGTGTGCTCACCTGCGACATGATCTCCTCGGCCGCCTACGGCACCGAGGAGATGTTGACGGTGCTGGTGCCAGCAGTGGGGGCAGCCGCCTTTGCCCTCGTCCTGCCCGTGACCCTCGCCATCCTGTTGGTGCTGACGGTCGTCACCCTCTCCTACCGGGAGGTCGTGATGGTCTACACGAAGGCAGGCGGCTCGTATGTGGTGGCCCGGGAGAACTTCGGCGTCTACGTCGCCCAGTTCGCCGCCGTCGCCCTGATCGTCGACTACACGCTGACCGTGGCCGTGCAGTCGGCGGCGGGCACCGCCGCCCTGGGCTCGGCCTTCCCGTCCCTCGGCACGAAGTTCTGGCAGACGCTCATCACCACCGGCATCGTCCTGGTCCTCATATGGGGGAACCTGCGCGGCATCCGCGAGGCCGGGCGCATCTTCGCCTTCCCGACCTACTTCTTCATAGCCGCCATCCTGCTGGTGGTCGTCGTCGGCCTGATCCGGGTGGCGGCCGGCGATCTGCACCACGTCGCCTACCACGCCGATCACATCAAGATCGGGACACCGGGTGGGGGCCTGCTCCAGGGGCTGTCGGTGTTCTACCTGCTCCGGTCGTTCGCCAACGGCGGTTCGTCCCTGACCGGTCTGGAAGCCATCTCGAATTCGGTCTCGGTCTTCCACCCGCCCGAGGGCAGGAACGCCCGCCGCGTTCTGGCCCTCATGAGCCTGACCCTCGGAGTGCTGGTGCTGGGCGTGTCGCTACTGGCCCACTACACCAGGGCCATTCCCTACCAGGACGGCACCCCTACTGTCATCTCCCAGGTGGCGAAGGCGGCTTTCGG
This sequence comes from Acidimicrobiales bacterium, assembly GCA_035551615.1. GTDB lineage: Bacteria > Actinomycetota > Acidimicrobiia > Acidimicrobiales > Palsa-688 > JAKCDU01. The sequence continues at coordinate 105,566 of DASZNC010000170.1, forward strand.
CAGCGGTTTCGTCGGCCAGGTCGGCTTCTACGTGGTCCAGCTGGCCACCCTCCTGATCCTGTGGACGGGCGCCAACACCAGTTTCAACGGCTTCCCGTTCCTGGCCAACTTCGTGGCCGAGGACCGTTTCATGCCCCGTCCGTTCATGAAACGGGGCCACCGTCTGGTGTTCTCCAACGGCATCATCTTCCTCGGCGTGGTCGCCGTCGGGCTGATCCTCATCACCCGGGCCCAGGTCGATTCCCTCGTCAGCCTGTACGCCATCGGCGTGTTCTGCGGCTTCACCATGGCCGGACTGGGCATGGCCAAGCACCACGCCACCAACAAGGAGTCCGGCTGGCGCCACAAGCTGGCCATCAACGGCACCGCCGGGGTGGTCTCCTTCGTCGTCGTCATCATCTTCGCCGTGACCAAGTTCACGCAGGGGGCGTGGGCCGTGGTCGTGCTGATCCCCATCGGAATGTACGGCCTGATCCGCACCCACCGCCTCTACACCGCCGAGGCCCAGGTGCTCAACGAGGGGGCGGCCGAGCAGGCGGTCGCGGCCCGGCCCCTGCCCCGCCACGTCGCCTTCGTGCTGGTCGACAGCCTCGACCTGGCCACCGCCCGCGTGATCCAGTACGCCCGCACCCTGTCGGTCGACGACATCCGGGCCGTGCACGTCGTACTCGACTCCCGCCGGGCCCAGCGCATCCAGGACCGCTGGGTGCGGCTGGGCCTCAGCCGCCTGCCCCTCCAGTTGATCCACTGCCCGGACCGTCGGGTCGACCGGGCCATCGTCGAACTGGTCACCGAGGCGGTGGCCGATCAGCGCACCGAGGTGAGCGTGCTCATGCCCCGGCGGGCCTACGGTGCCGGGCTGCGCCGGCTGCTGCACGACGGGTTCGGTGACCGGATCGCCACCGCCATCAGTCGCATCGAGCACGTCAACGCCACCATCGTCCCGTTCGACGTGCGCGGTGAACTGAACGACCTGCGCCGCCAGGCCACAACCGGCCCGACCGGGCCCGACGCCGAGTCGGCCGACATCGAAGAGGCCGAGGAGGAGGTCGACGAAAGGGTGTTCGAGAACGTGTCCGGCACCACGCCCATCTCCGCCCTCCAGCCCCGCCAGACGGCCAAGGTGGCCGGGCGGGTCAAGTCCGTGACGGTGAGACCGTGGGGCGACACGGCGTCGCTACAGGTGGAGCTGACCGACGATCAGGGCGTCCTCACGTGCGTGTTCCTGGGCCGCCGGCAGATCGCCGGGTTGGTGCCCGGCAGTCGCATCGTCGCCGAGGGAACCGTCGCCACGGTCAAAGGACACCCCGGGATGATCAACCCCCACTACGAGTTCGCAGCCGATCCTCAGCACGAGACGGCGGGCGCCGAGTAGCCGTCGCCGGACCGCTCCGTCGCCTCCGTCTGGTAAGAGTGGAAACCATGAGCACCAACGTGGCCCAGGCGTCCGGAACGTTCTCGCTCGGCGGCAGCCGATCCGTCACCCGCCTCGGTTTCGGCAGCATGCAGCTGACCGGCCGGGGTACGTGGGGCGAACCCAAGGATCCGGATGAGGCGGTGCGGGTCCTCCAGAAGGCGGTGGAGCTGGGGGTCGACTTCATCGATACGGCCGACTCCTACGGCCCGTTCACGGCCGAGCTGCTGATCAAGAAGGCGCTGCACCCCTACCCGGAGGGTCTGACCGTCGCCACCAAGGCCGGGCTCACCCGCAGCGGCCCGTTCCAGTGGCACCCGGTGGGGCGACCCGAGTACCTACGGCAGCAGTGCGAGTTGTCCCTCCGCCATCTCGGTGTGCCTCGGATCGAGCTGTTCCAGCTGCACCGCATCGACGCCAAGGTCCCGTTGGAGGACCAGGTCGGTGAGCTGGCCAAGCTGCGCGACGAAGGCAAGATCGGCCTGATCGGCCTGTCGGAGATAGAGGTCTCCGACCTGGACGCGGCCTCGAAGATCACCGAGATCGCCTCCGTGCAGAACCTCTACAACCTGAGCAACCGCCAGGCCGAGAAGCTGCTCGACGTGTGCGAGGAGCGGGGCATCGGGTTCATCCCATGGTTCCCTCTCGACACCGGCAAGCTGGCCAAGCCGGGCAGCCCGCTCGCCGACATCGCCACCCGCCTGGACGCCACGCCGTCCCAGGTCGCTCTGGCCTGGCTGCTGAAGCGGTCCCCCGTCATGCTCCCCATCCCGGGGACGTCGAAGGTCGCCCACCTGGAGGAGAACATGGCCGGCGCCCAGCTGCAGCTGTCCGACGACGACTTCCAGGCCCTCAGCGATCTGGCCTGACCGACACGGCCGGCGCCGACCGGCACGCCGTCCTCGAGGCGCAGGCGTCAGGCCGGGGTGACCTCGACCTCTTCCTCGATGAGCCGCTCGGCCTCGTCGCCGACCCCCAGGTAAGCGGCCCGCACCGCCGGGTTGCGCTGGATCTCGGCCGGCGGCCCGGAGGCCAGGATGGAGCCGAAGTCGAGCACGAAGATGGTCGAGCACACGGCCATGACCAGATCGATGTCGTGCTCGACCAGCAGGACGCCGGTCCCGCCCTCGGCCAGACGGAGGAGGAGGCGCCCGAACTCGGCCGACTCCGACTCGTCCAGGCCCGACGACGGCTCGTCCAGCAGCAGGATGCGCGGGCGGGTGGCCAGGGCTCGGCCCAACTCGACCAGGCGGGCCAGCCCGGTGGGCATGGCGTCGACCTGCTCGCCGGCGACGGCACCGAGGCCGACCAGCTCGATGATCTCGTCGGTGAGCGTCTCGACATCGGAACGGTCCCGGGACCACCGCCGGCGGACCTCGGCGGCGACCCGGATGTTGTCGCGGGCGGTCATCGACCCGAAGGTCTCCAACCGTTGAAAGGTGCGGGCGATACCGAGCCGGGCCCGGCGGTGAGGGGCCTTGCCGGAGATATCCTGGCCGTCGACCAGCACCCGGCCGGCGGTGGCCGCCTGGTAGCCGCAGATCACGTTGAAGAGAGTGGTCTTGCCGGCGCCGTTGGGCCCGATCAGTCCGGTGACAGTGCCCGGACCGGCGTCGAGGTTGACCGCCCTCAACGCCTGCAGGCCGCCGAAGCGGACCGAGATGCCGTCGACCTGGAGCAGGCTCACGGGGCGCCTCCGGGGTCGAGGGGCCGGCACATCCCGCACGGCTTCAGCCCGTCCTCGACCTGGACCGGGCGCAGATCGGCCTTGCCGGCCAGCACCCGGCATCCGGGGCGGTGGGCCATCGACCCGGTCGGGGTGGCCAGCAGGATCGGCGCCGTCTGGTCGACGCCAGAACGAGCGGCCGAGGGGCCGGACCGACCGGCGGAACTGTCAGACCGACCCGAGGAACTGCCAGACCGACCCGAGGAACTGCCAGACCGACCGGAGGAACTGTCAAGCCGACCGGCGGAACTGTCAGGCCGACCGACGCCGCCGGACGGCGCCTCGGGCCGCACCGGGCTGACGATCGACGGGGCGGAGGCGGCCAGATTGACCGGGGCGCCGGCTAACGCCGGACGGAAACTGCCCGGCGCCTCGGCCACGGCCTGGGCGATGAGAGCCAGGCTGCGGCTGACATCCTCCAGGTTGCGCCGGACCAGGGCCAGATCGTCGCGGTCCTCGGCGCCCCGTTCCCGGCTCTCCCGCACGAGCACCGCGACCCAGTGGCCGAAGTAGAGGAACGCCCCGACGAAGATCAGGCCGATGCCGATCAGGCCGCCTGAGATCAGGTAGGGGATCTGGCCGGCCACCAGCACCGTGTGGGACGCACCGACCCATCCGATGACAACGACCACGAAGCCGGCCACGACCAGTGCCCCACCGAGGCCGAACAGCCAGCGCTCTCCGAAGTTGAACCGGGAGGAAGCCGAGGCCCGCTCGAGCAGGCGGAGGAGCTTCTCCTCCCGCCGGGCGGTCACGGACTCGTTGGTGATCGGCTCCGAGATGGCGGTCATCGGCCTTCCTTGGGATTCTTCGCGGTTGGGCGTACTTCGCGTGGGCAGACGGAGGCGGCCCGGCGGTCGAGCAGGCCGGGCACCCGGGTGGTGAGGCCGGCGCCGAGCAGGGCGGCAGCCAGGGCCAGAGCGATCCACCACGCCCCGACCCCTCCGGGCAGTCGCACGGCGGCCGGCAGAGCGGCCTGTCGGCCGGTGGTCTCGAGGGCCGTCGAGGGCGCCGCCGGGAGCGAGAGGGTCGTCCCGCCGCCGGTGGTCGAGGCGCCACCGGAGGTCCCGGCCAGCGACGGCAGAACGCCAGAGCCGGTCGGGATGGGCGTCGATCCGTCCGAGCCGGTCGAGACCGTTGCGGGCGTCGGGCTGGTGGCGGACGGCGACCCGCCGGTGGTCACGGCGCCCGGTGTCGTCGACGGCGGCAGGTTGAACGCGCTCGCCGAACTGGCCATCGACACCCCCGAACCACCGAGGGTCTCGGTCAGGCTGTTGTGGCTGGGATCGCCGGGCGGCACCCAGTAGAACAGGACCGAGGCGGCGTAGTAGTAGGCCGTCCCACCGACGGTGATGGTGTGCGGGGCGGTGAAGTACACCTCCATGCCCGACGCCGCCAGCGCGGTGTCGACCGTCTGGACGACCGCCGCCCCGGCCGGCGCCTTCGGGCTGCCGAGATGCACTCCGGAGCCGTCCAGGTAGGCCGATTGGCCGGCGATGGTCATGGTGCCGAACGTGGTCGCCCCCTGCAGCGCCGGGCTGGCACCGTCGACGGACGTGGCCGTGGCCGACGAGGTGAAGGAGCCGATGCGGACCAGGTTGTCGATGTCGATCCCCGTACCCGAACAGGTGGCCGAGACGGTGAGGGTGGCCGAGCCGGGGTTGTAGTCGATGGTGCTCGTCGACGACGAGCTGCCGGCGGACCCGGCCGCCCCCAGGCCGCCGCCGGCCAGTTCGGTCGTGGCCGTGGCGTGCTGGCCGCCGGCCGCCGACGGCTTGACCGAGGCCGTCATGGTCGTCCCGGACGGTGCGGTGAGCGACTTCTCCGTCTGGCTGGTGCCTGACGACGCCGACGCCTGGACCGGGTCATTGAGCGCGCTGGCACTGCTCGGCGCCCCGAGGACCTCGGCCAGGGTGCCGGCGTTGCCGACCGTCGACCCGGGCCAGGCCACGGCGGCCAGCGCGGTGTCGGCGCCCGGGTCGGCGGTGACCAGCGTATAGCCGTAGTCGCCCTCCCCCTCCGGGTGGAACTGGGATGTCGGTTCGTCCTCGGTGATCTGCAGCACAGGAGCGGCGGCCGCGGCCGTGTAGGTGACGAAGTCGGTCTGGTCGGGTGCCGCCCCGGCCGGGCCGGCGCCCCACGCCGATCCCCCAACGCCGGCGACGACGCACCCGGTCAGGAACCGCGCCACCCGCAGTCGGCGCCCGGGTACGGCCGCCGGCGGGGCGCCAGGAGGCGGGGCGGCTACCCGCTCGGCGCTCACGCCATCGCTCCCAGGTAGGCGGCGGTCAACTCGTCGGCCACGTCCTGCGGCTCGCCCATCATGGAGATGCGGCCGTGGCGCATGATCACCGCGTACTCGGCGACCTTCATGGCGGCGGTGGCGAACTGTTCGACCAGCAGTATGGCGATGCCATCGGCGGCCAGCTCCCCGACCTTCTCGTACAGCTCCTCGACGATGATGGGCGCCAGGCCCATGGAGATCTCGTCCAGGAGGAGGAGGGCCGGCTCGCTGGTGAACGCCCGGCACATGGCCAGCATCTGGCGCTCCCCACCGGACAGGGTGCCGGCCAGCTGGTGGCGCCGCTCCGACAGGCGGGGGAAGTTCAGGTAGGCGATCTCCTCCACCTGCTCCAGGCTGCGGCCGCCCGAATGGCTGAAGACCTTGAGGTTCTCCCGGACGGTCAGGTTGGCGAAGGCGCCCCGGCCCTCCGGGATGCTGCACACCCCGGCCCGGGCGAAGCGTTCGGGTGGCACTCCGTTGACGTGCAATCCGGCGACGTGCACGCAACCGGCCGTCGGCTTCACGAACCCGGCCGCCACGTTCAACAGGGTGGTCTTGCCGGCCCCGTTCGGACCCATCAGCGCGACGACCGAGCCCCGCGGGATGGTCAGGTCGACGCCGTGCAGGACCTCGACCTTCCCGTAGCCGGCCCGCAGGTCGAACAGCTCG
>DASZNC010000171.1:0-12405 GCA_035551615.1 Acidimicrobiales bacterium
CGCCCCACCCCACCCGACGCCCCGCTTCCCCCCACCCCACCCGGCGCACCCGGCCCCGCCCAACGGGCCCCCGACCTGGTCGCCGAGCTCTCCGAACTGGCCGCCGACGCCGAACTGGCCGCCGACCGCTGCTGGCAGAACGGCGCCACGGCCGTCGGCTTCCGCGACGAGCCCGACGGCACCGTGACCGTGGTGGCTTCCTTCCCGACGCCGGCGGCCGCCCGCCAGGTGGCCGGCCGGCTCGACGCCCGCCTGGTCGAGGTCGACCCGGGCTGGCGCGATGTCTGGAAGGACTACGCCGAGCCGATCCCGGTGGGCGAACGCCTGCTGGTGGCGCCGGCCTGGCGGGACGTACCGGTGGGGGACGGCCGGCTGGTGCTCACCATCGACCCGGGTGGCTGCTTCGGCAGCGGCAGCCACCCCAGCACCCGCTTGATCCTGGCTGCCCTCGACGCCGACCCGCCGGCCGGCCTGGACGTGCTCGACGTGGGCTGCGGGAGCGGCGTCTTGGCGATCGCCGCCGCCCGGCTGGGCGCCGGGCGGGTCGTCGCCGTCGACATCGACCCCGAAGCGGTGGCCGCCACCCGGAGCAACGCGGGCGCCAACGGGGTCGCCGGCCAGGTGGAGGCCAGTGTCACTCCGGTCGGGTCGCTCACCGGCCGGTTCGATTTGGCTCTGGTGAATGTGACAGCCGGCGTGCACGCCGAGCTGGCCGCCGCCGTGACAGCCAGGGTGAAACCGGGTGGGCGCCTGCTCCTGGCCGGGCTGCTGCCCGGTCAATGGGCCCACATCGCCGGCTCCTACGACGCCGCGGACATCGTCGAACTGGTGGATCTCGAAGGGTGGGAAGGTGTGGTACTGAACCGGAAATGACCGGTTCTTGAGAGGTCGTGGCTCCACGAAGGCAGAACGCCCGCATCGCCCGCAAACCGGGCAAGGGCCGAAGGACACGAAGCAGTTCGCCCGGCTTCGGGGTAAAGGTCGGGTTTGACCGGGTCGAGCACACGGGGCGTGAGTACGCACCCCGAGAAGCAGTGGAACAGCGTTTGCGAGCTGACCGGTGCGGCGATGGACGCTCTGGTCCAGGTGGAGCAGGCGTTGGTCCCGTTCGGGTCGGCCGACCTCAGCCCGCTCGAGTTCCGGGCGCTGCTCTGGGCTCGTTGCGCCCTCGCCTCCTTGTACGGCATCCGGGCCGACGAAACGGTCAACGAGGCGGCCTGCCTCGACGACCTCCTCCCCCCTCTGGACGCCAGTTGGGTCACCGCGCTGCTATCCGACTGATTCCCGTCCCGGCCTGAAGAAAGCCGGCCCGCCGGGCAGGTCCGAACCATCCCTTTCGGGAAATTAGAGAGAGATGACCGAGGGTCGGATCTGGGGCTCGGGGTGGACCGGAACCATTCGCCGTGCCGCCGCTGCGGCCATCGGCCTCATCCTGGCCCTCGCCCTGGTCGCGTTGATGACCACCTCCGGGCGGGCCAGCCAGAGCGTGGCCGTGTCCGCCGGCCAAAACTCACCGACGACGGCCACCCCACCCCCGTCGACCAACCCGCCGACAACGGCCGCCGCCGGCGCAGCCAACGCCTCGACGTCCACCGCCTCGGCGGCCAACGGCTCCACGACCGGCGCCCCGGCCACCAGCGGAACCGCGTCCGCCGCCAGCCGGATGCCCGCCCCCCCAGCAGGTGCCGGGTCGGCCACCACCACCGAACCCGCCGGCCCCCCAGCCCCCACCGTCGCCACCCCGCCAACCACGCCACCAGGCCCGACGCCCGCCGCCGCACCGGCCTGCCCGACCGAGGACTGCGTGACGCTGGACGCCACCGACCTGATGGGCCCGGCCAACCACGCCGCCTCCGGCCTCAACCAGTCCGTGCAACCGGGCTTCAATGAGGACGGCGCGGCCGTCGGATCGCTGGCCACCTCCATGTTCCGGGGATCGCCGAGCGTCAACTTTCTCGGCCAGTACGACTGGAGCGCCTGGGATGTCGCCGCCGCCCACGGCGCCGCCACCACGCTGATCCTCTCCAACCTCTGGGTCGAGACCCAGGGCGCGCCGCCGCCCACCCCGTGGTCGAACTGGCCGGCCTACCGGTCGTGGGTCACCTCGACCGTGCAGAAGGTCCTGGCCAGCCGGCAACGGGTCAACTACTGGGACGTCTACAACGAGCCCGGTTGGAACGACTACTACAGCGCCCACGACTTCTCGACCGAGACGACCAACGACCTGCTCGAACAGTTCCTGGTCTCCTACCAGGCCATCAAGGCGGTGGATCCGGGGGCGCAGATCATCGGTCCGTCCATCGGCAAGTGGACGCTCAGCCCGCTGCCGGCCGGCGCTGACAACCACGAGCCCGACCTGGGCACCTTCCTTCGCTTCGCGGCCGCCCACCATCTCCAGCTGGCGGCGGTGGCCTGGCACGACAACGGCTCGAGCCCGGCGACGGTTCTGGCCGACGCCCAGGCGACCCGGTCGCTCATGAACTCGTTGCCCGCCCTCGGTCATCCCCCGATGATCCTGGACGAGTTCGCATCCTCGGCCACGCAATCGATCCCGGGCTGGGACGTCGGCTTCCTGGCCACCGCCACCCGGGCCGGCTTCCTCTACGCCAATCGTTCCTGCTGGAACACCTGCGAGGGCCCGGAGCTCGACGGGCTGCTCGGCAGCGACGGGTCGTCGAAGACCACCGAGTACTACGAGCGGGCCGCGTACGCATCGATGGCGGGCCGCATGGTCGCCACCGGCGGCAACGATCCGGATCTGCCCGCCCTCGGCTCCTTCACGGCAGCCGGTGGCCGGGTCACCGCCCTCATCGGGCGTGACGCCGGCTGCGGGACATACGCGTGGTGCGACGCCCGTTGGGGGTCGACGGCCGCGCCGGCCCGCCCGTTGTCGGTCACCGTCGAGGTGCGGGTCCCCTGGCGGTCGGCCCGGCCCTCGATCTCGCTGTCGCTCATCCCGTTCGTTCCCGGGCTGCCCGACATCGGCCCGCGCCCGGTCAGCGCCGGTCGGGTGACCGTCGCTCCGGCCGGCCCCACCGGTGAGCTGGTCAGTTTCACCATCCCGGCGTTCAGCGACGGCTCGGCCTATTCGCTAACTGTCACCCCCGGGAGCTGAATCCGACCGTAAGGTCGTGATCGGTGGCAGGTATCACCCGTGGCTGAAAGAGGGCGGCGCAACGTTCGCCAGGTCTTCGTCCTCACTCTGGCGCGCTCCGGTTCGACCTTGCTGCGCTACCTCCTCGACACCCATTCCGAGGTCACCAGCCCGCCCGAGCTGAACCTGACCGCCCTCCTGCACCATGCCGCCGACACCTGGCACCGCAGCCTGGACGCCATCACCGAGCGGCCGCCCGACGACACCGGCTCGAGCGGATCGGGCGGGCCCGGCCAGATGGAGTTCTCGCCCGAGGCCTACCGCCGGGCCCGGGCCACGGTGGACCCGATCATCGTCCGTTGCCTGCAGCAGGCCAACGCCAGCGTCTTCGTCGACAAGTCACTGGTGACCCTAGACCACCTCCAGACCGTGGCCCGCTGCTATCCCCGGGCCAGCTACATCTTCCTCTACCGGTACCCGCTGGACATGATCGCCTCCGGCATCGATGCGTCACGCTGGGGCTTCAACGCCTTCGGCTTCGGCCCTTACGTGTCCAACACCCCCGGCAACTTCGTCGGCGGCCTGGGCAACTACTGGATCGACCGGGTCAGCCGCATGCTCGAGTTCGAGAAGTCGTGCCCGTCCCCCCACACCCGGATCACCTACGAGGCCCTGTGCGGGGATCCAAGCGGCACCGTCGAGCACCTGCTCGACTTCCTCGACCTGACGCCCGACCCCGACCTGATCGACAAGGCGTTCCGGCGCGACCACGGCCGGGGCCCCGGCGACTACAAGGTCGACTACACCGGTGGCGTCACCGCCGAGTCGATCGGGCGCGGCTCGCTCCTGCCCCACACCTTCTTCCCGGGCCAGGCCGACCGGATCAACGGCTTGGCCGCCGAGCTGGGCTACCCGAGCCTGGACCAGGCCCGGCACGGTGATCTGATGGGCCTGCTCGGGCTGCGCCGCTCCGGCGACGACGACCAGCCGGCCCGCCGCACCGTCCGCCTGCTCACCGACGTGCTCGATCGCGGTTGGGAGGCGGCCCGGGCCGGCGGCGACAAGCTGCCGCCCCGCCTGCAGATCCAGGTGGTGACGCCCACCGGTGGGGAGTACGTGCTGACCTTCGACCCCGACGACGGCGTGGACGGGTTCCCGTCAGGCCGGCCCGAACCGCTACGTATCCGCGCCGTCGGCGACATTCTGCTCCGGGTGGCGACCGGTGAGGCCAACCTGGCCCAGGCCATGCACGACGGCGAGGTCCAGATCGACTTCCCGCCGACCGACGGCCCCCGTCCGCAGGTGACCAAGGCGACCATGACCGCCCTGCGCAACGTGCTGCGGGCCGGCGCCACCTCGGGCGCCCTGGCCTTCTGACCTCCCGCTGCTGACTTCTACACGGTCAAAGGAGCCGCCTCTTCCCCCGCCCCTCCACGCCCACGTCGAGCCCGGCGCTCAGCAGTCGGGGGCCCCCGGCAGCTGGCCCAGGGCGACGCTCTGGCCGGCCGCATCAGCGCTTATGTCGGCGCCGGCGTCGGGGTCGTTGGTGATCTGGGCGACGGCCACCACCTCGTCCACCCGCTCGAACTGGTAGGCCTGCCCGCCGGACCCGGCCACGGAAACCAGTCCCGGGCACATGCTGGTCGCCCGGCCGGTGCGGGTGGTGGCCAGGGTCTCGAAGGCGGAGGCATCGGCCGCGGTATCGAAATCGATGACCGTCTCGATGAGCACCTGGCCGCCCGGGCCGGGTGCCTCCACGCGGTAGGAGTCGAGCATCCCGGCGGCGGTGCCGTACTGGGCCGCCACCGCATTTTCGGAGAGGGCACTGCTCCTCGACGCATCCATCCGGAACTGGCCGGTCAGCAGGCTCTCGACGGCCAGGAGTTCGGGCGAAGCGGCCGCCACCACGCCGTTGGGGTCCAACGACGGTGTCGTCGGCCCGCTCGAGTGGGAACTGAAGACCAGGGTGCAGATCACCAGCCCGCCGTAGATCAGCAGGTACATCCCCCGGAAACTGACCCGTCTCCGGCTCCCGCCCGCGGTCGTCTGCAGGCGGCTCAGACCCCGGCGGGTGGGGAACCGCTCCAGGCCCCGCCGGGCGTAGCGGAAGCGGCCGATCCGGAGCTTGGCCGGGTGGTAGGCGATCAGGACGGCGCCCAGCCCGACCAGGATCCAGCCGAGGAGGGCGGAATGAGCGGAGCGCCACAACCGGATGTCCGCCACACCGAAGATGACGTTGACGGCGCCGATCAAAGCGGAGGTGCTCGGCAACCGTAGGCGGGGGAGCAGGAGGGCCACCCGGATCGAGGCCCGACGCAGCTTCTTGGTCGTCCATGGCCGGAACAACAGGACCAGGGCCGCCAGCAGGAGCAACCCGGTGAACCCGCCGACCGGGGTGAAGAACAGGGAGCAGATGGCGATCAGGATCAGGACCCGGATCACCGACGCCCCCAGCACGGCCAGGTTGTCGACCGCCGTGGCCCGGCCCGGGCGGTCGGCCGCCGCTTGGCGCAGGAACGGGGCCGCCTCCCGGTGCCGTCCCTGGCCCATCAGCGCGGCGCCCAGGTTGTTTCGGGCGGCGTAGGACTCGGGGTTGATGGCGAGGGCCCGCCGGGCGACCAGTTCAACGGCGATCGGATCAGCTGCGCAGTTCAGACCGACCACACTCATCGTGACCCACGGCCCCTCGCTGTCGGGATCCATCTGGGTGGCGTGGTAGGCGGCGGCCCAGGCCTCATCCCGACGTCCGGCCAGGGCCAGCGATTCGGCCAACTGGCGGTGGGCGGTGGGCCACATCGGCGCCAGTCGTGTCGCTTCGAGGGCGGCGGAGGCCGCCTCCCGGGCCAGCGTCTTGCGGTACTCGCCGCCGACGTGCCTGGCCCTCGACTCGAGCACGGTCGACAACGCCCAGTGGCTCACCGGATCGTTGGGCGCGGCCGCCACCGACGCCCGCCCGGCCCGTTCCGCGTCGACCAGCCGCCCCGCTTCCCGGCAGGCCATGGCCTGCAGGCGCAGCAGCGCCGGATCGGACGGCGCCTGCGCCAGGCCCCCGGCGATCACCCGAAGCGCTTCGTCGTGGCGGCCCAGGTCGATCAGGACCGCCGCCCGCTGCCGGGCCGCCGCAGCGGAAGCCCCGCCGTCCGTCATCCCCGCCCCCCTTCCGCCACCAGGGAAATCCTAAAGCACCGCCGCGCCCGACGCCCCCGGGATCAGACCTCGGCGGCCCGCCTCCGGCGCCGGCTCAGTGGCACCAGGACGGCCAACCCGATGGCTCCCGTCGGTGCCGCCACGGCGGCAGCCGACGCCGAAACCGGCCCCCGGGCCGATCCGAGCCTCGCGCTCGTAGCTGCGGCCGCAGCGGCCAGCGACGCCGGGCCCTCGGCTCGAGCCGCCCCGAGGGCGGCGTCAGCCGGCGACGCCGGTCCGGCACCGGCCCCGGTCACGGTCACGGTCCGGGCCTGCCCGGCCTGACCGCCGGTCACCGTCCAGGTGATCGTCACCGAGCCGTTGCCGGCGTTCTTGCCGTTGGTGACCTTGGCCCCCGACGGCGACTTGTCGGTGCCCCCACCGCCGCCCCCGCCGGCGCCGCACAGAGAGTTGTCACCCTGGGGGGCGCAGGTCCCGTCGCCGCCGCCGGCGCCACCCTTGAGGCCGCCCCCGCCGCCGCCGCCCGAGCCGCTGGAATCGTTACTGCCCCAGTCGTCCTGGCCGTCCTGGCCGACCGTGCCCGCTTTCGTGGTGGACGCACCGTCTTGACCGTTGGCCCCGTCGGACGCCGTCGGGAAGCTCTGCGTGGAAGCGGCCGCCGTATTGCTGTTCCCTCCCGCGTTCCCGGGTGGGTTGGCCACCGCCGGCGACGAGGTCGGGTTGCCGGCGCCCATCCCGCCGGCCCCGCCGCCACCGGCGGCGATGATGGTCTGCGATTGACCGGTGACCACTGTGGCCGCCCCGCCGCCCGCACCGCCGGCGCCCTGGATGAGGTCGGCGATACCGGCCGGGCTGCCGCCGGCCGCTCCCGTGTAGCCGGCGGCGCTGGTGCCGCCGGCCCCACCCGCGGTCTGGGCCTTGGTGGCGTCGAAGACCTGGCCCACCCCGCCCGGGTCGACGGTCCACACCGCGCACGGCGTGACCGGGACGGTCAGGACGATCTCCGCCCCGCTGCCGCCCTTGGTCGTCACCGGGTTCTGCGTCTGGTCATCAGCGATCGACGCACCGCCACCGGCGCCCATCAACGTGAACGTGGCGCTGGTGACTCCGGTCGGCACCGTCCAGGAGCCCTGGCCGCCGGCCGTACCGACCGACGCCCCACTGCTCTCACCGGCACCGCAGACGGTCGCCGAGTTCACCGTGACCTGCTGCGAGGTGGCCACCGCGTTCTGGCCGTTGGCATCCTCCACCGTCAGCGTGACGGTGTAGGTGTTGGCCGCCGACCAGGTGACCGTCGGACTGGCGGACCCCGACGTCGACGGGCTGCCGCCGGCGAAGGTCCACTGGCTCACCTTGTGGGGGCCGGGCGTCGTGTCGACGAAGGTCACCCCCTGGCCGGTGTCGGGCGGTTTCGGCGAGTAGTCGAAGCTGGGCACCAGGGGGGCGAGAGTGGTCGTCGTGGTAGCCGGCGCCGTGGTCGTCGTGGTAGCCGGCGCCGTGGTGGTCGTGGCTGCCGGCACGGCGATGGTGGTCGTGGGCGAGGCCGTAGTGGAGGTGGACGCCGGCGTGGTCCCCGTCGTATGGGACGTGCTCGGGATGGTCTGCGGCGTGGGATGGGCGGTGGCGAAGTGGACCGGCGCCAGATGACCGAGGAGGCGACCGGCTCCGGTGCCGCCGCTCTTCGGGATCAGGACCGAATCCAGCTTGGGCGTGACCACCCCGGCCACATCGGTCTGCGGGTCGTCGAACCAGATGGAGTTGTCGGTGTTCACCAGATCGAAGTGGCGGTCGCCGACCGGCACCTGGCCGAGCAGGCTGAGCTGGCCGTCGCTACCCAGAGAGGCGATCACGATGTCCTGGTTCTGGAAGTCGGGGACGAATACCAAGCTGCCGTTGGTGATCGCCGGGCCGTAGCGGCCGGGGTTGGTGGTCGAGTCACCTATGACGACCGTGCTGGCCCGCCCGGTGCGCAGGTCGGTGACCTGTAGAGCGCCGGCCGACGGACTGACGGCCAGCACGACCGGCGAGGCGCCCCCGCCGGTCACGAGCGGTCCGGTGCCGGGCGGGGTGAACGGCAGATGGCCGGCGACCTGACCGGACGTCGGGTCGAGCGTGATCAGACGCCCGTTGCCGGCGTCGGCCAGGACCGGCCTGGAACCGGCCTCGACCAGGTTGAACCGGCCCCCACCATCGGGGTTGGTGCGGCTGTGCACGCTGCCATTGGCAAAGGAGTACACCTGCCCGCCCGAGCCGGTCGCCCACATGTCACCGTTGGGGGTCTCGATCGGGTCGGCGCCGGCACTCGACAGGGGGGCCGGCGGTCCCAACGGCTGAAGGGTGGTGGGGTCCAACTGGTCGGCCAGGCTGCCGCTCTGTTCTATGGCCCAGGTGGCCTTGGCGTCGCTGACCAGCGCCAGGCGCTGATCGCCGGGACTGGTGAGCCGGGCCTGGGCCCCCGTGTCGAGCAGGGCCCCGTTGACGCTCGTCACCTGCCCGGTGGTCTGGTCCAGGACGATGGCGCTCGATCCCGACTGGGACCCCGAGGGCACCACCGAGAGCTGGTCGCCGCGGTTGGCGACCGGTTGGGTCACGACCCGGGACAAGGTCAGCCCGTCGAGCAGGCTGACCTGGCCGGTCGCCGGGTCGGGAAACCACACCTGGCCCGAAGTCAGGGTCAGCGACGAGTCGGAGTGACCCCCGTGGCCGAGCGACGAGACGGCGACGGCAGCGACGAGGACGCCGGCCACGGCGAACGTCGCCACCGCCTGCGGACGCAGGGCCCTGAGCCGAAAGAGACCGATGATGCGTGCTGGCACCGGCATTGACGAAATCCTACGAACCAGTGCTGACACTGAACCATCACCGGCCCAGAGTGTGGCCGAACGGCCAAGTCTCGGCCGCTACCGCCCCTCCCGCCCCCCAACCATGGTCGGGCGGGTGTGAACTCACGGGAAAGAGGGGAAGGACATCTACAGGCGGCGCTTTACGGGCGCTTCGGCACTCCCATGACCACCCGGCTTCCGCCGGGACTAGTTCTTTTGGACGACATTCCGAAGAACTAGTCAAGTCCTGCTAGTCCATGCCGATATATGAAGTGTCAGCGGGTCGTGTGAGCGGGAAATGGAGCCAGTGGCGAGATGCTCGACAGCGAGTTGGACATCGAGATGATGCATGACGACGAGGCCGTCGTACTTATCGCCCACGGGGCCATCGACTACCGGTCCGCCCCCCGCTTCCTGGCCGCCATGTACCGGGCCATCCTGGCCGGCCGCCGCCGGGTGGTCATCGACCTGACCGGCGTCGAGGTCATCGATGCCGAGGGCAGCTCGGCCCTGGCCTCGGCCACCCGGGCGGCGTCCGACAACGGGGTCAAGCTGCAGACCACCGGTCTCCCGGCCACCCAGCTGGGCAGCTTCTCCGCCGCCTGAACCTCCCGACGCCGCCACCGCCTCATCGCCCCCCTAGGTGGTGCCTGCCGGGCACGGCCCCGCCCCCGCCCCGACAGCGACACCGGCTCGGCTGACATCGCTCGAGGTAGTTCGTGCTATTTCAGACGCTCAAATCTGTTAGCTTTCGCCAAAGATGTAGCGAAACGGCAGCTTCGGGGCCGAAAATCGACATAGTTGTAGTTTTGTAACAGATTTCGCTGGTCCAGGTGGCAACCGAACCGGTGGAGGCGCCGGAGCGGACGGCTACGGCCGAGCCGCCCACCCGGGCTACGACCGAGCCGAACCGGAGCTACGGCCGAGCCGGCCGGGCCGCCCACCCGGGCTACGACCGAGCCGAGCCGGGCCGCCCACCGGGGCTACGACCGAGCCGAGCCGGGCCGCCCACCCGGGCTACGACCGAGCCGAGCCGGGCCGCCCACCCGGGCTACGACCGAGCCGAACCGGAGCTACGGCCAAGCCGGGACCGGGCCGCCAAGGGGCTACGACTGCGGCCGAACCGGGGCTACGACCGAGCCGCACCGGGGCCTGGCCTCGGCCCGATCAACGGGCCCGCGCCCGGCCGCTCAGCTGCGGCGCTTCTTGGCCGGCGCCCGCTTGGGCGCGCCCACGTAGTCGGCCAGGTGCTGGCCGGTCACAGTCGAGCGCCGGGCCACCAGGTCGGCCGGCGGCCCGGCGAAGATCACCCGCCCGCCGTCGTGGCCGGCGCCCGGCCCCAGGTCGATGATCCAGTCGGCGTGGGCCATCACGGCCAGGTGGTGCTCGATGACGATCACCGACTTGCCGGCGTCCACCAACCGGTCCAGCAGGCCGAGCAACTGCTCCACGTCGGCCAGGTGGAGTCCGGTGGTCGGCTCGTCCAGGACGTAGGTCCCGCCCTTGTCCCCCATGTAGGTGGCCAGCTTCAGCCGCTGGCGCTCCCCGCCCGACAGGGTGGTCAAAGGTTGGCCCAGGCTCAGATAACCGAGGCCCACATCGGCCAGCCGGTCGAGGATGGCGTGGGCGGCCGGTACGCGGGCCTCACCGCCGGCCAGGAACCGGGCCGCCTCGGTGACCGACATGGCCAGCACCTCACTTATGTCGCGACCGCCCAGGTGGTACTCGAGGACGGCCGCCTGGTAGCGCTTGCCCTCGCACTCCTCACAGGTGGTGGCCAGCCCGGCCATCATGGCCAGGTCAGTGTAGATCACGCCGGCCCCGTTGCAGTTCTGGCAGGCGCCCTCGGAGTTGGCGCTGAACAGGGCCGGCTTCACCCCGTTGACCTTGGCAAAGGCGTTGCGGATCGGCTCCAGCGCCCCGGTGTAGGTCGCCGGGTTGCTGCGCCGGGAGCCCCGGATCGGCGTCTGGTCAATCGACACGACGCCGGCGCCGGCCGGGATCGACCCGTGCACCAGTGAGCTCTTGCCCGAGCCGGCCACCCCGGTGACGACGACCAGCACCCCGAGCGGGATGTCGACGTCGACATCCTGCAGGTTGTGGGTGTGGGCCCCCCTGATCTCGAGCGCACCGGACGGGGCCCGCACCACGGTCTTGAGCGACGCCCGGTCGTCGAGGTGACGACCGGTCACGGTGGCGCTGGCCCGGAGGCCGGCCACGGTCCCTTCGAAGCAGATGGTGCCGCCCGCCGTTCCGGCGCCCGGACCGATGTCCACGATGTGGTCGGCTACGGCGATCACTTGAGGCTTGTGCTCGACGACCAACACGGTGTTTCCTTTGTCCCGCAACCTCAACAGCAGGTCGTTCATGCGGGCGATGTCGTGGGGGTGCAGGCCGGCCGTCGGTTCGTCGAAGACGTAGGTGACGTCGGTGAGGGCCGAGCCCAGCTGGCGGATCATCTTGACCCGTTGGGCCTCCCCGCCCGACAACGTGCCCGAAGGCCGATCGAGCGACAGGTAGCCGAGGCCGATCTCGGCGAACGAATCCAGCGTGTGCTGCAGCGTGTCGATGAGGGGCTGCACGGTCGGCTCGGCCAGATCGGCCACCCAGACGGCCAGGTCGCTGATCTGCATGGCACAGGCATCGGCGATGCTGATCCCGGCGATCTTCGACGACCGGGCCTCGTCGTTGAGGCGGGTGCCGTCACAGTCCGGGCATGTCCCGAAGGTCACGGCCCGGTCCACGAACGCCCGGATGTGGGGCTGCATGGCCTCGGTGTCCTTGGCCAGCATCGACTTCTGGATGCGCAGGACCAGACCTTCGTAGGTCATGTTGATCCCCTCGATCTTCATGCGCACCGGCTCGTGGTGGAGGAAGTCGTGGAGCTCCTTCTTGGTGTACCGGCCGATCGGCTTGTCCGGGTCGACGAACCCCGACGACCGGTAGAGCCGGGAGTTCCAGCCGCCGGCCTGGTAACCGGGGATGGTGATGGCCCCTTCGTTCAACGACTTGGACGCGTCGTACAGCTGGGCCAGGTCGATGTCGGAGACGGCCCCCCGCCCCTCGCAGCGGGCGCACATGCCGCCCAGCCGGGTGAATGTGCGGCGGACGGTCTTGCCCGCCCCCTTGGCGATGGTCATGGCGCCGGCCGCCCGCACCGAGGCCACGTTGAACGAGAAGGCGTTCGGGGGCCCGACGTACGGCCGGCCCAGCCGGCTGAACAGGATGCGCAGGATGGCGTGGGCGTCGGTCGCGGTGCCGACGGTCGAGCGGGGGTCGGCGCCCATCCGCTGCTGGTCGACGATGATGGCCGGCGTCAGGCCTTCCAGCACGTCGACATCG
>DASZNC010000172.1:0-8866 GCA_035551615.1 Acidimicrobiales bacterium
AGACGCCCCATGTCGACTACCTGCGCACCTCCCTCACCGAGATGCGAAACCGGACCTTCCTGACCACGTCGGGTAGCCACCTCGATGGATCCCTGGTCATCGGCACCTTGTGGGACAAGCTCCGGGTCGAATCGATGGGCACAGTGGAAGAAGCCAACCGGGCGTCGTTCCGCACCGAGCTGACCAACGTCCTCGATCGCCGCCCCGGCGGCGCCGACCTCCTCGAGGAGTTCGACGCGCTGGGCGAGTGGAAGCCGGCCGTGGTCTAACCCAGGCCGGCACCCCCGGCCGCCCCGAACGGTCGGACCTCTCGGCCGGGCGCGTGCCGATCGGTACACGTTTCGGTTGGCCACGGTCGGCGTGTACCGGAACTGCCCGCCCGCGTACCCATCCGGTACACGTCGTCGACGGCGCGGTTGGCGTGTACCGGAACCGCACAGCTGCGTACCGATCCGGTACACGCCGTCGGTCCCACGTGCCTTCGTGTACCGATTAAACACACGAACCCCGGTCGGGTCGGGTTCGGCGAGTCGTGCAATCCCATGTACACGTCGATCCGCCGGGTCGGGCTTCGAGCCCCGACCCCCTTCGAACGGGTGGCTAACTACCACCCTCTTCCTGCTGGCGTTCCTGTTCCTGGTAGCGGTTCTCCTGTTGTTGCTGGACCTGTTGCGCCTGGTTGGCCGCCATCTGCTCGGCCTGCATCTGCCGGAGCTGGCTCATCTCCTGCTGGACCTGGGCCTGCTCGGCGGCCAGAGCCTGCTGCCCGCCCTGTTGGGCACCCTGCTGACCGGTGCCGGCCGCCGCCCCCTGAGGGTGCTGCTGCGCTTGCGAGCCACCCTGGGGGTGCTGCTGAGCGCCCCCCTGGTGCGGTGCCCCCTGCGGCGCCCCCTGGTGAGGTGCGCCCTGCGGCGCTCCTTGGTGCGGCGCCCCCTGCGCACCGCCCGCGCCCTGCGGACCACCCTGGTGCTGGGCGTGATGCTGGGCGACCTGATGGGCCGCCGCCCCGGCCGCGGCACCCCCCCACGCCGCTTCGGCGGCGTGCTCGAGACCCGAATGCTGCGACTGCGGCTGCGGAGATGGCTGCTGGGTCGGAGGCGTGCCCCCCGGGCCGCCCAGAGCGCCCGGACCACCCAGGCCGCCCGGACCACCCAGGCGGCCGGGCGCACCCGGGCCGCCGAACGGATTGGGCACGTCGCCGGGGCCGCCCGGGCCGCCGAACGGATTGGGAACATCGCCCGGTCCACCGGGCCCGCCCCACTGCTGCCCGGGGCCACCCGGACCGCCCGGACCACCGGGCCCGCTCCACTGCTGCCCGGGACCCCCCGGACCTCCGGGACCACCCGGACCTCCCGGTGCACCGGGCCCGCTCCACTGCTGCCCGGGGCCGCCGGGACCGCCCGGCCCACCCGGACCGGACGACTGACCCGGACCACCCGGTCCGGGACCACCAAAATCCCCGGGACCCTGTCCGGCCATCGCGAGTTCGTCCACTTGAGTCTCCCCTTCGGTCGAAATCACGATTCCACGCCCACGACCGTCCCGACGGAGACTCTGGCCATTGGTACAACTGGGACCGTTCATAGCTCCCACCCGCCATTCAGCGGGGCGACCGCCTCACCGAGCAGCTGCCCGCAATTCGGCGCTGAGGTTCCCCCGGTCACCGACCACTAGGCGATCCAGGCTCAACCAATCGGCCATCTCCCGCAGTTCGTCCCGTAGCTCGCCGGCCACCTCCCGCTCGTCCACCCCCGGCTCGGCCCATGCGCTCTGCACCATCAACGCCCCGGCCGCCCGGTCCGCTTTCAGGTCGAGCCGGCCCACCAGCGAATCGCCCAACAGGAACGGCAGCACGTAGTACCCGTACTGCCGCTTCGGCGCCGGCGTGTAGATCTCGATCCGGTACCGGAAACCGAACAACCGCTCGACCCGGTCGCGGCACCAGACCACCGGGTCGAACGGGCTCAACAGCGCCCGGGCCGGGATCCGTCGTGGCAGGCGGGCATCGGGATGCATGAACGCCGGCCGATCCCAACCTTTGACCGTCACCGCCGTCACCCGACCTTCCTCGACCAGCTCGGCCATCGCCGACCGGCATTCGGTCGGCTTCAGTCGGTGGTAGTCGGCCAGGTCGCCGAGTGTGCCCAGGCCGTGGAAGCGGGCGGCCAGCACGAGCAACTCCTTACGGGCGTCGTGTTCGGACGGCGTGGGCCGGGCCAGCGCCTCTGCCGGGATGATCCGTTCCGGGAGGTCGTACACCCGGGCGAAGTCGGCCGGGCGCCGGCGGGCGGCCAGACGACCTTGGAAGAACAGCGCCTCGAGTGCGACCTTGCCGTCGTCGTAGTCCCACCACGTGCCCCGCTTGCCCACCCGGGCCTTCAGGTCCCCGGCGACGGTCGCGCCCTCGTCGACCACCCGTCGGTAAACGGCCTCGATGTAGTCAGGCCGCTCGTCGAGCAACCGTCGGAACCCGGACCACCGGTAGGGCAGCTGCATCCGCCAGCGCACCAGATGATGGTGGGCCGTGGGCACGAAGCAGGCCTCGTGCACGATGTACTCGAAGAGCGTGCCGTCTCTGACCGCGTCATCGATGAGAGTCCTCGGATGGGCACCCAGCCGGGCGAAGAGCGGCAGCTCCTGACTGCGCACCAGCACGTTCACCGAGTCGATCTGGATCAGGCCCATGTCGCCAATGGCCTTGCCGAGATGACGGCGGTCCACCCTTCCACCCGGTCGGCGGGCGGCCAGTCCCTGGGCCGCCAGTGCCATCCGGCGGGCCTCACCTGGGCTCAACATCTGGGACCGGACCACGACGCAGGAGGGTAACGACACCCGGTGACACCGCGGTCGGAAATTCTTTCCTGACGGGCACCGACCGCTCAGTCGTATGGTGACCGCATGACCCGCCTCGGCGACCAGATACCGAACTACACCTATCCGGAGGCCGCTCCGGCCGAGGTGTTCCCGGCCGTCATCCGCCAGGCGCAGGTGGCCCAAGCGTCGACGGGTTCACCGTGAACGCCCCCGCCAACGGCCACATCGAGGGCCGGGCCGAACTGCTGGGCGGAGTGCTCGGCAAAGTGGTCGGCATCTGACAGTGTCAATGTCAAAGGAGCACAATTTGACCGAGGTCGCCCACCACATCGACGACGTCTGCCGTTCGTTCCAGGCCAACGACGACCGTCTCAATCAGATCATGACGGCGGCCGTACGCCACCTCCATGCCTTCGCCGCCGAGGTCCAGCTCACCCATGACGAATGGATGGCCGGCATCCGCTTCCTAACGGCGGTCGGGCGGCGCTGTGACGACGTCCGCCAGGAGTTCATCCTGCTCTCCGACACGCTCGGCTTGTCCATGCTGCTCGAGCGGATCCAATCGACTCCCGGGCCGGAGGAAGGGAACCACGGGTCGGCCACCGAAGCCACCGAATCCACCGTCCTCGGGCCGTTCTACGTCGAAGGCTGTGCACAGGTGGAGAACGGTGCATCGATCGTCGCCGACCCGGATACGGGGGGTGAGCCGCTGACGGTGCGGGGCGTGGTCCGGGGCCCGGACGGCGGTCCCGTGGCCGGTGCGGCGGTCGAGGTCTGGCAGGTGCAGCCCGATGGCCGTTACGACGTCGAAACGGAGCCCGGCAAACGGAACCTGCGGGCCCGACTCCGCACCGATGCCGACGGTGGGTTCTGGTTCCGTACCGTGCGACCCGTCGACTACACCATCCCCGTCGACGGACCGGTCGGTGAGATGCTGCGAGCCACCGGGAGGCATCCGTGGCGCCCGGCCCACATCCATTTCTCGATCTCGGCGCCCGGTCACCGCCCGCTGGTCACCCATCTCTTCGATGCTGCGTCACCCCACCTCGACGGCGACACCGTGTTCGCCGTCCACCCGTCCCTCGTGCGGCCAATGGACGGAACCTGTGAAGCCGAGTTCGTCCTTCCGACCGCCTAGGCCGGCTCCGGCCGACCGGGTCCGGAGGCCAGCACTTTCAGGCCCCGCCGCTTGATCGAGAACTCGAGCGGCGCCTCCAGCGATTCCACCTCGCCGTCGAGGGCCACGTCGACCCTCGGTCCAGCCACGTCGATCGACACCGCGCCGGCTTCCCTCGCCTCGATCAGCTTGGATTTGGTCATGCGTCCCATGAGGATGGCGGCGACCACCCGTGACCGGGCCCCCCGCCGATCGGCTCTGATCACCCGGACGTCCAGTGTCGACGACGTGAGGGAATCGCGATCCACCAGTTGGAGAATCCTTCGCCGTAGTGGCCGTTTCCGACGAACACCAACCAGGCCCGCATCCGGTCGCCGTCCAGGGCGACGGTGATCGGCTCCCCCGTGCGGATCAGAGCGATCGCAGCCCGCACACTGGCCACCGACTTGAACCGGACCGGCCCCAGGCGGTCCCGCTTCCGGACCAGGGCCGGGTAGAGACCGATGCTGGCATTGTTGACGAAGATCCGATCGCCGACGGCGCCGACCGATACCTCAGTGACCGTTCCTGCCTTGGCTGCGTCCACGGCATCGCCGAGCGACTCGATCCCGAGCTCGCGGGCGAAGTGGTTGCGCGTACCCCCGGGCACCACCAGAAGGGGAACGTTGCGGCCGGCCAGGCACTCGGCCGCACACCGGATGGTGCCGTCCCCACCTGACACACCGATCGGCGAGCGGTCACGGGCGAGCGAGGCCCTGATCAGATCGGGCAACCGGGCCGGGTCATCCAGCTCCTCCACGTCGATCCCGTGAGGGCCGAACGCCTCCGCCACCTCGCTCACGCCGGGCGACCCGTCCGGGCCCGAGACCGGATTGACGAACAGAACACCGCCCACCGGCCGACGATAGACGGCCGTCGGGGCCGGCGACATGAGGGCCAGCGCGTAGATGGTCGGGCCCCCCGCCGCCCGTCCTCCTGGCCGAATCGGCCGCGTCGGGACCTGTGAGGGTCCCTCCGGCCAGCCGGCTACTGCTTGTTCTTACCCGGCAGCCAGCGGTGCCGGCGGTTGAGATAGGCGAGCGACCTCTCGTTGTCGCTCTGCATCTTCTCGATCTCGACGATGATCGGATCATCGGCGGTCGCATCCCCACTGCCCGCATCGTCACCGCTCGCATCCCAGAGATGGATCAGCTGCCGGATCTCGGCGTCGGTCGCGACGTCGGGGGCTACCGGCCCCTCCATTTTGGTCAGGATCGCCGCGAGCATCTGGGCGGTGGTGTCCCGTAGGACTTCCAGTTCGTGCTGCGTCCGACCGAGTTCAGCCTCGAGATCGAGGATCCGCCGGTTGGTCCGCCACCGATCTGCAGCAACACCGCCAAGCACGCTCGGTTCACGAAGTGCGGAATCGAACATAGAACCCAAACTGGTGCAGCCAGCACGCTGCCGCCCCAGAGGAGTCACAACATCTCAACAAAACGGCTCCTCACAGGGCGCGTTCCGGTCCTGAACGGCCCAGATTGCTTCACCTCCGCCTTGCGCCCACTGGGTGGTTCGTGTAATGAGCGCGGTCACCCCGGCAAGAGCACGTCGACGCTGCCTCGGCTCAGGCGTCCGGACGGCGCCCGTCTATCTGGCGTAGGGTCGGCCCCCCCGCTGTACCGCCTCCCACAGCGCTCCTTCCGGGGGCTGCGGTCTTCCGATGATCGCGATCTTCGCGGCGTAGAGGACCAGGGCCAGTTCAGTTGTCACGTTTCCCAGCCCCTGGCGCCACGTCGCCGGCGAGCAGAGTGAGGCCATCTTGCGCACCACCACCGAAGCATGCTGGCGGCGATGCGATTGCAGCAGGGTCTGGCGCTGCTCCTCTGTCGTAATCGGAGATGCCCAGATGTCACTTCTGAGCGCCGCCACGGACGCGTAGTAGTCCGCCTCGGTCGGTCCTGCAGACGCACTCGACCGACGTCGGTACCAGGCCACCTGACGATCTACATGGACGAACGGACCCGCTCTCGATATGCGAAGGAAGAAGTCCCAGTCCTCCATGTACGGGAGGCCTTCCAGGAAGCCGCCCATGGAGCGTGCCGGCGAGGCTCTTACCATCGCGGTGCTCGGTGGCCAGATGTTGCCGTGGATGGCTAAGCTGTCGAAGGTGGTGTCCTCCCCCGGCCCCAGTGGCCTGGTACGGACCCGCCCCGTCAGCACTTTGCGGTTCTTCTGGATCGCAGAATGATCGAGCCCCCCGACGGCCGCCCCGGAGGAGTCGATGTGGTCAGCCGTCCCGTAGGCGCCCACGGCGTCGGGCCGATGCTCGAGCTCTTCGATCAAGGTTCGCAGCGCGTCGGGGACGAGGAGATCATCGCTGTCGAGAAACATCACATAGGGAATCGCTTCGTCGAGCGACATGAGGCCTAGGTTGCGGGCGGAGGATGCCCCGCCGTGCTTACCGGGCCTGACCGAGAACCGGTCATCGCGTGCTGAGAACTCCGTCGCTATCGCCGCTGTCTGATCCGTCGATCCGTCATCCACCACTACGCACCGCCAGTCCGGCCACGTCTGCTCGGTGAGCGAGACGAGCGTTTCCGCAATGAAATCCTGACTGTTGTAAGCGGGGATGACAACGGCAACTGAGGGGGAACGGCCCGGCATCGCCAAAATCGTAGTGGCGCGCACCGGCCGTGGCGCCTCGCAACTGGGCCTCGGTCGGGTATCCACAGGGCCCGGAGCAGGGCTTCCGGACTGCGACAGTTCCTCGCCCGAGGAGCCCGGTAGGCCCCTACCGCAGCAGGTTGCGGGCGATCACCATCCTCTGGATCTGGTTGGTGCCCTCGTAGATCTGGGTGATCTTGGCGTCGCGCATGTAGCGCTCGACCGGGAAGTCCGACGTGTAGCCGTTGCCGCCCAGCAACTGCACGGCATCCACGGTCACCTGCATGGCGGTATCCGACGCAAAGCACTTGGCCATGGCCCCGATCGAGTTGAGCTCCCCATCGGGGTCGCCCTCATCGATCAACGCGTTGGCCCGGTAGGTGAGCACCCGGGCCGCCTCGGTCTTCATCGCCATGTCGGCCAACATGAACTGGAGTCCCTGGTACTCGGCGATCGCCTTCCCGAAGGTCTTGCGCTCCTTCATGTAGGCGGAAGCCACATCGATGGCGCCCTGGGCGATGCCCACCGCCTGGGCCGCAATCGAAGGACGGGTCCGGTCCAGGGTGTGCATGGCGATCATGAACCCCTGGCCCTCCCTGCCCAGCATGTTGGCCGCCGGCACCCGCACGTCGTCGAGGATCACCTCCCCCGTCGGGCTGCCGTGGATACCCAGCTTGTGCTCCAGCTTGCCGATTTGCAGGCCCATGTCCCGCTCGACCAGGAAAGCGGTGATGCCCCGGCTGCCGGCGGCCGGGTCGGTCTTGGCGAACACCACGTAGATGTCCGAGATGCCGGCATTGGTGATCCACTGCTTGCGCCCGTTGAGGATGAAGTCGTCACCATCGCGCACCGCCCGGGTGGTCATGGCGGCCACATCGCTGCCGGCATCGGACTCCGACAGGCAGTAGCTCCCCTGGCTCTCGCCGGTCACCACCTTGGGCAGGTACCGGGCCTTGAGCTCGTCGGATCCCCAGTTGACGATCGGGGTCATGGCCAGCCCGTTGATTCCCATCATCAGGCTGGTCGAGGCGCACACCCGGGCCAGCTCCTCGATCATGATCGCCTGGGTCACATGGTCGGCGCCCGAACCGCCGTACTCGGCGGGGATGCTCATCCCGGGCAGGTCCATGGCCACGCAATCCTTGAAGTTCTCCCACGAGAACTCGCCGGTGGCGTCGATCTCGGCGGCCCGGGGCGCGAAGCGGTCCTCGGCCAACTGCCGGACGGCGGCCCGGAATGACTTCTGCTCATCAGAGAGGGTAATCGTCTGCACACCTGCATAGTAGGACGTCCTACGAAAAATGAGGCCGCCTCTTCCGCCCCCGCCCTCGCGCCCGGGTAACTTCTCGGATCGATGCTGGCTCTGCTCTTCCCCGGACAAGGATCCCAACGACCGCAGATGGGTTCGCCGTGGACCGGCCACCCGGCGTGGGCGGTGGTCGAGCGGATGTCGGAGGCCACCGGGCGCGACGTCGGCCAGCTGCTGACCGACGCCGATGCCGACACCCTCAAGTCGACGAGGAACGCCCAACTGGCGGCTTACACCCTCAGCCTGGTGACGCTCTACGCCGCCCGCTCCAGCGGGCTCGAGTACGTGACCGTTTCGGCGGTGGCCGGCCACAGCCTGGGCGAGTACACGGCGTTGGTGGCCGCCGACGCCCTGCCGGCCGAAGCCGGGGCCCGACTGGTGGCCGAACGGGGCGAGGCCATGCAGGCGGCGGCCGACGCCGCACCGGGGACGATGGCGGCCGTGCTCGGGCTCGACCCGGACCTGGTCGGCCAGGCCTGCACCGGAGTGGACGGGGCGTGGCCGGCCAACGACAACGCCCCCGGTCAGGTCGTGATCGCCGGCACCCCCGAAGGAGTCGAGCGGGCGGGCGAGGTGGCCAAGGAGCTGGGGGCCAAACGGGTCATGCCGTTGCCCGTGGGCGGGGCGTTCCACTCCCCGCTCATGATCCCCGCCCAGGCCCGCCTGGACTCGGCCCTGCAGAACGCCCACTTCCACGACGCCACCATCGACGTGGTCGCCAACGTCGACGCGTCCGCCCACCGGACCGGTTTCGCCGACCTGCTGTCCCGGCAGCTCGTCTCCCCGGTCCGTTGGCGCGAATCGCTTGCCGCGCTCGCCGCCGCCGGGGTGTCCCACTTCCTGGAACTGGGCCCGGGGACCGAGCTGTCGGGCATGGTCAAGCGCACCGTCGACGGAGCCGAGCGGGGCAACGTGGCCACCCCGGAGGACCTGGAGAAGCTGCAGGACTTCCTGGAGCCGGTCCGCGGATAGCCGTGTACTCC
>DASZNC010000173.1:0-35035 GCA_035551615.1 Acidimicrobiales bacterium
CCAGGACCACCTCGAACGCGGCCAGTTTCTGGTCGCAGTAGTCCTCCGCTTCCAGGCGTAGGCGGCGGGCCTCGTCGCGGGCCTCTTCGACGATGTTGCGGGCCGACGTTTGGGCCTGGCGGACGATCTCCGTGCGCTGCACCATTCGCTCGGCCTGCATGCGGGCGGCGGTGACGATGTCGTCGCCCTCGCGCTGCATCTTGGCCAGGTACTCGTCGCGCTCCTTGAGCATCCAGCGGGCGTGACGGGTCTCCTCGGGCAGGCGCTGGACGGCGTCCTCGAGGAGCTCGAGCACCTCCTCCTTGTTGTCCAGCTTGACCGACGAGGACAGGGGCAGAGCCCGGGTGCCGTCGATGATCTCAATGACCCGCCGGACCAGACTCTCGGTGTCCACCGGCAGCAAGGGGCCGTCGTCGAAGTCGCTCATCGGCTCCCGGCCCCGGCGCTGCCCCTGTGGTTGCCTGTGCGCCCGATGCCCAGCCCGCTCACGCGAACTTGACCTTCAACATGTCCAGCACCGGGCCGGGCACGGTCGATCCGATGCGGTCGGCGCCGCCGAACTTGGCGAAGTCGCGCACCCACTTGGACGCCACGAACGAGTACTCCGACGAGCACGGGATGAGGAGCGTCTCGATGCCGGAGACCTTCTTGTTCATCTGCGCCTGCTGCAACTCCGACTCGGCGTCGGACGCGACCCGCAGGCCCTTGATGATGACGTCCGCCTTGAGCTCCCGGGCCAGGTCGACGACCAGGCTGGCGAAGTTGGAGGTGGACACGTTCGACAGGTGGGCGACCGAGTCCCTGATCATCTGGATGCGCTCCTCGAGGCTGAACAGCCCCTCCCCCTTCTGGGTATTGCGCATGGCGGCCACGATGACGTGGTCGAACAACTTGGACGCGGTCTCCACGACTTCCAGGTGACCGTTGTGAAAGGGATCGAACGATCCGGGGAACAGCGCGGTTCTCAAGTGTGGCCTTCCTCGGCCGGAGCCGGGACGGGTTGGGCGATGGACACAACGGTACCGCCGTAGCGCTTCACCTTCACAGTCTCCCACCCATCCCCGGGCGACCACGGCGATGCGCTGGTCTCGGCCACCAGCAGGCCGGTTCGGGAAACGAGCCGTTCGAGCAGTTCGTTCCACCGCTCGAAGCCGTACGGCGGATCGGCCAGCACCAGATCGAAGAACGGGGCGCCGGAGGCGTAGGCCAGGGCGTCGGAGCGCAGGACGGTGGCCTTCTCGCCGCCCGGGCCGAGGACGGCCAGGTTCTGGCGGATAGCCGCCACCGCCTCGGGCGCGTGGTCGACCATCACCGCCGACCGGGCGCCGCGCGACAGGCACTCGATCCCCAGTGCCCCGCTGCCGGCGAACAGGTCCAGCACGGCCGAGTCCTCGAGGCGGTCCATCGACGAGAGCATGTCGAAGACCGCCTCCCGGACCCGGTCACTCGTCGGCCGGGTCGCTTGCCCCCGGGGCGCTCTCAGGGGTCGGCCCCTGGCGGTTCCTCCGACAACCCTCACGTAGTGCAAAGTAACAACTGTGACCCCTGAGGCGACCATCACCTGTATCGACTGCGGCGGGGTGTGCTACTTGCTGAGCACCTGGCCGGACGACGACCCGCCCCAGCCCGGCGACATCATGGTCTACCGCTGCCGTGACTGCCTCGATCGCTGGGACCTGGAGCTGCCCGAGGACTTCAACTCTTGAAGAGGAACGCCCGATCGTCCTCGTCGAGCAGCAGGCCGATCTCTTCGGCCAGTTCCGGCAGGCCGGCCAGGCCCGGGTGGGCGTCGACCAGGGCGAAGGCCACCCGCCGGGCTTCGGCGACCAGGTCCTTGTCCCGCCGCAGCGATGCCAGCTTCAGGTCGGTCGCGCCCTTCTGCCGGGTCCCGAGGATGGTGCCCTCGCCGCGTAGCTCCAGGTCCACCTCGGCCAGCTCGAAACCGTCGGTCGTCCGCTCCAGCGCCGACAGCCGCTCCTCGGACTCGGGGCCCAGGCCCTCGCCCAGCAGGAAACAATGGGACGCCACCTGACCCCGGCCGACGCGCCCGCGCAGCTGGTGCAGCTGGGCGATCCCGAACCGGTCGGCGTCCTCGATCACGATGACGGTGGCGTTGGGCACGTCGACGCCGACCTCGATGACCGTCGTCGACACCAGGACGTCGGTGGCACCGGCCCGGAACGAGGCCATGACCGATTCCTTCTCGGCCGCCGCCATCTGCCCGTGCAGCAGACCCAGGCGCACGCCCTCCAGCTCGCCGCCGTCCGATGAGAGGCGACTGAACTCCTCGGAGGCCGAACGGGCCTGAACTTTTTCCGAATCGTCGATCAGGGGACAGACGACGTAGGCCTGCCTACCGGCGGTCACCTCCGAACGCACGGTGGCCCAGGCCGCCCCGACCTCCAGCTCGCCGCGGGCCCAGCGGGTGGTGATCGGGGTGCGGCCGGGCGGCATCTCGTCCAGGACCGTCGTGTCCAGGTCGCCGTACACGGTCATGGCCGCGGTGCGGGGGATGGGCGTGGCCGTCATGACCAGAACGTCAGGCACCACCTGGCCCGGACCCTTCTCCCGCAAGGCGGCCCGCTGCTCCACACCGAAGCGGTGCTGCTCGTCGATCACCACGCAGCCCAGGTTCTGGAAGGCGACCGACTCGGTCAGCAGGGCGTGGGTCCCGATCAGGATGTCGGCCGACGCCGCCCGCGCCCGGTCGGCGGCGTTCGAGCGGCCGGTCAACAGGGCCACCTCCAGCGGCCGCTCGGCGAACAGGTTGTCGTCCGCCTTCAGAGTAAGATTTGACAGCAGTTGTGACACACTGGCGTGGTGCTGCTCGGCCAGCACCTCGGTGGGCGCCATCAGGGCGCCCTGGTAGCCCCCCTGCACGGCCGTCAGCAGCGCGGCCACGGCCACCAGCGTCTTGCCCGAGCCGACGTCGCCCTGCAGCAGGCGGTGCATCGGATGGGGCCCGGCCATGTCGCCGGCGATCTCGGCGATGGCCCGCTCCTGAGCATTCGTCAGGTCAAAGGGCAGGCTCGTCCGGAACCGGTCCAGCAGCTCCCCTTCGGTCTGGTGGTGGATGCCGGCCGACTCGTTCTCCACCGCCCGCTTGCGCATGACCAGCACCAGTTGCAGGCGGAGCAGTTCGTCGAAAGCCAGGCGGTGGCGGGCCGATTCCTTTGCCGCCATCGAGTCGGGATTGTGGATCTGGCGGAACGCCCAGTCCCGGCCGACCACCTTGGCCCGCTCCTGCCACACATCCGGCAGCGGGTCGGTGAACCGGTCGATCTTGAACAGCGCCCTCGCCACCCAGTCGGCGATCTGCCAGGTCATGAGCCCGGCCTTCTCCGACTGGGGGTAGACCGGCACGATGCGGCCGGTGCGGTCGCCGACCAGGTCGACGACCGGGTTGGTCATCTGCCGGCGGCCCCGGTAGCGCTCGACCTTCCCGAACACGGTGACCTCGACGCCCTCGGCCAGTTGGCGGGCCCGCCACGCCTGGTTGAAGAACGTGACCCGGAGGTAGCTGGACCCGTCGAACAGGTCGACCTCGACCAGCGACCGGCCCTGCCGGGTGCGGCGGTTGGCCACCTTGCGCACGACGGCCAGGACCATCGCCTGGTCGCCGTCGACCAGGTCGGCGATGTCGGCCTGGTTGGTGCGGTCCAACCACCGGCGGGGGTAGAAGGTGACCAGGTCGAGGATGGTGCTGATCCCCATCTCGGCCAGCGCCTCCTGGTGTGTCGGCCCGACCGTCTTGATCTGGTCGACGCCCAAGTGGGCCAGCTCCGGGAGGGATTTACTCAATGCTGAACAGGTACGGGTAAAGCGGCTGACCCCCGTGGTGCACCTCGGCCGACACCTGCGGCCGCTGCTCGGCGAGCCACTCGGTGATGCGGCGGGTGTCGGCCGCCGTCGAGCCCTCGCCGGCGATCACGGTGATTATCTCGTGGTCGTCGGTGGCCAGCTTCTGCAACAGGTCGATGGCGGCACCGGCCAGTTCGTGGTGGACCACCTCGATTCGGTCCCGGGATATCCCGAGGAAGTCGCCCTCTTCGATGGGGCCGGCGTCGCACATGCTGGGCCGCACCGCCCGGGTCACCTCGCCGGCCACCACCCCGGCCGCGCTCTGCTCCATCCGGACCGCGTTCTCCTCGGCCCCCCCTTCGGGGTCGTACTCGAGCAGGGCGGCGAAGCCCTCCTGGATCCCCTTCGTGGGCACCACCCGGGTCGGTTTGCTGGCCTGCAGAGCGGCCTGCTGGGCGACCGGGATGATGTTCTTGTTGTTGGGCAGGATCACGACCTCGTGGCTGTGGGCCGCCTCGATGGCGGCCAGGATGTCGGCCGTCGAGGGGTTCATGGACTGCCCGCCGCTCACCACGTGGTGCACCCCCAAGCTGCGGAAGATGCGCTTGATGCCGTCGCCGGTGCACACCGCCACCACGCTGGTGTGGACGGGCGCCTCGTCGGGTTCCTCACCCTGGTTGGCGGTGCGAACCCACTTCTCCTCCTCGACCTGCTCGAACAGGTCGGTCACCCGGATCTGGCGGGGCCGACCGGCGCCGAGGGCGGCCTCGATGGCCGGGCCGATGTCGTCGGTGTGGATGTGGCAGTTCCACAGCCCGTCGCCGCCGACCACCACGATGGAGTCGCCGATGCCGGCCCACACCTCGCGGAAGGCCGGGATCAGGTCGTCCTCGGCCTCGAGCAGGTACATCACCTCGTAGCGCAGGTCTCCGACTCCGGCGCTGTGGGCCTCCTCGATGGCCGCTTCCTGGTCACCCTCCGGCGTCGCCGGCGCCTCCGGCAGGGGACGCCCGGCGGCCACGTGCAGGAAGGCGTCGAGCAGCAGCAGGTAGCCGGTACCGCCGGAGTCGACCACGCCGGCCGCCTTCAGCACCGGGAGCATCTCCGGGGTCCGGGCCAGGGCGTCGGCCGCATGGGCCCGGGCCGCCTCGAGCACCGTCGTCAGGCTGTCGCTGTCGCGCTCGGACTCCGCCCCCTCTGCGGCCGCTCGGGCCACAGTGAGGATGGTGCCCTCCACCGGGTTCTGGACGGCCGAG
Source organism: Acidimicrobiales bacterium (assembly GCA_035551615.1). Classification (GTDB taxonomy): domain Bacteria; phylum Actinomycetota; class Acidimicrobiia; order Acidimicrobiales; family Palsa-688; genus JAKCDU01. Next base: position 5,058 of record DASZNC010000173.1, read on the forward strand.
TAGGCGCCGTCGGCCGCCCGGCGCAGCCCGTTGACCACGGTGGCGGCCACGATGGAGTCACTGCCCTTGGCCGAGTCGGCCAGGCCCCGCATGATCTGCGACAGGATCACGCCGGAGTTGCCACGGGCGCCCATGAGCGAGCCGTAGCTGATGGCCTGGGCCACCGCCGCCATCGTCCGGTCGGGTTGGCGCTCGATCTCCTGGACGACCGACTCCACGGTCAGGGCCATGTTGGTCCCGGTATCGCCGTCGGGGACGGGATACACGTTGAGCCGGTTGATGTAGGCCTTGTGGGCACTGAGGGCGTCTCGGAACGCCACGGTGATGGCCACCAGATCCTCGGCGGCCAGGCGCTCCTGCGTCTGTGTCATTGCGATTGGGGATGCTAACCTGGACAGCCGGCCTGGGCAGGGAGTCCAGGCGCGTTCGTTTGGCAGAGGTGTCGACCCGATGGCAGCTGTTTGTGAAGTGTGCGGCAAGCGGCCGTCGTTCGGTATGAGCATAAGCCACTCCCACCGGCGGACGAAGCGGCGCTGGAACCCCAACATCCAGCGCATCCGGGCCATGGTCAACGGCAGCCCCAAGCGGGTGCACGTCTGCACCTCGTGCATCCGGGCCGGCAAGATCACCAAAGCCACCCGCTAACCCGCTCCGCACCCCGCCCCCGTTCGTCTCGGGCCCGCTTTCGGCGCGCCCCGGCACGAACCGTGCCCCGGCCCTCCGGCCCGCTTCGGCGCGCCCGGCACGAACCGTGCCCCGGCCCTCCGGCCGGCGGCTTCGGCGCAACCCCGGCACGAGCCGTGCCCCCCTCCGCCCGGCGGGTCCGCCCCGAGCCCGCACCGCCCTCCGACCCGCCGGCCCGGGCAGTTCCCGCTCCACCCCACAGGTGTGTGCAATCCTGCTGACTATATCAGCAACATTGCACACCCTTTGACATTTTTGATGATCATCCGTGTCAATAAACCCCGGACGGGCGTGGCGGCGGACGCGCTTCGGCGCCGCTCCCTGAGAAGCGGCGCCGATGGCGGTGTTCAGCTCGGTTCGTGGCCGGCGCCGGTAGATGACCGGCCGACGAACGGGATGCTACCCGGGCATCTCCCCGGCACCGGACAGCAGGCGCATGACGTCGTCGCGGCGGAACCGGAGGTGGCCGCCGATGGTCCGCAGGCTGGGCAGCTTGCCGGCGGCGGCCCAGTTGATGACGGTGCGCTCGGTGACGTCGAAGATGGTGGCCACCTCGTGGCTGCGGAGCAGTTGGGGAGCGTCGCCGGTGACCGACGAGGCCCGGCCGGAGCGGGAGGGCGACACGCCGCCCGGCTTCGGCACCTGGCGCAGGACGGCGACCGGCTCGACCGATTCGACCGGCCGGCGCAGCTGCGACAGCTGGGTGCTGATCTGGCGGGCCAGGGCGGACATGGCCCGCTGCTCCCGCTTGGACAGCTGGCGCAGCCAGCGGTCCATGACGGCGACCACACCGGTGACCATGCCGTTGGTGTCGCGGATGGCGACTCCGTAGGCCCAGCGCATGGCGTGGGGGGCGTGCACCAGCGGGCTGCGGGCCAGGCTGGTCACCATGTCGGTGAGCTCGACCGGCCCGACACCGGCGGCGATGGCCTCGTACAGGGCGCCGTCGTTCAGGCCGTTGCGGTGATCGAAACCCTGGGACAGGGTGCTCCAACCACCGCCCGGCTGCGGGACCGAAAGGACCGCAACCGGCGTCTGGCAGGCCAGAGCACCGAGGACCAGAAGGTCCGCGAGACCTTGACCAGGTGAGGAGGCGGGGCCTGCAGACCGATGATCGTTGTCGGGGGAAGATCCACTGTCTGTCAAGCCGCCACCCGTTTCTGAGGGACTTAGGGGGGATACCGGCATGCCAAATGAGTCGGAATCCGCCGTAGACGACTTGAGAAACGATCACAAAAGGGGATGTCGGCGAAATGTCAGGACGGAATCGGTCACTCCGGCTTGACGAGGGCCCCCAGTGCGTGCATCACGTACGCCTTGGCCGACCGGCAGGCCTCTTCCAGGCTCTTGCCGTTGGCCAATCCAGCCACAATTCCGGCGGACAGCGTGCATCCGGTGCCGTGACTGTGGGCCGCTTCTACCCTCTGCCCCTCCAACCAGATGCTGCGCCCGTGATCGAAGAGCAGGTCGGGGGATTCCGATCCGGCCAGGTGACCGCCCTTCAGGAGTACCGCCTCAGGGCCCAGGGCGGCGATGGCGGCGGCTGCCTCGGCCATCCCGTCGCGACCGGAGATGCGCCGGCCGAGGAGCGCCTCCGCCTCCGGCAGGTTCGGGGTCACCACCCGGCAGATGGGCAGCAGGCGCTCGATCAGCACCGGCAGGGCGGACGGATCGAGCAGGCGCCCACCCTGGGAGGCGGCCTGGACCGGGTCGACGACCAGAGGGCCGAGGTCCAGGCGCCCGAGCGCCGACGCCACCACTTCGATGACCGAGGAGTCGCCGAGCATCCCGGTCTTGACCGCGTGCACGCTCCCGGTCTCGGCCACCGCGTCGATCTGGGCCTCGACCAGCGACGGGTCGGTCAGGTGTGCCGACAGCACGCCGCGGTGGTTCTGGGCGGTCACGGCAGTGACAGCCGCCGTCCCCCACACCCCGAAGGCGGCGAAGGTCCTCAGGTCGGCCTGGATGCCGGCGCCGCCCCACGAATCGGAGCCGGCGATGGTCAACGCTCCGGGCCAGCCGTCGATCACGAGAAGTGCCCCCATCCGGTCGGTGTGAATGGCCGGCCGGCAACGGTCCGTTCGTTCGGATCAGAGGTGCAGTGACCGACCCGAATCGGGGTAAAGAGACTGCCGAATGTCCCATCGATGTCAGCTGACTCGGGTGCGCAGAACACCAGCTGGTAGTCCTCTCCTCCACTCATGGCCTCTTCCATAGTGGCCTCCGGGTGGACGGGCACGGAATCCAGCCGCACCCCCACCCCTGACGCGGCGGCCAGATGGTCGAGGTCAGCCGACAGGCCGTCGGACACGTCGATCATGGCGGTGGCCCCGGCCCGGCGGGCGGCCCGGCCGGCAGCCAGCTGCGGTACCGGCCGGGCGTGGGCCCGGACGGCGTCCGAACCGGCCACTCCCTCCCCCGGCGCCCGCCCCCCTGCGGACACCCCTCCGGGCGCCCGTCCACCCGGGACCGGCGGCTCCGGGTCGGAAGAACGCGCAACTTCCGACAGAATGCGCAGCCCGGCGGCCGATCCCCCGAGCGGCCCGGTGACCCAGATGGCGTCGCCCGGCCGGGCCCCCGAGCGGGCGACGGGCCGGCCCGAACGGCAGTACCCGGTAACGGTCACGGTGACCACCAACTGCGACGACGATGTCAGATCGCCCCCGACGACGGGGCAGCCGAACTCCGACGCCGCCGCCGCGATGCCGTCGTACAGCGGTCCGAGCGCGGCCGGATCGGGCGCCGCGACCGAAACCAGGGCGTGGCCGGCGTCGCCGCCCATGGCGGCGATGTCGCTCACCGCCGCCGCCACCGCCTTCCAGCCGAAGTCGTCCACGCCGGTCCGGCCCAGGTCGGCGTGCACCCCGGCCACGACGGTGTCCACCGTCAACAACAGAAAGCCGCACCCGTCCGGTAGCGCGATCGCAGCGGTGTCGTCGCCGATCCAGATCGCAACATCGGCGGGCGGGACAGGAAGGCGAGCCTTCAACGCAGAAATTGCAGCGAACTCGCCGTTCGTAAACGCCGTCAAGTACGCTCCCACAGGGGGATCGTAGGCAGAAGCAATAAGGAGAACTGTTCAGACGTGACCTCCACAGAGCCTCTAAGCCGTAACTCACGCCTGCTCGCGTGGGTAGACGAATGGGCCGCCATCACCCAGCCCGACCAGGTGGTCTGGTGTGACGGCAGCGCCGAGGAGTACGACGCCCTGTGCGCCGAGCTCGTCGCCGGCGGCACGTTCGAGCGGCTGGCCGACGCCAAGCGGCCCAACAGCTACTGGGCCACCTCCGACCCGGCCGACGTGGCCCGGGTCGAGGACCGGACCTTCATCTGTTCGGCCCGGGAGGAGGACGCCGGCGCCAACAACAACTGGCGCGACCCGGCGGAGATGAAGCAGGTCCTGACCGAGCTCTACACCGGTTCGATGCGGGGCCGGACCATGTACGTGGTCCCGTTCTCGATGGGGCCCCTCGGGTCCCCGATCGCCCACATCGGCGTCGAGTTGACCGACAGCGCCTACGTGGCGGTCAGCATGCGCATCATGACCCGCATGGGCAAGGGCGCACTCGAGGTACTCGGCGACGACGGCCAGTTCGTCCCGTGCGTGCACTCGGTCGGCGCCCCGCTGGAGCCGGGCCAGGCCGACGTGCCGTGGCCGTGCAACGCCGACAACAAGTACATCGTCCACTTCCCCGAGACCCGCGAGATCTGGTCGTACGGGTCGGGCTACGGCGGCAACGCCCTGCTCGGAAAGAAGTGCTTCGCCCTGCGCATCGCCTCGGTGATGGCCCGCGACGACGGTTGGTTGGCCGAACACATGCTGATCCTGAAGCTGACCTCGCCCGACGGCGAGGAGCGCTACGTGACCGGGGCCTTCCCGAGCGCCTGCGGCAAGACCAACCTGGCCATGCTCGTTCCCACCCTGCCCGGCTGGAAGGTCGAGACGGTCGGCGACGACATCTGCTGGATGAAGTTCGGCCCCGACGGCCGGCTCTGGGCCATCAACCCCGAGTACGGGTTCTTCGGTGTCGCCCCCGGCACCAACAACAAGACGAACCTCAACGCCATGCTCACCCTCTCGGAGAACTGCATCTTCACCAACACGGCGAAGACCGACGACGGCGACGTCTGGTGGGAGGGCATGACCGACGAGAAGCCGGCCCACCTGACCGACTGGAAGCGCCAGGACTGGACGCCCGAGTCGGGCACTCCGGCGGCCCACCCGAACGCCCGCTTCACCGCCCCCGCCTCTCAGGACCCGGCCATCGCCCCCGAGTGGCAGGACCAGGCCGGTGTGCCCATCTCCGCCATCCTCTTCGGTGGCCGCCGCTCGACCGTGGTGCCGCTGGTGACCGAGGCCTTCGACTGGCAGCACGGCGTGTTCATGGGCTCGATCATGGCCTCGGAGACCACCGCCGCCCAGGCCGGTGCCGTTGGCAACCTGCGCCACGACCCGTTCGCCATGCTCCCGTTCTGCGGCTACAACATGGCCGACTACTTCAGCCACTGGTTGTCGATCGGCGCGAACGCAGACGCCGACAAGCTGCCGAAGCTCTTCTACGTCAACTGGTTCCGCAAGGACGACGACGGCAAGTTCCTGTGGCCCGGTTACGGCGAGAACAGCCGCGTCCTCGAGTGGGTGTTCAAGCGCTGCGCCGGCGAGGGCGAAGCCGTCCAGACCCCGATCGGCGTCCTCCCCGCCCCGGGCGCCATTCCCACCGATGGGCTCGACATCGACGCCCACTCCCTCGACACACTGCTGGACGTCGACACCGAGGGCTGGCGCCGGGACCTGGCTTCGATCCGCCACTACTACGACAGCCTCGGTGACCGCATGCCGGCCGAACTGCTCGACGAGCTGGCCCAGCTCGAGAAGCGCCTCGGTTAGACGACAGGAGGATAATTGCCCGTCCGCGCTTACATCCTGATCCAGACCGAGGTGGGCAAGGCCGCCTCGGTGGCGGCCGAGGCAGCATCCATTCCGGGCGTGGTGGACGCCGATGACGTCACCGGGCCCTACGACGTGGTCGTGCGCACCGAGGCCGAGTCGGTCGACGAACTGGGCCGTATGGTGGTCAGCCGGGTGCAGATGATCGAGGGCATCACCCGCACCCTCACCTGCCCGGTCGTCAACCTCTGACCGGTACCGGCCGGGGCCGCGCCCGGCCGGTTCGGTCTACTTGACCGCTGCGGTCTCGCGCAGCTTGGTCACCTCGTCGGAGGTGAACCCGAAATCGGCGAGCACAGCGTCGGTGTGCTCACCGGCTCGTGCCGGCGGCCCGCCGATGGCCACTCCGGTGCGGCTGAACCGCGGCGCTGGGGCCGGCTGCAGCACGCCGTTCTCGGTGACGAAGGTCCCCCTCTGGGCGTTGTGCGGGTGGGCGGCCGCCTCCTCGGGTGACAGGACCGGCGCGAAGCACACGTCGGTGCCTTCCATGATCGAGCACCACTCGTCGCGCGTCTTGGTACGGATCACCGCCGCCAGCCGCTCCTTCATCTGCGGCCAGGTCGACTGGTCGTGCTGGTTGGGCACGTCGTCGATGCCGGTCAACTCCACCATCTGGGCGAAGAACTGCGGTTCGATCGAACCGAGCGAGATGTACTTGTCGTCGGCTGTCTCGTACACCTCGTAGAACCAGGCGCCGGTGTCGAGCATGTTGGTGCCCCGCTCGCCCCAGATGCCGGCGCCCCGGAAGCCGTGGATCATGGCCGCCAGGATGGCGGCGCCGTCCACCATGGCCGCATCGATCACCTGGCCCTGGCCCGACCTGGCCGTCTCCAGGAGACCGCACACCACGCCGTAGGCGAGCAGCATGCCGCCGCCGCCGAAGTCGCCCACCAGGTTGAGTGGCGGCACCGGCGCCTCGCCCTTGCGGCCGATCAGGCCGAGGGTGCCCGACAGGGCGATGTAGTTGATGTCGTGGCCGGCCGTCGGTGCGTACGATCCCTCCTGGCCCCAGCCGGTCATCCGGCCGTAGACCAGCTTCGGGTTGCGGGCCAGGCAGTCGTCCGGGCCGAGCCCCAGCCGTTCGGTCACGCCCGGACGGAATCCCTCGATCAGTGCGTCGGCCTGCTCCACCAGGCGCAGGACCACCTCCCGGCCCTCCGGCGACTTGAGGTCGACACCGATCGAGCGCCGGCCCCGGGCCAGCACGTCGGCCGACGGCCGCTCCATGCCCGGGATCGGGGCTCGTACCGACTGGGCCCGATCGACACGGATCACCTCGGCGCCCATATCCGACAGCATCATTCCGGCGAACGGCCCCGGCCCGATCCCGGCCAGCTCGATCACCTTGTATCCACTCAGAGGTCCGGCCATGCGCCGATACTTATGCGCCGGCCAGGGCCGCCGCCATTTCCCGCAAGCGGCCCACTGCTCCCGGCGTGCGCACGCCCCACCAGAACAGGTCCTTGCCGTCGACGAACCGCACCGGGCCCACTACCTCCAGCTCGGCCCGGTGCTTCTCCTTGAAGTCGTAGGGCTCCGACGGGGCCAGCACGTGCGCCGGTCGCCGTTCGGCGACGTCGCCCAGCTCGACGGTCGGGTACGGGTCGGCCGACGAGGCGTAGACGTTGACGAATCCAGCAGCGGTCAAAGCAGAGGATCCGTAGGTCCTCCCGCCCACTGTCATCCAGGGCCGGCGCCAGATGGGCACGAACACCTTCACGCCGCGTCCTTTGTCCGGAACCGGGATCCGGAACGGCGGGACGACCACCCCGACCGCCTCCGCCAACCGGGCCAGCGCCGGTTCCACATCGTCCACCGAACGCACGTCGGTGGCGATGACCGGGACCCCGGCGTTCTCCAGGGAGGCGGCATCGGGGGCCCGGTTCTCCTCTTTGTCCATGAACACCACGTCAGGTGCCAGGGCCACGATCCCGTCGATGTCGGGATTCTTGGTGCCCCCCACCGTGGCCAGCCCGGGCACCTCGCAGAACCGGGTGACGGCGATCGGGGTAATGCCCCAGGCCAGGAGCGACTCGGTGATGGAGGGAACCAGGCTGACGACCTTCACAACCGGCCGAGCAACTCCGCCTTCTTGGCCGCAAACTCCTCGTCGGAGATGACCCCCCGACGCCGGAGCTGGTCCAGCTGGTCGATCTGTTCCGGGATGTTCGGGGCGGCCGGCGCCGGCGCCCCCCCGACCTGGCGGGCCTGGATCTGGGCGTAGATCTCGTTCTGGATGGCCGCCGGGTGGGGCAGGTCGGGGAACGTCTCCTGACCGTCGCGGGCCGAGGACTCGATGTTGACGTCGCCGGCGCCCAGGATGCGGTCGAAGATCGTCTGGTGGTACGAGATGTCGGACACGGCCGAGATCGGGATCTCCCGGTTGGAGCGGCCGAGGATGCCCCGCCGGTCGATGATCCGGCGGTTGGTCACGATGAGCCGGGTCGTGGTCCACCTGAGGTAACGCAGCACCAGCCACACCACCGCCACCGCCAGCACGGCGGCGATGATCCATTCCGCGTAACCGGGGATGCCGTCGACCAGGGCGGCGATGCCCCCGATGATCACCAGGGCGACGGCGCCGATGGGCAACGCCAAATACTTCCAATGAGGGCGGACATCGACGACTGCGGTTTCGCCTTCGGCCAGATTTCTCACACCGGCAACGGTAACGGCGGAACTCTGCCAGTAGGGGTGTCTTGACTTGGAATGGTGCGGTCGGGCACACTCCTGTTCATCGACGATTAAAGCCCGGTTGCAGCGCCGGCAGGTTGGTTCGGGGGGATCGGCCGCCAGGCGCGCAACCGGGTCGTCGTACGTCTGGGCCCGGTTTCGCGGCGCCGGAGCATCCACCATATGGTCACACCCCCTCCGTATCTTCGGACGGGTGGATGTGACGGCCGGCCCGGCCCGTGCGGAGCAGCTGCTCAGCGGTCTGACCGAAGCCCAGCGGGAGGCGGTCACCTCGACGGCCACGCCGTTGTGCATCGTGGCCGCCGCCGGCGCCGGTAAGACCCGGGTCCTGACCCGCCGGATCGCCTACCGGTGCGCCACCGGCACCGCCGACGCCCAGCACTCCCTGGCCCTGACCTTCACCCGCAAGGCGGCCGGCGAGCTGCAGCAGCGCCTGGCCGCGTCGGGTCTGCGATCGGCCGTCGCCGCCGGGACCTTTCACGCCCACGCCGCCGCCCAGCTGCAACGGTGGTGGGCCGACCGCCGGCAGAAGGCGCCGGCCATGCTCGAACGCAAGTCCCGGTTGCTCGGCCCGCTGGCCGCCGACCGGCCCGGCCTGGCCCGTGTCCCGCTCTCCGACCTGGGCACCATGATCGAGTGGGCCAAGGCCCGCGACGTCGGTCCGGCCGGGTTCGTGGAGGCGCTGGCCGCCGCCGGGCGGGCCGTGCCCGGTGGCGTGGAGCCGTCGGCGGTGGCCGCCCTCTACGAGCGTTACGAGAACGAGAAGCGCCGTCGCGGCCTGATCGACTTCGACGACCTGCTGGCCGGCACGGCCTCCGCCATCGAGTCCGACCCGGCGTTCGCCGGGGCCCAGCGGTGGCGCTGGCGGCACATCTACGTCGACGAGTTCCAGGATCTCAACCCCCTGCAGTACCGGCTGCTGATGGCCTGGCTGGGACCGTCGGTGGACCTGTGCGTGGTCGGCGATCCGCACCAGGCGATCTATGGCTGGAACGGCGCCGACCCGTCGCTGCTGGCCACTTTCGCAGCCCGGTGGCCGACCGCCTCGGTGGTCCGGCTGGACGCCAACCACCGCTGCACCCGGGAGATCGTCCGGGCCGCGGCGGCCGTGCTGGGCCCGTCGGGGGCGACGTTGACGGCCGGCACCAGGACCGGAGCGGTGCCCGCCGTATGGGGGCTCGAATCCGACCGGGCCGAGGCCCGAGCCATCGCCGCCGGCCTGGTCCGGGCCCACGGCGAGGGCCGCCCGTGGGGATCCATGGCCGTCCTGACCAGGACCAACGCCCAGCTGCCCATGATCCAGGAGGCGCTCACCGCCGCCCGGGTCCCCTGGTGGTCGGCCGCATCGGCCGCCCTCCTGGACGAGCCCGAGGTCCGCGCCACGCTGGCCACGCTTCGCTCCGACACCCGCCGCCCCCTGCAGATGGCCCTGGCCGACCTGCGCGAGGAGCTCGGTCGGCCGCCGTCGGTCGGCTCTGCTCCCACCCCGCCCGGTCCGGTGGGTCCCGCTTCGGCTCGGCCGAACGTCACCGGAGTCGGATCGACCAGTGCCGGATCCACCGGTGCCGGATCCACCGGTGCCGGGTCCACCGGGGCCGGATCCACCGGTGCCGGGTCCACCGGGGCCGGGCCCACCGGTGCCGGGTCCACCGGGGCCGGGCCCACCGGGGCCGGGCCCACCGATGCCGTATCCACCAGCTCTGGATCCGTCGGAGCCGGGTTCACCGGCGGCGGGTCGGCCGGACTGACCGCACTGGTGGATGCCGGTGTCGCCCTCCTCACCTTGCGTCCCGACGCCACCGTCGGCGACTGGCTGTCCTGGCTTCCGGCCACCGCCCGGGATCGCTCGGATCACCGCAGCGGGGCGCCCGACACCGTGACTCTCAGTAGCTTCCACCGGGCCAAGGGCCTCGAGTGGCCGCTCGTCTGGGTGGCCGGCGTCGAAGAGGGCCTGGTCCCGCTCGGCCGGGCGACCTCGCCCGCCGTGCTCGACGAGGAACGCCGCCTGCTGTACGTGGCCTTGACTCGCGCCGTCGACGAGCTCCACATCTCATGGGCGGCCACCCGGACCTACGGGTCGGCGGCCAAGCCGGTCCCCCGCCGGCCGTCGCGCTGGCTCGATGCGGTGGTCACCGCGCTCGAAGCCGAGCGGGCCGACTCGGTCGCGCCCCCGGCCGGCGAGTGGCGGGCGCGGCTGTCCCGCCAGCGGGCCCAACTACGGGAGTCGGCGGAGCGGGCCGGACGCCCCGCTGGTCGGCACCGGCCGGCCAACTGGCCGGCGCCGGACGAGCAGGTACGGAGCGCGGTCGTGGCCTGGCGCCTCGAGGCCGCCCGCCACAGCGGGGTACCGCCCCAGGTCCTGCTCCACGACGTGACCGTCGACGCCTTGGCCGCCCTGAGGCCGGCCACCATGGACGAGCTGCTCACCATGCCCGGCTTCGGGCCGGTCAAAGCCGCCCGGTACGGCCCCGTGCTCCTCGACATCCTGGCCGACCGGGCTCAGTCCGCCTGATCGGCGTCTGACCGCCCCTTGGGCCGGTGGGGAACACGAACACGGAGGGGGTTTTCAGGGGACCGAAAACCGGCTACCCTGATTGATTGTGAGCGCGTGGTATTCGATCGAGGTCTTCGATGGAGCCACCTCGGCGTCTGTGTGGGCCGAGGCTTATCGCGATGTTCTCATGGAGACGGCCGTCACGACCGGCGCTTCTGACTGGTCCTGGCACCGGCACACCTGGGGCGTCGTCTTCGAGGTGGCTTTCGCCGACGAGCAGGCCTGGGAGCATTTCGCCAACCTGCCCAACGTCCGGGCCGCCCTCGACGCCGTTCCCGACCCGGTGACCGGTGTGATCGTCTACCGCGGACGTGGTGGCAGCAGCGGGGCTCCGTACCCCCGCAAGCCCCGGCCCCTGATCGGCTCCGGCTCGGCGGCTCTGCCGCTGCCGTGGATTCCGAGCGACGAGATGCTCTCGCTCAAGCCGATCTCCTGGCCGATGCTGACGCTCAGCGCCGTCTGAGCCAACTTCTCAGCGCCCTGGCGCACCCGGCGGCGTCCCCCGCTGGGCCCTTCTTACAGCAGCTCATCTGTGAGCGCTCAGGCGCACCTGTAAGCGCCCAGTCCCTAGCCGCGGCCCGCCCGTCCTTTTCGGCTGCCGCCGATCGACCGGCCTGCCTGTGAGCGCCCCCACAACGCCTAATTTTGTTATTTTTCATTAAGTTTGTAGCTATTCGAGCCGATATCTCGCTATGTCCTACATTTTTGAAACTTTTTAACAGAGAACAGCCTTCAGCCAGGTCCAAGGCCAAGCGTCGCCGGCGCAGCCGGCGGCGCGCGGAGCGGCGGGCCGCAGGCCAGCCGTGCCTGTCCCGATAGAAACCCCTGCCGACCTTTCGCAAGATCGACAGACTCCCCCCGGTGCCTGGCGAAGCCCCGCCCGCCTCCGGCTCCTCAGCGCGTTCCGCTCCTCGTCCCCACCACCTGCCCGCCCCCACGACCCGCTCGGCCCCTCGCAACTCGGGCCCTCCGCCGCGACCCGCCCGGGCCCTCAGTTCCTCGCCCCCCGCTCCTGGACCACCGGGCCCCTCGGCCCGGCTCAGCCGTTACCTAAGGCTCCGGCACCTGCTCCCGTTGCGCCGACCACGCCCGGAAGTCCTCCGGAGCGATGCTGATGAACAGCCCGGTGGCCTCGGCGGTGAGCATGTCGCCGGCCAGCATGCGACCGTTGGTCAGTACCTTGCGGCCGTTGACCGACTCGACCCGGCCCTCGATGCGCAGGTCGGTGTGCAGAGGGGTGGGTTTGCGGTACTTGACGGTGAGTGTGCCGGTCATACCGACCTTGCCCGACAGAGATTGGGTCAGGCCCAGCAGTTCATCGAAGGCGGCGGCAATGAACCCGCCGTGCACGCACCCGGGGGGTCCCTCGTAGGCGATCCCGAAACGCACATGGCCGACGATCATGTCGCCCTCGACGGCCACCGGCATCGGGGGGGCCAACGGGTTGGCCAGGCCGAGCAGGGGCGACCAGTCGAAGAAGGCGGTATCGCGCTGCAGCCCCGAACCGGGCGGGGCGCCCAGCCCGGACGCCTCCGCTGCTCCTTTGTACGAACGAACCGCTCCGTACGGCCGCAGCACCTCTTCGATGGGCGCCAGTTGCGCCACCACCTGGCGCAGCACGTCGGGAGGCGCCGACGTCGCCGTCAACCGGTCGATCACCCGCCGCAGGGCCTCCCCCACTTCGCGGGCAGCGATCACATCGTCCTCGACCGCCGGCCCGGCCACCTCGGCCAGGCTGTCGCGCATACTCGCCGCCAGGGCCGGGTCGACGTCGAAGCCGGCCATCAGGCGTCGGCCAGATCGACGAAGACGGGGGCATGATCCGAGGGCAGCTTGCCCTTCCGAGCGGTGCGGTCGACCATCGCCCACTCCATCCGGTCGATCAAAGGCCGGCTCAGCAGCAACAGGTCGATGCGCATGCCCCGATGCTCGTGGAAGTCGCCGGCCCGATAGTCCCAGTAGCTGTACAGGCGGTCCTCCGGCCAGCGGTGACGGAAGGAATCGACCAGGCCCCATTCCTCGATCCGGGCCAGCGCCAGTCGCTCGGGCTCGCTGACGTGGGTGGAGCCGATGAACGCAGCCGGATCCCAGACGTCGTCGTCGGTGGGGGCGATGTTGAAGTCACCGCAGACGGCGACCGGCTGGTCGGGGCGGCCGAGGGCGTCCAGGTGCGAGCGCAGCTTCTCCAGCCAGGCCAGCTTGTACACGTAGTGGTCGTCGTCCAGGCTGCGCCCGTTCGGGACGTAAACGCTGGTGACATGCACGCCTCCGCAGACGGCACTGATGATGCGGGTGTCGCTGTCCGGCTCCAGCGACGTGTGGAACCCGGCCACCACGTCGTCGATGCCGACCTTGGACAGCAGGGCGACCCCGTTCCACTGCCCGGAGCCATGGTGGACGCTCTCGTACCCGAGGGCCGAGAAGGCCATGTGGGGGAACGTGGCATCGCTCAGCTTCGTCTCCTGCAGGCAGACGATGTCGGGCCGGGCGTAGGCCAGCCACTCCTCGACCCGCGGCATGCGGACCTTCAGCGAGTTGACGTTCCAGGTTGCTAGTCGCAATGCGGCCTCCGCGCCTTCGATCTGCGGGCCGTTCATGGTGACCCGGCCTGGACCTGTTGAGGTTAGAGGCTGCCGACGATCAGGCGGGCGGGCTGGTCTCGCCGGTCGCCTTCTTGGTCGCCGGACTCTTCTTCGTCGCCGGTGCCTTCTTGGCCACCGACTTCCCGGGCGACTTCCGCGCCGCTGCGGGCTGGCCGGTTCCGGTCGCCTTCTTGGCTGCCCCGGACGGGCCGGTACCGGCCGCCTTCTTGGCCGCCGCCGACTCTCCCGTGCTGGTTGACTTCGCCGCCCTCGTCGCCTTGGCGGCCGGCGCCCTCTTCGCCACCGCCGGGGCCTGCTTCACCGCAGGCGGATCGGTCCTCGCCGCCGCCTTCTTGGCCGCCGAGGTCCTCTTGGCCGGCGTCGCGGATGCGGCCGTCCCGGCCCCACCCGGAGCCGGGCCGTCCGGCACCGGAGCTGCGGTCGCCGCCTTCTTGCCGGCCGGCGCCTTCCGGGCCGGGGCCGACGCCCCGGCCGCCCCTTGGTCAACCGGTTCCGAGGGCGCCGGCGACCCGACCGGTCCGCCGGCGACCGGCGACGAACCCGACAGCTCCGACGAACCGGCCCTCTTGGCCGCCTTCCTCGGCGCGACCGCCTTCTTCGGCGCCCCCGACGCGGCCCGAGCCGCATCTACAGTCCGACCGCCAGCCCCAGTCCGACCGCTAGCCCCAGTCCGACCCGCAACCGCACCCGCCGCATCGGAATCCGCGCCCGCATCCGCCGGCGGAACTACGCCCGGGCCGTCTTCGCTTGCCACCCGCTTGCGCGACCGCTTGGCCGGAACCGCCGGCGCCATGGCCGGCGTCGGCTCCGCCGACACAGCCGTCCTCGGCGCGGCCGACTTCCTGGTCGCCGCCCGCTTGCGCGGCGCGCCCGGCTCCCCGTCGCCGCCCGCAGGTCCGCCGCTCGCCGCCGCTCCCACCGGCTCCTCGGCCACACCAACAGGCGCCGCTGCCTTACGGCCCCGTTTGCGCGGCGCCGGCTCGACCATCTCCGGCGCGTCGGAATCGTCGAACGCCGGGTCCGGGCTGATTTCCGCCTCGACCGTCTCGGCCGTCGGTGCCCCGGCCACCTTGGCGAAGCCGGGCAGCGCCAGCTCGATCCCCCGCCGGGGCGGGTCGAACGCCTGGACGACGAAGGTGCGATCCTCGCCCTTGGTCACCACTTCCCGGGCCCGGCGGGGCGGCGGCTCGCCCATGGCCGACAGGGGGATGTAGCAGCGGGCCCCGTCGGCATCGACGAACGCCCCGTGGGACGAGTACTCGAGCACCGTGCCCACCACGTCGCTGCCCAGCGGGTTGGACGCTACGAAGGTGATGAAAGCCAGGGGCTCGTTGACCGGATCGGCCGGCGGTGCGGTCGTACGCCGGCGCCGCTTGGCCCCCGACTTGGGTTCGACCACCTCTTCGGTCGCCCGGGCGATGGCCCGATCTACCGTCTTGGACCGCCCCTTCGGCTTGCCGTCCGCCCCCGACCCTCCGGACTTGCCGTCGGCGGCCCCGGACCGGGCCGCAGTCGCCACGGACTTACCCTCGGCCGAGCCCCCCGCCTTCCCGCTGGAACTGTGCTTGGAACCGGCGGACGGGGCCTCCGACTCAGCTCGCTTCTTGCGCTTGGCCTCCTTGGTGACCTCGCGGCTCTTGGCCCCCCGCACCGGCGTGCGGTCCATGAATATCCAGCCGACTCCGGGCACCGGCTTGCCGCCGACCAGCCGGCCCTTGTCGAACAGCCAGGTGTGCTCACCGTGGAACTCCTGGAACGAGTCGTTCGACAGGACGGTGGCGCCCGTCTTCTCGGCTATCCGCAAAAGGAATGCGTCACCCCGGCCGATGGCGCCGGCCGGCGGCGACACCACTTCCCCGGCCTCCTCGGCCTCCTCGAAGGCGGGCACCTCCGACGGATCGATGCGATGACCGAACGACGCGTCGACCACGACGGTGACCACATCGGTCGGGTTCTCGGCGATGAACTCGCGCACCGCCTGGTCGAGCTGCGCCAAGCTGGGCAAATTGCGGCCTTCAGTGGCCAGGTTCGATCCATCGACTATGACGTGACGCGGTGCCATTTCTTCCTAAGAGTCAAGCAGCCGCGGGACCACCCGGAGTGGGACCCTAGAGTCGAGGGGATGGAAAAAGCGCCGGTCAAAGCCGTTCTCTGGGATTTCGGCGGGGTCATCACGACCAGTCCGTTCGACGCGTTCAACGCCTACGAGGCAACCAACGGGCTGGAGCCCGGGTTCATCCGCCGGCTCAATTCGACCAATCCGGACACCAATGCCTGGGCCCGTTTCGAGCGTTCGGAGGTGTCGGCCGCCGAGTTCGCCGCCCTGTTCGAGGCCGAAGCCGAAGCCGCCGGCGGCCAGGTCGAGGCGGCCATCCTGCTGGCCTCTCTCCGGGGCCAGATCCGGCCAGCCATGGTGACCGCCATCCGCCGCTGCCGCGACCATGCCAAGACGGCGCTCCTCACGAACAACTTCATCCCGCCCGAGGCCCGCCGCAGCGTGCCCGACACCGAGGGCGGCTACGGCGCCGTCATCGACCTGTTCGACGTGGTCGTCGAGTCGTCCAAGGTCGGCTTCCGCAAGCCCGACCCCCGCTTCTACGAGATGGCCCTCGAGATGTTGGCCGTCGACCCGACCGAGGCGGTGTTCCTCGACGATCTGGGTGTCAACTTGAAACCGGCCAGGGCGCTCGGCATCCGGACCATCAAGGTCGTCGACCCGGACCAGGCGCTGGCCGACCTGGAGGCCATCGTCGGGTTCCCGGTCAGAGAGTAGGAGTCTCAGGCCAGCGCCCTCTCCAGCAGGTCTTCCTGCTCGAGTTCGTGCATGGCGTGCGACCCGGTCGCAGGCGACCCCGACGCCACCCGGCTGACCCGCGACACCTGGTAGTCGGCCTCGAACATGGTGTCGAGCCGGTCTCTGACGAAGTTGAAGGCGCCCATGTTGGCCGGCTCCTCCTGCAGCCAGACCACCTCGGCGGCCCGTTCGTAGCCGGCCACCAGGGCGGCGATCTGATCGCCCGGCCATGGGTGCAACTGCTCGACCCGGAGCACAGCCACGTCCTGGCGGCCGGACTTGGACCGGGCGTTCAGCAGGTCCAGGGACACCTTCCCGGTGGCCAGGACGACCCGCCGGACGGCGGTGCGGTCGGCGTCGTCGGAGGCGAACAGCGGATCGTCCACCACCTCCTGGAAATGACCGGCGGTGAACTCCGAGACCGGGCTGTAGGCCTCCCGCCCCCTCAGGTAACGCTTCGGGGTGAACAGCACCAGGGGCTTCCTCGTGCTCCGCAGCACCTGCCGGCGCAGCAGGTGGAACAGCTGCGACGCCGTCGTCACGTCGGCGACCTGGATGTTGTCCTCCGCGCACAGGTCGAGGAACCGCTCGATCCGCGCCGAGGAGTGCTCGGCCCCCTGCCCCTCGTAGCCATGTGGCAGTAAGAGTGTCAGACCCGAGGTCTGGCTCCACTTGATTTCGGCCGCGGCCAGGAACTGGTCGATGATGATCTGGGCGCCGTTGACGAAGTCGCCGAACTGGGCCTCCCACGCCACCAGGCCGTCCCGGGCGATCAACGAGTACCCGTACTCGAAACCCAGCGCTGCGTACTCCGACAGCAGCGAGTCGTAGATCGAGAACCGACCGGGCGTGAGCGTCGCCAGCGGGATGTACTCGCCGCCGGTGGTGTAGTCGACGACGGCCGCGTTGCGGTGCCCGAAGGTGCCCCGGCGGGTGTCCTGGCCGGCTAGCCGAACGTCGCGGCCCTCGAGCAGCAGGGTGCCGTAGGCGAGCGCCTCGCCCAACGCCCAGTCGGCCTCGCCGGAGGCCCACAGCTTGGCCCGCGTCTCGAACACCTTGATCAGCTTCGGGTGCACGGTGAACCCGTCGGGGAAGGTCGACAGGGTGTCCACCACCCGGTCGAGATCCTCCGACGAAACCCCCGTCTCGATGGGTGGCAGTACCGGTGCCGGTTCCGGGGGCGGAGGCAGCTGTTTGACCGCCGGCGGGGCCGCCGCCCGGGTCTCGTCCAGCGCCGCCTGGAGCCGGCTGGAGAAGTCCTTCAGGTGCTCCTCGGCCTGGTCCAGGTCGATGTCACCGCGCCGGACCAGGGACTCCATGTACAGCTTGCGGACGGAGCGGTGCTCCTTGATCAGCTGGTAGAGCAGCGGCTGGGTGAGCGACGGGTCGTCCTGCTCGTTGTGGCCGAACCGCCGGTAGCAGACCATGTCGATGACCACGTCCTTGTGGAACCGCTGGCGGAACGCGAACGCCAGCCGCCCGACCCGCACGCAGGCCTCGGGGTCGTCGCCGTTGACGTGGAAGATGGGCGCCTGCACCATCTTGGCCACGTCGGTGGCGTAGATCGACGAGCGGGCCGACTCCGGATTGGTCGTAAAACCGAGCTGGTTGTTGATGACCAGATGGACGGTGCCCCCCGTCTCGTAGCCGGGCAGCGCCGACATGTTGAGGGTTTCGGCCACCACCCCTTGGCCGGCGAAGGCGGCGTCGCCATGGATGAGGAGCGGCAGAACCGGGTGCGGACCTTTGTCCTCCGCCTGATCCTGCAGGGCCCGGGCCATGCCCTGCACCACGGGGTCGACCGCCTCCAGGTGGGACGGGTTGGACGACAGGGCCACGTCGATGGGCCGCCCGGAGCGGCCGGTGAACTTGCCTCGGAAGCCTTTGTGGTACTTGACGTCGCCGGAGCCCTGCACCGTGCCGGGATCGATGTTGCCCTCGAACTCGCTGAACAGCTCGCCGTAGCCCTTGCCCACGATGTTGATCAGCATGTTGAGGCGCCCCCGGTGGGCCATGCCGATGACGACCTGGCTGAGCCCGTCGACCGCCGCCTGGTCGATCACCGCGTCGACGAGCGGGATGGCCGCCTCGCCGCCTTCGAGGCCGAACCGCTTCTGACCGATGAACTTGGTGTTCAGGAACTGCTCCAGGGCCTCGGCCGCGTTCAGACGGTCGAGGATCCACCTCTGCTCGGCCGCTTCCAACGAGGTCGAGACTCCTTCGACGTGCTCCTGGATCCAGCGTTTCTGATCGGGCTCCTGGATGTGCATGTACTCGACGCCGATGGTCCGGCAGTAGGCATCGCGCAGTACCCCGAGGATGTCGCCGAGCGTCATGTTCTGGGATCCGGCCAGCCCGTTGGTCAGGAAGGACCGCTCCAGATCCCACACCGACAACCCGTGGCTGGCCGGATCCAGCTCCGGGTGCATGTGCGGGTCCTTCCAGTCCAGCGGGTCGAGGTGGGCGATCAGGTGCCCACGGACGCGGTACATGTTGATGAGGTTGTCGACCTCCATCTGCTTGCGCAGGTGCAGATCGGCGCCCTCCGCCAGGTCGTTGACGTCCCGGTTGAACGGCACCGGTTCGTAGGGCACGCCCATGGCCTTGAAGATGTTCTGGTAAAAGGACTCCGCCCCCGTCAGCAGACGGTGGACCCGTTGGAGGAACATCCCCGACTCGGCACCCTGGATGATCCGATGGTCATAGGTGCTGGTGATGGTGACGACCTTGGAGACACCGAGCTCGGCCAGGACACGGGAGTCGGCGGCCTGCCACTCGGCCGGGTAGTCGATGCTGCCCACGCCGACGATGGCCCCCTGCCCGGGCATCAGGCGGGGCACGGACTGGACGGTGCCGATGGTGCCCGGATTGGTGAGCGAGACGGTTGCGCCGGCCAGATCGTCGGCGCCCACCTTGTTGGTCCGCACCTTGCGGATCAGCTCCTCGTAGGCCGACCAGAAGCCCCGGAAGTCCATCGTGTCCGCTTCCTTGATGACCGGGACCATCAATGTCCGGGTGCCGTCCGCCTTCTCCAGGTCGACGGCGATCCCGAGGTTGAGATGCTGGTGGCGCCGGACCCCGGGGGCCGCCTTCGGGTCGTCGCTGTCCGGCTCGACGAAGCTGGCGTTGAGGGCGGGAACGCCTTTGAGCGCTTCCACAACTGCGAACCCGATGATGTGGGTGAAGCTGACCTTGCCGGCGCTGCCGGTCCGGGACAACTGGTTGTTGAGGATCTTGCGGTTGACCTCGAGCAGCCGGGCCGGTACGACCCGGAAACTGGTGGCGGTCGGCACCGAGAGGCTGGCCGTCATGTTGGCGACCACCCGGGCCGCCGCGCCGCGCAGCGGGCTGGCCGGCTCGGGCTGTGGCCGGGCCCCCGCTTGGCCGTTGGCCGGCCGGTCGGGGGCGGAGACCGGCGGCGCCTTCGGCGCGTCGGCCCGTACCGCCTCACCCGAGGTGGTGGCCTCGGCGTCGGCATCGCTGCCCGGTGGTGGCGTGTCCGGCCTTACCTCGGGCGTGGCCGGCCGGGCCAGGTTGGCACCGCCGGGCCGGTAGTTCAGGAAGAACTCACGCCAGCTCTCACTGACCGAGCCGGGGTCCTGGCGGTACTGCTCGTACATGTCGTCGACCAACCAGGCGTTGGGGCCGAAGGTGGTCTCCCCAGGGGTGGGTGCGCTCATAACGTTCCTCAGAGTACGTCGCATCCCTCCGGTTGGACGTCCACCCGATCGGGCGCTTTGCGGCCGGTCCGGGTGCGTGCGCCAGACTGGTCCCCATGCCGGCCCAGTACATCTTCACCATGCGCGACCTGCGTCGCTTCTACCCGCCCGACCGTGAGGTCCTGCGCGGCATCAACCTGTCGTTCTTTCCGGGGGCCAAGATCGGCGTGATCGGATCCAACGGATCGGGGAAATCGTCACTCCTGCGGATCCTGGCCGGCGATGACGATGGCTTCACCGGGGAGGCCCGGCTGACGTCGGGGTTCACCGTCGGTTACCTGGCCCAGGAACCGGCCCTCGACGAATCCAAGAACGTGGCCGGGAACGTGGCCGACGGGGTGGCCGCGGTCAAGGGCCTGCTGACCCGGTACGACGAGGTGTGCGCGGCGATGGGCGAACCGGACGCCGATTTCGACAAGCTGCTGGCCGAGCAGGCGGACCTGCAGGACAAGATCGACGCCGCCAACGCGTGGGAGCTGGACCGGCAACTGGAGATCGCCATGGACGCCCTGCGCCTACCGCCGGGCGATGCCGACGTGTCCACCCTGTCCGGCGGTGAGCGCCGCCGGGTCGCGCTGTGCCGCCTGCTCCTGTCGTCCCCGGACCTGCTGCTGCTCGACGAGCCGACCAACCACCTGGACGCCGAGTCGGTCGCCTGGTTGGAGCGCACGCTCAAGGACTACCCGGGAACGGTCGTGGCGGTGACCCACGACCGCTACTTCCTGGACAACGTCGCCGGCTGGATACTCGAACTGGACCGGGGCTTCGGAATCCCGTGGGAGGGCAACTATTCCTCCTGGCTCGACCAGAAGCAGGCCCGCCTGGCCGGGGAGGAGAAGGCGGACAAGGCCCGCCAGCGGACCCTTGAACGAGAACTCGAGTGGATCCGCCTGTCGCCCCGAGCCCGCCAGGCCAAGAGCAAGGCCCGGGTGAGCGCCTACAACGAGCTGGTTGCGTCGGCCGAGGCCGCCTCTTCGGAACGCACCCCCGACAAGCTGGAGATCACCATCCCCCCCGGCCCCCGGCTGGGTGACGTCGTCGTCGAGGCATCCGGCCTGGCCAAAGGTTTTGGCGACCACCTGCTGATCGATGATCTGTCATTCACGTTGCCACCAGGTGGCATCGTGGGCGTGATCGGACCGAACGGCGCAGGCAAGACCACGCTGTTCCGGATGATCGTGGGTACCGAGACGCCCGACGGCGGCGACCTGCGGGTCGGCCCGTCGGTTGCGCTGGCCTATGTGGACCAGTCGCGCGCCACCCTCGATGCCGACAAGACCGTCTTCGAGGAGGTCGCCGACGGCCAGGACCGCCTGGTCGTGGGTAATCGCGAACTGCACGGCCGGGCCTATGTCGCCGGCTTCGGGTTCAAGGGCTCGGACCAGCAGAAGAAGGTTGGAGACCTGTCCGGCGGTGAGCGCAACCGCGTCCACCTGGCCAAGGTGCTCCGCTCGGGCGGCAACGTCCTCCTGCTCGACGAACCCACCAATGACCTGGACGTCGACACCCTGCGGGCCCTCGAGGACGGGCTCCTCGGCTTCCCCGGGTGTGCGGTGGTCATCAGCCACGACCGCTGGTTCCTCGACCGGGTGGCGACCCACGTCCTGGCCTTCGAGGGCGACTCGGAGGTCCGATGGTGGGAAGGCAACTTCTCCGACTACGAGGCCGACCGCAAGAAGCGGCTGGGCGTCTCCGCCGACCAACCGCACCGCATCAAGTACAAGCCGCTCGTCCGCGGCTAGGCCGCCATCTCACTCCCCGAGGGCGTCCCGCAGCCGCCCGATCTCCTGGCGCAGAGTGCCCACCTCGTCGCGGAGGGCGGCCACCTCGGCCCGCAGTTCGTCGATCGCCCCACCGCCGCGTCGCGGCTCACCACCGGTGTCGGTGGGCTCGGGCGCCTCGAAGAACAGGTGGGCCCAGCGTTCCTCCTTCTGGCCCGGCCTCCGGGGTAGGCGCGCGACGTAGGGATCCTCCCAGCGGGTCAAACCCTCCAGGTCGGACTCGACCTCTTCGATACTGGCGAAGTCGGCCATCCGCTCCGTCCGCGTCCGCAACTCCCCCACCGTCTGCGGGCCACGCAGCAGCAGGACGGCGATCAGCGCCAGCTGACGGTTGTCCAGCGCCAGTCGCTCGTCCATCACATGACGGAAACGCACCACCGACCGCCCGTGCGACGGGAGGACGAAGCGGGCCAGTCCCTTCTCCTTGAGCGAATCGAGGGCTGATTGCACTTCCGCCTCCGAGTACGAGACGACCGGATCCCGGTTCGACGTCTGGTTGCACGCCAGGGTCAGGGCGTTGAGGGAGAGCGGGTACTGCTGGGGAGTGGTCAGCTGCTTCTCGATGAGGCTTCCCACCACGCGGCCCTCGTCGGGATCGAGCTTCATTGGGCGCAGTGTAGGAGCCCTCTTGTACGTTGCCCTGCCATGAAACATCCGGCCGGCTCCCTCCGCGTCGTCCACCGCGAACCGATCGCCGACGGGCCGGCCGCCGGGCGCACCCTCGTTCTCGTCCACGGCGCCATGGACCGGGCCACCAGCTTCACCCGTCTGATGGCCAAGCTGCCGGACTGGCGCATACTGGCCTACGACCGCCGGGGCTACGGGCAGTCGCTCGAGGCCGGCCCGCCGGACGGGTTCGATGTGCAGATCGACGACCTGGTCTCGGTGGTCGACGGGTCGCCGGCCGTCGTATTCGGGCACAGCCTGGGCGGCGACGTCGTCCTGGGTGCACTATCGCGCCATCCGGACCTGTTCGACGCCGCCCTGATCTGGGAGGCTCCGCAACCCTGGCTGGCGTGGTGGCCGGCCGATACCTCGTCTCGGGGCGCCGGGTCGGAACTGGAGCCGGAGGAGCGGGCCGAGTGGTTCATGAGACGGATGGTGGGTGACCGGATCTGGGACCGTCTGCCGCAGAGCACCAAGGATCAGCGCCGGGCCGAGGGGCACACGCTGGCGGCCGACATGCGTTCCCTCACCGACGGCCCGCTGTTCGATACGGCCCGTATCCACATCCCGATCCTCATCGGTCGCGGCGGGCGATCGAAAGCCCACCAGAGGCGATCGGCTCGCGAGTTGGCCGACGCCCTCCCGAACGGCGAGCTGGTCGAGATACCCGACGCCGGCCACGGTGCCCATCTGAGCCACCCCGGAGAAGTGGCCGATCTCATCCGCCGGGTCGCCGGTGTGTTGATCGACGATCAATCTTGACGACCCGACCGGGTCGGGCCATCTTGAACGGGTGAGCACCGAGACGCTCGATCCGGTCGATGGGCTGGCCAAGCTGTGGGCCGGCTACTCCCGTGGGGTCTATGGCCCCGATTACCCGCTGTACCAGATGTTGTCAGCCGCAGTGTCAGGTGATCGGCGGATACTGGAGATGATCGCCGGCTGCCCCCCAGAGGCCCACGATCCGAACCTGTTCATGGCCGCCGTGCAGTACCTGGTGATGGAAGGAGCCCCGCACCGGTTGGGCCGGTACTACCGGGGAGAACCGGTGAGTCCGGAAGAGGCCAGCGCCGCCCTGGCCGACTTCACCGACGCCTACGCCGACCGGATCAGAGCCCTGCTCTCCACCCGCCACGTCCAGACCAACGAGACCGGGCGGTGCGGCGGCCTGGCCGTCGGCCTGGTGCAAGCCGCTGAGCTCATCGGATCGCCGATCGCCCTGATCGACGACGGGGCCAGCGCCGGCCTCAACCTCTGCCTCGACGAGTACCTGATCGACTTCGGTCCGGCCGGCAGGACCGGGCCGTCCGACTCCCCGGTGCTGATCCGCAGCGAGTGGCGGGGTGCGGGCCGACCCGACCTCGATGTCCCGGTCATAGCCCATCGCCTCGGCATCGACCGTGTCCCGGTGGACACCCGCGACAGCGACACCGCCCGCTGGATGCTGGCGTGCATCTGGCCCGGCAACGACCGGCAGGACCGGGCCCGGGCGGCCATGGAGATCGCCGCCCGGCGACCGGCCGTGGTACGGCGGGGCGACATGGTCGAGGACCTGGCGCCGGCCCTGCAGGAGTGCCGGGCCTGGCCGACTGTCGTAGTGACGTCATGGTCGTTCAGCTATCTGTCGATCGAGGCCCGGGCCCGGTTCCGCGCCGTGCTGCAGGACGAGGGGCGCACTCGTCCGGTGGCCTGGGTGTGCCTGGACATCCTGGGCGTCGACGACATCTTCGAGCCGCCGGCGCCGCCCGCTGACATCGCCCGGCCGATGCCCAGCATCCTGGGCCTGGCCGTCTTCGACCGGGCGGGTGTCGAAGCCCGCACACTGGGTTTCATCCACTCCCACGGCACCTGGATCCACTGGCTCGGTTGAGCCTCAGACGACGTGGAACTCGATGCGCCACACGAGGGTGTCATCGTGGATGGGCCCGGCATGGGCGGCCCGGCGCCGGAGGGACTCGATGTCGGGCTCGCCGGCCTGGGCCACGTCTCCGACCGTGATCGAGGCGAACGGCACCAGCTCCACCGAGTCGACCTCTATCTCGACCGACGCCGTGCGGTAACGGCCGCCCTCTTTGACCTTCGGCCGGCTCCACAACCGGACCGAGAGAGTGATCCGGCCGTCGGCCACCGCCGGGCGGAGTTCGGGACTGAACTGCACTTCCCGAGGCTAGGTCCGGCCGATCAGTACCGGCTGGCTGCGGGGACCTCACCCCGGTAGATGTCCCACCCGGGGGGGCCGTAACCGTCGAGCATGGTGAACAGCAACGACCGATCGATGTCCGGCAGGGAGATGTCGGGCGGGCGATGGGCCGGCCCGAATGCGACTGCCTCGACCCGGTCAGCGGGATCGAACGGGGTGCGGGTCACGAGGAGTTAGTCGTCTATGTCCGCTTTGCCCTTGAGACGGGGGCGCCAGCCCGCATCGCCGGTCTCCCGTACTACCGGTTTTTCGTCGAACCAGTCGATCTCAGCCGGCGTCGAGCACCCCCAGCAGATGGTCGGCGAGGAGCGCCGGACAGGACAGGAAGGGAGAGTGATCGCTGTCGATCCGGATGGTCGAACCCGCATTGGCGGCCATTGTCTCCTGTGCGGTCGTGCTGAGAACGTGGTCGTCGGTGCAGATGACGTACGTGCTGGGCAGGACTTTCCAGGCCGGAACCTCGGGGGGCCGGGTGATCAGGAGGGCGGTGGGCATGTCCCGCAACCGCCCGGCGGCCCAAACGGATTCCTCCCGGGTGCAGCGGTTGTAGAAGGCGTCGTAGGCCTGAGTGCGGTCGAAGCGGGCGGTCTCTCCGGACAGGTCGATGGCCGCCATACCGGTCCCACCGCTGAAGTCGACGTTCTGGCCGGGGGCCGTCATGATGGCCGTCAGATAGATCAACGACCGGATCGGGCCGTACGGCCGACCGTCGGCGATGGCTGCGGCGCTGATGACGGCGCCTCCGAAGGAGTGACCCATCACGGTCACGGCCCCGCCGCCGGACGCCAGGCGGTCGGCTGCGGTACGGACCGTGTCGGCATCGGCGTCCGGCGTCGTGAACGGCAGTTCCACCGCTTCGTACGCGATATCCCGGGCGTCCAGCTCCGGGCCCAGCCGATCCCAGCACCAGGCGCCGTGGAAGGCACCGTGCACGAGCAGCAGTCGGTTCATCCGACTGAAGCTAGCGCGACCCCCCGGTGGCCCAACGGGTCAGCGCAACGGCCAGTCGCGTAACAACGTCTCGATTTCTCCCGCCGGTACCGGTCGGGCGAAGAGATAGCCCTGACCGAACTCGCACCCCAACGCCTTCAGCTCACCGAGCTGGGCCTCCGTCTCGATGCCCTCAGCCGTGACCTTGAACCCCAGTGCATGGGCCAGCGCGACCGTCGAGCGGACGATGGCATCTCCATCCGAGGCCATCCCGGACACGAACGACCTGTCGATCTTCAGCACGGACACAGGAAACCGGTGGAGGGCGGCGAGCGACGAGTAACCGGTTCCGAAATCGTCGAGGTCCATGCCGATACCCGACGCGCTGAGCTCGGTGACGATATGGGCCATGCGGTCCGGTTCGCGCATCAGGGTCCCCTCGGTGATCTCCAGGTGCAGGAGGCGGCCGGGGACGCCGGCGGCGGCGACTGCGGCCAGGACCTGTCCGGGGAACTGCGGATCATCCAACTGGCGACCGGACACGTTGACACTCATCTGCACATCGCTGCCGATCGTCCCGGACGCCCGCCACCGGGCCAGGTCGACCAGCGCCATGTTCAGGAGCTGCATGCCCAGCTGGGAGATCAGCCCGGTCTCCTCGGCGATCGGTATGAACTCGACCGGCGGCACTTCAGGAAGATCGGACGGCCAGCGGGCCAACGCTTCGAATCCCGATACCTCCCCGGTCGCCAGGTCGATCACCGGTTGATAGTGCACCTGGGCCCGACCCTGCTCGACCACCATCCGCAGGTCGTGTTCGCGCTCGAGCCGTTCGGCGATCCGCTGGTGCATGCTGCTGTCGTAGACGCAGTAACGCCCGTTGGCCCGGCACTTGGCCTCGTACATGGCGATATCGGCGTTGCGCATGAGATCGGCCGCACTCGACGCGTCGCTCGCCAGGGCGATCCCAGTGCTGCCGCTCACGAACAGGTGGTGGTCCCCGATCTCGAACTCGTCCTCCAACGCGTGGTTGATCCGGTCGGCCACCTGGATGGCCAGGTCGGCCGCCTGGGCCGCTGGTATGTCTTGGAGCAACACGGTGAACTCGTCCCCGGCCAGGCGGGCGACAGTGTCGGCCGGCCGCAGCTCCTTCGCCAGCCGGCCGGCAAGGGCGACCAGAAGCCGGTCACCGACGCTGTGGCTGAAGGTGTCGTTGACCAGCTTGAACCGGTCGATGTCCAGGAAGAGAACCACGCAGGACTGCTCCGGGCTGCTCTGGTGACGGAGCATGGCCCGCTCCAACCGTTCGATGAAGTACGCCCGGTTCGGCAGCCCGGTCAGGGAGTCGTGGAGTGCGTCGTAGCGCAGGCGGTCCTCGGCCAGGCGCGAGACGGTGATGTCGGACAGCGAACCGGCCATGCGGGCCGGGGTGCCGGTGTCGTCGGACACGGCGATGCCCCGCGCCAACATCCATCGCCAGGATCCGTCGGCGTGGAGCATCCGGTGCTTGAACTGCAAAAGCGACGTTCGGCCGCTGAGATGCGCCTCGATGGCCAGGCGCAGGCCGGGCTGGTCATCAGGATGGACCTGGTCCATCCAGGTCGAGGGAGTGCCTTCCTGGGCATCGAGACCGGCACCGAGTAGGGCCCACCAACGGGGTGAGTAGTAGACCCGGTCGGTCTGCAGGTCCCAGTCCCAGATGCCGTCGTTGGCCGCCCGTACGGCCAGGGAGTAGCGGCGTTCGCTGGCGGCCAGCTGCTCGAGGGCGTGGTACTGGGAGATGGCGTAGCGGATCGTCCGTTCCAGCGTGAAAGGGTTCAACTCCTGCTTCAGCATGAAGTCGGTCACCCCGGACGCGCTGGCTTCCTGATCGATGCTGTAGTCCCCCTCGCCCGTCAGGAGGATGACCGGGGCCTGGGCCCGGTTGGCGAACGCCTCCTTGACCAGTTCGAGTCCGGTGTGGGCGCCCAGCCGGTAGTCGACTATGTAGATGTCATGGCGGTCGTGACGGATGCGTTCGAGCGCGCTGGTGAAGTCCCCGCACCGGTCCAGGTGGAAGCGCGTCCGGTCCTGGCGCTGCAGCATGTCGCTCGTGATCAGATAGTCCTCATCGTCGTCCTCCACCAGGAGGACCGATACGACGCCCGCTTCGCCCATGCCTAGCTGTCGGCGGGGTCTATCAGCTCGACCAGTTCCAGCCAATACCGTTGCCACGCCCGCATCGCTTCCACTAGGCCGGCGAATGTCACCGGCTTGGTTATGAACGAGTTCACCCCGAGGTCGTAGGTCCGGAAGATGTCCTCCTCGTCTTTCGATGTGGTGAGCACGACCACCGGAATGGTCCGGAGGTTCGGGTCGGACTTGATCTCGGCCAGAGCCTCGCGACCGTCCTTCTTGGGCATGTTCAGGTCGAGCAGGATGATGCCCGGCCGAGGCGCGTCCACCGCCGGGTCGGAGTACTGGCCGTCCCGCCGCAGGTAGTCCATGAGGTCCTGACCATCGACCGCAAAACGCATCTGGTTGGCCAACCTGGCGTTCTGGAGGGCTTCTCTGGTCAGCTCCCGGTCGTCCTCGTCGTCGTCGGCCATCAAGATGACGACGGCTCTCGAGAGTGATTCAGACTCGGGCACGGGCCTTGGCCTCCTGGAGTGATTCAAGGTCGAGCCCGAATCCGAACGCGCCTTCGGGCTGATACACGGGCAATGAGACCTTGAAGGTCGCTCCTTGTCCGGGTTCGCTCTCGGCCTCGATGGTCCCACCATGGCGGTCGGCGATCTTGCGGCACAGAGCCAAACCGATCCCCGTGCCCGGGTACTCGTTGCGGCCGTGGAGTCGTTCGAATATCCGGAAGATGCGGGCCGCATAGCGGGGTTCGAATCCGATTCCGTTGTCCGAGACGCGCAGCTGCAGCATGCCTTCCTCGATCCGGCCGGTGACGTTGACCACCGGCGGCGCCTCGGGCCGCCGGAACTTCAATCCGTTCGAGATGAGGTTCTGGAGGAGCTGTTGCATCTGCAACGGGTCGGCGGTGATGACAGGTAGGGCGCCGATCTCTACCCGGCCTCCGGCGTCGTCGATCTGGGCTTCCAGGTCCTGCACCACCCGGGCGGCGACGTCGGCCAGGTCCACCGTCTCGAACGGGCGTCCCTGAGTCGACACGCGCGAGAACCGCAGGAGATCCTCGATCAACCGCTGCATCCGCTCGGCGGCCGCGTTGGTACGGGCCAGATAGTCACGCCCCTTGTCGGAAAGGTTGGCCGACTCGGTGACCGACAGCTGCTCCGTGAAGGTGCGGACCTTCCTCAGCGGTTCCTGCAGGTCGTGCGACGCGATGGACGCGAAGCTGTCCAGTTCCTCGTTCGAACGGGCCAGTTCGGCGGCCCGGCGCTGCAACGACTCGTTCGCCGCACTCAGTTCTTCGTTGACACCGGCCAGGCGGGCGTTGACGTCGCGGACCACCTCGGCCGAGCGCAGCACCCTCCAGGCCAGGGCCCCGGCGATGATGGCGACCGCGACCAGGGCTACCAGGATGAGCCACGGCAGGTACTCGCGGGTACCCGAGACACTGGCGAACAACGGGCCGTCCGGCACCGTCTGCAGGACCCTCCATCCGGAGTTGGAGAGCACCGCCTGGTCCTCATAGCTGCCGTGGACATCCCGGGAAGCGGCGCCCGAGCTCGGCAGATCCGACACCTTCGCCCCCACCACCGGGTTGGGGAGCGACGATGCGATCGTCCGGCCGGCGCTGTCGAGCAGGTAGTTCGACTCGCCCCGGACCCCCGGGATGCTCCGCAACTCCCCATCGAAGATCGCCGCCAGAGCCTGCGGCTTCAAGCCGGTGACCAAGAGGCGGCTGCCGTGGTTGTCATCGGGGAACTTCACGACCAGGTCCGCCACCGGAGACCCGTTGTACGAGGTCAGATCGC
This sequence comes from Acidimicrobiales bacterium, assembly GCA_035551615.1. Lineage (GTDB taxonomy): Bacteria > Actinomycetota > Acidimicrobiia > Acidimicrobiales > Palsa-688 > JAKCDU01. Next base: position 34,557 of record DASZNC010000173.1, read on the forward strand.
CGAGGAAATAGAGCGCCGATCCATGAGCAATCCTCGTCAGAATGGTCTGATCGAGCCCAAATCCGCCCTCGGCGGAGAACCCGGTGGACGCGGATATCAGCTGGCCCGAGGAGTTCATCACCAGCGCGTAAGCCTCGCCGGCGGCCGCCTTGTCCAGTTGGCTCTGGTCGACGCTGCCGCCGTAGTACTGAGTATCCGTCCCGGTTTGTTCCTCGACTGTTTGGAACAGGCTGTCCATCAGGGCGGCGGCCAGCACTGAACGGTCATGGACCTCGGTCTTGATCTCGGATCGTGACCGTTGTTGGTTCGCCGCCAGTTCCACCCCGAACACGGCGAAAATCAGTGCGAGCACCAGGGCGGCTATGACGACAGCCACCGACGTCCGACGGACGTTCATTGAGCCCTCCCTCCGATGACGCCCCTCCATCGCCCCGGTCTGGATCGACCGGTTGATGATGTTCTACCTCAATTCTTTGCCT
>DASZNC010000174.1:0-50143 GCA_035551615.1 Acidimicrobiales bacterium
CGACACCATCGCGAGGTCACTGGTGGCCTCTTGCCTCGAGAGGCCGTCATCGCGGCTAACAAAGCACCCTTCAATCTACGCACCGGCGTGACCAAGCCCTACGACCTTCATTACTCAGGCGCCCAGTGCGAAGCGATCCTCGGGAGTAACCGGTTCACCACCCAGGATCAAGGGTACGGCACCGAAATGGTGCCAATCGTGATTGACAACGCACCGATAGTCGGATTCATACTCACAGACGGCCATTTGCTCCTAAACCTCAACCTGTTCGACGAATCCAACAACCTTGTTCTCCAAATCGTCAATAACGCGATGCAACTTAGCGTCGATGCGTGGGACATCGATCTTGTCGGTCAGAATCTCATCGTCCGCCAGGCACTTAGGAATATCTTGCTTGACATACACTTTGAAGTCCCAAATCGAATAGTGATTCGGCGCGGCCGACTGCTGAGGAACGGGGTCGAGGTCCTCATCACGCCCGACTATGCCCTAGTTACCAATAACAACACCTTCGTTTCAGGCTGTTCGGCCTTCAATGTGCACGCCGGCCTGGTCCTGGGGGCGGGTGACCCTCCCGGTGGGGCAATGTTCAGGATTGCCGGCCTCAACCGGTACCTCGGAGATCGCGAGGCCTCCCGACGCTGGGCCGAGCAGGTCCTCCGAGATATGAGCCCGGACTCGCCATAGGTTCCGCTTCGAACTCAAGCTCACGATGCTGACCCATTTGTCCATTCCTTCAGACAGCGACCAACAGAGGGGTCATGGACATGTGCCCATCCCCGATGCCGAATTGGTAGCGGCCGCGGCCGGCGCCCGACTCCGGATCGAGGCCTGAACGCGCCCCTAACACTCAACACAGATGTCCCGATATCCCGGGTCTGCAGTGTCCTCCAACGCCGGGTCGATGGCGCGCCGCGAAGTACCGACTGCTGAGCTGGTGCCCAAACCAAAACGCCGACCTCTCGACCGCTCCGTCCGGGGCGTGGCGCTTCGGTCGGGCGTGTGCACGGCCAATCAGAGTCCTGAGAGGGGCGCCATCGGCCATCCGCATAGATCTGAGAGCTACTTCTACTCACCTCTTAACTACCAGAGATAGAACTACCAGGACGATCCCCATTACTGATAGCAGTCCGCCTAGCAGTCTTACCGCCCCCGGTCCGGTCCTTCCCGGCCGGGCACGGTCAGGACCGTGCATGCTGAAATTCCGTAACCACTTGGGTCCCCGCGTATCGTTGGCTGTCGCGATCCCCCCCGGCACAACGAGAAATGCCGCCCCAGCCACCAAAAGCGCAGCGCCGACGATCAGAACGATTACCGCTCCTGTGCTCATAGACGATCCATCCCCCTAATACAGGCGCACGAATCTGTCCGGCACCACCCTGAGGCGACGCTGGAATAAAGGGTCCTGGACAGAGACCAGCCGTCACTACCCATGACATTGCTAGCGGGCGAGTACGTGTGCGGCGACGTTCACACGAACGGGATCGAGAAGTTCTGGTCCTTGTTGAAGCGGTCGATCAAAGGCACCCAGATACACGTTCACGGCGCACACCTACAGCGGTACGTGGTTGAGCGGACCTTCGCCTACAACGAGCGGTCTGCCGACGATCTGGGCCGCGTTATGGTCGCCATGACCGGAACAAGCGGTCGACGCCTCACCTGGAACGCTCTGACCGGCGAGGACCAAGGCCCACGGGGTACCCGCCGCTGGACGCCTTCGCTGGACGCCCTAGAGTTCCTGTAGGAACTAGGCCTGCTTAGATGGGCGGCCCTCATCGACCTCGTCACGCGGCACCCGCAAGAGCCTGCCGAGCAGGCTGGCGGTACGCGCTAGAGGTGTCTCCGCAGGTGTCCCGTCCTCAGCATCTGTTCGCGTCTAGAGGATATCTCTCATGAGTGCCACGGACCAACGACCCTTGACGGAGCATAGGTGGGTCACTTTCCCCGTGATCACAATCACGATGCCGACCACAGCAAGGACGCCAGCAAGAACCACACCGACACCCCACGCCCACCCCCCGTAGCGGACCTTCTTCGATGCCTCGTTCTGGTTGTCGTTTCGTACCCGCCCGACGATGTTTCCCCGGAGGCGAATGCGGCTCCGACGAGCAAGATGATGCCGTTCGATTTCGGGGCGACATGAGCAAGCAGGGGAATCGGACCCATCTCCCTGATCTACCCATCCCCGGGCGCCCCCGCCCGCTACGGGTAGATAGAGCGTCGTGGACGCGTTACAAGCCGTCGTGCGGAAGGTGTGGTGGGTCGTTGCCATCCTGGTCGGCTTCGGCTTGTCCGTCTGGATGAGCATCGACCGGGACATCGGAGTGGTCTACTACCTGAGCGGCTTGTTGGTGTACCTCGGCATGAGCGGGGGCCATTTCCGATATCGGCGCGCTCGCAGGTGCGTCAAGTAAGTCAGTGCCCTTGAATGGGTTCGTCAGTTCGAGCATCTCCAAGGTTGGCCACCGGTGTAGCTCCTATGGGACCAGCCCGTGGCACCCTCGGGGTGCGCCCTAACGTTTAGCCCATCCGCCGCCGCACCTGCCTCATATCGTTTGATACACGGATGATCCGTGCGGGGCTCTGTGCACATCCCATCCGGTGGTACGAGGGCGGGCACGAGGATTCTCAGCTCAGACGAGCCGGGCCGTCGCTCCTATGAGAACGTCCCGGTCTATCGGATTTTCGGGACCAGCTGTCGATAGTGACGTTCGACCCTGTCGGATACCGGGTCGGGGGCATAGCGGCGTTCTGTTTCGGACCATGCGGTCGAGAGGCGGGCGGAGGAGATCAGAGCGGTGGAGCTGAGGGCCTGGATGTTCAGGTCGTCGTCGGTCGGCCAGAGCATTAGACCCTTGGCGACGGCCCAGGCGCCGGTCTGGCCGTCCCCGGCGGCGACGGCCAGCTCGGCCAAACGAAGTGACGCGGTGAGAACCTGATTGTGAACGGTGGAGACCAAGGGGACATCGCCGACGTCGGCCCAGCCGTAGGTGCCCGTGGGCCGATCGGAGAAGGGAACTCCTCGTACCAGGGCAAGAGCGGCGGCCAACAGTTGGGCCTGGCTCTTGGGATCGTCGGTCTGGGCGGCTCGGGTCAGATGGTCGTTGAACCGCTCGAGGTCGGTTGATACATGCTGTAGTTGGTAGCCGCCGGCGGTCCGGGCTTCAGGGAGCAGATTTCCGGGCAGCCGCCGAATGTCGTTGGCGTAGCGACGGATGGTCGTGACGTCGTGGTCCTTTTCCCGGCCCCGTCCCAGCTCCGTTCTGAGCTGTTCGGCGTTGAACCGCTTCGATCGGTCCTGGAGGGCAAGGAAGACGAACAACTCCTCTGTGGTCTGACCGAGCGACGACCCTTCCGGCAGCCGCACCTCGGGTTTCGCGCCCAGGACTCGGACGTCGACGGTTTCGGCGGGAGGCTCAGGTGCCATTCCCAGGTGGTCAACCAGGCGCGGCGGAGACGGCTTCGAGGGTGTGGGTGGGGCCGGTCCGTCCGCGGCTGACGGCTCCGAGACCGGGGAGGGTGGCTCAGGCGTAACCGGGGTGGGGGCAGCCGCCGGACTCGTAGCTGCTGTCGGAGTGAGCAGGTGGCGTCGGCGGAGGAGCCATGTCGCCACGAGAGCGGCGGCCACTATGGCGATGGCCACGGCGATCACGATGGGTGCATCCGAGCCGCCGGATCCCCGGCCGGTCGGTCGAGCCGAATCCGGGGCGGACGGCGAGGCCGGGATGTGAATGACCGCTGGGTCGGGGGAGGCTCCCGCCGGAGCCGTGTAGCTATCGGTCGGGAACGACAGGGCGAAGGTCGCGGTGCCGGTGACGGTAGTGCTCACCTGCTGGCTGCAGTTGTCGGTCCTGATCGGAATGGTTCCGGGAGCGACAACCAGGGTGGCGCTGGTCACGTCGGCCGGGACCTGGAAACCGTAGAGCCCGGTGAACACGCCGTTGTGGACCTCGTCCGAGCCCAGGTTGGGAAAGACGGTCGATGCGATGCTCGGGAGACCCGGTACTTCGAGGGTCACCGCTGAGGCGGGCAGCGAGGTGGGGAAGCAGACGTTGTCCGCAGGGACATTCGAACTGTCGGCGGTGACGCTGCTCAACTGGGGAACGAGCCAGGCATCGGCGGACGTGGCCGGCACATCCGTTGATCCGTCAGGTCCGAACCATCCGAGGGAGTAGCCGGTCAGGTCCACTGGCAGCGTTCCGTCGGTCACCTGACCGGTGGGATCGGGTACAGGGATCGACTTGTCCGCCGAGACCGACTGGTCGATCTGCCAGCTGCTAGCGCTGCGGTAGAGAGCCGACGGCTGCTCGCCCTCCCGAGCCATGTGGGCCAACGAGAAGGACTGTCTCAAGCCGCCCGATGACAACTCGACTGCCACGTCGGTGGCCGTTGAGGGCACGGAGGCGACCCAGTACGTGTCGCCCACGTCGAGGTCGCCGTCGGCGTCGGGATTGCCGCTGCGGTTCGGACTGTTTTCGGCTGCGGGAAAGGAAAGCTGGTTGCCGTCGGCTGCCACATCGGCAGCGATCGTCGGCCCGGCGCTGTTGTTGACGCCCTCGTCCTGGATCCAGTCGAGCCCGAACACCCACAGGGTCTGGCCGGCGCCGGCGGATTCGACGGTCCCGGCGATCTGGAGCCTGGGCCCTGTGGCCACGCCCAGAACGTGGCCGACGAAGCCGTAACCGTTGAGCCGGCCGTCGACCGGGATGGCGAGGGTGGCGCCGGGCTGGGCCAACGCGGTGACCGAGTCCGGCGCCAGCGCCGAACCCGTGGCCGCTCGAGCGCCGGCGCCGGGCAGCACGAGCATGCCGATCAGGCCGGCGGCGGCAGCCAGCAGACCAACCCGTCCGGCCCCAGCTCGTCGGAATGAGTTCACTGCGAGGCGGAATCTTAGGGCTCGGACGGACTTCCTTGTTGCGAATCGGGCCGGTCGATTCCAGGTGAAGGGATGGGAAGACGCCCAACCCGAGAGGAGACCCTCCTTTGACATCTGCTGCCCTGACCATCGACCTGATCGCCATGGTTCTCATATTCGTGGCCGTGGTCCGCATTGTGACCACCGACCGGGAGCGCTTCGCCCACGGCCGGCTCTCCAAGACGACATGGGTGATCGCCGCCCTGTGCCTGGTCCTGAACACCCGCCACGGCGACTACCCGTTCGGCGCCCTGTTCGCCATCTGGCACGTCCGGTCGATCACCCGCCGGCCCAAGAGCGACCGGCCGGACGTGCCGTTCGCCGACGGCGAGCCGGTTCCGTTCCGGGCCGAGGAGCGGTCATGAGCACCGCCGCCTGCCCGGGCCGGGTCGTGTTGGTGCACGGGCCGGCCCACGATTACCTCGACCTGGCCCTCGAATCATCGGGCCTCCACCGCATCGCCCAGATCGGAGAGGTAGCGATTTGGGTCTCGATGGAGCCGTCGTTCGTGGCGGCGGACATCGGTTGTGACCCCTCACCCAGCCTGAGCTGGGCGGTATCGAAAGGAGTCTGACCATGACCAGGGACCCCGAGTTCATAACCATTCCTGAGTGGGGGCAGCGGCTCGGCATCTGCACCGACAGCGCCTACAAGGCGGCTCGGCTCGGCACGATCCCGGGCCTGGTCGTCATCGGCCGCCTGTACCGGGTCAACTGGCCCGCCTTCGTGGAGCGCAGCCGGATGGCGAGTGGGGATGAGGCCGCCTCTTCGGCGGATCAGGCGGAATTTGCTGTTTCGTTCCAGTGACGGGGCTCTTTTTGTGAGTGGCCGCCAGCCGGAGTGACGGCGTTCGGTGGGCCGAGACTAAGGGTACGTACTGCGGGTGAGGATGCGGGGATTCGTGATTCGGTCAGTCGATCAGCAGGCGCAGCGTTACGCGCAAGCGGACCATGCGCTGTCGGCTGCGAAGATCCGCCGGGACAGGTGGCGACTTGCCGGCTATATCGCCACAGCGGCGATGGTGATGGGCCTCACCGTTTCCTCGTCACACCTCCCCGTTCAGATCGCAGGGCCGGTTTTCGCTGTCATCCTGCTGGCAGGCTCCCTCACCGCGAGTTGGAGCAGCGGTCAGCTTCGACAGATTCTCGGTGGTGGCCGGCGGGACTCTTCGCCGTAGGGGTGTGATGGAGGGGCGGCCTTCCAGGTGGCCCAGCTTGCAGATCGCACCGCGATCGTTGCCTTCGGCGCTCCCGCGCCGGAGAGGTCGCCGAGGCGAGCGGCATGAACGATCGCATGCCGACGGGCGCGGCGGACTGCTGCCTATTGGCGAGGCCTGACCTCATCGAGAGCGGGCGCCTGGCGGGAAGCAAGGAGTGTGCCGAGGAAATCGGCGGCGTCCTGGTCGCGGCCTTCCACCATGTGGGCGTAGACCCGGAGCGTGGTCGTCGCGTCGGAGTGACCGAGACGGCCGGCGATGGTGCGGATATCGCGGCCCGAGGCGACGAGCATGCTTGCGCTGAAGTGACGGAGGGTGTGCAGGCTGGTGCCGGTCACGCCGGCGGCTTTGCAGATCCGGCCAAAGGCGGAGCTCAGGAAATCGGGCCGGATGGGTGTGAGGCCGGACGGATCGGAGGTGAAGACGTAGGCATCCGGTCCGAGCTCGACCGCACCCGGCGCCGCCCAGGCCTCGGCCTGGAGACGATGCTTCTTCAACACCGAGATGGTGAAGGTATCGAGGGAGATGCGCCGCGTCTGGTGGGTTTTGGGTGCGCCGGCGATCCAGGAGCCGTCGATGTCGTTCTTGATCGACCGGCGGACGTGAAGGCGGCCGTTGTCCAAGTCGACGTCGGACCAGCGCAGGCCGGCCAGCTCGCCTCGCCGTAGGCCGGTCGTGGCGGCGACGGGGATCACGGCGGCCAGGATGGGCTGCTGCTTCTGTTCGGCCGTTACGATCAGCTGCTGCACCACGTCGGGGGACGGAATCTCCTTCTGGTGCGACCGGCGCGGCGGAGGTGACGCCAGCGCCGTCGGGGGAACGGTCAGCAGCCCCCATTTGACGGCTTGGCGGAGGGCAGCAGACAGCACCCGGTGCAGGTGGTGCACCGAGCTCGGATCGAGCCCCTCCTTCAGCCACACGTTGTACGTGCGGTCGAGCTGCTGGGCGGTGAGCTTGTCCAGCTGGACCTTGCCGAGACGTTCGTTAATCCGAGTGATCTTGAACTTGTAGCCTCGGATGGTGGTGGGGGACCGAGTCGGAGTGATGTGGTCGAGCCACTGCTCCAGATATTCCGACAGCGGCATCGACCGGGTGGTCGGCACCAATCCCCGGGAAACCTCGTGCACGAAAGTGGCAAGCGCTGTGTCAGCCTGGCGCCTCGTACCCTTGAACGTCCGGCTCACCTGGATGGGGTTCCCGGTCTTGGGATCGTTGCCGGCGAACACCCGCAACCGCCAGACACCCGGGGAACGTTCTAACTTGGTGCCCTTCATGTCACACTCCCAGCTAGCAGTGACGTCTCCTGCGAAAAAGACCACTAGTCCAAAACTAGTCCTGGACTAGTAGAGAGAGGATTCTCAGCTAGAGTATAGAGCAAAACCGCAGGTCAAAGCATACGGGCCGCTAGCTCATCCGGTAGAGCAGGGGACTTTTAATCCCAAGGTGCAGGGTTCGAGACCCTGGCGGCCCACATCGTCGGTTTCGGCTGGGCTAGGTACTTTTAGCCGAAGGTCCAACATCTGGCGTCGCCTCTGTCCACCGCGGGCGAGGAGTGATTATTTGCAAAGAGGCAACCCCCGCGTCAGGGAAGGAGTGGGTGGTGTCGAGCTACGACGACCCGAAGGGCGTTTACCAGGACGCCCAGAACGCCATCCAGGAACCTTCGGCCGCCGGCCACGGCTTCGACCGGCCCGCCGAGGGAGCACCGGAAGGGTGGGATGGCTGGAGTGGGTCCGACCAGCAGGGTGCCCAGGATGAGGGCGTGCGTTACGCGCTGGGCATGCCGACCTCAGACCAGCTGAACTGGGCCAACGCGGTGAACGCCGGACCGGGGGAGAACGGCTACGGGCTTGTTGGCCCAGGGGGGCCGGGCGATGCTGGATCGGGAACGGCGGGCCCTGGTGGATCGGGGCCTGGTGGTCCCGGCCCTAGGGGATCGGGGCCTGGGGGTCCCGGCCCTGGGGGATCGGGGCCTGGTGGATCGGGGCCTGGTGGTCCCGGGCCTGGTGGTCCCGGATCCGTTGGGCCGGGTGGAGGCTGACGGTAGGCACGCGTGTTCGGGAGTTATTCGCGTCAAGCCGCGCGCTCGGTCGGGCTCGATTGACGCGTAGAACTCCCGATTTGGAGTTGTACGCGTCAATCCAGGATCCGGGCTCCCATCGGTTGACGCGCAGAGCCCCAAATCGGGCTATCTGCGCGTCAACCCGGCGTCGGGCCTCGCGCGCGTTGACGCGAATGTTCCCGGCGGCCCCAGAGCGCCCGCGCCGCCCGCGCCGCCCCTCCAAACGGCCGGCGCCAGCGGTCGCGGGTCCCGAAGGAGGCGCGCTGCGGGAAAAGGAGGGGACCGCGTGAGTTGGCCCCGGCATCCACGATGAACCCGGGGCTGAGACGGTCTCAGGCGATGGCAGGGTCGCTGGGCGCGGGCCCGGCTCCAGTTAGGCTCGACGGGACGGCGAACCCGAACCGGAGGGAACCGCGCTGACTACCACCGAATCCCAGACTGACGATCAGGCGGCGCTGTTCGCCGCCGGCGCCGAGTTGGACGCCGTCGAGGCGGCACTGGCCCGCCTGGACGACGGGTCGTTCGACCGCTGTGACCAGTGCGGCGGATCGATCGGCACCGAGCGACTGGTGGCCGATCCGCTTCTGACCCGGTGCCCGGCCCACACGATGGCCCCAGTGCCTATCGACGCGGGCGGGGACAGCGGTGATTCAGAGGGGACCGTTGCCGTGCTTGCGCATGACCAGGCGTTCCCGCTTGGTGCACAGCAGGTTCAGAGCAGCGGCAACTGACTTACGGGAGTCGGCCGGATCGATGATCTCGTCGACGAAGCCCCGCTCGGCGGCCACGTACGGATTGAGGTAGCTCTCCTCGTACTCGACCTGCCGGCGGGCCTGCGCTTCGGCGTCCTCCCGCCGGTACAGGATCTGCACCGCGCCCTGGGCGCCCATGACGGCGACCTGGGCGCTGGGCCAGGCCAGGCACATGTCGTTGCCCATGCCCTTGGAGTCCATGACGATGTAGGCGCCGCCGTACGCCTTGCGCAGGATCAGGCAGACCCGGGGCACCGTCGCCTCGGCGTAGCTGAACACCAGCTGGGCTCCGTGGCGGATCATGCCCCGCCACTCGAGGTCTTTACCGGGCATGAACCCGGGGGTGTCGACCAGCGTGAGCAACGGCACGTTGAACGAGTCGCAGAAGGCGACGAACCGGGCCCCTTTCTGCGAGGCGGCGATGTCGAGCGTCCCGGCCATCGACTGGGGCTGGTTGGCGACCACACCCACCGGGCGGCCGTCGATCCGGCACAGGGCGGTGACCAGTTGGGGAGCCCAGGCGGCCCGGACCTCGAGGTAGGCCCCGTCGTCGGCGACCGATTCGATCACCTTGCGGACGTCGTACGAACCGGTGGCCGACAGGGGCAGCAGATCCCGTAGCTCCGGGTTGGGGCGGTCGCGCGGATCGCCGCTGCGCCACATCGGCGGTTCCTCGTCGGTGTGGTCGGGCAGGTAGTCGAGGAAGGCGGCCACCTGCTCCATGGCCGACTCACGATCGGTGGCGACCAGGGCGGCGACCCCCGACGATCGGGCATGGACCCGCTGGCCCCCCAGCTCCGCCGGGTCCAGGTGCTGACCGGTCCAATCCCGCACCGCAGCCGGTCCGGAGACGTAGGCCACCGCCTCGTCGGTCACCACCACGGCGTCGGCCATGCCGAGCAGGAGGGCGGGTCCGGACACGGCCAGGCCGTAGACGATGATCACGACCGGGATCACTCCGGAGCAGTCGGCCAGGGCCTTGGCCGCCCGGCCCCAGCCGTCGAGCGAGGCGACGCCCTCCATGATGTCGGCTCCGGATGAGGCCAGGACCACCACCAGCGGCAGTCGTTGGGCCCGGGCCATGGCCGCCGCGCCGGCGACCGTCTCGCTGTCGGCCGCGGCCAGAGCGCCGCGCCGGGTGCCCTGATCGACCGACACCAGCACGACCCGTCGGTCGGTACCGGGCAGCCGGGTGAGGCCGGCCCGGGTCGAGCCGGGGACCCCGGCACGGAGCGAGAGTACGGACGGTTCGGACAAAGGCGTTGACGCTGTTTCTGTCGCGTTGGCCACGACCCTCAGACTCCTCCTTCTACACGGCCGTTACCGATCCTTGCTCACTACCGAGCGGTAACAGGTCATCGTCGGCCCAGTCCGGGTTCCAGGCGTCCATGGACCGGGCCATCAGGAAGCCGCGAGCCCGCTCAGCCAGCGGGTACCTCCCGACCAGCGCCCAGAACGCCGGTCCGTGGCCGGACACCGACAGGTGGGCCAGCTCGTGAACGATGACGTAGTCGATGACCCAATCCGGTTCCCGACCGAGCCGCGACGACAGCCGGATGGTGCGGTCGCGGGGTGTGCAACTACCCCAGCGGGACTCCTGGTTGTCCACCCAACGGATCGAGATCGGGACCTCGAGCCCGTACAGAGCGGCCAGCTGCCCGGCCCGGTCGGAAAGATCTATGCGGTCGGTCGCCGTCTTGCGCTCGAAGCGCGCCCTCATCGTCTCCACCCACCGGAGCTCCTCGGCGTGGCTCATCCACGACGGGATGCTGACCTTCAGCACACCGCCGACGAGCCGGGCCTGCACGGTCTTGCGCCGCCGCGGGCTCCGGATCACCTCGACCCTCATCATGAGCCTGACGGTATCGCCCGGGTGGGACTACAGCGCGACCGGTGCGCCGGTCTCGGGCTCCCGCTCGTCATCGGTGAGCAGATCGAGGGGGTGGAGGAGCAAGAGGCCGGTTCCTTTGACCTCGGCATCGAAGCCGCAGAGATGGCTGAACCGGCCGTCCCGCCGATTCTGGTGGCGGGCCAGCGCCCGCACCACGCCGCCATGGGTGACCACCAGAGTCCGGCCCACGGCCTTCCGGGCGACGCGGCCGGCGGCGGCGGCGACCCGCTCGTCGAAATGGCGGCGGCCCTCGCTGCCGGGTGGGGCGTCCAGGCGACCGGCGTCGAACTCGGCCAACTCGCCGGGCCAGAGGCGCTCGATCTCGGCCCGGGTATGGCCGCTCCAGTCGCCCACGTCGAACTCCCGGAGGCCGGGTTCGATCTCCAGTGCGACGCCAGGGGCGACCAGCTGGCCGGTGCGGCGGGCCCGTTCGAGGTCGGAGGTGATCACCAGGTCGACCGGGCCGACGCGCGCCGAGGCGGCGCGGGCCTGCGCTTCGCCCTCCGGCGCCAGCGGCGGATCGGCCTGACCCTGCCAGCGCCCTTCGGCGTTCCACACCGACAGGGCGTGGCGCACGATGAGGACCGTCGGCATCCCCGAAGGCTACCGGGGGTCGTCGCGATAGCCTCCTCCTGTGTCGTCCCCCGGTGTGAGGCTGCTTCTGTTCGCCTCCGCCCGGGAAGCGGCCGGCACCCGCCAGGTCGACCTTACCGGCGACACCGTCGCCGACGTGCTCGGCCAGGCCCGGGCCCGCTTCGGTGAGGGCTTCGCGGCCGTGCTCGACTCGTCGCGGGTGTGGGTCAACGGGGACGAGGCGGAAGTCGACCGACGCCTGGAGCCCGGCGACGAGGTCGCCGTTCTACCCCCGGTATCGGGTGGCTGAGCGGGTGTCGGCGACGGCCAAGGAAGCCCCCGCTCGGAAGAAGCCGGCCCCCAGGTCCCGGTCGGCCCGGCGGTCGGTACGCCCGGTACGGGCCATCATCCCGGTGGCCAGCAGCGTGGTGTGGGTCGTGCTCCTGGTCGGGGCCCTGGTGGCCTCGTCGTTTCTCACCTGCGTGGTGATGATCCCGATCGCCGTACTGGCCACAGTGTCGGCCACCCGGTCGGCCGAGGCGGCCACCCGCCGGCGCACCCGTAAGTCGCCCTCGCTCGAGCAGTTGGCCGCCGTGGGGGCCTGTGTCGTGGTGCCGCTGGCCGCCCTGCTCGGACCGACCATCGGCCTGGTGATCCTGGTGCTGGTGGTGGGCGCCCTCACCGTCGTCACCGTGGGCTCGTCGTTCGCCACCTCGGCCCGCCCGGTCGCCGCAGTGGCCCCGACGCTCGTCGCCGTACTGGCCCCGACCATCGCCACGACATGCGTGATCGTCGCCCGCAGCCAGGGATCGAGCCTGGCGCTGGCCCTGGTGGCCGGCATGCTGGCGTTCGATTGCGGTTCGTTCATCATGGGCCACGGCCGGACCGCGGTCGGGGGGCGGATCGGGCTGATCTTCGGGATGCTCAGCGTGGCTGTGGTCGCCGTATTCGTGGCCGCCATCATGGATCCGCCGTTCTCCGGTGACCGCCCGTGGCTGGTCTTCGCGGCGATGGCCGTGCTCGCCCCGCTCGGCGTGCGGATGTGCGAACTGCCGGCGGTGGGGGGGAGGCTGCCGGCTATGAGAAGGCTGGATGCGTTGACGCTCTGTGCGCCGGTATGGGTGGTTGCGGCCGCCCTGCTCCTACATCGGTGAGCGTGCGGTACCCTCGGGCATAGTGGCGAACCTCTCTGAAGTCACCGATCCGAACTACCTCGACGGCCTGAAAGACTGGCCGATGGACGAGTTGCGCAGCCATCGGCGCACCGTCGAGGAGATCGAGACGGGGCTCTCTTTCATGCGGCGGATCGTGCAGGGCCGGCTCGACATCGTGGTGGCGGAGCAGCATCACCGCGAGCACGGCGAACGGGCCGATGTCTCCGATCTGGTGGACGAGCTCCCGACCATCCTGTCCGACAACGTGCATGCCCCCGGCCTCGGTCGGCTACCCACGTTGATGGGCCCCGGCGAGCTCGACCCGACCCTGGAGCGTCGGTTGGAGGAGATACTGCCGGCCGCCCATCTGGCCGCCCTGCCCGACGTCAGCGAAGAGGAGCTGACCAAGGCGGGTGAGGAACTGACATCGTTCGAGCGGGTGGTCTCGGCCCAGCGGCGGGACGTTCTCAACGTGGTCGATCGAATCCAGGACGAGATCGTCCGGCGCTACGGCACCGGTGAGGCGACGGTCGACAGCCTGCTCCCGTGACCCGCGAAGGCAAGCCGAGGCTTGTCCTCGTGGTCGATGACGACGAGATGATCCGGCGGTTGGTACGCGCCGTCCTCGAAGCCGACGAGTTCGAGGTGGCCGAGGCGCGCGACGGCCAGACGGCGCTCGAGTTGGCGACCGAGACGCAACCGGCGGTGGTCGTGCTCGACGTCATGATGCCCGGCCTCGACGGGGTGGAGGTCTGCCGGCGTCTGGATCACACCCAGGTGAAGGTGGTCGTGCTGACCGCCCGCGACGATCCCAAGCTGGAGAGCGAGGCTCGGGCCGCGGGCGCCGATGCGTTCATGACCAAGCCGTTCTCGCCGATGGAGCTGCTCGACCTGGTGGGCGAGTTGATGCCGTCGTGAGCTCGGTGTTCCCCGACCCGTGGCGGGACCTGGGGGAGTTCATCCGCGAGCAGCGGTCGGTCGCCCGCCTGTCGGTGCGCCGCCTGTCCGACATGGCCGGGATCTCCAACCCCTACCTGAGCCAGATCGAGAGGGGCCTGCGCCGGCCGTCCGCCGAGATCCTCCAGCAGATAGCCAAGGCGCTCCAGCTGTCGGCCGAGACCCTCTATGTGCGGGCCGGCATCCTCGACCCCCGCGAGTTCGGTGGCGACGTCACCGAAGCCATCCTGGCCGAGCCCAACCTGAACGAGGAGCAGAAGCAGACCCTCCTGCGTATATATGCGTCCTTCCGGCGGGAGAACGGGGAGCCGGTGGGTTCGGCTCCCGATGGGCCGGTGGGTTCGGCTCCCGGTGGGGCGGCGGGTTCGACTCCCGGTGGGGCGGCGGGCTCGACTCCCGGTGGGGCGGCGGGCTCGACGGAGGCGGCGGGCTCGGACGGTGCCGGACGTGTGGCCGGTGCGGGGGGTGCGGCCCGTGCGGCCCGTGCGGCCGAATTCGACGAGGAGGACGATCCCACCGGCGGCGAGGGCCTGGTCATATGACGCCCGACCGCATCGCCATCCTGTCGATGCACACGTCGCCCCTGGCTCAGCCGGGCACCGGCGACGGCGGCGGCATGAACGTCTACGTACGCGAGCTGGCCACCGCCCTGGCCCGCTCCGGTGTGGCCTGCGAGGTGTTCACCCGGGCCGAGGACCAGTCCGCCATCCACCGGGTGGTGTCGGTCGAGCCCGGCTTCCGCGTCCATCACGTACCGGCCGGTCCGGCCGGACCGGTCCCCAAGGAGAAGCTGCCCGGCCTGGTCGACGCCTGGACCACCGGCGTGGGCCGCACCCTGACGGAGATGGCCGATGCCGGTCGCCCGGTCGCCGCCCTCCACGCCAACTACTGGCTGTCCGGGGTGGCCGGCCACACACTGAAACACCAGCTGGAGCTGCCCCTCCTGGTCACCTTCCACACCCTCGACCGGGTCAAGGCCGACGCCAGCCCGGCATCGGAACCGGAGATGCGGGCCACCGCAGAGGCCCAGATCGTCGGTTGCGCCGATTCGGTCCTGGCCTCCTGCACGGTCGAAGCCGACCAGCTCGTGGACCTCTACGGTGCCGACCCGGAGCGCATCGCCCTGGTCGCACCCGGCGTCGAGCACGCCTTCTTCGCGCCCGGCGACACAGCCCAGGCCCGGCGCGCCGTCGACCTCCCCTCCGACCGTCCCGTCATCCTGTTCGTCGGCCGCATCCAGCCGCTCAAAGGACCCACCGTCGCAGTCGAGGCCCTCGCCGCTCTGCGCGGCCTGGGTGGGCCATCGGCCCGGGCCACGCTGGTCTTGATCGGCGGCCCCAGCGGGCCGCTCGGCGCCGGCGAGCTGGCCGCCCTCCGGCGGGCCGTCGCCGAACATGGCCTCGACGCCGACGTGCGGATGCTCCCGCCCCAACCCCACGAGAAGCTGTCGACCTACTTCCGGGCGGCCGACGCCTGTGTGGTGCCCAGCCATTCGGAGTCGTTCGGGCTGGTCGCCCTGGAGGCCGGCGCCTGCGGGGTGCCGGTGGTGGCGGCGGCGGTGGGCGGGTTGACCACCATCGTGCAGGACGGCGAGACCGGTTTCCTGGTGGAAGGCCGCGATCCGGCCGACTACGCCAAACCCCTGGCCGTGATCCTCGAGCAGCGGGACGTGGCCGCCCGGATGGGCGAGCGGGCCGCGGCCCGGGCCCGGTCCTACACCTGGCAGCGGGCGGCCGAAGACCTGTGGGCGCGGGTCGGGAACCTGACCCGGTCGGAGCTGGTCGCCTGCGGGTAGGCGGCCGTCAGGTGGGTTCGGGCCGGCGTGGGCTGCGCATCGGGGAGCGGTTCGGGGATGCGGGTGGCCGGGGAGGCTGCGAACTTTGTTAAAAACTTACAACTTTGTATGAAAATGGGCCGAACAAGCTGACTTTGCTACAAAGTTGTCAAAACTTAACAGAATTAGATGGCCGGACTGCCCCGAAAGGCGGCCGGAACCCGCCCGAACCCACAGTTTGACGTCCTTGCCGGGCCCCGGCGCCGCAGATACCCTCCCCAGGGCCGCCCGCCCGGTCCTCCCGGATGGCGAGTTCGCTCGGGGAAGTGCGAACAGACCGACCGGACAGGTCGGGCGGCGGCACCCTCGAGCACCCGCGGCACCCCTCGAGCACCCTCGAGCACCCTCGAGCAGCGGCACCTGCGAGCGGCGGGAGCCTTCGACCGGCACACTCGACCCGGGTGCGACGGGTCGCCGGGCGCCGCCCGCCGGTGATTCCGGCGTCGGACCGGGTGGGTCACATAGGGTTGGGCACGTGGCCCAATCGCTGACCGGCGCCGTGCTCGTGATCGGTGGTGGCCGCATGGGCGAGGCGCTGGCCGCCGGGCTGCGGGGCCAGGGCTGGCCCGACCGGCAACTGGTGATCGTCGAGGCCCTGCCCGATCGCCGGCAGACGCTCGCCGGCAACGGCCTGGTTGCGGTCGGCACGATCAAGGAAGGGCTCGATCGCCTCGAAGGCGAGGACATCGGCGCCGTCATCGCGGTGAAGCCGTACGACGTCGAGGGCGTGGCCCGGGAGCTGGCCGCGGCCGGGGTGGGACGGGTCCTGTCCATCGCCGCCGGCGTCACCCTCGACGACCTGGACCGCTGGCTCGATCCGGCCGTGGCCGTCCGGGCCATGCCCAACACCCCGGCCCTGGTCGGCTGTGCCGCCTCGGCCGTCGCCGGCGGCCGGCGGGCGACCGGCGCCGATGTGGAGTGGGCCAAGCGCATCCTGTCGGCGGTGGGCACCGTCGTGGAGCTGGGCGAGCCGTCACTGGACGCGGTCACCGGCCTGTCCGGCTCCGGCCCGGCGTATGTGTTCCTGCTGGCCGAGGCCCTGATCGACGCCGGCGTACTGGTCGGCCTGACCCGGCAGGTCGCCCAGGCTCTGGCGGTGCAGACCCTGCTCGGCGCCGCCCAGCTGATGGCGGAGACGGGGGAGGAGCCGTCGGCCCTGCGGGCGGCGGTCACCTCGCCGGGGGGCACGACCGCCGCCGCCCTGCGCGAGCTCGAGCGGGCCGGCCTGCGCAGCGCCATCCTGGAGGCGGTCGTGGCCGCCGCCGAGCGCTCCCGGGAACTGGGCCGGCACTAACCGAGCTTCCGGCCCGCCGCTCCGCCGGTTGCTTCCGGATTTCGCCTTTTGGGCCCCCCTCTTGGCCAGGCGACCAGGTTGGCGTACTCTCGTGGGCGGAGAAGGGTGGTGCTTGCGCGTGCCGAGAAATGAGTCCGAGTCCAGCTTCGTCACCGTCGCGGAAGTGGCCGGCCAGCTTCGCGTGTCCAACATGACGGTCTACCGTCTCATCCAATCCGGGCAGCTGGCCGCCGTCCGGGTGGGTCGGTCGTACCGCATCCGCGACACTGACGTGGACCGGTACCTGGCCGACCAGTACACGCAGGCCGGCTGAGCCCGGAACCGACGGACCCGACGCCCGCCCCGGACCCGACCACCGGCCCGGCGTCGCCCGGCGCCGCGCCGCGCCGCGTTTCGTTCCTGAGCGACTTCGGGCTGGCCGACGAGTTCGTCGGCGTGGTCCATGCCGTCATCGCCGGCCTGGCCCCTTACGCCAGCCGGATCGATCTGACCCATCAGATCCCACCGCATGACATCTGGGCCGGGGCGCTCGCCTTGTGGCGGGCGGCGCCGTGGCTGGCGCCGGGAGTGGTGCTGGCCGTCGTCGATCCCGGGGTCGGCAGCGAGCGCCGGGCGGTGGCCATCCGGATCGCAGACGCCGACGTCGTGCTCATCGGCCCGGACAACGGGCTGCTCCTCCCCGCCGCCCACCGGCTGGGACCGATCACCCAGGCCGTGGCTCTCGCCGCCGACCCGGCCGCCCCCACCGAGAGCCCCGTTCTCACCACCGCCGGCGCCACCTTCGCCGGGCGCGACATATTCGCCCCCGCCGCCGGCCGGATCGCCGCCGGCGCCCCCATCGAGTCTTTGGGCCCGCTCATCGATCCCCGCTCACTCATCGGCCGCCCGGTGCCGACCGCCCAGGTCGATCCGGCCGGCACCATCACCGCCGAAGTGCTCTGGATCGACCGCTACGGCAACGCCCAGCTGTCGGCCGGCCCCGACGACATCGGCCGCGGCCCGGTCCGGATGCGGGCCGGCGACACCGAGACCGACGTGCGCATCGTGTCCAGCTACGCCGCCATCGGCGCCGAGGACCTGGCGCTGGTGGTGGACTCGAGCGGGCTGCTGTCCATCTGCTGCGACCAGCGGTCGGCGGCCCTGCACCTGGGCCTGAACACCGGGGATCCGATTCGGCTTTTCCGTCTAGAGCAAGGTCACAGGTAGCATTTCGGTCATGGCGTCAGGGCGCCGCATCCCCGAGGCGACGGTGACCCGGCTGCCGCTGTACCTGCGCGTCCTCGGCGAGCAGGCGGGCCGGGTCCAGACCCTCTCATCGGAGGAGCTGGCCGCCCGGGCCGGGGTCAACGCCGCCCAGGTGCGCAAGGACCTGTCCTACCTCGGGTCCTACGGAACGAGGGGGGTGGGCTACGACGTCGCCTACCTGGTCCGGGAGATCAACCGCCGCCTCGGTCTCGACGGTGAACGCCGGGTCGCCATCGTCGGCGCCGGCAACCTGGGTCAGGCGCTGGCCAGCTACGGCGGCTTCCCGGCCCGCGGTTTCCACGTCGTCGCCGCCTTCGATGCCGACCCGGCCAAGGTCGGGACCTTCGTGGGCGCCACCCAGGTGCAGCACGTCTCGATCCTGGCCGAGGTTCTGGCGGTAAAAGGAGCGGACATCGCGGTCATCACGACCCCTGCGCCCGCGGCCCAACAGGTGGCCGACGCGTTGGTGGCGGCCGGGGTGCGGAGCATTCTCAACTTCGCCCCGACCGGGATAGTGGTGCCCGCCGACGTCGCTCTGCGCCAGGTGGACCTCGGTATCGAACTGCAGATCCTGAGCTTCTACCAGCAGCGGCTGACCAACGGCCCGGTGACGGTCTGATGCCGGTATCGGAGACCCTCTACCCGGTGGGCCTGGTGGTGGCCGGCAAGCGGGTCGTCGTCGTCGGCGGTGGCACGGTCGCCGCCCGCAAGGTGGAGGCGCTCGTCGACGCCGGCGCCCGGGTGACGGTGGTCGCCCCCGCCATCGGTGCCGAGGTCAGGCGGCTTCCGGTCGATCTGGTCGAGCGCCCGTACCGGACCGGGGACCTGGAGGGGGCGTGGTTGGCCATTGCCGCCACCGACGACCCGGAGGTCAACCACCTGGTGCACGCCGACGGCCAGGGCGCCCGGGTGTGGGTCAACGCGGCCGACGATCCGGCCGCCTGCGACTTCACCCTGCCGGCCGTGCTGCGCCGGGGCCCGGTCAGCGTGGCCGTGTCGACCGGGGGGCGCAGCCCGGCGTTGGCCGGGTGGCTGCGCGACCAGGTTGCGGCCCAGCTCGGGGACGAGATCGGCCAGTTGGCCGAGATGCTTTCCGAGGCCCGGGATGAACTTCAGGCCGCCGGGCGTTCCACTGAGGGTCTCGACTGGCGCCGGGCGCTGGATTCGGACATGCTCGATCTGATCAGGAAGGGCCGAATGGCCCAGGCAAGGGAGCGCCTGCAGGCGTGTCTGTCGTAGTAGTCGGCCTCAATCACCGAACGGTGGCACTACCCGTCCTCGAGGAGATGGCGGTGCCCGAGGCGCGTCTGGGCAAGGCCCTGCACGAGTTGGCCGCCAGCGACTCGCTCGACGAGGTGGTCGTCGTCTCCACCTGCCAACGGACCGAGGTGTACGCCGACGCCCGCCGTTACCACTCCGCGGTCAACGACATCCGCAACTTCATGGCCACCTGGAGCGGGCGGCCACCCGAGGACTTCTCCTCGCACGTCTACGAGTACCACGAGGACGCCGCCGTACGGCACCTGTTCAAGGTGGCCGGCGGGCTGGACTCGGCCGTGCTCGGCGAAGGCGAGATCCTGGGCCAGCTGGGCGACGCCTGGGAGTCGGCCCGGGTCGAGGGCACGGTCGGCCCGGTCCTGTCGATCCTGTTCCGCCACGCGGCCGAGGTCGGCAAGCGGGTCCGTTCCGAGACCGCCATCGCCCGGGGGACGACCTCCCTGTCGCAGGCCGCGGTGGCGCTGGCCCGCGTCGAGCTGGGGTCCCTCGACGGTCGCACCATCCTGGTCATGGGGGCCGGCGAGATGGGCGAGGCCATGGCCCAGGCTCTGGCCGGCAGCCTCGGCCGGGGGCGCCTGCTGGTGGCCAACCGGACCGCGTCGCGGGCCCAGGAACTGGCCACCCGCTGCGGCGGCCGGGCCATCGACTGGACCGACCTGCCCTACGGCCTGGAGCTGGCCGACGTCGTGCTGGCCTCGACCGGTTCGCCGGAGGTGCTTCTCGAAGCGTCCCGGGCCGAGGCGGTCATGGCCGCCCGACCCGAGCGGCCGCTGCTGATCATCGACATCGCCGTCCCCCGTGACATCGATCCGGCCGTTGGTCACGTCGGTGGCGTCCGACTGCTCGACATGGACGACCTGTCGGCGTTCGCCACCAAAGGGATGGAGGGCCGGCGCCAGGAAGTGCCCAAAGCGGAGGCCATCGTCGACGAAGAGGTCGGGCGTTACGGCGATCTGGCCGCCGAGCGGCAGGTCGCTCCCGTAGTCACCGCCCTGCACGAGCGGGTGGAGGGCATCCGCCAGGCCGAGCTCACCCGATTCGAACGGCGGCTGGCCGGTCTGGACGACACCCAGCGGCGGGCCGTCGAGTCGCTCACCCGGGCCATCGTCGCCAAGGTGCTGCACGACCCGACGGTCACCCTGAAGGCCGGGGCCGGCACGCCGACCGGGGATCAGCTCTCGTCGGCGCTGCGCCGGCTGTTCGACCTCTAGTTGCCCCTTCGCCTGGCGACCCGCGGCAGCCCGCTGGCCCGCTGGCAGGCCGAGCACGTGGCCGGTCTCCTCGGTGGTGACGCCGAACTGGTGATCGTGGACACCGCCGGCGACCGCCGGCAGGACCGCCCGTTGTGGGAGATCGGGGGCCAGGGTGTGTTCGTCAAGGAGGTGCAGGCGGCCGTCCTCGACGGTCGGGCCGACGCCGCCGTCCATTCGGCCAAGGACCTGCCCTCCCTCTCGCCCGACGGGCTGACCATTGCCGCCGTGCCCGCCCGGGCCGACCCCCGCGACGTGCTGGTCGGCACCTGCCTGGCCGATCTGGCCCCCGGGGCACCGGTCGCCACCGGATCGGTGCGGCGTCGGGCCCAGCTGGCCTGGCTGCGTCCGGATCTGACCTTTCCCGGTCTGCGGGGCAACATCGCCACCCGGTTGTCGCGCATCCCGGCCGGCGGCGCCGTGGTGATGGCGGCCGCCGCCCTCGACCGTCTGGGGTTGACCCCCGAGGTCGTCGACGTGCTCGATCCCGATGTGATGCTCCCGCAGGTCGGCCAGGGCGCCATCGCCGTCGAGGCCGGCACCGGTGACCAGGCCACGCGCGCCCGGCTGGCCGCCGTCGACGATCCGGCCGCCCACGCCGCGCTTCTCGCCGAGCGGGCGTTCCTGGCCCGCCTGGGCGGTGGTTGCGACCTGCCGGCCGGCGCCTTCACCGTGGTCGATCCCGGCGGCCGGATGACCGTACGGGCCGTGCTGGCCTCGTTGGACGGGCGGGTCCTGTTGCGGTCGGCCCGGACCGGCACCGACGGTCCGGCCATGGGGGCCGCCCTGGCCGAGGAGCTCCTGGCCGCCGGCGGCCGGGCCCTGCAGAACGACGGAGCCGCCGGCTGATGACCGTGTACCTGGTCGGGGCCGGCCCGGGCGACCCCGGCCTGTTGACCGTGCGCGGCGCCGAGGTGCTGACGGCGGCCGAGGTGGTCGTGCACGACCGGCTGGCCGACGCCCGTCTGCTCCTGCTGGCGCCGGCCGGCGCCCGCCTGATCGACGTGGGCAAGGCGCCCGGCGGACCGGTCCGCCAGGAGGAGATCAACGACATCCTCGTCTCCGAGGGCCGGGCCGGCCACATGGTGGTCCGGCTGAAGGGCGGTGACCCGTTCGTGTTCGGTCGCGGCGGCGAGGAGATCCTCGCCCTGCAGGAGGCGGGGATCGCCTTCGAGATCGTGCCGGGGATCACGTCGGCCATCGCCGTTCCGGCCTACGCCGGGGTCCCGGTCACGCACCGGGGCCGGTCCACCTCGTTCACCGTGGTCACCGGCCACACCCGCCACGCCGTCGACCGGGAGACCAACTGGGAGGCGCTGGCCGCCGCCGGGGGCACCATCGTCATCCTGATGGGGGCGGCCCACCGGGCCGAGATCGCCGCCCGCCTGATCGGCGGCGGCCTCGATCCGGCCACGCCGGTCGCCGCCGTGCACTGGGGCACCCGTCCCGAGCAAATGACGGCCCGGGTCCGCTTGGACCAGTTGGGCGACACCGAACTCGAACCCCCGGTGACCATGGTCGTGGGCGCCGTCGCCGGCCTGAACCTGGAGTGGTACGAGAATCGGCCGCTGTTCGGCCGGCGGATCGTCGTCACCCGGGCCCGGGAGAAGGCGTCCGATCTGGTCCGTTCGCTGCAGGACCTCGGTGCCCGGGTGATCGAGGTTCCTGTCATCCGGACCGAGCCGCCGGCCGACGGCGGCGCCGGGTTGGATCAGGCGGCAGTAGCACTGTCAGAGAGCTACGACTGGGTCGTGTTCACGTCGGCCAACGCGGTCGACGCCCTGCTCTCCCGGATACCCGATGCCCGGGCCCTGGCCGGTGTACGCCTGGCCGCTGTCGGCCAGGCCACGGCCGACGCCCTCGCCCGTTACCGGCTGGTCGCCGATCTGGTGCCGGACCGGCAGGAGGCGGCCGGGCTGGTGGACGTCTTCCCGGAGCCTTCCGGCCGACACCGGGTCCTGTTCCCCCGGGCCGCGGCCGGACGGGAGGTGCTGATCGCCGGCCTGCGGGGCCGGGGCTGGTCGGTCGACCTGGTCGAGGCCTACCGGACCGGGCACCCGCCGGTCAGCGCTTCGGCGGCCGCCGAGGTGGCCGGGGCCGACGCCGTCTGCTTCAGCTCCTCGTCGACGGTGACCGGGTTCATCGAGGCGTTCGGCGCCGCCGCCGTACCGCCCGTGGTCGTCTGCATCGGACCGGTGACCGCCGACACCGCGCTGGCCGCCGGGCTGACGGTGGATGCGCTGGCCGATCAACCATCGGTGGCCGGCCTGGCCGACGCCGTGGTGGGCGCCCTCAGCGGGTAGCCGGCCGCCCCGGCCGGGTGTCTACGCCGAAGCCGACTGGAGGCGGAACACCGGGTGACGCACGGCCTCGGCGGCCAGTTCCTCGTCGGTGGATTCGGGCCCGACCCCGTTGAAGAACATGCCGACCTCGAACTTCCACCGCTTCAGGTAGGCCCGGAGCAGGGCCGTCTTGTCGACGCCCTCCACTTCTACGAGGACGTGAGCCGACCGGCGCCTTCCTTTGATCAGAACCACCCGGTTGCCGTCGGCCCGGGCGTTGCGGACCCACTCGGTCTCGCCGCGGGGCGCCACCAGGTAGCCCTGACCGTCGACCTCGAGCAGGTTGACCGGGGTGCGGCGGGGCAGGCCGGACTTGCGCCCGGTGACCTCCACAACGCGGGAGCCGAGGACGGGCAGGCCGATGCGGGTCAGGCCGGCGACGGCGGGGTTCATCACGTTCTGGGTGAACCAGTCGGGCTTGTTGTAGGAGCTGGCGGTGTCGTTCATGAACGGTGACACTAAACGAGAACAGTGTTCACGTCAAGGGTCACTGTTCACACGGTCTGTTAGGGTGGTGTCCGTGGGAGCACCCGAGAACCTGCGGAGCCGTGTCCGGGCCGAGTTGACCGGCGAGATCGTCGCCGCCGCCCGGGTCGAGCTCACCGAAGTGGGGGCGGCCAACCTGTCCCTGCGGTCGGTGGCCCGCCGGCTGGGGATGGTCCCGTCCGCCCTGTACCGCTACTTCCCGTCCCGGGACTCGCTGCTGACCGCCCTCATCATCGAGGCCTACGAGGACGTCGGCGCGGTGGCCGCCACCGCCCGGGACGGGGTCGACGGGTTGGCCGGCTGGTTGGCCGTGTGCCGGGCGGTGCGGGCGTGGGCGGGGGCCCAGCCGCAGCGGTGGGCGTTGATCTACGGGTCGCCGGTGGTGGGCTACGCGGCGCCGGACGCGACCGTCGACGCCGCCCTGCGCATCACCGAGGTGGTGGCCGGACTGGTCGGGCCGGCCGGACCGCCGCCCGAACTGCTGCCGCCGGCCGCCCATCTGGAGGAGATCGTGGGGCCCATGAAGGAGGTGCTGCTGTCGGACCGGCCGGCCGAGGTGGTGGCCGCCGCCCTCATGGCCTGGACCTCTCTCATCGGCATGGTCAGCCTCGAACAGTTCGGTCACTACAAGGGCGCCACCACCGACTTCGGGGCCGTCTTCGACTACTCCATGGAGGTCGCCGGCCGCCTGACCGGGCTGTCATGACGTCGGTCGGCGTGCGGGCCTGGGCCGACCCCCGACTTACTCGTTGCCGGAGAGGCGGCGGATCTCGGCCCTCAGCACCTGGACCTCGGCTTCGAGGAGCAGGAGTCGCTTGATCCCGGCCAGCGTCATGCCTTCACCGGCCAGTTCGGTCACCCGCTGGATGCGCCCGATCTCGTCGCGGCTGTAGCGGCGCTGACCTCCCTCGGACCGATCAGGGCAGACCAGGTGCTCGCTGTCCAGCCGGCGCAGGTAGGCCGGCTGCACGTCGAGCATGGACGCGACTTGGCCGACCGTGTAGAGCGGAGCGTGGATGTCTTCGAAAGGAAGGTGCACAGGGCCGAATGAAGGGGGTGGGTGGCTCGGGACCACCCACCCCGGAAGAGCGGACGATTACGGGATCAGACGGTTATGGCCTCGGGAGTGGAGGCCGTCTCGATGGCCAGCTTGCGCGGCTTGGCCTGCTCCGCCACCGGGATCTCCAGGCGGAGTACACCGTCTGTGTAGCGGGCGGTGATGTGATCGGCATCGAGGGTCTCGCCGAGGAACAGCTGGCGACTGAAGGTGCCGAAGGGCCGCTCGGCCACGACCAGTTCCGCCGCCTCGGCATTCTGGCGTTCCCGGGTGGCGTGGACGGTGAGCACGTTGCGCTCGACGGTCAGGTCGATGGAGTCGGGGCTGACGCCCGGCAGGTCGAACTCGACGACGAAGCGGTCGCCGGCGCGGAAGGCATCGATCGGCATCGGGGCCGGTCGGGCCGGCGTCCCGAAGATCTGGTTGGCCAAGCGATCGAAGTCGCGGAAAGGATCGGTGCGCATCAACATCTGAGCTTCTCCTTTGACTGTAGATAACTGGTCAGGTGCAGAGAAGATAGTACCCCCTATGAAGGAAACTTGCAACTGATTTTGCAGGTCTGTGACCGGTATCCTCGAAGGAGTGGCCTATCCCGACACCCGCCTGCGCCGGCTCCGCAGCCATCCGCGGCTGCGGGACATGGTGGCCGAGACGGTGCTGACGCCGACCGATCTCATCGCCCCCCTGTTCGTGCGGGAGGGGGTCGACGAGCCCCAGCCCATCGTCTCGCTCCCGGGGGTCGTGCAGCACACCGTCGAGAGCCTGGTGAAAGAAGCTCGGCGCCTGCATTCGCTGGGGGTGCCCGGCCTGGTGCTGTTCGGCGTGCCTGCGGCCAAGGACGCCGTCGGCTCCGGTGCCTCGGACCGGGACGGCATAGTGCAGGTTGCCCTGCGGCGCCTGGCCGACGAGCTGTCCGGCCAGATGGTGCTGATCGCCGACCTCTGTCTCGACGAGTACACCGATCATGGCCACTGCGGCATCGTCGACGACCGGGGCCGGGTGGACAACGATCTGACCCTGGCCCGCTACGGAGAGGTCGCCCTGGCTCAGGCCGCGGCCGGGGCCGACATGGTGGCCCCGTCGGGGATGATGGACGGTCAGGTGGGGGCCATCCGGGCCGCCCTGGACGGCGCCGGTCGGGACGATGTCCCGATCCTGGCCTATGCCGTCAAGTACGCGTCCGCTCTGTACGGCCCGTTCCGCGACGCCGTCGATGTGACCATCACCGGTGGGGGCGACCGGAAGGGTTACCAGCAGGATTTCCGCAACCGCCGGGAGGCCCGCCTCGAGGTGGCCCTGGACGTGGCCGAGGGCGCCGACATCGTCATGGTGAAGCCGGCCCTGTCGTATCTCGACGTGATCGCCGACGTGCGGGCCCGGGTCGATGTGCCCGTCGCCGCCTACCACGTGTCGGGCGAGTACGCCATGATCCAGGCGGCCGCCGAACGGGGCTGGATCGACGGCCCGGCGGTCGGTCTCGAGCAGACCACCGCCATCAAGCGGGCCGGCGCCGACCTGATCCTCACCTATCTGGCCGGGGAGTTGGCCGAGCTGCTCAATGGCTGACCACCGTCGCTCGGACGAGCTGTTCGCACGCGGCCAGCGGGTGATCCCCGGCGGGGTCAACTCCCCGGTCCGGGCGTTCCGGTCGGTCGGCGGCAACCCCTATTTCGTCGAGCGGGCGCAAGGCGCCTACGTCTGGGACGTCGACGGCAACCGGTACATCGACTACGTGCAGTCCTACGGGGCGTCGATCCTGGGCCACGCCCATCCCAAGGTGATCGAGGCGGTGACGGCGGCGGCCCACGACGGCACGTCCTATGGTGCGCCGACCGAGCGCGAAGTGCAGCTGGCCGAGGAGATCGTCGCCCGCATCCCCGGGTGCGACATGGCCCGGCTGGTCAGCAGCGGTACGGAGGCGACCATGTCGGCGGTCAGGTTGGCTCGGGGAGCGACCGGGCGCGATCGCGTCGTCGTCTTCTCGGGTTGCTACCACGGCCACAGCGACGGGCTGCTCGCCGGTGGTGGCAGTGGTGTTGCCACATTGGGGCTGCCGGCATCGGCCGGCGTGACCAGGGCGGCCGTGGCCGACACCCTCGTCCTGCCGTACAACATGGTGCCGCAACTGACCGGCGAAGAGGCGTGTGTGATCGTCGAGCCGGTCGCCGCCAACATGGGATTGGTCCCGCCGGTGCCCGGGTTCCTGGAGGGACTACGGGCCGAATGCGACCGCACCGGGACCCTGTTGATCTTCGACGAGGTGATCACCGGGTTCCGGCTGGCCTACGGCGGGGCGGCCGAGGTCAGTGGGGTGCAGCCGGACATGTGGTGCTTCGGCAAGGTGATCGGCGGCGGCCTGCCCCTCGCTGCGTTCGCCGGGCGGCGGGAGGTCATGGAGCAACTGGCCCCGATCGGGCCGGTGTACCAGGCCGGGACGCTGTCGGGGAACCCGTTGGCGACCGCCGCCGGGCTGGCCGTCCTCTCGCTGCTGGACCGGGCCAGCTACGGCGAGCTGGCCGCCCGGGTGGGCCGCCTGGCGGCCGGGCTGGCCGACGCCCTGGGACCGGGGGTGCAGGTGCCGGTGGCCGGGCCCCTGGTCGGGGTCTTCTTCTCCGATGCGCCGGTCGTCGACTATGAGGGGGCGGTGCGCTCGGCCGAGACCGGTCGGTACCCGGGCGTCATGCACGGTCTGCTGGACGCGGGCGTGGCCATGGCACCGGGCGCCTACGAGGTGTTGTTCCCCAGCCTGGCCCACTCGGATGAGGACTTCGAGCAGACGGTGGCGGCGCTACTTGGCTTCTGGCACCAGGCGTGACAACCGGGCCAGGGCCCGGTAGGCGGCCTCGGCCGGGCCCAGTTCGTCGGGCCTCAGGATGTTGGCCATGATGCGCAGTACCCACTCCATCAGGCTGCGGCTGCGCATGCCGGTCGATACCAGGACCCGCATGATCTCGGGATGGCCGATGACCCGTACGAAGGCCCGGGCCACCCGGTAGTAGAGGTCGTACTCGGCGTGCAGCCGCTTCTCGAACGTCGACAGCGCCATGCCGTCACCGCTGGAGAGGGCCAGGTCGACGGCCTCGGCCGCGAACCGGCCCGACTCGTAGGCGTAGGCGATGCCCTCGCCGTTGAACGGGTTGATGGTGCCACCGGCGTCGCCGACGACCAGGAACGTGGGCCCGGAGTGGGGCCCGACCGACAGGCCCATCGGCAGGCGCCCGCCGGTGGCCGGCCCGCACGACGTCTCCGGCCGGATGTCCCACGACGCCGGCGCGTACTCGGCGAAGCTCTGCAACAGGTGGGTGGTGTTGACCGCCTTCCACTGGTTGAACGTGGAGAGCAGGCCGACGCCGACGTTGATCCGGCCGTCGCCCACCGGGAAGATCCACCCGTAGCCGGGCAGGACGTTGCCGCCCTTGTCGCGGATGTCCAGCCAGCTGTCGATCCACGGCTCGTCGTGGCGCGGTGAGGTCCAGTAGCCGCGGATGGCCATACCGAGTGGGTAGGCCCGGTTGCGGCTGGTGCCCAGGCTCCGCCCGAAGCGGGAGTTGGCCCCGTCGGCCACGACCGTGTAGCGGGCCCTGACCTCGACCGGCCCGGCCCCCGCCTCCTTGGCCTTCACCACGGCGCCGCGCACCAGGCCGCCCTCGGTGATCGGATCGAGAGCCTCGGTGCCGTCCCAGACGGTGGCGCCCGCCTTGACCGCCCGTTCGGCGACCAGGGCGTCGAGGTCCTTGCGGGTGATCACGTATCCGTAGCCGGGCAGCTCCGGATGGGACGGCCACTGCAGTTCGAGCGTCCGTCCGAACCCGTGCGAGCGCAGCCCGCTGAAGCGGTGCCCGGAACCGGCCAGCTCCTCGCCCAGGCCCATGTCCTCGAGCTGCTTCACCGAGCGGGGGGTGAGGCCGTCGCCACAGGTCTTCTCGCGCGGATAGGTCTTCTTCTCGACCATCACGACGTCGTGGCCGGCGCTGGCCAGCCAATAAGCGCAGGCCGAACCGGACGGTCCACCGCCGATCACCAGGACGTCACAGTGCCGGGGCCCGACGGATCCCTGGTCGCGGATGGTCGGCGCTCCCATACGTCGAATCTACCGGAGCCCGCTCCGCTACTCCGAATCCCGGCCGGTCGATTGGCGGGGCTCACACCCGCTGGCGGTAGCATCCCAAGCCGTGGAGCAATACCTACCAATCTTGCTTCTCATAGTGGTGGTCCTGGCTTTCGCACTCGGATCGGCGGCGGCGTCACGGGCGCTCAGCCCGAAGCGACCGACGGCTGCCAAGCAGGGCGCCTATGAGTCCGGCATCGTGCCCCGGTTCTCGCCGTCGGCCCGTTTCCCGGTGCGGTTCTACCTGGTGGCGATGATCTTCATCATTTTCGACATCGAGGTGATCTTCCTCTATCCGTGGGCCGTGATGTACAACCAGCTGTCGACGTTCGGCCTGGCCGAGATGGGAACGTTCGTCGTGGTCGTCTTCGTCGCCTTCGCCTATCTGGTGTCGAACGGGGCCCTCGACTGGGGCCCCCGCCAGCGCCGCGGGGGACGGGCCCCCGTCCAGCTGGCCCGCAGCACCACGGCCACCGTCCGCCGCGTGCCCCGCCCCGTCGAGCTGGTGCACGGCGCCGCCCCCCGGCCGGTCGACTCGCCGTCGAATGCGCCGGCCGCCCAACACGCCGAGAGCGCATAGGAGTTCCCGTGGGTCTAGAGAATCTCCAGCACAACTTCCTGACCGGAACCCTCGAGGGCATGGTGAAGTGGGCCCGGGCGTCGAGCTCGTGGGGCGCCAACTTCGGCCTGGCCTGCTGCGCCATGGAGATGATGGCCGCCGGTGCCGCCAACTTCGACCTGGCCCGCTTCGGCATGGAGGTGTTCCGGGCCTCGCCCCGCCAGGCCGACATCATGATCGTGGCCGGCCGGGTGAGCCAGAAGATGGCCCCCGTCCTGCGCCAGGTGTACGACCAGATGATGGAGCCCAAGTGGGTCATCTCGATGGGCGTGTGCGCCAGCACGGGCGGCATGTTCAACAACTACGCCATCGTCCAGGGTGTCGATCAGATCGTTCCGGTCGACGTCTACGCCCCCGGCTGCCCGCCCGGGCCGGAGACCCTCATCCACTCGATTCTCACCCTGCACCAGAAGATCCGGACCGGTGAGATCACCCGCCGCCCGGGCGGCCCGGGTGCCGGAATCCATCTCGACACCTCCACCATGCGCCAGCCCGTCCGGGTTAGCGTTTCATGAGCGGCCACGGCGAGGGGGAGACCGCCGAGACACCGGAGCAGACGACCGTCAGCACACTGCACGGTTGCCCGGTCGTGGAGTCACTCGGTGCGACCGTCGTCCACTGCCACACCGGGGCCTATCTGGAGTTGTGCCGCGCTCTGAAGGCCGACGGTTACGCCATGCCCATCGGGGTGTCCGGCGTCGACTACCTGACCCATCCGGGGCGGCAACTGCCCGAGGGCATCCGGCCGGAACGCTTCGAGGTCGTCGTCGAACTGCTCGACATGGCCCGCCACCGGCGGGTCCGGGTGCGCTGCCAGGTCCCGGCCCACGATCCGGCGGTGCCCAGCCTGTTCGAGCTGTGGCCGGGCACCGAGTTCCACGAGCGGGAGACCTACGACATGTTCGGGGTCCGCTTCGACGGCCATCCCGATCCGGCCCGCATACTCATGCCCGAGGACTGGGAAGGCCACCCGCTCCGCAAGGACTACGACACCGGGCACATCCCGGTCCAGTTCAAAGAGGCGCCGCGATGAGCGAAGTCGACACCAACCGCAAGGCCAGCCTGGTGGACAAGCTGCTCGGGCGGACACCGCCCGGGGGCGTCGAGATCGAGGACCTGCTCCGCGAGAAGACCGACGAGGGCAGCCAGGAGCTCGAGCCCCGCTCCCGTACGTCCGCCCGGGAGCTCCGGCTCGAGTCCGGGTCGGTGCTCCGGCTGCCGGAGGGCCTGCAGCTCGATTCCGGCGACATCGACGTCGAGGTGCCCGAGGACGAGAGCATGATCCTCAACCTGGGGCCGTCACACCCGTCCACCCACGGCGTGCTGCGGATCATGGTCGAGATCGACGGCGAGACGGTGCTGCGGTCCAAGCCGGTCGTCGGCTACCTCCACACCGGCATGGAGAAGACGGCCGAGGAGCTGATGTTCACGCAGGGGTGCACGAACGTCACCCGCATGGACTACCTGTCCCCGTTCTTCAACGAGTTGGGCTTCTGCCTCTCGGTCGAGAAGCTGCTGGAGATCGACATCCCGCCCCGGGCCGTGTGGATCCGCATGCTCCTGTGCGAATTGAACCGGATCTCGTCGCACTTCCTGTGGCTGGCGACCAACAGCGCCGACCTGGGCGCCCTCAACATGCTCGTCTACGGCTGGCGCGAGCGCGAGATGGTCCTGGCCTTCTTCGAGAAGGTCACCGGCCTGCGCATGAACCACAACTACTTCCGCCCCGGCGGGGTGGCTGCCGACCTGCCCGACGGGTGGCGCGACGACGTGCTCGCCCTGTGCGAGGCCATCCCGCTGCGCATGGACGAGTACGACGACCTGCTCACCGGCCAGCCCATCCTGCAGAAGCGGCTCCAAGGGGTCGGGCCGCTCGACGCCGAGACGGCCATCGGGCTCGGTCTCACCGGGCCCCTGCTGCGCTCCACCGGAGTGGCCTGGGACCTGCGCCGTGACAACCCCTATCTGGCCTACGACGACGTCGACTTCGACGTGATCGTCGGCACGATCGGCGACTGCTGGGACCGTTACGCCATCCGCTTCAACGAGATCCGCGAGTCGGTCCGCATCCTCCGCCAGATATGCGACCTGCTGCCGGAGGGCGACTACCGGGTGCAGGACAAGAAGGTCACCCCGCCGCCGCGCAGCCGCATCGACGAGTCGATGGAGGCTCTCATCCACCACTTCAAGCTGTACACGGAGGGCTTCCGGGTGCCGCCCGGCGAGGCCTACGTCCCGGTGGAGAGCCCACGCGGCGAGAGCGGGTGCTACATCGTCTCCGACGGCACCGCCCGGCCGTACCGGGTGCACATGCGCTCGGCCAGTTTCTCCAACCTCCAGGGCATGGCGCCCCTGGCCCGCGGCGCGCTGCTCGCCGACACGATCGCCATCGTCTCCACCATCGACCCGGTGCTGGGGGACGTGGACCGGTGAGGGGCACCATCGGCATCCACCCGTCGGGTTGGACCTCGGTAGTTGTCATAGGCAAGGATCGGGCGTGCCTCGGCTGAACCCGGACAACCTGCAGAGGGCGCACGATCTGATCGCCGTCTACCCCGAAGCCCGCTCCGCGCTGATCCCGATCCTGCACGTGCTGCAGGAACAGGACGGCTACCTGACCGAGGACGGGATGACCCATGTCGGGGAGCTGCTCGGGCTCGAAGCGGTCGAGGTCCGCGGCACCGCGTCGTTCTACGACATGTTCCATTTCGAGCCGGTCGGCAAGTACCTGGTGGCCGTCTGCACCAACATCGCCTGCATGCTCCAGGGTGCCTACCGCCTGCTCGAGCACGTGGAGGAGCGCCTCGGTGTGGCGCCGGGCGGGACGACGGCCGACGGCATGTTCACCCTCGAGGACGCCGAGTGCCTGGCCCTGTGCGGCAACGCGCCCTGCCTGACGGTCAACTGGCGGTTCTTCGGCGACATCGACCCGGACGGCTTCGACACCCTCGTCGATGATCTGCGCAACGGCCGCCTGGACGAGGAGGTCCCGCCGCACGGCACGTTGAGCCGGGTCCGCCGGACCGTCGGCCTGACCGCTCCCGCCGCCGGCACCGTGGCCGCCGCCGACGACCGGGCCGACCACGCCGCCCTCTCCGGCGCCGCGCCGACCTACTCGGGCGCCGCCCCTGCCGGCACCACCACCACTGCCCCCGCCCGCACCGCCGGGCCGGCGGGCGACGACGCTCCCGCGGCGAGGGCGGCTGCGGCGATAGACCTGTCGACCCGCCGCACCACGACCGCCACCCGGGTCATGGATGCCGGCCACCTGGAAGGCGCCTGAGACGATGCCCGTCACCGACGCACCGAAGATCGTCACCCGGCGCCTGACCAGGGACCGGTCGTGGACGCTCGAGTCCTACCTGGCCGACGGCGGCTACGAGGGGCTGCGCCGCGCCCTCACCATGACCCCGCAGGCCATCCACGACTCGGTCAACACGGCCAACATCCTGGGTCGCGGCGGTGCCGGCTTCGAAGCCGGCCGCAAGTGGGGCATGCTGCGCCAGGCCTCGCCCGTGTACCTCACCATCAACGGTGACGAGAGCGAGCCGGCCACCTTCAAGGATCACGCCCTGATCGAAGGTGACCCGCACCAGCTGATCGAGGGCGCCGCCATCTGCGCCTACGTGATCGGCGCCGCCCAGGTCTTCATCTTCGTCCGGGGCGAGTTCCCCCTGGCCATCGAGCGCCTGCAGGCGGCTCTCAACGAGGCCTATGCCCATGGCGCCGTCGGTGACCGCATCTTCGGTTCCGACTTCTCCGTCGACGTCGTCGTCCACCCGGGCGCCGGCGCCTACATCTGTGGGGAGGAGACGGCGCTGCTCGAGAGCCTGGAGGGCAAGCGGGGCTATCCCCGCATCAAGCCCCCGTTCTTCCCGGCGGTCATGGGCCTCTACGGCGCCCCCACGATCGTCAACAACGTCGAGACCGTCTCCAACCTGCCCTGGGTCGTGCTGAACGGCGGCGACGACTTCGCCGCTCTGGGCGACGGCCGCTCGAAGGGCACCAAGCTGCTGGCCCTGGCCGGCCATGTGAAGCGGCCCGGCAACTACGAGCTGGAATGGGCCAAGGTCACCTTCCGCGACCTCATCTTCGATCCCCGCCTGGGTGGTGGCATCCGAGATGACAACAACCTGAAGGCCATCATTCCGGGCGGCGTCTCGTCGCCGTGGATCGGCCCCGAGCACCTCGACGTGTCGCTGTCCAACGAGGCCATCGCCGGCATCGGCAGCATGGCCGGCTCCGGATCGGTCATCCCGATGGACCACACGACCTGCATGGTGCGGGCCGCGTGGCGCATCGTGCGGTTCTTCCACCGTGAGTCCTGTGGCCAGTGCACGCCCTGCCGCGAGGGCGGCGGTTGGCTGGAGAAGGTGCTCGAACGGATCGAAGCCGGTCGCGGCCGGGAGGCCGACCTCGACCTGCTCATGGATATCTGCGACAACATCTCGCCGGGCGTGACCTGGCCCCCGGCCCAGACGACGATCTGCGTCCTGGGCCCGTCTATGCCGCCGTCGGTCGCGGCCGGCATGAAGATGTTCAAGGACGAGTACCTGGCCCACATCCGCGACGGCCGCTGCCCGTTCCCGCCGGACCGACTGCCCCGGAGGCTGGCCCGTGTCTGATGTGACCAACGAAGTCCCGGTCAAGCTGACCAAGCGGCCGCTCGTCACCGAGAGCGCAGTGGGCACGGCCCCGCCCGACCCGGCCCGGGGCGGCGAACCGATCAAGATCACCATCGACGGTCGCCAGGTCGAGGCCCAGCCCGGTCAGTGGATCATCGACGCAGCCGACGACGCCGGCGTCTACATCCCCCGGTTCTGTTACCACCCGCGCATGAAACCGGTGGGCATGTGCCGCATGTGCCTGGTCGAGGTCGAAGGTCCCAGAGGGCCGACGCTGATGCCGGCCTGCTACAACACCGTCTCGGACGGGATGGTCGTCCACACCAAGAGCGAGAAGGCGACCAAGGCACAGGAGGGGGTGCTCGAGTTCCTGCTCGTCAACCACCCGCTCGACTGCCCCGTCTGCGACAAGGGGGGCGAGTGCCCGCTGCAGGACCAGACGCTGGCCTACGGCCCCGGCGAGTCCCGTTTCGTCGAGGAGAAGCGGCACTGGGAGAAGCCGATGCCGATCTCCGATCTGGTGTACCTGGATCGCGAGAGGTGCATCCAGTGCGGTCGGTGCGTGCGCTTCGCCGATGAGGTGGCCGGCGATCCGCTCATCGACTTCGCTGAGCGGGGCGACAAGACCGAGGTCGCCATCTTCCCGGACCAGCCCTACGCGTCCTACTTCAGCGGCAACGTGGTGCAGATCTGTCCGGTCGGTGCCCTCACCGCCAAGCCCTACCGCTTCAAGGCCCGCCCCTGGGACCTGCAGCAGGTCGAGAGCACCTGCACGAACTGCGCGGTCGGTTGCCGCACCGCCGTCCAGGCCAGCCAGGACGAGGTGACCCGCCTGATCGGTGTCGACTCGGACCCGGTCAACTGGGGCTGGCTGTGTGACAAGGGCCGGTTCTCGTTCCCGACCAAGACGAGCGACGATCGCCTGTCGGTCCCGCTCATCCGGGACGGCGACGAGCTGGTCGAGGCCAGCTGGGGCCAGGCCCTGTCCCGGGCGGCCGCCGGCCTGGCTGCGGCCAAGCAGAGTGGCGGCGGTTCGTCGATCGGTGTGATCGGTGGCGCCCGCCTGCCCAATGAGGATGCCTACGTCTGGTCCAAGATGGCCCGGATGGTGCTCGGCACCGACTCGATCGACGCCCAGATCGGCGACGGGGTGCCGGCGGCCACGCTGCTCGGCCTGCCCCGGGCGACCATCGACCAGGCCGCGTCGGCCCCGCTGGTCATCACCGTCGGCCCGGACATCAAGGACGAGCTCCCGGTGCTCTACATCCGGCTGCGCCATGCCGTGCGCGAGCAGGGGCTGCAGATCGTCGAGCTGACATCGGCCCGGACCGGCCTGTCGAAGTACGCGGCCGAGACGGCCCTGTACCGGCCCGGTGAACTGGCCTCCCTGGCCGCCGCTGTCACCGCGCCGGGCTCGGTCACCGGGGAAGTGGCCGGCGTCCCGCTGGCCACCATCGAGGCCATCCGCGCCCATGTCGAGAGGTCCGGTCAAAGGAACAGCCCGGGCGCGCCCTCGATCGTCGTGATCCTCGGCCGCCCGTCGCTGGCCGAGTCCGAGGACCAGGTGGCGGCCGCCGCCCGCATCCTGGCCGGGCTCCCCGGCGTGGCCTTCCTGTCCGGCCTCCGGCGCAGCAACGTCAACGGGGCTCTCGACTTCGGTCTCTCGCCCGGCGTGCTGCCCGGCCGGGTGGCCCTGGACGAGGGGCGGGCCTGGTACGAGTACCACTGGGGCGCGCCGCTGCCCGAGGGGCGTGGGCTGGACACGGCCGGGATCCTCGACGCCGCCGCCCGCGGTCGCATCGGGGCCCTGGTGCTCCTCGGCGCCGATCCGATGGCCGACTTCCCGGACTCGCACGTGGCCCTGAAGGGCCTGTCCGGGTCGCGCTTCACGGTGGCCATCGACACCCACCTCAACGAGTCCGTCCGGCGGGCCGACGTGGTTCTGCCGGCGGCCGCCTGGGCCGAGCGGCGGGGGACCTTCACCAACATCGAGGGCCGCATCACCTGGCTCAGCCAGCTGGTCGTCGAGCACGGCGTGTCCTGGCCGGACTGGATGATCGCGGCCGAGCTGTCGGCCCGTCTCGGGGTCAACCTGGCGTTCACCCGGCTCGAGGACATCTGGCAGGAGATCGAGCGGGTGTCCCCGCTCCACCACGGCGTCCCCTACGACGTGTTCGCCGGCATCCGGTCGCGCGACGGCGTGGTCGTCCCGGCCGCACCTGACCAGGTGTCCAGGCCCCAGCTGCCCCGCCCGCTCGACCCGATGGCCGACCCGGGCATCGCGTCGGCCGAGCTGCACAAGGTCGCGCCGACCGCCCTGATCGTCACGACCCCGGACTACGCGCCAGAAGCGGGCAGCGTCGACCCGGCCGTGCACGTGTCGTACCCGGAGCCGCCCGAGTCGGGCGCGACCGGCGAAGAGGTACCCGACGTGCCCGCCTTCCTCGGCCTGCCGCCCGTCCCGGTGCCGGGCGAGGCGGCCACCGCCTCCGACGGGCTGCGCCTGGTGTCGCGCCGGACCTTGTGGGACGCCGGCACCCATGTGCGGTCGGCGTCATCGCTCACTGCCCTGGCGCCCGAGGCCGAGGTGCGGGTCCACCCGACGGTGCTGGCCGAACTGGGCGCCGCCGACGGCGAGAAAGTGGCTGTCCGTTCGACGCGCGGCACCCTGACGCTGCCGGCCCGGGGCGACGCCACCGTGCCGGCCGGCGTCGCCGTGCTGCCCTGGAACGTGCCCGGCGGGCGGGCCGGCGACCTGATCGATTCCACGGCGACGGTCACCACGGTGACCCTGGAGACACCGGGAGGTGACGCCTGATGGGCTTCGACCCGTTGTTCGCCCACGGCCTGAACCTGGCCGTATGGCTGATCCTGCTGGTGAAGGTCGTGATCGTGTTCGTGATCGTCCTTGTGTCGGTGTTGTTCATGATCATGTACGAGCGCAAGGTGGTCGCCCTCATGGGCGTGCGCTACGGGCCCAACCGGGCCGGTCCGGGCGGCTGGCTGCAGTCTCTGGCCGACGGCACCAAGCTGCTGTTCAAAGAGGCGTTCACCCCCCGGACGGCCGACCGGCCGGTCTACAAGGTGGCCCCCTACATCATGCTGGTGCCGGTCCTCACCGCCTTCTCGATCGTGCCCCTGGGGGGCACCATCACCATCGCCCACCACACCACCGAGCTGCAGCTGGCCGATCCGCAGTGGGGGATCCTGTACCTGCTGATGACGTCCGGCCTGGCTGTCTACGGCGTGATCCTGGCCGGGTGGGCGTCGGGTTCCAAGTACCCGCTGCTCGGATCGGTGCGGGCCTCCGCCCAGATGGTCTCCTACGAGGCGGTGCTCGGTTTGACCACGGCGACCGTCGTCCTGGTGTCGGGTTCGCTCAGCACCAGCAAGCTGGTCGCCCAGCAGAGCGGTCATCTGTCGTTCCTGCACTGGAACTGGCTGCACACCGGGATCATTCCTTTCATCCTCTTCTCGATCGCCATCACCGCCGAGATGACCAGGGCCCCCTTCGACCTGGTGGAAGCCGAGGAGGAACTGTCCGGCGGCTACAACCTCGAGTACTCATCGGTCGACTTCGCCTGGTTCTACCTGGCCGAGTACGCCGCCCTGGTCACCAACTCGGCCGTGATCGTCACCCTGTGGCTGGGCGGTCCGAACGGGCCCACGGTCGCCGGCCAGGGCCTGGGACCGGTGTGGTTCACGGTGAAGACCCTGGTGATCCTCTACGTCTTCGTGTGGATCCGGGCCACGCTGCCCCGACTCCGTTACGACCAGCTGATGGACCTGGGCTGGAAGCAGATGATCCCGCTCTCGCTGGCCCTGCTCATGGTGGTCAGCGGGTTCCGGTCCAAGAACAATGTGGGTGGTAGTGGGTTCCTGCACTGGTTCGCCCAGTACAAGTGGGGCTGGTTCGCCATCGCCGCATCGGTCCTGTTGGGGGCGTTCTTCCTGCGGGCCGTCGACGTGGGTCAGGAAGCGACCGAGATCGAAGCCACCCGTGACGCCCGACTCCACGAGGGACCGCTGTGAGGCTCACTGATCTGCTTCCCAGGGTCCTGAGGGGCTTCGTCGTCACCGGCAAGCTGCCGCTGAAGCCGAAGGTCACCGTCCAGTATCCGGAGGAGAAGCGGCCCAAGCCTGAGCGCTTCCACGGCCGTCACGTCCTCAACCGGTACGAGGACGGCATGGAGAAGTGCATCGGGTGCGAGCTGTGCGCCGGTGTCTGCCCGGCCCGCTGCATCTACGTGCGCGGCGCCGACAACCCACCGGACAACCCGGTGTCGCCGGGCGAGCGGTACGGGTTCGTCTACGAGATCAACTTCCTGCGCTGCATTCACTGCGACATGTGCGTGGAGGCGTGCCCGACGGAGGCCATCACCGAGTCGAAGATGTTCGAGTTCTCCTTCGCCAACCGCGAGGACGCCATCTATACCAAGGCCGAACTGCTCGTGGATGATGAAGGCCTCCCGCAGCAACTCCCGTGGGAGGACTGGAAACCGGGTGACGACCTCAACACCTCGGCCTGGGTCCGGGCCACCGCCCCGGGCGGCGCGGCGGCCATGGAGGGACGCCAGTTGTGGTCCGCCGAGTTGGGCTACGGGGTGCGCCCGGCGCAGCGCGGCCAGAGCGATCCGACGTCACCGGACTACCCGGCCGACACCGATGTGTCGCTGCGCGAGACGCTGGCCCCGGCCCTGAAGGGCGTCAATGTCAACGGTAAGCGGCCCGAGCGGGGAGGCGGCCGGTGATCGCCGCCCTGCTGGCCGACAGTTCCGGCCAGGCGCTGGCCACCGGTTCGGCGTGGGCCGTGTTCGCCGTCGGCGCCACCATGATCCTGACCGGCGCCCTCGGCGTCATCCTCCTGCGCAACCCGGTCCACTGCGCGTTGATGCTGGTGATCACGCTGTTCGGGATCGCCCTCGAGTTCATCGACCAGTCGGCCGACTTCCTGGCCGCCGTGCAGATCATCGTCTACGCCGGCGCCATCGTCATCCTGTTCCTCTTCGTGATCATGTTCCTCGGCGTCGACAGCCGGGAGGCGGTGGGCAAGGAGCCGACCCGGTTCCAGCGCCCGCTGGCCCTGCTCCTCGGCCTGGTCGCCCTGATCGAGATCCTGGCCCTGGCCCGCGTCGACCACTGGACTTCCGGCGCCAGCAGCCTGACGGGTGCCCTCAATGGCCCCGGACAGAACGTGCAGGAACTGGGCCAGGCCATCTACACCGGGTTCCTGCTGCCGTTCGAAATGACCGCCGCCCTGCTGGTGATCGCTGTCGTCGCCGCCGTCGTGCTGTCCCGCCGCCAGCACCACTCGGCCAGCGAGATGACGGCGGAGCAGCAGGATGCCCTGGTCGCCGATGACCAGACCGGAGGGGCGGCCGCGGAGGTGCCGGTGACCGACGAGCCCCCGGCCGATGATCCGGCGGTCGATGAACCGGTCGCCGCCGAAGTGGGGGAGCAGTCGTGAGCGTTCCGAGCGCCTGGTATCTGGTTCTGGCCGCCATCCTGTTCGGGCTGGGCGCCACCGGCCTTCTGGTCCGGCGCAACGTCCTGGTGATGTTCATGTGCATCGAACTCATGCTCAATGCCGTCAACCTGACGTTCGTGACCTTCGCCCGCACGCTGAACGACATCGGCGGTCAGGTCGACGTGTTCTTCGTCCTGGTGGTCGCCGCCGCCGAAGTCGTGGTCGGCCTGGCGATCATCGTGGCCATGTTCCGACGCCGGGCCGCGGCGACGGCCGACGACATCCACATCCTGAAGGGCTGACCCGTTGTGAACGCCGCTTACGCCATAGTCGCGCTCCCACTCGCCGGCGCCATCATCCTGCTGTTCGGCGGCCGCGTCCTGCGCGAGCCCCTGTCCGGCTGGCTGGCCACCATCATGGCGGCCGGCTCGTTCGTCTGCACCGTCATCGTCTGGGTTTCGCTGCTCGGCCGGTCGACGTCGTCCCGGGCGGTCGAGAAGAACATATTCACCTGGATGCCGGTGGGCGCCCTCCACGTGAACTTCGGGCTGCAACTGGATCCCCTGTCGGTGCTTTGGTGCCTGTTCGTCACCGGCGTCGGTTCGCTGATCACCCTCTACTCCATCGGCTACATGCACGGCGATCCCAGCTTCAGCCGGTTCTTCTTCCTGCTGAACGCCTTCGTCTTCTCGATGATCGTCCTGGTCCTGGCCAACAACTTCCTCTTCAGCTTCTTCGGCTGGGAGGGTGTCGGCTTCTGCTCATACGGCCTGGTCGGGTTCTGGTTCGAGCGGGAGAGCGCGGCGGTGGCCGCCAAGAAGGCGTTCGTCACCAACCGGATCGGCGACTTCGGCTTCATGATCGCCCTGTTCCTCATGTTCCAGCACTTCGGGTCGTTCAACTACTCGACCGTGCTGGCCCCTCTGGCCGGCGGCTCCGCCATCCTGCCCAACGCCTTCGCCACCGGCCTGGCCCTCATGCTGTTCCTCGGTGCCGTCGGCAAGTCGGCCCAGATCCCGCTCTACATGTGGCTGCCCGACGCCATGGAGGGTCCCACTCCGGTGTCGGCCCTGATCCACGCCGCCACCATGGTCACCGCCGGCGTCTATCTGGTCGCCCGGGCCGCCCCCATCATCCACTTCAGCTCGTCCGCCGGCTGGGTCATCTCGATCATCGGCGCCGCCACCGCACTCCTGGCCGCCACGATCGCCTGCGGCCAGAACGACATCAAGCGGGTCCTGGCCTACTCGACGGTGTCTCAGCTGGGCTACATGTTCCTCGGTGAGGGGACCGGCGACTACCAGGCCGGCATCTATCACACCGTCATGCACGCCTTCTTCAAGGCCCTGCTCTTCCTCGGTTCCGGCGCCGTCATCCACGCCATGCACGACGAACAGGACATGAAGCGGATGGGTGGGCTGCGCAAGTACCTGCCCATCACATTCCCCACGTTCATCATCGGTTATCTGGCCCTGGCCGCCATACCCCCGTTCGACGGCTTCTGGTCGAAGGACGAGATCCTGGCCGCCGCCTGGCACAAGAGCCCGGCGCTGTGGGTGGTCGGCGTCATCACCGCCTTCCTCACCGCCTATTACATGAGCCGGCTGATCCGCCTGACCTTCTGGGGGGAGGCCCGCTGGGAATCGCACGCGTCGGCCCACGGCGCGGCCGGCGACACCGGGCACGGCGAGCACGCCGGCGAGCCCCACGAGGCGCCGGTCACCATGACCCTGCCGTTGGTCATCCTGGCCGTTGCGTCAGTGGTCGGCTGGCTGATCAACGCCCCCTTCGGTGGCCTCGACTTCATGGACAAGTGGTTGGCGCCGGTGTTCCCCACGACCATCGCCGCCTCGGTCCACGTGGCCACCGGTACCAAGTGGCTGATCGGGCTGGTGGCGACCGTCGCAGCCATCGCCGGCCTGATCGCCGGGCTCGGCCTGTGGCGCACGGCGGTCGACCGCCCGGCGTTGGAGCCGGCCGTCCTCGGTCACGCCTGGTACATCGACGAGGGCATCGCCCACGTCGTATCCGGGCCGCTCACCGGCCTGGCCACCGCCTTCAGCTTCGTCGTCGATGCCAGATGGATGGACGGTGTGGGCCGAGGCATCTCTTCCGGGGTGGCGTCGTCCGGGCGGGCCCTGCGCCGGGTCCAGACCGGGTACGTACGCAACTACGCCCTGGGCATAGGTATCGGGGCGGCCGCCGTGCTCTTCTACGTGTCCCTGCGGGCAGGGAGCTGATCAGATCGTGAAGACCACAGGCATACCCCTGCTCAACATCATCGTCTTCCTGCCACTCGCAGGGGCGATCGTGTGCATGCTCCCCTTCTGGTCGTCGTGGTCGCGGACCTCCGGACCCGACCACGAGCCGACCCTGGTCCGCAACGTCGGGCTGGCCTTCGCTCTGGTCGAGCTCGGCTTCGTCGCCTACCTGGTGGCCGACTTCCCGGGGGGCGCCGCCGGCTTCCAGTTCATCAGCAGCCACTCGTGGATAGGCACCTTCGGCATCCGGTGGGCGCTCGGCGTCGACGGCATATCGCTGTTCCTCGTCGCCATGACCGCGCTGCTGTTCCCGGTGGCCATGTTCGGGCCCAAGCTGCGGGGCAACGGCCGCTCGTTCATGGGCTGGATGCTGCTGCTGGAAGCCGCCTGCATGGCCACTTTCCTGTCGCTCGACGTGTTCGTCTTCTTCATCATGTTCGAGATCACCCTCGTCCCCGGCTACTTCGTGGTGGCCGGCTGGGGCGGGGCCCGCCGCAACTACGCGGCCATGAAGTTCTTCATCTACACCTTCGCCGGGTCGGCGTTCCTCTTCGTCGCCATCATCGCCCTGGTGTTCCTCGCCGCCCCCCACAACGGCGGCCACGAGACCTTCAGTCTGATCACCCTGGCCAAGATCTCCAGCTCACTGCCCCACTCCGACCAGGTGCTGATCTTCTGCGGCTTCGCCATCGCCTTCGCCGTGAAGATCCCGCTGGTCCCGTTCCACAGCTGGCTGCCCGACACCTACACCGAGGCGCCCACCGCCGGCTCGATGATCCTCGCCGGCATCCTGTTCAAGCTGGGCGCCTACGGCCTGCTGCGGCTGGGCATATATCTGGTGCCCCGAGGGGCGGCCGACATGGCCCCGGTGATGCTGACGCTGGCCGCCGTCGGGATCGTCTACGGCTCGATGATCACGATCATGCAGAAGGACCTGAAGCGGCTGGTCGCCTACGCGTCGATCGTCGACGTCGCCTTCATCGTCCTCGGCTTCTTCGCCTTCAGCTCGCAAGCGGCCACCGGCGGGGTACTCGAGATGGTCAACCACGGGCTGACCACCGGCGCCATCTTCTTCCTGGTCGGCATCATCTGGGAGCGGCGGGGCACGCTGCGGTTCAGTGATCTGGGCGGCCTGCAGAAGTCGATGCCGGTCTTCGCCGCCATCTTCCTCGCCGTCGTGATGAGCGCCGTCGGGCTGCCCGGCCTCAACGGGTTCGTCGGTGAGTTCCTCGTCCTGGCCGGCACCTTCCTCACCCACCGCTGGTGGGCAGTGGTCGGGACCGTGGCCATAATCACCGGCGCCATCTACCTGCTCTGGGCCTACCAGCGGGTGTTCCAGGGTCGCGTCCTGAACCCGGCCAACGAGAACGTCAGGGACATCACGTGGCGGGAGATCACCGCGGTGACCCCGCTGCTGATCGGCATCGTGTTCCTGGGCATCTACCCGAAGCCGTTCCTCGACCGGGTGACACCGTCGGTCAACTACCTGCTCCAGCGGGTCGAGATCGCCGCCCCCAACGCCCACGTACCGGCATCCACCACCAAGCTGTCCGTGAACGTCCCGGATGACCAGAACGTAGAGACCCCGCCGACCACCGTGCCGGCTGCGTCATCCGCCAATCAGTCCGGAGGTGCCGGTTGATCGCCCACCTGGTGAGCCAAACCACTGGCGGCGCCGCCAAGTGCACGATCAGTCCGGGCGGCGTCTCGGTATCGGGCCTCTGCCAGCAGGCCGCGTCGTTGCACATCAACGTCGAATACCGGAGCATCCTGCCCGTCCTCGCCCTCACCATCGGCGGCCTGGCCCTGCTGGCCCTGTCCGCCGTCCTGCCCAAGCGGTCGCGCCGGTGGCTCTACCCGGTCCTCACCGTTGTCGTCGGCGCCGTCACCCTCGGGCTGTCGATCTGGCAGTGGTACAACGTGCCCCCGGCCAAGCAGGGCATAGACATCGGCGGTCAGGTCTTCTTCGACCACTTCTCGGTTCTGTT
Organism: Acidimicrobiales bacterium; assembly: GCA_035551615.1. Classification (GTDB taxonomy): domain Bacteria; phylum Actinomycetota; class Acidimicrobiia; order Acidimicrobiales; family Palsa-688; genus JAKCDU01. Next base: position 43,375 of record DASZNC010000174.1, read on the forward strand.
CTCGATGCTGATCGCCGTCGCCGTCATCCTGAGTGCCATCGCCAGCGCCAGTTACCTGCAGCGAGAACGGCTCGACGGGGTCGAGGCCTACGTCCTCATGCTGATGTCGGCGACCGGGGCCGTGCTCATGGCCGAAGCGGCCACACTGATCATGCTGTTCCTCGGCCTCGAGATCATGTCGATCGCGCTGTACGTGATGGCCGCCTACCACCGGCGCCGGACCCAGTCCGGTGAGGCCGGCCTCAAGTACTTCCTGCTCGGCTCGTTCTCCTCGGCCCTGTTCCTTTACGGCATCGCGCTGGTCTACGGCGCCACCGGGTCGGTCTCTCTGGCCATCATCCGGGACTACCTGTCGCTGAACATCCTGGCCAACCCCGGCATCCTGCTGGCCGGCCTGGCCCTCCTGATCGTCGGTCTGGGCTTCAAGGTGGGCGCCGTCCCGTTCCACTTCTGGACCCCGGACGTCTACCAGGGCTCGCCCACGCCGTTCACCGGCTACATGGCGGCGGTCGCCAAGGCGGCCGGATTCGCCGGGCTGCTGCGCATCACGGTCGGTGCGTTCACCTACCAGCAGACGGACTGGCGCCCCATCATCTGGATCATCTCCGTGCTGTCGATGGTGGTCGGCTCCGTGCTGGCCATCGCCTCGAAGGACCTGAAGCGGATGCTGGCCTACTCCTCGATAAGCCAGGCCGGCTATGTGCTCGTCGGGGTGCAGGCAGGAACCGCGACCGGGACATCGGCCGCCCTCTTTTACCTGTTCACCTACACGTTCATCGTGATCGGGTCCTTCGCCGTGGTCGACGTGGTGCAGGGCGTGGGCGAGGGGCGACCAGGCATCGGCGCCATCCGGGGCCTGAGCCGGCGCCATCCCGGCCTGGCCGCAGCCATGCTGGTCCTGCTGCTGGCCCAGGCCGGCGTGCCGTTCACCAGCGGGTTCATCGGCAAGTTCTATGTGATCCAGGCGTCGGTGCAGCAGGGGCAGTACTACCTGGCCGTCATCGCCATGGTGGCCGCAGCAGCGGCGGCGTTCTTCTACCTGCGGCTGGCGCTATTGATGTACTCGGCGCCGGGCGACGGCTCGGTGGAAGGCGATCTCGGGGTGTTCTCCGCCGGCCTGGAACCGGTCGCCTCCCTCGACGGGGGCCGGGCCACCGCAGTGGCCGTCCTCGAAGCGCCACCCACCGAGGCGGTGTACGTGCCGGCCAGTATCACGCTGGTGCTGCTCATCACCGTGGGCTTCACCGTCGTCGCCGGCCTCACCCCGTTCACCATCGACTTCGCCAAGGCGGCCACGACACTTCTGTAGCTTCATGTAATCTCATGTCATGAGGTTGCCGGCGGAGGTACACTCGCTCGCCGATCAGCAGAACGGGCTAGTCACCGTCACCCAGCTGCGGTCGGCCGGCGTCACCTGGAAGCACCAGGCCCGCCTGATCGCCGACCTCTTGGTCGTCGCCGTTCGGCCCGGGGTGATCAAGGTCGGGCCCGGGCCGGCCAGCTCCTGGCAGGCGGCCGCCGCCGCCGTCATGAGCGCCGGCTCCGGCGCCGCCCTCTCCCATTCCTCGGCGGCCCGGGCTCACCACCTGCCGGTCGCCCTCTCGGATTCGGGGCCCGAGGTGACAGTCGAGGTGCCCCGCCATCCCCGCCTGGACGGCGTGCACCTGCACCGGACCGGGCGGTGGGCCCCCGGTGACCTGAGTCTGCTCCGGGGCGTGACCACGACCAGCCCGGCCAGGACGCTGGTCGACATCGTCCCCCGGGTCCCTCCTACCTACTTGGCCCGGCTGCTGGACGAGGGATCCGTTCAGGGACTGTGGACCTGGCCGCTACTGATGGAGGTGATCCGCCGGGTCGGGCCGCGCCCATCGATAGACACCGTCCGGGGCCTGGTCGCCGACCGGCTCGGACTGGCGGGCGACGTGGGCCTCGAGGTCCGGGTACTGAGGACGCTGGAACCGTTCCGCCCCTTCCAGGTGCACCACCGGATCACAGTCAACGGGTCCCTCTACGAACTCGACGTGGCCTGGCCCGAGCACCTGGTAGCGGCCGAGTGCGACGGGTGGGCGGTCCGGAGCCGGTCGAGGACCAAGTTCGACCACGACCGGCGCAAGGGCAACGAGCTCATGGCCGCCGGGTGGACGGTCGTCCACATCACGTCGGCCATGACCGACGGGGAAATCCAGTCGGTCGTGTTCCGGGCCCTGCTGGCGGCCGCCGCCGGCCGTGGCGCAGCGGCTCGGGCGTGAGGGCCCCGGCGGAGTGGAGGTCCGGCAGATGGGCTGGACGGCGCGGGAGCGGGGTGGGCGGGCGGTGGGACGATCAGCAGGAGCGCAGCCGGCTGACGGGAGTGATTCGCGTCAGCGCGCGCGGGGCGGACCGGTGGGCTGACGCGCAGATAGCCCGATTTGGAGTTCTGCGCGTCACTCGATTTTGCCCGCTTTCTCGGCTGACGCGCAGAACTCCAATTTCGGCTATCTGCGCGTCACGCCAGCCCGAGCCGACGCGCGCGTTGACGCGAATCACTCCCGGGCCGGGACCGGCCCCTCCTTTTACCGCTTCGGACACCCCCTCCCGCGCCGTCCCCCCCATCTGCCGGACCGTGGGCCCCGGTCAGGCCGGGGTGTACCGGATGGCCAGGGCCCGTCTCGGTTGGGTCGAGCGGTTGGGTCCGGACCCGTGGATCAGGCAGGGGTGGTGGGCGGACACGTCGCCCGGGTCCATCTCCAGCGTGATGACCTTCGACTGGTCGACCAGGTCAGGGTCGATACCGGACCCGAACATGCCGCCGCCCGGCCGCAGCGGCTGAGCGGCGAGCGAATGACTGCCGGGGATGACCTGCACGGCCCCGTTGCCAGGGCGGGCCGGGTCGAGGGCCAGCCACAACGTCACGGCCGAGGTGATCGCCAGACCGGTTGCCCAGGGGTGCCCGTCCTGGTGCCAGTCGGCGGCCGGCCCGACGAGCGGCGCCTTCACCATGAACGTGCACCCGAAGCACCTGACCTCCGAGCACCCGAGCAAAGAAGCCGCCAGGCCGGTCAGCGGCGAGGCGGCGACCAGTGAGTCCAGGTCCGGGCGGGTACCGGCCGGCACAGCCACGACCGGCCCGGGTCGACAGGTTGCACCCAGCTCCGCCCGGCACCGTTCGACCACTGAACCGTCGAGCCATCCCGGGCAGACCACGTAGCCGTCCCGCTCGTACGCCTCCACCTGGGTCCGAGCGACCATTCGGGCGGCCATTCCGGGAGGTTAGAGGTATAGGCTCGGGCCCGCAGTAGGGCTGAAAGGAGGTCGTCCATGCCGTTCCAAGTCGTGACCGGAGCCATGGTCCAGTGCAGCATGGCGCTCGTGCCGGTACCGGTTCCGCTGGACACCGCCGTGCCGCCGACGATGGTGATGGCGGGAGACCTTCCGGCCGGCACGATCATGCACAGCGCCCCGATGGTCAACATCCCGACCTTCGGCATGTGCAACTCCCCGACCAATCCGGAGGTCATCGCCGCCACCGCAGCCGCCCTCGGTGTGCACACGCCGATGCCGTGCGTGCCGGCCACGGCCGGCCCGTGGATCCCCGGGGCGGTGACCGTGATGATCGGTGGCATGCCCGCCCTCACCAACGACTCCACCTGCCTGTGCATGTGGGAGGGCGAGATCACCATCACCGACCCGGGTCAGGCGCAGGTCCAGGTCACCTGACCGCCGGGCCTGACCGCCCTTCGGCCCCAACCTGAGCCCCCTCCCACCACGGACCTGAACCGGCGGATCCGGGCCCGGACGCCGGCCGCCGGGTAGTAACCGCCCTCCCATCCGGTGATGGCTCTACCATGCCGCTGTAATGGCATCCGGACGCACCCGAGAAACGACCGGGCAGCGCCGGCGGGAGATACTGGACGCGACGCTGGACACGTTCATCGACGTGGGCGAGTCCGGCACGTTCATCCAGGAGGTGTGCAGTCGGGCCGAAGTGAGTGTCGGCACGCTGTACCACCACTTCGGGTCGAAGGATCAGCTGATCGCCACGCTGCACTACACCCTTCTGGACGAGTACCAGTCAGGGGCCGGCCCCATTCTGGGGGCCGATCCGCCGGCGGAGGCGGGGGTGCGGGACACGGTCGCCTACCACGTGCGCTGGCTGGTCGATCACCCCAGGCCGGCGACCTTCCTCCTGCAGCAACCGTTCGCCGGCTACCGCTCGGGCCAGGTGCCGGCCGATCTGGTGCAGCAGAATGATGACTTTCTGGCCACCGTCCACCGGTGGCTGGACCAACGGATGGCGGCCGGGGACCTGCGACCGCTTCCCTTCGACGTGGTCGTCGCCCTGCTCATCGGGCCGTTGCACAACTGGGTGCGGGGGGCGTTGTGGTTCGACGCCGACCGAGCGGCGCGCAAGTCGGAGGCGGCCATCGCCGCCCTGTCCGACGGCGCCTGGCACTCCCTGCGCCCCTAGCCGCCCCGACGGCGCCTGGGGCACTCTGTGCCCCTTGGACGGACGCCGACCGGCGGGGTGGTTCAGACGAGCATGTCCTCGATGGGCTCGTCCATGAGGAACGCCCCGTAGTGGGTCAGCGCCTGATCGCTGCCGTTCACGACGTGGTGCGACCCGGCCTGGGCGTCGCGCCACAGGCGTTGGATCGGGCTCTTCAGGGACAGGCCCCGCCCGCCGGCCAGCGAGAAGATGGTGTTGGCCGACTCGGTGGACCGCTTGGCCGCCATGACCTGGTCACGCCGGGCCCGGGCCCGGACGTCGAGCGGCACGGCGGCGGCGCCGGCCGCCCCCGGCTCGGAGACATATGAATAGACGTCGCCCAGGTTGTCGAGCATCTGCACCCGGGCGGCATCGATCTCCGACGAGACCTCGGCCAGCTTGGCCATCGTCACCGCCGGCCAGATGCGCTTGGCGTCGAAGGGACCGGTCGTCGGGCCGGGCGGCAGGTAGCCAGTGACCCGCTGCTTCACCATGGAGATGGATTCGTTGAGCATGCCCCGGGCCATGCCGACGAGCGGAGCCGTCACGGCGTTCAGGAACATCGAACCCCACGGCACCCGGAACAGCGCCGAGGTGTTGACCTCGGTGCCCGGGCAGCGGTGGGCCTGCAGATCCGGCCAGCTCATGCTGTGCGCCTCGGGGACGAACGAATCGGTGACCTTGATGTCGTTGCTGCCCGACCCGCACAGGCCGGCCACGTTCCACACGTCGATGATCTCGTAGTCGGCGCGGGGGAGCAGGAAGTGCCGCATCTCGAGCGGGTTGCCGTCGTCATCGAAGACGAACCCACCCACGAACACCCACTCGGCGTGCTCGCAACCGGAGGAGAAGCTCCACCGCCCGGTCAGCTGGTAGCCGCCGTCGACGCGGGTGGCCTTGCCCACGTAGTTGTACGACGAGCTGATCCAGGTGTCGGGGTTCTGGCCCCAGACCTCCTCCTGGACGGAGTCGGCGTAGAGCCCGATGTGCCAGTTGTGCACCCCGACCACGCCGAGGACCCATCCGGCGGCGCCGTCGTATTCGGCGGCCGCCATCATGGCTTCGACGAAACATCGGGGGTCGGCTTCCAGGCCGCCGTAACGGGACGGCTGGATGAGCCGCATGACGCCCGTCTCCCGCAGGATCTTGGCCGACGTCTCGGACAGGCGACGTTCATCGGCGCTGATGGCCGCTTGTGTTCTCAGTTCGTCCCCAGCGTCGCGAAGAGCGTCGATCGCAGGATGGCTGAATTCGCGCATCCTAGAATAATATTCTAATAACCGACTCCCGTCAATCCCGCCTACTGTCCTCGCCGATGACGACCCGATCGGAGCGAACCCCGTGAAGACCCCGCGCCTCACTCTGCGACTGCCCATCGCCGCCGAACCCGGGTCCGCCCCCGACCAGGTGCTGAAGACGGCCGAGGCGGCGGAGGCGGCCGGCTTCGACGCCGTATCCATCTCGGACCACGTCGTGATGGGGGCGCACGCCGACCTCTACCCGTGGGGCGACTTCCCGTTCCCGCCCGAGGCCCCCTGGAACGAGCCCCTCACCATCCTCACCGCCGTCGCCGCCCGCACGACGACTCTCGGCCTGACCACGGGCATCCTGATCGTCCCGCTCCGCCCGGCCGCCCTGCTGGCCAAGCAGGTGGCGACCATCGACGCCATTTCGGGCGGGCGACTGGAGCTGGGCGTCGGCACCGGATGGCAGAAGGAGGAGTTCGATGCGCTGGGGTACGACCATGCCGACCGGGGCCAGCTCCTGACCGACGCCATGGGCGCCTGCCGGCAGCTGTGGACCGGGGAACGCGCCTCGTTCGACTCGAAAACGGTCAGTTTTACTGACATCTGGTGTGATCCGACGCCGGCGCAGGAGCGGCTCCCCGTTCTCTTCTCTGGGACCCTCAATGAACGGAACCTGCGCCGTATCGTCGACCTCGGGGACGGCTGGATCCCGATCATGACCGAGCGGCGCGACGGCATCGCCGCAGGGGTCGAGGAGCTCCGGCGCCGGTTCGATGCGGCCGGACGGGATCCGGCGGAACTGCGCATCCGGTCGACGGCCCGGGTCGGCAAGGGCGACGACGGCCGTACCGACCTGGCCGCCACCCTGGAGCGCAGTCGTGATCTGGTGGCAGTGGGAGTGACGGAACTGGACATTCCTCTGACCGCCTATGACCAGTCGACCTTCTTCGACACCGCCAGCGCGGCCATCGGCCAGGCCGATTGGAGCGACCGGTGAAGGCCGACGACGTCGTCGCCCTGCGGGACCTGGTCGACCGGTATGCCGACGCCGTCGACC
>DASZNC010000175.1:0-45106 GCA_035551615.1 Acidimicrobiales bacterium
CACGCTGTAGTTGGCCCCGCAGTCCGAACAGACCCGGCGGCTGGCCAGCCGGCCGAGGACCTCGGGCGTGGCGATGTCCAGGTTGATGACCACGTCGAGCGACCGGGGGGCCAGGATGTCCATGAGGGCCTCGGCCTGCCCGACCGTCCGGGGGAATCCGTCCAGGATGAACCCGCGGTGGGTGGTGTCGTCCTTGGTCAGGCGCTCCTGCACCATTCCGATCACGACCTCGTCGGGCACCAGTTCGCCGGCGTCCAGGTAGCGCTTCGCCTGCTGGCCGAACTCTGAACCGGAGCGCACGGCGGCGCGGAAGGTGTCGCCCGTGGCCACGTGGGGCACGACGTAATGGCGCGACAACCGGACCGCCTGGGTGCCCTTTCCTGCGCCCTGCTTGCCCAGGACCACGATCCGGGCTCCGGGGTTCACTACTTCAAGAACCCCTCGTAGTTGCGCAGCATGAGCTGGCTGTCGACCTGCTTCATGGTTTCGAGGGCCACGCCGACCGAGATCAGGAGGCTGGTACCGGCGAAGGGGTAGTTCTGGATGTTCCAGACGGCCAGCATGAGAGACGGGATCAACGCAATGGCGGCCAGCCACAGGGCGCCGGGCAGCGTGATCCGGTTGAGGATCTGCTGCAGGTGGCGCTCGGTGTGGGGCCCGGGGCGGATGCCGGGGATGTAACCACCCTGCTTGCGGATCACGTCGGCCTGCTGGGCCGGGTCGAAGGTGACCGCCGCGTAGAAGTAGGCGAACAGGATGATCATGACGCCGTACAGGAGAATGTAGATCAGGTGGTTGGGCTGGGCCAGGTTCTGGCTGATCCAGGTCTGCACCGTCTTCCAGAAACCGTGATCGGGTAGCACGTTCGAGATCAGGATCGGGAAGTACAGAATCGAGCTGGCGAAGATGATCGGCACCACCCCGCCGGTGTTGACCTTCATCGGGATGTAGGTGCTCTGGCCGCCGTACATGCGCCGGCCGACGACCCGCTTGGCGAAGGTGACCGGGATGCGCCGCTGACCCTGCTCGATGAAGACGATGGCCACCAGCAGGGCGAGCGAGATGGCGATGATCACGCCGAACTTGAACCAGCCGGCCTCTTCCTTGATGGCGATACCGCCGGCCGGCATGGTGGCCACCACGTTGCTGAAGATCAGCACCGACATGCCCTGGCCGACACCGCGCTGGGTGATCAGCTCACCGAGCCACATGACGACGACGGTGCCGGCGGTCATTGTCAGCACCAGCAGCAGCACCCGGGGAATGGTGAAGTCGGGGATCAGGTCGATGTTGAGCGACGAACCGCCGAACAGGCCACCACCGCCGGAGTGGAAGGCATAGGCCAGGCCGGTCGACTGCATGATGGCCAGGGCGATGGTCAGATAGCGGGTGACCTGGGTCAGCTTCTTCTGGCCGACGGCACCCTCTTCGCGCCACTGCTCGAACTTGGGAATCACCACGATCATCAGCTGGATGATGATCGAGCTGGTGATGTACGGCATGATCCCGAGGCCGAAGACGGCCATCTTGGTCAGCGCCCCGCCCGAGAAGAGGGCCAGGAAGCCGACCACGCCGGCCTTCTGGCTCTCGGACTCCAGCGACTGCACCTGGGACCAGCTGATGCCCGGGCACGGGATGTTCGACCCGAGCCGGTACACGATGATGATGAACAGCGTGAACAGAACCTTGTTGCGTAGGTCCGGAACCCGGAACATGTTCGCCAGGTTCGTAAACGTGCTGCGCATCAACGTCCTCTCTGCCCGGCCCACCCGGGGACAACTCAGGCTAGCCCGAGCCGACCGGGCTGTGCCGGTCGATGAAGGGCGATATCTACCGGTTGGTCAGAGCGTTGCCCTTGGCCGGAGGACGACCGTGCCCGAACGGCAACGGGAGGGTCTCGACCCGACCGCCGGCCGCCTCGATGGCGGCCGTGGCCGACTTCGAGAAGGCGTGCGCCGAAACGGTCAGCGGGCGGGTGACCGCACCCCGACCGAGCACCTTGACCAGGCCGTGCTTGTGCACCAGGCCCTTGGCCCGCAGTGTGTCCGGGCTGACCACGTCACCGTCGAACTCCTCGAGGGTGTCCAGATTGATGACGTTGTACTCGACCCGGAACGGGTTCTTGAAGCCCTTGAGCTTGGGGATGCGCTGCTTCAGGGGCAGCTGGCCGCCCTCGAAACCGGGCTTGATCTGGCCCCGCGCGCCCTGGCCCTTGGTACCACGGCCGGCGGTCTTGCCGCCCTTGCCGGCGATACCACGGCCGACCCGGCGACGGGCCTTGGTGGATCCGGGAGCCGGATGCAGATCGTGGACTTTCACTTGCTCTCCTCAACCTTGATGAGGTGAGGCACCCGGGCGATCATGCCCCGGATCTCCGGCCGGTCGGGCAGCTCGTTTGAGGTGCCGATGCCGTGGAGCCCGAGGGCCCGCAGGGTGCCGCGGTGCTTCGGCTTGGTCCCGATGGAGGACTTGACCTGGGTGACGACGAGGTTGGCCATCAGGCCACCTCATCGGGAACGTGGGGGCCGCGCTGGGTCTCCTTGTAGGCCCGCCACAGACCGGCCGGAACGAACTCCTCCGGCGACAGACCGCGCAGGCGGGCGATCTCGTCGGGCCGCTTCAGGCCCTTGAGCCCGGCCACGGTGGCCTGGGCCACGTTGATGCTGTTGGACGAGCCGAGCGACTTGGCCAGGATGTCGTGGATACCGGCCATCTCCAGGATGGCCCGGGCGGCACCACCGGCGATCACGCCGGTACCGGGGGCGGCCGGCTTCAGGAGCACCCGACCGGCACCCGCCTCACCGAGGATGGGGTGGGTGATGGTGCTGCCGGCCAGCGGGACGGCGAAGAGGTTCTTCTTGGCCTCTTCGATGCCCTTCTGGACGGCCAGGCCGGCCTCTTTGGCCTTGCCGTAGCCCAGTCCGACCGTACCCCGACCGTCGCCGATGACCATGAGGGCGGCGAAGGAGAACCGGCGTCCACCTTTGACCACCTTGGCCACCCGGTTGACCATGATCGTGCGGTCTTCGTACTGCTGCTCAGGCATCTAGAACTCCAGTCCGGCTTCGCGAGCCGCGTCGGCTACGGCGGCGACCCGACCGTGATATTGGAAACCACCCCGGTCGAACACGACCGACGTCACGCCGGCCGCCCGGGCCCGCTCGGCGACCAGCTTGCCGACCGCGGTGGCGGCCGTCTTGTTGCCGGTGCCGCCGGCCGCCTTCAGCGTGGCCTCGACCGTCGAGGCCGAAGCCAGCGTGCGGCCGCTGCGGTCGTCGATGACCTGGGCGGAGATGTGCTTGTTGGAACGGAACACGGCCAGGCGGGGACGCTCGGCGGTGCCGGCGACCTTCTTGCGCACCCGGAAATGGCGCCGGGCCCGGGCCTCTTGCTTGTCCTTGGTCGAATAAGACATGACTACTTGGCCGCCTTTCCAGCCTTGCGGATGACCCGCTCGCCGGCGTAACGGACGCCCTTGCCCTTGTAGGGCTCGGGCTTGCGGATCTTGCGGATGTTGGCCGCCACCTGGCCGACCAGCTCCTTGTCGATGCCCTTCACCGAGATGCGGGTGGGCTGGGGCACCTCGAAGGTGATCCCGGCCGGGGCGTCGACGACCACCGGATGGCTGAAGCCGAGCGCCAGTTCGATCTGGTTGGGGCCCTTCGGGGTGGCCCGGTACCCGACGCCGACGATCTCCAGGTCCTTGGTGAACCCGGCGGTCACACCGGTCACCATGTTGGCGACGAGCGAGCGGGTCAGGCCGTGCAGGGCCCGGTTCTGCCGCTCGTCGTTGGGCCGCTCGACGATCAGGACGGAATCCTCCTGGCGCACGGTGATCTCACCGGGCACCGGCCGCGACAGCGTCCCGGCCGGCCCTTTGACCGTGACGGCCCGGTCGGCGATGGTGATTTCGACGCCGGACGGCACCGATATGGGGCTTCTACCTATTCGAGACATGCTTCACCTACCAGACGTAACAGAGGACCTCGCCGCCCACGCGGCGCTGGCGCGCCTCGCGGTCGGTCATGAGCCCCTGGCTGGTGGACAGAACGGCCACGCCCAGGCCACCGAGGACCCGGGGCAGTTTGTCGGCGGCGGTGTAGACCCGCAGACCGGGCTTGGACACCCGGCGGACGCCGGAGATGGTCCGGGCCCGCTCCTTGGTGTATTTCATCGTGATCTCCAGGATCCGGCCGGGGCGCTCCCCGGCGTCGGACACCTTGAAGTCCTCGATGTAGCCCTCCTTGACCAGCACCGCGGCCAGGGATTCCTTGAGCTTGGACGAGGGCATGCGCACCGTGTCGTGCATCGCCACATTGGCGTTGCGGATACGGGTCAGCATGTCGGCGATCGGGTCGGTCATCGTCATATCCGGCCCCCTCTCACCACGACGCCTTGGTGACGCCCGGTACCTCGCCGGCGTGTACCAGCTCGCGCAGGCAGATGCGGCACATGCCGAACTTCCGGAACACCGAGTGGGGACGCCCGCAGCGGCGGCAGCGGGTGTAGGCGCGGACCTTGAACTTCGGCTTGCGCTGGCTCTTGATGATGAGTGCCTTCTTGGCCATCTCTCTGCCTTCTCTACTGGTTGGCGCCGTCACGCCGGAACGGGAAACCGAATGCGTCGAGCAGCGCCCGACCCTCTGCGTTGTTGCGGGCGGTGCTCACGATGGTGATGTCCATGCCGCGCGGGTTGTCGACCTTGTCGTATTCGATCTCGGGGAAGATCAGCTGCTCGGTGACGCCGAACGTGTAGTTGCCGCGGCCGTCGAAACCCTTCGGCGGCAGACCGCGGAAGTCACGGATACGGGGGATGGCCAGGCTGATCAGCCGATCGAGGAACTCCCACATCCGGTCTCCGCGCAGCGTGACCTTGCAGCCGATGTTCTGCCCTTCCCGCAGCTTGAAGCCGGCGATCGACTTCTTGGCCTTGGTGACGAGCGGCTTCTGACCGGCGATCAGGGTCAGGTCGCGGACGGCGCCCTCGAGCAGCGACTGCTGCTGGGTCGCCCGGCCGACACCCATGTTGATCACGATCTTCTCGAGCCGGGGCACGAGCATGATGTTGGGCAGCTCCAGGGTGTCCTTCAGCTGGGGCCGTATTTCCTGGTCGTACCTGGTCTTCAGGCGCGGGCGCTCGGTCGTGGCCGTCGCCATCACAGCTCCCTTCCGCAGGTCTTGCAGACCCGGACCTTGGAGCGGCGGTCGCCTTCGACCTTGTACTCGTAGCCGACGCGGACGGCACCGTCTTTCGGGCACACCAGGGCGACCGATGCGGAATGCAACGGCATGTCCTTGTCGATGATGCCGCCGCGCACCCGGGCCTGGGTCTGCTTCTGGTGCTTCTTGGCCACGTTGACGCCCTCGACGATGACCTTGTTCTGCTTCGGCAGGACCTTCATGATCGTGCCGCGCTTGGTCCGGTCCTTACCGGTGAGAACCTCGACCTCGTCGCCCTTGCGGAGCTTGGACATTTACAGAACCTCCGGCGCCAGCGAGATGATTCGCATGAAGCGCTTGTCGCGCAGCTCCCGGCCGACGGGCCCGAAGATGCGGGTGCCGCGGGGCTGCTGCTGATCGTTGATGAGAACAGCGGCGTTCTCGTCGAAGCGGATGTAGCTGCCGTCCGGCCGCCGCTTCTCCTTCTTGGTGCGCACGACGACGCACTTGACGACGTCGCCCTTCTTGACGTTGGCGCCGGGGATGGCGTCTTTGACCGTGGCCACGAAGATGTCGCCGATGGATGCGTAACGCCGGCGGGAGCCGCCCAGCACCTTGATGCAGAGCACCTCTTTGGCACCGGAGTTGTCAGCCACCCGCAGCCGGCTCTCCTGCTGGATCACTCCACACCTCCGGTGGGGCAAAGGACCTTCGGACCAGTCACTTGGCACGCTCCAGAACCTCGATGATGCGCCAGCGCTTGAGCTTCGAGAGCGGGCGGGTCTCCTGGAGGCGGACCCGGTCGCCCGGCTTCAGCTGCTCATCGGTGTTGTGGGCGTACAGGCGCTTGGTGCGCTGCACGGTCTTGGCGTAGCGCGGGTGGCGGACCCGCTCGATGACGCCGATGACCGCCGTCGAATCCATCTTCACGGAGATGACGAGGCCCTCTCGCACCTTGCGCCGGTTGGCGCGGGTGTCGTCGTCGGCCGGCGGGGCCGACTCGTTGTTCACGTCGGACATCAGCTGTTCGCCTCTTTCGCGGCCGACTCGGCCGCCTCGATCTCCCGTTCGCGCAGGATCGTGGCGATCCGGGCGATCTCCTTACGGACGTGGCCCATCCGGGCCGAGTTGTCCTGCTTGCCGGTCGCCAGCTGGAACCGGAGGTTGAACAGCTCGTGGCGGGACTCGAGCTCCTTCTGCTCGAGCTCGGTCACCGACAGCTCGCGCAGCTCCGTCGACTTGGTCAACCGACTTCCACCTCCTCCTGATGGGCCCGGGTCACGAAGCGGGCCCGGATGGGCAGCTTCTGGATGGCCCGCTCGAGAGCCTCACGGCCGAGTTGCTCGCTGACGCCGCCCAACTCGAAGAGGATGCGGCCGGGCTTCACGACGGCCACCCAGAACTCCGGGTTGCCCTTGCCGGAACCCATGCGGGTCTCGGCCGGCTTGGCGGTGATCGGCTTGTCCGGGAACACCCGGATCCAGACCTTCCCACCACGCTTGACGTGGCGGGTCATGGCGATACGGGCGGCCTCGATCTGGCGGGCGGTTATCCATCCCGGCTCGAGCGCCTGGATGCCGAACTCACCGAAGGTGACGGTGGTCCCACCCTTGGCCTGACCGGTGAGCCGACCCCGCTGCTGCTTGCGGTGCTTTACCTTGCGCGGCATCAACATGGCTCAGATGTCCTTCGGGAAGTGCGGAGTCTCGTGGTGGTCGCCCCGGGTGCGGCGCTCGATGTCCTCTTCCTCAGCGAGGAGACGCTCGAGCTCCGGGTCCACCTCCACGATGGGACGGACCTCTTCGACGGCGGTATCGACCGGCTCGGCCGGCTCGGGGGTGGGAGCGGCTACCGGGGCGGAACCGGGCTCGCCCAGATCCGGGCGGCGGCGACCGCCGCCGGCGGAGATGACCCGGCGGGGCCGGCTCTGGCCGGAGGTCTCGCCGACGGCCATGGCCGCCTCCCGGCTGATCTTGTCCTCGGCCGAGACCTTGTAGGGCAGGATGTCGCCCTTGTAGATCCACACCTTGACGCCGATGCGGCCGTAGGTGGTGCGGGCCTCGCGGAAGCCGTAGTCGATGTCGGCCCGCAGCGTGTGCAGCGGCACCCGACCCTCGCGGTAGAACTCGCGACGGGACATCTCGGCGCCACCAAGGCGGCCGGCGCACTGGACCCGGATGCCGAGGGCCCCGGCCTTCTGCACCGTCTGGACGGTCCGCTTCATGGCCCGGCGGAAGCTCACCCGGCCGGTCAGCTGGTCGGCGATGCCCTGAGCCATCAGCGCGGCGTCGAGCTCCGGCTGCTTGATCTCCTGGATGTTGAGCTGGACCTTGGGGTTCTTGGTGATCTCGGCCAACTTGGTGCGCAGCCGATCGGCCTCCGCCCCGCGGCGGCCGATGACGATGCCCGGCCGGGCGGTGTGGACGTCGATACGCAGCCGGTCACGGGTGCGCTCGATCTCGATCCGGCTGACTGCGGCCCGCTCCAGCTGGCTCATCAGGTACTCGCGGATCTGGTTGTCCTCGACCAGGTATTCCTTGTAGTTGCGGTCGTTGAACCACCGTGACTTCCAGTCGGTGGTAACGCCCAGCCGGAACCCGTACGGGTTTACCTTCTGGCCCATCTAACCCTCGTCTCCGTTGTCGGAATCTGCAGCCTCAACGCTCTCGGACGATGCCGCGGCCTCCTCGGCGGGAGTTCCCGCCTCGGGCTCCTCCGTCACCTCGTCCGTCCCTTTGACCTCTTCCTCGACGTCAGCCGAGGCGGTCGTCTCCGTGTCGACGGGCTCGGATGCCGACTCGGCCGATCGTTGACCGTCGGCCGATTCGGCGCCGAGGTCGTCCTCGTGCTCGTGGTCATGATCGTGCTCTTCTTCGAGCGGCACGCCCCGGCGCCGGTCGGCCCGGTTCCGGGTGTCGCCCTCGGTACGGCGGGCGCCGGCGACGCGGCGGGCCCGCTGGGCCAGCTGCTCGGCCCGGCGGTGGGCCATGAGCCGCTGCAGATCCTCATCCGGCAGCCGGCTCACGATGACGGTGATGTGGCTGGTCCGCTTGCGGATGCGGGTGGCCCGGCCCCGGGCCCGCGGCCGCCACCGCTTGATCGTGGTGCCCTCGTCGGCGAAGCAGGCCGAGACGTACAGCTCCTCGGCGTCCAGCTCATCGTTGTTCTGGGCGTTGGCGATGGCCGACTGCAGGACCTTGCCCACCGTGAAAGCGGCGTCGCGCTCGGAGAAGCGGAGGATGTCCTCGGCCTCGTGCACCGGACGGCCCCGGACCAGGTCCAGAACCTCACGGACCTTGTAAGGGGAGATGCGGGCGTGGCGCAGTACGGCGCGGGTGCCTTCCCGCTCGTTGGTCTTGGAACCGGGCATCAGCGCCTCCCCGACCTCTCCTGCCCGGCGTGGAACCGGAACGTACGGGTGGGCGCGAACTCACCCAGCTTGTGGCCGACCATCGACTCGGTGATGTACACGGGCACGTGCTTGCGCCCGTCGTGGACGGCGATGGTGTGGCCGACCATGTCCGGGATGATGGTGGAGCGACGGGACCAGGTCTTGATGACCCGCTTCTCGTTACGGGAGTTGAGGTCGTCCACCTTCTTCAGGAGGTGGTCGTCGACGAACGGGCCCTTCTTAAGGCTGCGCGGCATGGGTTACTACCTCCGGGCGCCGCGGGTGCGCCGGCGGCGGACAATGAGCTTCTCGGACGGCTTGGTGCGATCCCGGGTGCGGCCTTCCGGCTTGCCCCACGGGGAGACCGGGTGACGGCCACCGGACGTCTTGCCCTCGCCACCACCCAGCGGGTGATCGACGGGGTTCATGGCCACACCACGGGTCTGCGGGCGGACACCCTTCCAGCGGTTACGGCCGGCCTTGCCGATGCTGATCAGCTCGGCCTCGGCGTTGCCCACCTCGCCGAGGGTGGCCCGGCAGTCGATGGGTACGCGCCGCATCTCGGTGGACGGCAGGCGCAGGGTGGCGTAGTCGCCCTCCTTGGCCACCAGTTGGACGCTCATACCGGCGCCGCGGGCGATCTTGCCGCCGCCGCCCGGCTTGAGCTCGACGTTGTGGACGACCGAACCGACCGGGATGTAGCGCATCGGCAGGGCGTTGCCCGGACGGATGTCGGAGCCCTGGCCACTGCGCAGCACATCGCCCACGGCCACCTTGGCCGGCGCCAGGATGTAGCGCTTCTCGCCGTCGTGGTAGTGGAGCAGGGCGATGCGGGCGTTGCGGTTCGGGTCGTACTCGATGGACGCAACGGTGGCCGGCACGCCGTCCTTGTTGCGCTTGAAGTCGACGATCCGGTACTGCTGCTTGTGACCGCCGCCCTTGTGCCGGGCCGTCTTGCGGCCGTAGGAGTTGCGGCCGCCGGTCGCCGGCTTGGGCGCCAGCAGGCTCTTCTCCGGCTTCGTGCGGGTGATCTCGCTGAAGTCGGAGACGCTCTGGAATCGGCGGCCGGCGCTGGTCGGCTTGCGCTTGCGAAGCGGCATATCAGTTCCCCTCGAAGATCGGGATGGACTGGCCGGTGGCCAGCGTCACCACGGCCCGCTTGGTGTCGTTGCGCTTACCGAAGGTCGCCTTGCCCCGGTTGCGCTTGCGCTTGCCCTGGCGGTTCAGGGTGTTGACCTTGACCACGTTGACGCCGAAGATCCGCTCCACCGCCTGGCGGATCTCGATCTTGTTGGCGTCGGGGGCCACGATGAAGGTGTAGACGCCGGAGTCGAGCAGCCCGTAGGACTTCTCGGACACGACCGGCCGGATGATGACCGAACGAGGATCACTCATTGGGCACTCCCCTCGTCCTCGTCATTGGTTTCTTCCTCGGCCTCGGCCGGCGTGATGGGGGCGGCGACGGTTGCGGCAACGGCCGGCGCGTCGGGAATCCCGGGGGCGGGGGCGCCCGGCAGCGTCGCTGCGGTGAACACCACCCAGTCGCTGCACAGCACGTCGTAGGCGTTGAGCTCGCCGGTGAGAATCAGCTGGATGTCGGTCAGGTTGCGGAAGGACTTGTAGGCCTCCTCGTCCTCCCGGCTGAGCACGACCAGAATGCGCCCGTCCAAGCCCAGGGCGGCCACCGCCTCGACCGCCGACCTGGTGCTCGGGGTCTCCCACGGCCAGCCGTCGACGACGACGATCTTGCCGTCGTTGGCCCGGTCGGACAGAGCCGAGCGGAGGGCCAGCTGGATCATCTTGCGGGGTGTCTTCTGCTTGTAGCTGCGCGGCTTGGGGCCGAGCGCCACACCGCCGCCGGCGAAGTGCGGGGCCCGCTCGGAACCCTGCCGGGCCCGGCCGGTGCCCTTCTGCTTGAACGGCTTCTTGCCGCCACCCGCGACCTCGGCCCGGGTCTTGGTGCTCTGCGTGCCGGATCGGGCGGCCGCCAGCTGGGCGGTCACGACCTGGTGCATCACGGGCACGTTGGGCTGGATCCCGAAGATCGCCTCGTCGAGGTCGATGGTCCCGGTGGTCTCACCGGAAGCCGAACGGCGGTCGATGGTGAGGGCCATCACTTACCTCCCTTGACCGCATCGCGGATCACGACCATGCCGCCCCGGGGGCCGGGGACGGCGCCCTTGATCAGCAGCAGGTTGCGCTCCGGATCGCTCTTGACGATCTCGAGGTTCAAGGTGGTCACCTTGCCCGAGCCGTACTGGCCGGCCATCCGGGTGCCCTTGAACACGCGGGCCGGGGTGGCGCAGGCGCCGACCGAGCCGGGGGCCCGGTGGTGCTTGTGGTTACCGTGGCTGGCGCCCTGACCCTTGAAGTTGTGGCGCTTCATGCCACCGGCGAAGCCCTTGCCCTTGCTGACGGCGGTCACATCGACCTTGTCGCCGGCGTTCAGGATCTCGACGGTCAGCTCGTCGCCGATGGTGAACGGTGACGTGTCGTCGATGCGCAGCTCGACCAGGCGCTTGCCCGGGTCGACGTTGGCGGCCGAGAAGTGGCCCGCCTCCGGCTTGTTCAGCCGCTGCACCTTGCGGCTCCCGTAGGTGACCTGCACGGCGGCGTAGCCGTCGCGGTCGGTCGTCTTCAGCTGGACGACACGGACCGGGTCGACCCGGACGATGGTGACCGCGATGGCGCGGTTCTGGTCGTCCCAGACCTGGCTCATGCCGACTTTCTCGCCGACTATCGCTTTCGATGGCACAGCTGACTCTTTCCTGGACTCGTGGCGGAGGGAGCCGGTCACCTGCTCCGACCGCCTCACACGCGGACGCACCCGACCGGCGGGCCGGTGGGTGACGCTCGTTCGGTTGTTGCTGCGGGGTCTCCTGGTGGTCTACGACCCGTCGGACACCCGCAGACGTCGGTTCTAGAACCGGCGGACCACTATAGCGGCTCTCCCGGCGCCCCGTCATCGGGGCCGGTCAGGCCCGGTGCGGGCTCCGTTGCCGAGCCGATAGTGCGCGATAAGTACTGATATACAGTACCTATCGCACACAATCCGGCGGTGGGCCCAAGCTCTGATGTCCGGGAGCCGATGGGGTAGCCGAGATGCAGATCCTCCTGACGGTCAAAGGAGACGGCCCGACCAGGGACGTCTGGGTCGATGCCGAAGCGTCCGCCCCCTTCGCCTCGGTTTCCGAGGCCCTGGAGCCGGGCACCACGCAGGCCTGGTGGGACGGCGAGCGCCCGCTGCGCCAAGAGGGAGCGGCCGGCGACGAACTGCTCGACGGGGCCGTCATCACCCACCGGCCCCCGCCTGCGTCGGGCCTCCACCTGCTCCCTCCGGCCGTCGAGCTGCTGGCCGTGTCCGGCCCCCACGCCGGTGCCGTCTGGCCGCTGCCCATCGGCGAGCACCGGGTCGGTCGGTGCGACGATGCGTCGGTCAACCTGGTGCGCGATCTGGAGGTGTCCCGCCAGCACGCCGTGCTGAGCGTGGTGGCCGGCGAGGTGCGGGTGCGCGATGACGGGTCGGCTCACGGCGTCCGGCTGGAGGGCCGGCCGGTCACCGACACGGCCGTGGCCGAGCACGCCTTCATACAGGTAGGCAGCACCATCCTGGCCTGGCGGGCCGGCGAGCGGTCCCACAGCTCGGTGGTGCGCAACGGCGAGGGCGGGTTGGTGTTCAACCGTCCGCCCCGGCTGGCCGGCCCGGCGCTCAACACGACGGTCCACTTCCCGGGCCCGAGCCCGGTGCCGACCGGCGTCAACTTCCCGCTGATGGCGACCATCGCCCCGCTCCTGCTCGGGGTGATCCTGGCGCTGGCCATGGGCAACCCGCTGTTCCTGCTCTTCACCCTCCTGGCGCCGGTGATCGGGGTCTCCAACTACTTCAGCCAGCGTCGCACCGGGGTCAAGTCCCACCGCGAGAAGACCAAGGCCCACCGCTCCGCCGTGGAAATGGCCACCGCCCAGCTGGCGGAGGCCCTCAGGAACGAGACGGCGCAGCGCCGGGCCGCATCCCCGGACCCGGCAACGCTCGCCATGGTGACCGACGGGCCGCAGACCGAGCTCTGGGAGCGCCGGCGGGCCGACCGTGACTACATGGCGCTGCGGGTCGGGCTGTCGGACCGGCCGGCCGACGTCACCGTCGAGAACCAGATGGGCGGCGACGGTCCGCCGGTGGTCCGCATGGTGCCGGCCGTCGTCGAGCTGCCGCGCGAGGGCGTGCTCGGCGTGGCCGGCGAACGGAGGACCTGCGAGGCGCTGGTGACCGGCCTCCTGGTGCAGGCCGCCGTCCTCCACTCACCCGAGGACCTGACCGTCACCATCCTCACCGGGGCCCACCAGCGCGACGCCTGGTCCTGGGCGAGATGGCTGCCCCATCTGCGCGACCGGGACGGTCGCGTGGTCGCCCGGATCGGGACCGACGAGGCCTCGATCAGCCGTCTGGCCGCTGACCTGTCGGCGATCGTCGACGACCGCCTGGGCGGGCGGTCGCCGACCCAGGGCGACGATGCGTCCGGTCACCTGGTCATCGTCGACGGCGCCTACCAGATCGGCGCCCTGCCGACGGTCACCAAGCTCCTGCGGCGGGGGCCGGAGGCCGGGATCATGTCGATCTGTATCGACGACGCCGAACGGATGCTCCCGGAGGAGTGCCGGGCGGTCGCCCTGTGCGGGACCGACCGGCCGGCCCTCGTCCGCCTGCGCACCGGCACCGGCGTGGCCATGGACGCGTTGGCCGACCTGGTCGACACCGGTGTGGCCGAGACGGCCGCCCGCCGCCTGGCCCCCCTGCGGTTGAACCGCCGGGTCACGGCCGGCGCCGCCGTCCCGACCAGTGTGCGGCTGCTCGACCAACTGGGCCTCGACCCGCCCACCCCCGACGCCGTCCTGGCCCGGTGGAGCGGGGACGGCCGCTCCACCGCCGCCGTCATGGGGGTCTGCGAGACCGGCCCGATGGTCCTCGATCTGGCCAAGGACGGACCCCACGGCCTGGTCGCCGGCACCACCGGCTCGGGCAAGAGCGAGTTGCTGCAGTCGCTGATCGCCAGCCTGGCCGTGGTCAACCGGCCGGACCAGATGAACTTCGTGCTGGTCGACTACAAGGGCGGCAGCGCGTTCAAGGAGTGCTCCCGCCTGGTCCACACGGTGGGGATGGTCACCGACCTCGACGGCCACCTGACCGAGCGGGCCCTGGCATCCATCGGAGCCGAGCTGCGCCGGCGCGAGGTCCTGCTCGGTGACGTCAACGCCAAGGACCTCGAGGCGTACTGGCGCCTGGCCGGGCCCGACCGGCCGGTGCTCGGTCGCCTGGTCATCGTCATCGACGAGTTCGCGTCCCTCGTCGAGGAGTTACCCAGCTTCGTCGACGGACTGATCGACCTGGCCCGCCGGGGCCGGTCCCTCGGCATCCACCTGATCCTGGCCACCCAGCGGCCGGCGGGCGTGGTGTCGGCCGCCATCAAGACCAACACCAACCTGCGCCTGGCCATGCGCGTCACCGACGCGGCCGACAGCACCGATGTCATCGACTCCCCTCTCGCCTCCCGGATTCCCAAGTCGTCACCCGGCCGGGCCTATGCCCGGGTCGGTCACGAGGACCTGACCGAGTTCCAGGCGGCCCGGATCGGTGGCCGCCGACCCGGCCATGGCGGGCCACCGGCGCGGGCCACGACCATCGGGTGGGGGCAGCTGGCCGACCCGCCGGGGGCGCCCGACGGCCCCAGCTACGACGAGGACACCACCGACCTGGCCGTCCTGGTCGACGCCGTCAACCAGGCGGCCGAACGGTCCCGCGTCCCCGACCCGCGCCGCCCATGGTTGCCGGCCCTGCCCGAGCAGATGGCCCTGACCGGCGACACCCTCGAGCCATCCGCGGCGGACGGTCCGGTCCCGGCCCTGTTCGGAGTCGAGGACCTACCCGACCAGCAGGCCCAGCGCTACGCCACCTTCGACGTGGTCCGCGACGGGCACCTACTGATCATCGGCGATCCCGGCTCGGGCCGATCGACACTCCTCCGGTCGATCACCGCCAGCCTGGCCTCGCGCAACCGGGCCGCCGATATCCACGTCTACGGGATCGACTGCGGCAACGGCGCCCTCATACCGCTCGAGTCGTTTCCCCACGTCGGCGCCGTCGTCACCCGGCGCGAAGCGGATCGGGTCGATCGGCTGATCACCAAGCTGTTGACCGAGACCACTGACCGCCAGCAGCTGCTCGCCCGCAACGGCTTCGCCACCATCGCCGACCAACGGCAGCTGTCGGCACCGGAGGAGCGGTTGCCGTACATCGTCGTCCTGCTCGACCGGTGGGAGGGGTTCAACGCCGAGTTCGACACGCTCGACGGGGGTCGGCTGGTCACCTCGCTGATGCACCTGATGCGGGAAGGCCCGGGCGCCGGCGTGCGGGTCATCGTCACCGCCGACCGGAGCGGGACGACGCCCCGCTTCTCGTCGCTCGCCGAGCGCATCCTGATGCTCCGCCTGAACGACCGGACGGTGTACTCGGTCGTCGGCCTGAATCCCCGCCACCTACCCGAGTCCATCGGTCCCGGCCGGGCGTTCTACGCCCGGGGCGGGACCGAGGTGCAGGTCGGCCTGCTGGCCGCCGACCCGTCGGGTCCGGCCCAGGTCGCCGCCCTCGACCAGTTGGCGGCCCGGGCGGCCAGGCGGGAACAGGATCTGCCCGAGGCCCGCCGGCCCGACCCGATCGCCGTCCTGCCCATGCATGTCTCGATGTCGTCCCTGTTCGAGCAACTGGACAGCCGGACCCGACCGGCGGGCGGCCAGGGACCGCGGGCGCTGGTCGGCATCGGCGGCGACCGCCTGGTGCCGGTCGAGGTCGACCTCGGTCTGGCCGGTCCCGGATTCGTCATCTCCGGCCCGGCCCGCTCGGGGCGGTCGACGGCCCTGATCTCGATGGCCCGGTCCGCCGTCCGAAACGGCAGCCGGGTCGTCGGAGTGACCACCCGGACCTCGCCGCTCAGAGACCTGGCCGGCGAGGAGGGGGTGGTCGCCATGGTGGACGGCCTGACCATCACCGCCGACGACCTCACTGCCGCCATCAAGGACATCGGGGTGCGGGACCTCACGGTGCTGGTCGATGATGTCGATCTGCTGGGCGACAGCCCGGTGAGCGACGTGCTGAGCGCGTTCCTGCGGGCCGCTCGGGACAACCGTTCGGCGATGGTCGTCGCCGGGACGTCCGGTGAGCTCAACCAGTTCCGGGGGGTGGTCCCCGAGGCCAAGAAGTCGAAGTGCGGGCTGCTCCTGTGCCCGCCGTCGACGACCGAGGGCGACGTGCTGGGCGTCAGACTGCCCCGGACCGCCCTCTTCGGTGGCCCACCGGGCCGGGGGCTGCTCGTGTCCAAAGGCGAAATCACCGTCGTCCAGGTAGCGGTCGACGACCAGGCCGGTCACTCTGTGGAAAATGCCCCTTAGGGATAACTAATCTCCAGAGCGCCGATCGAAACGCGACCACTCGGAGGTGGGCTAAGTGGCTTCCATATCAGTTACCCCTGAACAGCTTCAGGAGATCTCCAACCAGTTGACCAGCGGTGCCGGCGAGGTGGAGTCGATCCTCCAGACCCTGGCCGGCTACGTCTCCCCCCTGCAGAGCGACTGGGTCGGTACCGCCCAGGGCCGCTTCGAGTCGCTGTGGATCGAATGGCAGACCAGTGCCCGCAACCTGCACGAAGCGCTGACCGGAATCGCCCAGCTGACCAACCAGGCCGGCCAGTCGTATGCCACGAACGAACAGAGCATCGCGGCCACGTTCCGCTCGTAGCGGGATCCCTCACCGGATTCGGAGGCCGGGCTCTCAGGGCCCGGTCTCCTCGCGTAATGGGACAGACTGGGACGATGCCCCAGTCCCTGGCTCCCAGCCCGGCTCCCCTGGGCAAGGGCCGAGCGGTGGCTCCGAGCGTCGAGCGCATCCAGGCCTCGCTCCGCTTCGATGTGGCCGCCGGCCAGGCGAGCGGCGAGGCGGTCATCGAGTTCACCGGCGGCGGCGTGAACGGCTGTCCGGCGCTCGACCTGCGCCAGCCGGTCGAGTGGGTGCGGCTGGACGGCCGCGAACTCTCCCCTGACGACTTCGCCCGGCGCGATCTGGGTGCCGGGCTCCGGGCCGGCATGCGGGTCCTCGATGTGGAGATCGAGGCCGGCACCCGGCACCGTCTGGAGGTCGGCTACCGGCTGGAGACCCCCGACAGTGAGGGGGCGGTCCCGATCGCATGGGAACACGACGGTGTCCGCTTCGACTTCTGGATGTCGGATCTGCACCCGGGCCGCTACCTGGAGATGTGGGTGCCGGCCCCGCTCATCCACGACCGCTTCGCCCTGCGCCTGGACATCGCCGTCGAGGGCACCGACCGGCCCCACACACTGATCGCCAACACCGCGGGGGTGCAGGCCGACGCCCGCCAGCGGTCCTGGTCGCTCGTCTACCCGGCCCATTTCACCGCCCTGTCGCCGATGCTGGTGCTGGCCCCGGTCGACCTGATCGAGTCCCGGCGCACCGTCTTCGACCTGCCCGGCCGGACCCGGTCCCTGGCCCTGGTCACCGCCCGGCACACCGGCACCGACGCCGATCTGGCCACCTGCGAGGCGGACATCCGCTCGTGGCTGGTCTACGCCGCGGCGCGCTACGAACCGTGGGCCCACGGCGACACGTTCTGGGCCGTCGTGTGGGGACCGGGCCGGGGCATGGAATACGACGGCGCCACGACGGCGGCGATCGGCGCCCTCGAGCACGAGGTGTTCCACAGCTGGTTCGGCCGGGGGGTCAAGCCGGCCCGGGCCAGCGACGGTTGGATCGACGAGGCGTTCACCGTGTGGTCGACGGCGTCACGAGCCCGGGAGGTGCCCCGCTTCGGGGTGACCGAACTGGCCCTCGATCAGGAACCGACTGTCCTCTACCCACCGCACCCCTGGTCCCGGCACACCGCCCTCGAGGCCTACAGCCGGGGGGCCGAGCTGTTCGCCGGCGTCGCCCATCTGATGGGGGGCGCCGACCGCCTCCGGGCGGGCATGGCCGACTGGTACCGGGACAACGCCGGCCGCCTGGTCACCACCGACGGCCTGGTGGACCACCTCGGCCGGTACTCGGGCATCGACCTGTCCCCGTGGTGGGACCGGTACGTGCACGGCCGCAGCTGATCGTCCCCCGGCTCCGAAGACGGCGGCCGCCCGATCCTCGCCGGACCGGGCGGCTCAATACATCGGACAGAACAAATCCCGCCCCCACCGGACTCGGTGGAAGCGGGATCTATCGCATCAGTACTACTGAATCTTGATTTCGATGTCGACGCCCGCCGGCAGTTCGATGCGCTGCAGGGAGTCGACCGTCTTCGGGGTGTGCTCGACAATGTCGAGCAGCCGCTTGTGGACCCGCATCTCGAAGTGCTCGCGACTGTCCTTGTACTTGTGCGGTGAGCGGATCACCGTGTAGCGGTTGCGCTCGGTCGGCAGCGGCACCGGTCCCCGCACCTTGGCCTGGGTGCGCAGCACGGTCTCGACGATCTTCTTGGTCGACTGATCCAGGATTTCGTGGTCGTAGGCCTTGAGGCGGATACGAATGCGCTGCTTGGTTCCATCAGCCACAGGCTGAACTCTCTTTCACAAAGATGCGGGTTTTCAAAGAACAGACGGGGTCGGCGGGGGGCAATGCCCCCGCCGGTACTACTTGACGATCTTGGTGACGCGGCCGGAGGCGACGGTCCGACCACCTTCCCGGATGGCGAAGCGGAGGCCCTCCTCCATGGCGATGGGCTTCTGCAGCTCCACCTTGATCTCGGTGTTGTCACCAGGCATGACCATTTCGGTGCCTTCGGCCAGAGCGATGCTGCCGGTCACGTCGGTGGTCCGGAAGTAGAACTGCGGGCGGTAGTTGTTGAAGAACGGCTTGTGCCGGCCGCCCTCTTCCTTGGAGAGCACGTAGATGGTGCCCTCGAAGTCGGTGTGCGGGGTGATCGAGCCGGGCTTGCACAGCACCTGGCCGCGCTCGACCTCCTCCTTCTTGGTACCGCGCAGCAGGGCGCCGATGTTGTCGCCGGCCTCGCCCTCGTCGAGCAGCTTGCGGAACATCTCCACGCCGGTGCAGGTCGTCTTGGCCGTCGGCCGCAGACCGACGATCTCGACTTCCTCGCCGACCTTGATGCGGCCCTGCTCCACCTTGCCGGTGACCACGGTGCCGCGGCCCTGGATGGTGAACACGTCCTCAATGGGCATCTGGAACGGCTTGTCCAGCTCACGCACCGGTTCGGGCACGAACTCGTCGACCGCGTCCATCAGCTCGATGATCTTGTCCTCCCACTCCTTGTCGCCCTCGAGAGCCTTCAGAGCGGAGACCCGGATGACCGGGGTGTCGTCGCCGGGGAACTCGTACTCGGTCAGCAGCTCGCGGACCTCGAGCTCGACCAGGTCGAGCAGTTCCTCGTCGTCGACGGCGTCGGACTTGTTGAGGGCGACCACGATCGACGGCACGCCGACCTGGCGGGCCAGGAGCACGTGCTCACGGGTCTGGGCCATCGGGCCGTCGGTGGCGGCCACGACCAGGATGGCGCCGTCGACCTGGGCGGCACCGGTGATCATGTTCTTGATGTAGTCGGCGTGGCCGGGCATGTCCACGTGGGCGTAGTGCCGGTTGGGCGTCTGGTACTCCACGTGGGCGATGTTGATGGTGATGCCCCGCTGGCGCTCTTCAGGCGCCTTGTCGATCTGGTCGAACGCGATCGGGGCGTTGCCTTCCGGGAAACGCTCGGACAGCACCTTGGTGATGGCCGCGGTCAAGGTCGTCTTGCCGTGGTCGATGTGACCCATCGTGCCGATATTCAGGTGGGGCTTGGTGCGCTCGAACTTCTGCTTGGCCATGGAAAGGCACGCTCCTCATACGGGTTCCGGCCGCCCGGCCGGGGTGATAGACGCGGTGTTGAACGATAGTTGGTTTGCGGGTCAGCTTCTCACTGAACCGCTACTCGCCCCGGATCCGCTTTACGATCTCCTGGGCGATCGAATCTGGGACTTCCTGGTACGAGTGGAACTGCATGCTGTAGGTCGCCCGCCCCTGAGAGCGTGACCGGAGGTCGGTAGCGTAACCGAACATCTCGGCCAGCGGGACCTGGGAGCGGACTACGTGCGAGTTGCCCCGCTGCTCCATGCCCTCGACCTTGCCCCGCCGGGACGACAGGTTACCGATGACGTCGCCCATGTAGTCCTCGGGGGTGACGACCTCGACCGACATGATCGGCTCGAGGAGGACCGGATGGGCCCGGCGGCAGGCCTCCTTGAAGCACATGGAGCCGGCGATCTTGAACGCCATCTCCGAGGAGTCGACGTCGTGGTAGGACCCGAACACCAAGGTGGCCCGGATGTCCACGGCCGGATACCCGGCCAGGACGCCCGACGACATGGCGTCCTGGATACCGGCGTCAACCGAAGGGATGTACTCCTTCGGGATGATGCCGCCGGTGATCTTGTCGACGAACTCGTAGCCGCCGCCCGGTCCGGTCGGCTCCAGGTCGAGCACCACGTGGCCGTACTGGCCACGACCACCGGTCTGGCGGACGTAGCGGGTCTCGACCTTCTGGATCGAGTTCTTGATGGTCTCCCGGTAGGCGACCTGCGGCTTGCCGACGTTGGCGTCGACCTTGAACTCGCGCAGCATCCGGTCCACGAGCACCTCGAGGTGGAGCTCGCCCATACCGCCGATGACGGTCTGGCCGGTCTCCTCGTCGGAGTGCACCTGGAAGGTCGGGTCCTCTTCGGAGAGCGACTGCAGGGCCTTGGACAGCTTGTCCTGGTCGTTCTTGGTCTTCGGCTCGACGGCCACGTGGATGACCGGCTCGGGGAAGTCCAGGGACTCCAGCACGATCTGACCGGACGGGTCGCACAGAGTGTCGCCGGTGGTGGTCTGCTTCAGGCCGACCAGAGCGACGATGTCGCCGGCGAAGCAGGCGGCCAGGTCGGTGCGGTCGTTGGCGTGCATCTGCAGGATGCGGCCGACCCGCTCCTTACGGCCCTCCTTGGTGGAGTTGACCACCTGGCCACCCGTGGCCAACTTGCCCGAGTAGACCCGGGCGTAGGTGAGCTTGCCCAGGTGGGGGTCGGTCATGATCTTGAACGCCAGCGCAGCGAACGGCTCGCTGTCGTCGGCTTTGCGCTCGAGTTCCTCGATGCCCTTGGTGTCGGTGCCGCGCGTCGGGGGGATGTCCAGTGGGCTGGGCAGGTAGGCCACGACGGCGTCGAGCATGGGCTGGACGCCCTTGTTCTTGAACGCGCTGCCGCACAGGACGGGGACGACCTGGCCGGCGATGGTGGTCGCCCGCAGCGCCCGTTCCAGATCTGCGGAGGTGATCTCCTCCTCGCCCAGGTACTTCTCGGTGATCTCGTCGTCGAAGTTGGAGAGGGTGTCGATCAGCTCGTGGCGGTAGGTCTCGGCCTCGTCCAGCAGGTGGGCCGGAATGTCGACCAGGTCGAACTTCTCGCCCTTGGCCGCCTCCTCGTTCCAGACCATGGCCCGCATGCCGAGGATGTCGATGCAGCCCTTGAACTCGCTCTCCGAGCCGATGGGCAGCTGGACCACGGCGACGGTGGCGCCGAGGCGGTCCTTGATCATGTCGACGCAGCGGTAGAAGTCGGCGCCGATGCGGTCCATCTTGTTGACGAAGCACATGCGGGGCACGGCGTACTTGTCGGCCTGGCGCCAGACCGTCTCGGTCTGCGGCTCCACGCCGGCGACGGCGTCGAAAACGGCGACGGCGCCGTCGAGGACGCGCAGCGACCGCTCCACCTCGACGGTGAAGTCGACGTGGCCGGGCGTGTCGATGATGTTGATCCGGGTGCCGTCCCACTCGCAGGTGGTGGCGGCGGAGGTGATGGTGATGCCCCGCTCCTGCTCCTGGGGCATCCAGTCCATGGTGGCGGCCCCCTCGTGGACTTCACCGATCTTGTAGTTGATACCGGTGTAGAAGAGGATCCGCTCGGTGGTCGTGGTCTTGCCCGCGTCGATGTGGGCCATGATCCCGATGTTGCGGACATTGGCCAGGGGCTTGGCGCGGGTTGCGGTGGATTCAGCCATTCAGCTCTCTACCAGCGGTAATGGGCGAAGGCCTTGTTGGACTCCGCCATCTTGTGCATGTCTTCCCGGCGCTTCACGGCAGCGCCGACGCCGTTGCTGGCGTCGAGCAGCTCGGCGGCCAGCTTCTGGGCCATGGTCTTCTCACGGCGCTGCCGGGAGTAACCGACCAGCCAGCGTATCGACAATGTGGCCGCTCGCTTCGAGCGAACTTCGACCGGTACCTGGTAGGTCGCGCCACCGACACGGCGGCTCTTGACCTCGAGTTGCGGCTTGGTGTTCTCCACGGCCCGTTTCACCACGGCCAGCGGGTCGCCGTCGCTGCGCTCCTTGATGATGTCGAGGGCCTCGTAGACGATCCGCTCGGCGAGGGAGCGCTTGCCACGCTCGAGCACCTTGTTGACGATCTGGGTGATGAGGACCGACCGGTAGATCGGGTCGGGCAGTAGGTCGCGGCGGGGAGCCGGTCCTTTGCGGGGCATCTTCTTCTCTAACCCTTCTTGGCCCCGTAGCGGGAACGGGCCTGCTTGCGATCGCGGACGCCGGAGGTATCCAGCGTGCCGCGGATGATCTTGTAACGGACGCCCGGGAGGTCCTTCACCCGGCCACCGCGGACGAGGACGATCGAGTGCTCCTGGAGGTTGTGGCCCTCACCGGGGATGTAGGCCGTCACCTCGACGCCGCTGGTCAGGCGCACACGGGCCACCTTACGCAGGGCCGAGTTCGGCTTCTTGGGGGTGGTGGTGTAGACGCGCGTGCACACGCCCCGGCGCTGGGGGGCGCCACGGAGGGCGGGGGTCTTGGTCTTGACCGTCTTCTGTTCCCGGCCCTTCCGGACCAACTGCGCGATGGTGGGCAACCTGAACCTTCTCTGTCTGGGGAGTCTGCGAACTTCTGCTGGCGAATCGTCCGGGGGCGTTCTGCCTGGTAACCGCCGATCTCCGTTACCCGCTAGCTAGCGCGCCTCGACCGGCCGGATGGCCGTCGCCCATGGTAGCGCACGGTGGGCGGAGGCGGTAGCGGGCGGGGGTGGCGGGCCGGCGGTGACCGCTGTGGGCGGACGGTCCGGTCCCCCGACGACCGGGGGGGCGGAGAGGAGGGCGGGAGTGGCGCACGGCTGGCTCCTTTGACCTCATCTCATGCTGTTCACGTACCGGTTCTGTGGTCGGGGCGCCGTTCTGAGGTCGAAATTGCGGGTGTAGTCCGGACAATCGACCACAGAACCGCCGCTCAGGCGGCCACCAACCCCGCTCAGGTGGCGACCGCACCCCGCTCAGGCGTCGACCACAGAACGCCGCTCAGGCCGCGACCGCCGCCGCCCGGCGGGCCAGCTGGGCGGCAGCCAGGGCCATGATCACGAAGCCGATGACCTGCAGGGCGATGGCCAACCCGTCGTTGGCCAGCCGCTCGTGGAAGGCGATCACCCCTAGGACGACCGACGCCGCCGGGTCGGCCACCGTCAGCGCGGGCATGGACTGGGCCAGCGGACCGGCCCGGTAGGCCATCTGGGTCAGACCCAGGGCGCACGCCCCCATGATGATCAGGGCGTAAAGGGGCCAGTCGGTGACCAGATGGGTGAGCCCACCGTGGTTGTAGACCCAGTCGCTCTGTTTGATGAGGGCGGCGACCACGCCGTAGCCGGTGCCGGCGGCGACTCCGAGGATGGCCGGCCGGTGACCGCGGGGCCAGCGCACGCCGATCAGAGTGAGCACGCCGACCACGGCTGCCCCGATGGCGCTGGCCCAGGCCAGCTCGTCAGCGTCGAGTTTGACCTCCGCCGGGCCCGGACGGCCGGCCAGCAGGAACAGGGCCAGCCCGACGACCAGGATCAGGGCCAGCAGCCATTCTCGGGCCGACGGCCTCCGCCCCTCGAGCACGGCGCTGAGCGGCAGCGCGAACAGGACGCCCGAGATCAGCACCGGCTGCACGACAGCCAGTTGGCCGTGGGCCAGGGCGAGGACGTGGAGGGCCAACCCGACCACGGCCACGGCGGTGCCGGCCAACCAGGCCGGCCGGGTCAGCAGGTGGCCGAGCAGCCGGTGGGTGCGACCGTCGGGGGCCCGCCGGGCGCTGTAGTGCTGCAGGATCGTCGATGTCGCCGCGGCCAGGGCGGACGCCAGGGCGATGAGAACGATGTCGGTCTCGCTCATCCCGGCCGGCTCACTCCGCCCGAGAGCGGTTCGGACTCACTGGGTCGCGAGCTGCGGTACGCCGACCGAGACCCAGTCGCGACCATGGCGGGCCGAGGCCTTCCGGTAGAGGTCCTCGCAGGTGCCCAGCACACCGGTCCAGCTGATGCTGGCCGGCGTCGACCGGTTGTGGGCGGCCACCCCGGCCAGCACGTCGGGGGTGCGGGCCAGTGACACGATCGTGTCGATCATCGCCGCGTCCGATCGGACCAGCCAGCCCTCCCGCCCGTCCACGACGAAGTCCTCGACGCCGGTCCCGGCCCGGGCCACGATCGGCAGGCCGGCGCAGCGGGCCTCGAGGGCGGCGATACCGAACGACTCCAAGGTGGCCGGGGCCACGAAGAGGTGCGAGCCGGCCAGCACGTCGGCGATCTCGGCCCGGCTGCGGCGCCCCTGCAGGTGGACCCATTCGCCCATGTCATGGCGGTGCAGGTAACGCTCGATGTCGGGGCGCTGGGGCCCCTCGCCCAGGATCTGCACCTCGAGACGGACCGATTCGGGCAGCTGGTCACGGACGACCTGCAGGATCTCGACCAGTTGCAGGATCCGTTTGCGCCGGGCCAGGCGGGACACAGCTACCAGCCGCAGGGCCTCGGGGGCCGTGGCCAGATCGGTACGAGCCGTCCATTCCGAGGGATCTACCCCGTTCGGCAGGATGGTGACCTCGGCCCGGTCACCGACGATGCCGCGGATGGAGGCGGCGGCCGCGTTGCTGACGGCCGACCACGTGACCGGCCAGCTGCCCCACCGGGTGAACACGTCGAACGCGGAGAACAGCGGGGTCGCCTTGGCCCACAGAGAGTGGACGGTCGCCACCGTCGGCGTCCCCCGCCGGGCGGCGTGATGGGCGCAGAGGAAGGTGAGCGGCGAGAAGCTGGACGTGTGGGCGTGCACCAGGTCGAACTGGTCCAGCGTCCGCGTCAACCGGGTCGCGCCCGCGGCCGCCGACCGGTACCGGATGCTCTCCTTCGGGCCCCGGCCGACACGGATCACGTCGACCGGGCCGGCGACGACGTCGACCGACGACGGGCCGGCTACGACGTCGATCGACGACGGGCCGGCGGTAGTGGTCAGGATGCTGACGTCGTGGCCGGCTTCGGACTGGCGGCGGGCCAGGTCGTGGACCTGCAGCTCGATGCCACCGAGGCGGGGCAGGTAGCAGTCGGACACATGGACGATCCTCATGACGGCCGACCGGAGTGCGCCAGGATGGCGCCGTGCCGCACACGGTCGTGTCGTTCCACGCCCACCCTGACGACGAAGCGCTCCTGACGGCGGGCACCTTGGCGCGAGCGGCGGCCGAAGGGCATCGGGTGGTGATCGTAACGGCCACCGCCGGTGAACTGGGGTTGGTTCGGGGAGAACTGGCGGACGGGCTGGCCGAACGGCGGCTCCAGGAGCTGCGGGAGGCGGCCGCCGCGCTCGGCTGTCGGGACGTGCGCCACCTCGGTTATCTCGATTCCGGGATGGACGGAAACGCCGAAGGCGGCTTCGCCTCGGCCGACCCCGACCAGGCCGCCGCCCGGCTGGCCGCCGTCCTGGAGGAGTGCGCGGCGGAGGTGTTGACCATCTACGACCCGGTCGGCGGGTACGGCCATCCCGATCACATCCAGGTGCACCGGGTCGGCCTGCGGGCGGCCGCCGCGGCCGGCACGCCGGTCGTGCTCGAGGCGACCGTGGACCGCCGCCCCCTCGTCCGGATCCTCCGCGTCCTGGAGCGGACCGGGCTGGCCCGGCTGCTCGGTGTCGATCGCGCCGAATGGAACTCCTCGCGCTTCCGGGCCAGGTACGCCGAGCCCGACCGGATCACCCACCGGGTCGATGTCCGCGGCCAGGCACCGGCCAAGCGGGCGGCCATGGCCGCGCACGCATCCCAGGGCACGGCCGATAGCGGCGTCCGCACCCTTTCGGTATTCCTGCGGTTGCCGCCGTGGCTGTTCGGCCGGGTATTCGCTCATGAGTGGTTCGTGGAACAGGGTCGTCTCCCGGCGGAGCCCCCTCTGGACGACATCTTCGCCTCGCTGTCGCCGCCCGCAGGACCGTCGGGGAGCGCCCGACTCTAGCAATCGGGACTTCCGGTTTGGGGAAGCGAACTACCTTTCCTCCCATGAGCGAACAGACGTGGGCGGAGGTCGACCGGTACGTGTCGCAGCGGCTCATCGGCACCGATGACGACCTGGAGGCGGCGCTGGCGGCATCGGAGGCGGCCGGGCTGCCGGCGATCGCCGTGTCGGCGCCGCAGGGCAAGCTCCTACACCTGATGGCCCGGAGCATCAATGCCCGGCGCATCCTCGAGATCGGCACCCTCGGCGGCTACAGCACCATCTGGCTGGCCCGGGCGCTGCCGTCCGGCGGGCGCCTGGTGACCCTCGAACTGGAGGAGCGCCACGCCAACGTGGCCCGGGCCAACCTGGACCGGGCCGGTGTCGGCGATCAGGTCGAGATCCGGATCGGGCCGGCCCTCGAGACCCTCCCGGCGCTGGCCGAGGATCATCTCGAGCCGTTCGACATGGTGTTCATCGACGCCGACAAGGAGAACATCCCGGCCTACTTCGACTGGAGCCTGCGCCTGATTCGCCACGGTGGCGTGATCATCGTGGACAACGTGGTGCGCAACGGTGGTCTGGTCGACCCCGACGAGCAGGACCCGAGAGTGCTCGGCGTGCGCGCCTTCCACGAGTTGCTGTCGACCCGCCCGGGCATCGAGGCGACGACCATCCAGACGGTCGGGGCCAAGGGCTACGACGGCTTCACGTACGCCGTCGTCAACGATTAGGCGGCGCCGCCCCCGCGGGCGGGCAGTGACTACGCGGCGCCGGCGGCCACGGCATCGAGGGAGGCGTACTCCTCCTCGGTGTCCACGTTGTCCTCGAACTGGATGATGCCCAGCTCGGTGAACCGGTCCCGCAGCCAGCCGTCACCGGCGTCGAGCAGGCCCAGCTTCTTCACGTTGGGGACGATCTTGGAGAAGAGCATGCTCTGGAACATCTCCTCCATCGGGTCCGGGTGGGACTGCAGGTACTTGACCACGGCCCGCGGATCGATGCCCATCTTCTCCCACACGTCCTGGGCGAAGAAGCGGTTGCGCAGGCGGACGGCGGCCTCGTAGCAGAACTCCTGCCGCTCCTTGATCTCCGCCGCACCCAGCTGCGAGTACTGCTCCTGGAGGGAGATGACGCCGAAGGCGACGTGGCGGGCCTCGTCACTCATGACGTAGCGGAGCAACTTCTTCAGCAGCGGCTCCTGGGTCAGCATGTGCATGAACCCGAAGGCGGCCAGGGCCAGGCCCTCGACCATGATCTGCATGCCGAGGTAGGTGATGTCCCAGCGCGAGTCCTTGATGATGTCGTCGAGGAGCAGCTTCAGCTGGGGGTTGATCGGGTAGGCGCCGCCCATCTTCTCCTCGAGGTAACGACCGAAGACCTCGACGTGGCGGGCCTCGTCCATCACCTGGGTGGCGGCGTAGTACTTGGCGTCGATCCACGGCACGGTCGAGGTGATCAGGCCGGTGCAGATCAGGGCGCCCTGCTCGCCGTGCAGGAACTGGGACAGCGTCCAGGCCTGGTTCTCGATGACGAACTGGTCCCATTCCTTGTCGCCCCACGCCGCCGTCGGCGCCTCGGGGTCGTCGTGCAGCACGTCGAAGCGGGCCACGCTGGCCCGGAACTCGGTGGCCAGCTTGTCGTGGTCGACCTCGGTGTCCCAGGCCAGGTCGGTGGTGGCGTTCCACTGCGACCGCTTGGCCTTCTCGTAGAGCTTCACCAGGGCCGGGCGGCTCCGCTCGTAGTCCCAGGTGAACAGAACTTCGCTCTCCTGGTCGATCAGGTGAACGACCTCATCGACGTCGGAGCGGTCGATGATGATGTTGTCAAGGTCGTTGGCGTCGAGAGTGGTCAACGCAATCCTCCCCATTGAGATTGGCCTGTTTCAAAAAAAGATAACGTTCGCTATTTTATTTGTCAATGGCCGACCTGAGGGCGGAAAGCAACGAAGCGGGCCGCGGATCGGCGGCCAGCCCCTGCTGCATCTGGTTCATCACGTAGGCGAACCCGACGCCGGAATCAGGGTCGGCCAGGGCCAGCGATCCGCCCGCCCCGGAGTGCCCGAAGGAGCGCGGGCCCATCAACGGCGAGAACAGCGACGGCAGGAAGAACCCCGATCCGAAACGGGACTCGAGCCCGAGCACGGCGTCGGCGCCGTTGGACTGTTCGACCGTCGCCGCCGCCACGGTCGCGTCCGACAGGAGGCGGATGCCGTCGACCGGTCCGATGGTGGCGGCGTACAGGCGGGCCAGGGCGCGGGCCGTGCCGATGCCGTTGGCCGCCGGCAGTTCGGCGGCGTGGAGGTCCGGCTGGTTGTAGTTAAAGGTGGGCGCCGTCGGGTTCAGCGCCCTCTGCATCAGTGAGTCCGGATCGGCCATGGCCTTGAAGCGCTCGAGCTGCTCGGGCGGGATGGACCGGAGCTCTTCCACGCTGAGCTTCATCATCGGCGCCGGGATGAGCCTGGACATGCGGTGCTCCTCCGAGGCGGGCAGGCCGATCCAGAACTCGAGGCCCAGCGGCCCGGCGATCTCGTCGGCCAGGTAACGACCGACCGAACGGCCGGTGGCCCGGCGGATGACCTCGCCCACCAGCCAGCCGTAGGTCACCGCGTGATAGCCGTGGGTGGTCCCCGGCGCCCACATCGGTTCCTGGGCGGCCAGGTTCCGGATTGCCGGATCCCAGGCCAACGCCTCCGCCCGGTCCAGCTTGGGCACGAGGGTCGGCAACCCGGCCCGGTGTGACAGCAACTGCCGGACCGTCACCTGCTCCTTGCCGGCGGCGGCGAACTCCGGCCAGTAGGACGCCACCGTCGCGTCGAGGTCCAGCCCGGCCCGCTCGGCCAGGTGGTGGGCGCATATGGCGGTGACCCCTTTGGTCGTCGAGTAGACGAGGGTGAGAGTGCCCTCCTGCCACGAGGCGCCCGTGCGGTCGTCGGCGATCCCGCCCCAGAGGTCGACGACCGGGCGGCCGTCCAGGTACACGGCGCAGGCCGCACCCACATCGCCGTGGGTGGCGAAGTTCTCGACGAACGCCTCCCGTACCGCCTCAAAGCCGCGTTCTACGTGTCCCCCGACATCCATGGGATACGGAGATTAGGTTGCCCGGCGTGGCCAAACGTGTGGTGGTGTGGGGGACCGGGTTCGTCGGCAAGATGTTGATCGCCGAGATCGCCCGGCATCCGGAGTTCGAACTGATCGGAGTCGGCGTCCACGACGCCGCCAAGGTGGGCCAGGATGCCGGCGAACTGGCCGGCATCGGCCATCTGGGCGTCGCCTGCAGTGACGACCTGGAGGCCATGATCGCTCTCCGGCCCGACGCGCTGGCCCATTACGGGCCGACGGCGGCGCACGCGGACGAGAACATTCGGGTCATCGGCGCCTTCCTGCGGGCCGGCATCGACGTGGTGTCCACCGCCATGACCCCCTGGGTGTGGCCGCATTCCAAGTGGAACCCGCCGCACTGGATCACCCCGATCACCGAAGCCTGCGAAGAGGGCCAGGCGTCGTGCTTCACCACCGGAATCGACCCCGGATTCGCCAACGACCTGTTCCCGTTGACCCTCATGGGTCTGTGCGGCGAGGTGAAGTCGGTCCGGGCCCTCGAGCTGCTCGACTACACCAACTACGAGGGCGACTACGAGAGCGAGATGGGCATCGGCAAGCCGCCCGAGCACAAGTGCATCCTCGAGATCCCCGATGTCCTGGCCCTGGCCTGGGGCGCCACCATCCCGATGATCGGCCAGGCGGCCGGCGTCGAGGTGGCGGAGATCACCACGACCTGGGAGAAGTGGGTGACCGACCACGACATTCCCACCGCCCGGGGGGTGGTAACCGCCGGCTGCGTGGCCGCCGTGCGCTTCACGGTGAACGGCATGGTCGACGGCCAGCCCCGTATCTGCCTCGAACACGTCAACCGGGTCGGCGAGGGGTCGGCGCCGGACTGGCCGACCGGCAAGGAGAACGACGTCTACCGGGTGGAGATCGAGGGCAGCCCGTCGATCATCCAGGAGACGGCCTTCCGGTTCACCGACGGCAGCGGTCGCGATGCGGCCACCGCCGGTTGCCTGGCCACCGGGTTGCGGGCGCTGAACGCCATCCCGGCCGTCAACGACCTGCCGGCCGGCTGGGTCACCCCCCTCGATCTGCCGCTGATCGGTGGGCGGGGGACGATCCGATGAGCGACGTCAAGATCGACATCTACTCGCCGGACGTCTACTCGGACGGGCCGCCCCACGACGCGTTCGCCGAGCTGCGCCGCCGCGATCCGGTGTCGTGGCAGGAGGTGCCGGGCGAACCCGGGTACTGGGCCGTGCTCCGCCACGCCGACCTGGTCGAGGTGGCCAAACACCCGCTCATCTACTCGGCCGAGACCGGTGGCGTGATCATCGAGAACCCGCCGCCGGAGACGCTCGAGTCCTCCCGCCGGATGCTCCTCATGATGGACCCGCCGACCCATACCCACTACCGCCGGCCGGTGGCGCCCCGCTTTCGGGCCAACGTCATCGGCGCCCTCGAGGAAGAGGTACGGGCCATCGTCACCGAGATCCTCGACGAGGCGGCCGATCGCCGGGAGGTCGAGTTCGTCCAGGACGTGGCCGCCAAGTTGCCGTCCCGTGTGTTCGGTCGGGTCATGGGCCTGCCCGAGGCCGACCTGCCCCACCTCCACCACCTGGCCGAGATGCTTACGAGCAGCCAGGACCCGGACTTCCAGTACGACGGCCCGGAGAACGCGGCGCCCAACGGCGCGTCGATCGAGATGGCCATGTACGCCATCGAGCTGGCCCACACCCGGCGGGCCATGGCCGATCCGCCCGACGACCTGGCCACGATGGTGCTGAACACCGAGTTCAACGGCGCTCTGATGGACGACTTCGGGTTCGGCAGCTTCTTCGTCCAGATCGTCACCGCCGGCAACGACACGACCAAGACCATGCTCACCGCCGGGTTGTTGTCGCTGCTCCAGCACCCCGACCAGCTGGCCGCCCTCCGCTCCGATCCGAGCGGCTGGCCGGTCGCCGTCGAGGAGATCCTGCGCTACGACAACCCGCTCCACTACTTCCGGCGGACGGCGATGGTCGACACCGTGCTGAATGGGAAGCAGATCGCGGCGGGCGACAAGGTGGTGATGGTCTACACGTCGGCCAACCGGGACGAGACCGTCTTCGACCGGCCGCAGCAGTTCGACAGCCGGCGCCACCCCAATCCGCATCTGAGCTTCGGCATCGCCGAGCACTTCTGCCTGGGCGCCCACCTGGCCCGGCTGGAGGCGAGGGTGTTCTTCGAGGAGCTCATGCTCCGCTTCCGCGACTTCGAGGTCACCGGACCCCCGGTCCGCATCCGTTCCAACCTCAACAACGCCTACAGCCGGGCGCCGATGAGGTTGATCCCGGCGTAGCCCCTCCTTGCGCCCGTAGGGGGTGCACGGCACGCCCGTAGGGGGTGCACGGCCCGGCCGGCGAGGGGACTACGTCGTGACGATCTGCTCGAGGGTCCAGTCCGGGTGGTCGGCTTGGATGCGGGCCAGCCAGTAGGGGCTCTGGAAGACGGCCAGCAGGACGCCGTCGTTGCGGCGCAGGACATCGACGCCGCCGAGGGCGAGCAGCTGCGGGGCGGTCAGGTCGTCGGTCCGGCGCACGGTCCGCTCGTTGGGGCCGGTCAGGGAGATGGCGGCGCCGAACTCGTTCTGCATACGGTGCGAGAGGACGTCGAACTGCATGACGCCGACGGCGGCCAGGATCGGCGTGGGATCGTCGCCGCGGTGGAGGATCTGCACCACGCCCTCCTGCTCCAACTGGGCCAGGCCCCGCTTGAACTGCTTGGCCCGGGACAGGTCCTTCGGGTGGGCGGTGGCGATCAGCTCGGGGGGGAACGCCGGGATGGGTGGGAACTCGACCGGGTCGGAGCCGGCGTAGAGGCTGTCGCCGACCCTCAGCCCGCTGGCGTTCACCAGGCCGACGACATCGCCCGGCCAGGCGTCGTCGATCGTGTCGCGTTCGGCGCCGAACACAGATGCCGCGTACTTGGTGGCGAACGGCTTGCCGGTGGCGCCGTGGGTCAACACCATGCCTCGCTCGAAATGGCCCGAGCACACCCGGACGAAGGCGACGTGGTCGCGGTGGGCCGGGTTCATGTTGGCTTGGATCTTGAAGACGAAACCGGAGAACGCCTCGTCCAGCGGCCGGCCGTTGCCCTTGCTGTCGGCCACCGGTGACGGGCCCGGCGCCAGGTCGATCACAGCGTCGAGCAGGTGGCGGACGCCGAAGTTGGTCAGGGCCGACCCGACGAACAGGGGGCTGGTCAACCCGGCCAGGAAGGTCTCGGGCGACACGGTGGCCCCGACCTCGTCGAGCAGGGCGGTGTCCTCCACCGCCTGCTCCCAGTCGGCTCCGAACCGGGCGGCCGCCTCACCGGGGTCCAGCCGGTACTCCTCGGCCTCGGCCGCGCCGCCCTTGCCGCTGCGGGTGAAGCCGACGAAGCCGCCGTCGCGCCGGTCGATCACCCCGTGGAACACGCCCGGCTCGCCGACCGGCCAGGTCACCGGGGTGGGCACCAGCCCGATCTGCTTCTCGATCTCGTCGAGCAGTTCGAGAGGGGTGCGCCCGGGCCGGTCGCACTTGTTGAGGAACGTGATCACGGGCAGGCGCCGGGCGTGGCAGACCTCGAACAACTTGAGGGTCTGCGGCTCGATGCCCTTGGCCACGTCCAGGACCATGATGGCGGCGTCGGCGGCGGTGAGCACCCGGTAGGTGTCCTCGGAGAAGTCGCGGTGCCCGGGGGTGTCGAGCAGGTTGACGGTGCAGTCGCGGTAGGGGAACTGGAGCACCGTCGAGCTGATGGAGATCCCCCGCTCCTGCTCGAGGGCCATCCAGTCGGAGGTGGCCCGGCGGCGACCGGCCCGTGCTTTGACCGCACCTGCTTCTTGGACGGCGCCGGCGTAGAGAAGGAACTTCTCGGTCAGCGTCGTCTTCCCGGCGTCCGGGTGACTGATGATGGCGAATGTGCGGCGGTGGGCGGCCTGGGCGAGAGCCTCTTCCACCACCGGTGAAACAGATGTCATGAGAGGTCGAAGCGTACCCCGGTCAGCCTCTCCGACTCCTCCCAGAGGCGGATCGCATCAGCCCGGTTGCGGGCCGCCCGGCTGGGCACCTCGCGCACCGGGTAGCCGACGGCCAGGAACTGCGGTCCGTAGTACTCGCCCCCCTTGGCGTCGGGGTCCACGGCCGCCCGGACCGTCGGCAGGGCGCCCACCTTCACCGACTGGGCGAAGCGGCTGAACGGCCGGATCAGCGCGTTGGTCAGCCCTTTGCCCTCGTAGCCCAGGTCGGTGTTCGTGGCGCCGGGGTGGGCGGCCAGGGCGCGGGCCGACGACCCGGCGGTGCGCAGGCGGTTCTCCAACTCGCTGGTGAACAGAAGGTTGGCCAGCTTGCTCTGGAAGTACGGGCGCCACCGGTCGTAGTGGCCGTCGAACATCAGGTTGGAGAAGTGCATGGTCCCCATCCGGTGGCCCATGCTCGAAACGTTGACGATCCGAGCCTCCGGGGTGGCGAGGAGCAGCGGCGCCAGGTGGGCGGTGAAGGCGAAATGCCCGAGGTGGTTGACGCCGAACTGCATCTCGAACCCATCGGCGGTCTGCCCCTGGTCGACGGCCATCAGGCCGGCGTTGTTGACGAGGATGTCGAGGCGGGAGGTCATTCCCTGGACCGCGGCCGCCGACTTCTCGACCTCGGCCAGCGACGACAGGTCGAGGGCCACCACTTCGGCCCCATGGCCCACGGCGGCGGCCGCCGTCTCCGCCTTCTGCAGGTTGCGGCACGCCATCAGGACACGGGCGCCGGCGCCGGCCAGGAGGCGGGCCGTCTCCAGACCGAGACCGGCGTTGGCACCGGTCACGATGGCGGTGCGTCCGGTCAGGTCAGGAATCTGGCTGGCGTCCCATCTACTCATCGGACCTCAACGTAGTGGCCGGTACCCTGTAACCAGGTATGCGCTACGGAACGTCGGTGATATGCGCAGTGCTGGCCGCGGTGCTTTTCGCGCTCGCAGCGGTGATGCAGCAGGAGTCGACGCTGACCGTGGCCACGGAGAAGTCCCTGAGCCCGGGCCTGCTGCTCGATCTGCTGCGCCGGCCCAAGTGGCTGGTCGGCATGCTCTCCATGGTCAGCGGCTTCGGGCTGCAGGCCGTCGGTCTGGCCTTCGGCCCGGTGGCGCTGGTGCAGCCCATCGTCGTGCTGGAGTTGGCTTTCGCCATCCCCTTCGGCATCCTGCGCCGGCACCGCCGGGCCGGCTACCGCGAATGGGCCGGCATCGCCGCCGTCATGGCCGGGATCTCGATCTTCCTGCTGGCCGCCAACCCGGCCAACGGCGTACAGAACCCACCCAGCTGGCAATGGATCGCCAGCCTGGTCCCGGTGGGTGGGGTGGCCGCCGTATGCGTGATCCTCGGCTCGACCCGGCAGGGCCCGACCCGGGCCATGTTCCTCGGCTCGGCCGCCGGCCTGGCGTTCGGGGTGCTGGCGGTGCTGACCAAGACGGTGACACATCTGTTGAGCACCGATGTGGCGAAGGCGTTCCTGAGCTGGCCGATCTACCTGACCATCGGCGTCGGGATCGTCGCCCTGACCGTCTCCCAGAGCGCCTACCAGGCCGGCCCGCTCGCCTATTCCATGCCGTTCGTGGGCGTGCTCGAGCCACTGGTCGCGGTGATCATCGGCGACGCTGTGCTGGGCGAGGCGGTCAAGCTGAGCGAGACCGACTTCATCCTCGAGCTGGCGGCGGCGACGGTGGCCTGCCTGGGCATCCTGCTGTTGACCACCTCGCGAACGGTTCTCAGCATCTACGAGGAACGACCGGAGCCGAGCGCCTCCCTCTGCTAGCCGGGCGCGGTCTGACATCGAGGTCGATGCCGGGCTGCCGGGAATTCGGACAAATCGTCCTCTAGATTGGTGTCATCGTGAGGCGTGCCCTACCGGTCCTCGTCGCTCTCCTGACGCTCCTCGCCACCGTGATCACCGCCGGCGGGCCGGCGTCGGCGGTCCAGGCGTCGACGTGGAACTTCAACCAGACCTCGGTTCCGGCCGCCCAGCCGCTGGGCAACTACGGCCGGGGTGTCCTGGTCGCAGTGGTCGACACCTGGATCGATCCGGACCAGCCACAGTTCGGCGGCCGCCTGGTCGACGAGGCCGACTGCCTGTCCGGGTCGTGCCAGGACCACACCTACGCGCCCGACACCTGCGTGCACGGCACCCACGTGGCCGGCATCGTGGCGTCATCCGACTACGGGATCGCACCCGACGCCGAGCTCCTCTCCGTGCAGGTGCTGAGCGGGCCGGCCGGCCACCAGAACAACCCGAACGCCTCGTGCAGCGGCAGCGACGCCAGCGTGGCGGCCGGCATCGGTTTCGCCGTCGCCAAAGGAGCCAGGGTGATCAACCTGTCGTTGGCCGATCAGGTGCCGGGTCTGTTCCAGAGCTCGGCCATCCGCTCGGCCGTGCAGCAGGCGGCGGCCAAGGGCGTGGTGGTCATCTTCGCCGCCGGCAACGACGATCTGCCGATCACCGACTCCTACGGGACCTCGGCCATGCTCGTGGCCGCCACCGGCCCGAGCGGGCAACTGGCCTCGTACTCCAACTACAACTCCGCCGTCACCGGCGATGTCAACGTGGCCGCACCCGGCGGCGACACGGGCAGCTCCTCGTCGTGCACCGCCGCCGACTGCATCCTTTCCACCTTCCCCCACAACTCGGCCGGCCTGCTGCAGGGGACCTCGATGGCGGCACCGGCGGTGGCCGGACTGGCCGCCCTCCTGATCGCCCAGGACCCGGCCCGCAGTGCGGCGAACGTGATCTCCACCATCGAGAAGACCTCCACGACCATGGCCGGCGCCGGCTCCGGCCGGATCGCCGACCGCGCTGCGCTGCAGGTCGAAGCAGCCAGCCACCCGCCCTCGGTGACGACCACGACCGTCGCCGGCGGCCCGACCGGCACCACTGTGGCCCCACCGGCCCCGGCGGCTGGCGGCGGGGCCGGCGGCTCCGCCTCGATCACGCCGGCCCAGATCGGCGCGCCCGTCTCAGGGGGATCGAGCCCGCTGGTGGCGGGGGTGGGCCCGGGCCTGGCGCCGACCAGCCCGACCACCCGATCGCCGTCGACGACCCTGGCCGGCGGCCACGCCGGAGGACCGATAGTGGCGGCGCCGGCCCGGCGGCCCACGACCGGCCTGGTCGTCAACACCTCGAAGGGCGACTGGACCGGCCACCACGCCGCCATCCTGGTCCTGGCCTGCCTGTTGCTGGGCGGGGTGATCCTGGCCGGGCTGTGGACGCGCGA
This sequence comes from Acidimicrobiales bacterium, assembly GCA_035551615.1. Lineage (GTDB taxonomy): Bacteria > Actinomycetota > Acidimicrobiia > Acidimicrobiales > Palsa-688 > JAKCDU01. Next base: position 36,177 of record DASZNC010000175.1, read on the forward strand.
GTCGCGGCGCCTGTTCACCCGGCACTGATCCCCTCGGCCGGGGCTGGTGATGCCCGCCGCTAGCTCGGCACCGCCGCCCGGGAACCTCCGGACAACACACCGCTGATGGCCGCCGTCCGCTCGGCCAGAGCGGTCCCGATGCGGACCACTTCGGCTCCGGTCAGCTGCGTGGCCACCGGCACCAGGCTGATGACGAGAACCGGCCGACCGCCGGGACCCAGTACCGCGCTGTCGACGTGGCTGACGTTGTAACGGCGGCGCGGTGAGACGGTGGCCGGGAACCAGTCCTCGCTCAGCATGATCTCGTCGGTCAGGGCGCCGGCCAGGGAACCCAGCCGCCCGTGGCGGGCGTCGGTGGCCCGGATGAGGGAGGCCAACTCGAGCAGGCGGACGTCGGCCAGGACGTGCAAGCCGACCGCGTAGCCCCGCCGCCGGGTCATGTCCAGGACCCGGCGGTACCGGTCCCGCACCACCCCGGGCACGCCGTCCAGCCATCCCTCCCGCTCGGCGTCGTTCATCCAGGCGGCCAGCGTCACGCCGTAGGGCGGTCTCCTGGGTAGCTCGGTGCCGACCGGCATCGGGTGACCGGCGGCCTGCGGGTGGCGCACCTGGTCGACCACGGTGACGTGGTCGGGGCCGATGGTGAAGGCGATGCAGTGGGCCCCGGTGGCGGCCGACAGCTCGGCCATGGCCGGCCGGGCCAGGTCCAGCGCCGGGAACTGTGACGCGGCGGCCGACCCCAGGCGCACCAGGCCGGGACCCAGCTGATAGGTCTTGCGCACCGGGTCACGCAGTAACCAGCCGGCGCCGACCAGGGCGGTGAGCATCGAGTAGCAACTGGCCTTGTGCACCCCCAGCCGGCGGGAAATCTCGGCCAGGGACAGGCCGGCGCCGGTGTCATGGGCGAGGAGGTCGCACACCTCCACCACCCGCTCGGTCTGCGGCGACGGGCGGATGGGCACCAACCGGATGATAGTCGCATAATGCGACCATTGCGTCGACATATGCGCCTATGAGACGATCACCGGTATGGGGGATCTGGATGGGAGGGTCGGCGTCGTCACCGGTGGCGCCGGAGGCATCGGGACGGCCATCGGCCGCCGGTTCGGTCAGGAAGGCATGAAAGTGGTGCTGGCCGATGTGCTGCCGGAGCCGCTGGAGCGGACCGTCTCCCAGTTGCGGGCCGAAGGGACCGACGCCGTCGGCGTGGTCACCGACGTGACCGACTTCGGGTCCGTGGAGAACCTGGCCCGAGAGGCGCTCGCCCACTTCGGGGGCATCGACGTGGTGTGCAACAACGCCGGCACCGGCAGCGTGTCCGAGGGCTACATGTGGGACCACGATCTGGCCGACTGGCGATGGGGCATAGATGTCAACGTCCTCGGCGTGATCCACGGGATCAAGGCGTTCGTGCCCATCCTGCTCGAACAGGGCCGCGGCCATGTGGTCAACACCTGCTCCGGAAACGGCGGCATCGCCCCCATCGCCCGGGGGGCCATGGGCGGCCCGGCCACCGCCGTCTACCCGATGACCAAGGCGGCCGTGCTCTGCCTGACCGAGAGCCTCTACACCCACCTGCAGATGGCCGGCGGCCAGGTGCAGGCGCACGTCCTGTTCCCGGCCGGTTTCCTCAACACCGGGATATGGGAGTCGTGGCGGCACCGCCCCGACCGCTACGCCGCCACCCAGGAGCGGCAGGGCCCGGATCAGACCCTCGACGCCGTCGTCGACCGCTTCGCCTCGGTCGGCTACCAGGTGCAGTTCACCCCCCTCGAGCAGGTGGCCGACCAGTTGGTGGACGGGCTGAGGGGCGGGGCGTTCTGGATGATGGGCCCGCCCTCGGCCAGTGACGAGATGGCCACCAAGAAGGCGGCGTCGCTGGTGTCGCGGGGTGTGCCCGACTACCTGGTCGACGTTCTCGCCAAATCCGCTGAGTCAGAAGGGAGCAGGAGTTGAGCATCCGCTACGGAGCCCGCCCGCCGGCCGTCCAGGTCGACCACGAGATCGACGCCACCAAGGCGCCCATCGCCACCGAGGCCATCACCGTGACCTACCTCACCGACCCCGACATCGTCGCCTCGGTGCTGCCCCAACCGCTCGAGCCGGTCGGTGAACCGGTGGTGCGGGTCTCCCTCCAGCGGGTCGTGATCGACGGGCGGCCGCCGTTCGGATCGGCGGTGTTCTCGGTGGCCGCCCGCCATGGCGCCCTCGAAGGCGACTACCCGCTGTTCATGCCGCAGTCCACCGAACAGTCGGTGACCGGCGGCCGGGAGACCTTCGGCGAACCCAAGAAGCTGGGCGAGATCTTCGTCGAACGCGACGGCGACCAGGTCAGGGCCGGCGTCCGGCGGCTGGGATTCGACCTGATCACGGTGGCCGGGCGGGTCAGCGGGCCACTGGACCCGCCACCGGACCAGGTGAACACCGAGTTCTATTTCAAGTTCCTGCGGGCCCCCGACGGCTCCGGTATCACCGATCCGCATCTGGTCTATGGCCGTTACCACCGTCACTACGAGGTGTTCGAACAGATCGACGCCACGGTCGATCTGGGCGAGTCACCGCTCGATCCGGTAGCCGACATCGCCATCCGGGAACTGCGCTCGGTGACGTGGTGCCGGCGGCGCACCGTCCAGACCGGCGAGATCGCCCGGTCGGTGCCGGCCGACTGGCTGCTGCCGTTCGTGCACCAGCGCTACGACGACATCGCTCTGCTGGCCGCTCCGCCAGAGCCGGCCCAGGTCTGATCGGGCATGGGGCCTGGGGACCGCTATACGGTCATCTCGTCCGACTGCCACGCCGGTGCTGACGTGCTCGACTACCGGGACTACCTGGATCCGTCCTATCGCGACGACTTCGATGGTTGGGCCGGCCGCTACGTCAACCCGTACGCCGACCTGCAGGAGCCGGACGCCGACAAGAACTGGAACAGCGACCGGCGCAATGCCGACATGGACGCCGAAGGCGTCGCCGGTGAGGTGCTGTTCCCCAACACGGTGCCGCCGTTCTATCCACGCGGCAGCTTGGCCGCCCCACCGCCCACCGAGCGGCACGACGTCGAGTACCGGGCCGCCGGGCTGCGGGCCCACAACCGGTGGCTGGCCGACTTCTGCGCGCTGGCTCCTGACCGGCGGGCCGGTGTCGGTCAGATCCTGCTGAACGACCTGGACGACGCCGTAGCCGGGGTCAGGGAGATCGCCGATCTGGGCCTGCGGGGTGGCGTCCTGCTCCCGGGCGTCGTCCCCGGCACCGGGATCCCGCCGCTGTACGCCGAGCACTGGGAGCCGCTGTGGGCGGCGTGCGAGGACGCCGGCGTGGTGATCAACCACCACGGTGGCAATGCCGGCCCGGGCCCCGAAGACGAATGGGGCACCGCCTTCGCCGTATGGGTGTACGAGACGCCCTGGTGGGCCCACCGCATCCTCTGGCACCTGATCCTGAACGGCACGCTCGAACGCCATCCCGGGCTGACCGTCGTACTGACCGAACAGGGCTCCGGCTGGGTGCCGGCCGTGCTCGAATCCCTCGACATCACGGCCGCCCGCTACGGGCGGGCCGGCTCGGCCATCGCCCGCTTCGCCGGCCCGTCGGCCGGATCGCTCCCCCGCCCGCCCAGCGAGTACTGGGCCCGTCAGTGCTACGTGGGGGCCAGCTTCATGCGCCGGCGCGAGGTCGAACTCCGCCATGAGATCGGCCTGGAACGGGTCATGTGGGGCACCGACTACCCGCACTACGAGGGCACCTCACCGTTCACCCGTGAGGCGCTGCGCTTCACCTTCTCGGACATCCCCCCCGACGAGGTGGCGGCCATGCTCGGCGGCAACGCGGCCCGGGCCTACGGATTCGATCTGGATCGGCTCGCCCCTCTGGTCGACCGGATCGGGCCGACCGTCGCCGAGGTGGCGACCCCCCTCGAAACCGTCCCGGCCGGCGCCCGCAGCACGGCCTTCGAAGACGATCCCATCAAGGCTTGGTGAAAGGAACCGACGCGACCGTGGAGCCCTACCTGATCATCTCGGCCGACTGCCATGCCGAGCTGCCGACCGAGAAGTACCGCGAGTACGTCGACCCCGAGTTCCGCGAGGACTTCGAGGCCTATCTGAAGGAGAAGGAGGAGATCGCCCGCATCGGCGGCTTCACCGACGACGAGTTCGCCGAGCAGTGGTTCGCCGAGAACGGCGAGGGCATCGCCGGCGGATGGGACGTGGCCCGCCGCGACAAGGAACTGGACGGCGACGGCGTGGCCGGCGAGGTCATCTTCCCCGATGCCGACGCAGTGACCGGCGTAGCCGGCGCCCCGTTCGGGGCCGGGCTCGGGCAGTCCGGCGACCTCGACCCGGGCCGGGCCATGGCCGGGGCCCGGGCCCACAACCGGTGGATCGCTGAGCTGTGCTCCTACAGCCCGGAGCGGCGGGCCGGCGTGGCCGTCGTGCCCATCCTGGCCGACATCGACGCGGCGGTGGCCGAGATCACCCGGGCGGCGCAGTCCGGGCTGCGGGGCGGCATCCTCATCCCGGCCACCTGGGGCAAGTACCCGCCCTACCACGACCGCCGCTACGACCCGGTCTGGGCCGCCTGCCAGGACCTGCAGATGCCGGTCCACACCCACTCCGGCCCGGCCCCCCGGGAGGACTACGGCGACCACCTCGGCATCTACGTCACCGAGGTGCGGTGGTGGGGGGTCCGGCCCCTCTGGTTCGCCCTCTGGTCGGGCGTGTTCGAGCGCTACCCCCGGCTGCGGTGGGGGGCGACCGAATGCGGGGCGTTCTGGGCCAACGATCTGCTCTGGTTGATGGACACCCGCTTCCTCCGGGAGCACTCGGCCAAGAAGATGAGCCACCGGTTGGAGGGCGACCTGACCATGCCCCCGAGCGCCTACTTCGACCGCAACTGCTTCATCGGCGCCACCACGACCGAGCGTCGGGAGCTGGCCCGGCGCTACGAGATCGGTGTGTCCAACCTCCTGTGGGGCAACGACTTCCCGCACCCGGAGGGGACCTGGCCGCACACCATGGAGTGGCTGCGGAACTCCTTCGGCGACATCCCGGTCGACGAGACCAGGCAGATGCTCGGGTTGGCCGCGGCGGAGGTGTACAACTTCGATCTGGGTGCCCTCCGACCGCTGGCCGACCGGATCGGGCCGACGCCGGACGCCCTCGGCCAGGACGACTCGGTCAGCGTGGCCAAGTGGGCGGCGGCCAAGGAGGCCGGCCGGCACTGGTTGACCGGGGCCGACCCGCAGCCTCAGATCGTCGGCTGACGGCCGCGTTCGGCCGGGGCCGGCCGGACGCAGCCCGTTGCATTCTCAAATCGACAGCGGAACCCGGGTGCCGGGCACGCTCGTCGGCCAGCTCGGCCAAGGAACCGAGTCGTCAATTGCGGCCCGACTCGTCAATAGGGGTACGAAATCCGTACACCAAGTGACGGCTCGGGGCGCAACTGACGACTCGATCCGGATCGAGATGGCTCTCGCCGGCCGACCTTCGACCCCCACCCACGTGCCGTCGACCCTCGCCCACGTGCCGTCGTCGTCACCGCCGGACCACGTGGACGCCTTCCCCGTAGCAGGGGCCGCCGGTCTGGTCCAGGACCAGCGTCCACTGCGCCTTCGACGGCGCCGTCACCGTCGCCCATGACTGCACCGACTCGATCAGTTCCTGGGCGTCGGCCCCGGCCGGGCCGGCATAGACGCGCGCCCCCTTCGGGACGACCCGGCGGGCCTCTGCGGTCAGGCACTGCCGCTGGGCCAGGGCGGCCTGGTAGTCGACCGCCAACGGCGGCGACGATGCCCGGCGGGCGGTGGCGTCCATGGTGTCGGACACCCGCCAGGCCAGCACGGTGGCGCCGGCCAGGGCGAGAGTGAGCAGGGCCATGACCCAGAGACGACGGTTCACGTTCATCTCGGTCGCCGGGCCGGTCATCCGCCGCTCACCGACCGAGTGTACGCGTCGACCCGGCGGGCGCCTCCGGCGGGCCGGGCTGTGGAGACCCTCCGGCCTCTCCTTTGACCCATCAACTGGGACCGGACGCGACGCAGGTCCCGGCTGTCACCGGGACCTGCGATCGGGACTTCGTCCGGTTGGGATCAGGAAGCGGAGACGTCCCCGCTGTCGCCGAAGGCATCAAAGGCGTCGTTGTCGAAGTTGAGGCCGCTGCTCGTGTCGTAGCCGCCGAAGCCGGCGGCCACGTTCTCGCCCTCGCCCTCGTTGGAGCCGATGGACGCCAGCCAGGCGGCCAGGTCCTCGGTACCGGCCTCGTCGTCACCGGAGCTCCAGAACGTCATCCGCTCGGCTTCGGGCGCCTCGAGGGTGATGTCGCGGTAGCGGTTCATGCCGGTCCCGGCCGGGATCAGCTTGCCGATGATGATGTTCTCCTTGAGGCCGAACAGGTGGTCCGACTTGCCCTCGATGGCCGCTTCGGTGAGCACCCGGGTGGTCTCCTGGAAAGACGCCGCCGACAGCCAGCTGTCGGTGGCCAGCGAGGCCTTGGTGATGCCCATCAACTCGGGACGACCCTCGGCCGGGCGCTTGCCCTCGGTGACGAGGAGCCGGTTGACCTCGGCGTAGGTGCGGGAGTCGACCCGCTCGCCGGGGAGGAACGGGCTCTCGCCCTGATCGGCCACGAGCACCCGCCGCAGCATCTGCCGGACGATCAGCTCGATGTGCTTGTCATGGATGGACACGCCCTGGTCGCGGTACACCTGCTGGACCTCGTTGACCAGGTACTGCTGGGTCTCGCGGATGCCCTTGATCTCCAGCAGCTGCTTGGGGTCCTTCGGGCCGTCGACGATCGGATCACCGGCGGTGATCTCGGCGCCGTCGTGGATGCCCTCGCCCAGCTTGGCCCGGACACTCACGTTGTAGACGTCCTCGGAACCGTCGTCGGACACGATGACGATGCGCCGGCCGTTGTCCTCCTCCTCGATGCGGATGACACCGGAGATGCGGGCCAGGATGGCGGCGCCCTTCGGGGTACGGGCCTCGAACAGCTCGACCACACGGGGCAGACCGTGGGTGATGTCCTCACCGGCGATACCGCCCTGGTGGAAGGTCCGCATGGTCAGCTGCGTACCGGGCTCACCGATCGACTGGGCGGCGATGACACCGACCGCCTCACCGAGCTCGATGGACCGGTTGTGGGCCAGCGAACGCCCGTAGCAGGCTCCGCAGATACCGTGCTCGGCCTCACAGGTCAGCACGGAGCGGCAGTTGATCCGGTCGATGGTGTCGTCGTCGCGGAGGGTCTCCATGATCTGCGGTGAGATCGTGGTCCCGGCCTCGATGACGGTGCCGTCGGACAAGGTGACATCACGGGACAGCACCCGGCCGTCGATGCGGGTCTCCAGGTAGGCCCGGACCCGCTCGTCGTCACGCTGGATGGCTCCGATCCAGATACCGCGGGTCGTGCCGCAGTCCTCCTGGCGGATGATGAGCTCCTGGGCCACGTCCACCAGACGGCGGGTGAGGTACCCGGAGTCGGCGGTGCGCAGGGCGGTGTCGGCCAGACCCTTACGGGCACCGTGGGTGGAGATGAAGTACTCGAGGACGGACAGGCCCTCCCGGAACGACGACCGGATCGGCCGCGGGATCATCTCACCACGAGGGTTGGACACCAGGCCCTTCATGCCGGCGATCTGGCGCACCTGCTGCGGGTTACCGCGGGCGCCCGAGTCGACCATCATGTTGAGCGGGTTGAACTCCACCTGGGCCAGGGTGTTCTCCATCTCCCGGCCGATCTCGGAGTTGGCCGCCGTCCAGATCTCGATTTCCTTCTGGCGACGCTCGTCGTCGGTGATGATGCCCCGCTTGAACTGGGTCTCGGCCTTCTGGGCCTCGGACTCGTACCGGGCGATGATCTGACCCTTGGTCGGCGGCGTCTTGACGTCGTCGATGGAGATGGTCAGGCCGGATTGCGCGGCGTAGCGGAAGCACAGGTTCTTGATGGCGTCCAGGCTGGCCGCCACCGTGACCCGCGGGTAACGCTCGGCCAGCACCTCGACGATCGAGCCGATGGACCGGTTGCGCTTGCCGACGACATCGTTGACGAACTCGAAGTCGGGCGGCAGAGCGGTGTTGAAGATGATCCGCCCGGGGGTGGTGTCGATCTCCTCGTAGGCCGGCTCGTCACCGTCGGGATCGGCGCCGACGATCGCCTTGCGGTACTTGATCTTGGCGTGCAGGTCGATCTCGCCGGCGTCGTAGGCCCGCTCCACCTCGAAGAGGTGACGGAACACCCGGCCCTCACCCAGGACGCCGTCCTTGACGATGGTCAGGTAGTAGGCGCCGAAGACCATGTCCTGGGTCGGCGTCACGATCGGGCGACCGGTGGCCGGCGACAGGATGTTGTTGGCCGACAGCATCAAGATGCGGGCCTCGGCCTGGGCCTCCGCCGACAGCGGCAGGTGGACGGCCATCTGGTCGCCGTCGAAGTCGGCGTTGAAGGCGGTGCACACGAGCGGGTGGATCTGGATGGCCTTGCCTTCGACCAGCACCGGCTCGAACGCCTGGATACCCAGGCGGTGGAGGGTGGGGGCCCGGTTCAGGAACACCGGGTGCTCCTTGATCACCTCTTCGAGCACGTCCCAGACCTGGGACCGGCGCCGCTCGACCATGCGCTTGGCCGACTTGATGTTCTGGGCCAGCTCCAGGTCGACCAGCCGCTTCATGACGAACGGCTTGAACAGCTCGAGCGCCATCTGCTTCGGCAGGCCGCACTGGTGCAGCTTCAGGGTGGGGCCGACGACGATGACCGAACGGCCCGAGTAGTCGACCCGCTTGCCGAGCAGGTTCTGGCGGAACCGGCCCTGCTTGCCCTTCAACATGTCGGACAGCGACTTCAGGGGCCGGTTGCCCGGCCCGGTGACGGGGCGGCCCCGGCGGCCGTTGTCGAACAGGGCGTCGACGGCCTCCTGGAGCATGCGCTTCTCGTTGTTG
>DASZNC010000176.1:0-31686 GCA_035551615.1 Acidimicrobiales bacterium
GATACTCGGCTCACAGAAAGTGCCTCCTCGGGACAAGCGATCAGCGACTTCAGACACCGCGATCTTCCTTGCCCAGGAGGCTTTTCTGGTGGATGGGCGCCTACCTCACCCGAGACTCATCGGTGGATCGAGGCTTAGTGGGTCAGTCCGGCCAGGGCCATCGAGGCCGACAGCGCCCGGTCGTCGGGTAACGACTCGCCGCCGGCCGTGGGATCGGCCCCCGGCGCCAGCCCGGACAGGGCGGCCAGAGCGGCCAGCTGCTTCACGCTGTCGCGCAGCTCGCGAGGCAGGGGGAAGTACTCGTCCTCGTCGACGGCCCGGACCTCCTCGATGCCGTCGGCCGGGTCCAGGTGGGCGACGATCGCCTGCACGACCTCCTCGGGTGCCGAGGCCCCGGCGATGACCCCGACCGTTCCGTGCAGATCGTCGGGTAGCTCGGACGGATCGTCGACGCGCAGTACGGTCGGGCAGCCGGCGGCCCGGGCCGTCCGCTCCAGGGCGAGAGTGTTCGACGATGTCCGGGAGCCGATGACGACGACCGCGTCGCAATCACCGGCGATCGCCTTCAACGCCGTCTGGCGGTTGGTGGTGGCGAAGCACAGGTCGGACGTGCCCGGCACCCACAGCTCGGGCCAGCGGGTCCGGGCCGCGTCGAGCAGGGCCCGCCACTCGTCGACGGCCAGGGTGGTCTGGGCCAGGAAGGCCACCGGACCGACCGGGTCGGGCAGGGCCTCCAGCTCCGAGAGTTGCTCGATCCGGTGGACGGCATCGGGCGCCACGGCCGCCGTCCCGATCGCCTCCTGATGGCCTTCGTGTCCGACATAGACGATGTCGTAGCCCTTGCGGGCCCTCACCTTCACTTCGTGATGCACCTTCTTGACGAGTGGGCACACGGCATTGACGACGGCGCCACCACGGGCCCGGGCGGCGTCGACCAGCTGCGGCGGGGACCCGTGGGCCGAGAGCATCAGCGGTGCGCCGGACGGCACCTCGTCCAGGTCGTCCACGAAGATCACACCCATCTGGCGGAACCGCTCCACGACAACCTGGTTGTGCACGATCTCGTGGTAGCAGTAGACCGGCGGCTCGAAGACCCGGGTCATCCAGGCCAGAGATTTGATCGCCATCTCCACCCCGGCGCAGAACCCACGTGGGGAGGCGAGCAGAACCCGATCTACCTTTGACATCACTCCCGAGGCTACCGGGACCGGTGGCTCAGTAGTTCTGGACGAACAGCTCGGTCAGGTTCACGGTGCCGTTGTGCACGTACACCGCGGCACCCTGGGCTCCGCCCCACGGCGAGAGGATGTTCTCCCGGTGACCCCAGCAACCACCGGCCCCGGCGACCGAGCAGTCGATGTTCTCGCTGTTGGGGCCGTCGTCGTACATCCAGCCGAAATCGGCGGCCAGAGCGGTGGGATCACCCCAGGCGATGTTCGATCCCCAGGAGTACCCGTTGGGACCGGTCGGATCGAGCCCGAGGCCGCCATCGGCCTGCGCGCCGACGGCGGCCAGGTAGTCGAGGGTGGCGTTCTCCGGCAGCGCCGGGAGACCCCGGCTGGTCCGCTCGGCATTGGCGACGGCAACTTCCTGCTGCACCGACGAGAGCGAGCTGAAGTTGCCGGGCAGGGCGAGGGGACCGTAGCCCTCGGACGCCCGGGCCCGGTCGATGTCGGCCAGGGCGGCGGCGTTGCAGTTGGCGATGTTGACCGAAGCCGTCCAGCACGCCTGGGCGAAGCTGGAGGACGGGGCGATCGACTTGGCCGGCATCACGTTGGCCGGCAGGGCCGGTCCGGTGGACGCGGTGTTGACGATGGGGCCGGAGGACGCCGGCGCCGGGGCACCCAGGCTGTCCACCTGGCCCAGGTTGTTCGGCTCCCAGTAGCCGGTGCCGACCGGGATCAGGCCGACCGTCTGGCCACCGGAGGCGGCGTTGAAGTTGACCGCCGAGCCCCGGTACGGGGCGTTGCCGAAGTTGAACACACCGCCATCGGAGGCAACCAGCCAGTAACCGCCACCGTTGGAGGTGGAGGCCATCCCGACGATCGGCCTGTCCAGGGCCACACCCCCGGTGGAGCCGTGGAACTGGGCGGTGCCGAAAGCGAAGATGCCGCCGTCGGAGGCGACCAGCCAGTAGCCCAGCCCGTCGGGGCGGGCGGTCATACCCACGATCGGTTTGTCCAGGGCGATCCCGCCGGTGGAACCGTGGAAGCGGGCGCTACCGAAGGAGAAGATGCCACCGTCTGATGCGACCAGCCAGTAGCCGGTGCCGCCCGGGGCGCCGGCCATGCCGACGATCGGCTTGTCCAGGGCCACGCCGCCGGTGGAGCCGTAGAACTTGGCGTCACCGAAGGCGAAGACGCCACCGTCGGAGGCCACCAACCAGTAACCGTTGCCGTCGGGCGTGGCCGCCATCCCGACGATGGGCTTCTCCAGCCGGACGCTGCCGAGAGAACCGAAGAACGGGGCCCCGCCAAACGAGAAGATCCCGCCACTCGAGGAAACCATCCAGTACCCGGTGCCGTGCCCCTGGGCCAGACCGACGATCGGTGAGCTGGACATGGCGGCGGTCGCATGGACGGCTTCGGCCACATGGGCGGAGGCGGCGACCGGGCCGGCGACGGGCGAGATGAGCGCACCGATCGTGCCGGCGGCCACAAGGGCTTTGCGGGCACGGGCGCGTCGAATAGAGCGGGAAGAAGCGAAGGTCATTGGCAGGATTCGTGGGGTTCGGGGGACGGGGACTCGACAGGGGATCTATCGGTCTAAATCCACTCGGTGCTTATAGGGTTTCCGACTTCGTTCTGCTCTTACAGCATCGGTGGGTTTCCGCCCACCGACTATGGGTCTCTCGACCTAAATACCGCCTATCCTTGACTTTTATGTCACTGCCCCGTGTGGTGGCGGTGGCCGATCGGTCTCCCGCCGCCCGAGCCGGGCTCCAGCCCGGCGATCAGATCGTCGCCATGGACGGCCAGCTCCCCCGAGATGTAATCCAGTACCAGCTCCTGGCCGACCAGGAACGGCTCGACCTCGACTTGCGCCGGGGCGGTCTCGACATGACCGTCACGGTCGAGCGATCGGGAAACGAGCCGCTGGGTATAGAGGTGGATGCGGCGCTGTTCGATCGCGTGCGCACCTGCGACAACCACTGCGAGTTCTGCTTCATCCATCAGCTGCCCAAAGGGCTGCGGCGCAGCCTGTACGTCCGCGACGACGACTACCGGTTGTCGTTCCTGTACGGGAACTTCACCACCCTCACCCGCTTCACCGAGATGGATCTCGAGCGGGTGGTCAATGAGGGCCTCTCTCCTCTGTGGGTGAGCATCCACGCCACCGATCCCGAGGTGCGCAGCCGCATGCTCCGCAACCGGCGGGGCGCCATCAGCCTGCGCTGGCTGGAAGCGCTCCTGGCCCACGGGGTCACGGTGCACGGCCAGGTGGTCGTGTGCCCGGGGGTCAATGATGGTGACATCCTTGCTGACACATTCGCCGGAGTCCTCGACCGCTACCCGGACTTGGCCAGCGTGGCCTGCGTCCCGCTCGGCGTCAGCCGGTACAACACCGAGGAGTCGATGCGACCCCACACCCTGGAGGAGGCGATCGCCGTCGTCGACCTGGTGGAGGAGTGGCAGGGGACGTTCCGGGCCGCCCTCGGGCGACCGGTCGTGTTCGCCTCCGACGAGTACTACCTCATCGCCGGCCGTCCGCTCCCGCCCATCGAGACCTACGGCGAGCTGGCCCAGCACGAGAACGGGGTCGGGCTGAGCCGGGCCTTCGAGGCCCGCTTCCGGGGGAACGGCGAGGCCCCGGCCGGGCACCCGAGCGGATTCTTCCAGTCCGTAGACGGGGCGCCGGCGGTCGGGTACCGGGCGCCGCGAGCGCCCGGTACCGTCACGCTCGTCCCCCGCAGGGAGGCACCGGTGACCGTCCTGACCGGCGGCTACGGGGCGAGTGTCATCACCCCGCTGGTGCAGTCGGTGCGTCCGGATGCGGATGTGGTCACCGTCGAGAACCGGTACTTCGGAGGGAACATCGCGGTGGCCGGCCTGATGGCCGGCGAGGATGTGGCCGGCGTGCTCGGCACGTCGCCCGAGGGCAGGAGGTACCTGCTGCCCGACGTATGCCTGTCGGGCGGTGTGTTCCTCGACGGGATGCGGCCCGAGGATCTGCCCAGACCGGTGGAGATCATCCCGACCGACGGTGCCGCGCTGCGCGCCGCCCTCCGCTCATGAAGCCACTGGTCGCAGTGGTGGGGCGCCCCAACGTGGGCAAGTCCACGCTCGTCAATCGCATCGTCGGCCGCCGCGAGGCCATCGTCGAGGAGAAGCCGGGTGTCACCCGGGACCGCAAGATGCTCGATGCCGAATGGGCCGGGCGGGAGTTCACCATTATTGACACCGGTGGGTGGCTCCAGGGCGGGGATCCGTTGGAACGCCAGGTATCGGGCCAGTCGGAGCGGGCCGTCAAAGACGCCGACGCCATCCTGTTCGTGCTCGACACCTCGATCGGGATCACCGATGACGACGCCCAGGTGGCGACCATGCTGCGCCGGACCGGCCGACCGACGATCGTCGTGGCCAACAAGGTCGACGGGGCCAACCGGGAGGCCGACGCATGGGCCTTCGCCCGCCTGGGGCTCGGCGATCCGATGCCGGTGAGCGCCATCCACGGGCGGGGGACGGGCGACCTGCTCGACGCCCTCGTCGGCTTCCTGCCCGAGCCGGAGCCGGTTCCGGAGACGGCCGATGACGGCACGGGGGTCCCGGCGGTCGCCATCGTGGGCCGGCCCAACGTCGGTAAGTCGACCCTCTTCAACCGGCTGATCGGCGATGAGCGGTCGGTCGTGCACGACATGCCCGGCACGACGCGCGACAGCATCGACACGCTGGTCAGCACCCCCGACGGCGAGATCCGCTTCGTCGACACCGCCGGCATGCGGCGCCGGACCAAAGAGGCCGAAGGCGCCGAGTACTACTCCCTGGTACGGGCCCTGCAGTCCCTGGACCGGGCCCAGTGCGCCCTGCTGGTGATCGACGCGTCCGAGGGGATCACCCGCCAGGATCAGCGGCTGGCCGAGCGGGTCGATGCGGCCGGCGGCCCGGTCGTCATCCTGCTCAACAAGTGGGAGACCCTCGACGCCGAGGGGCGGGCCGCCGTGACCGCCGACGTGGCCGATCGCCTGGCCTTCCTGGCCTATGCCCCGGTGTTGAAGATCAGCGCCAAGACCGGCCTCGGCGTGCACAAGCTCCTGCCCGCTCTCGGGGAGGCCATGACGGCATCACAGAAGCGGGTGCCGACCGGCGAGCTCAACCGGGTGATCGCGGCCGCCCAGGCGGCCCACGCGTCCCCGGCCGGACGGGTCCTGTACGCCACCCAGGGGGCGGCCGACCCGCCCACCTTCACCCTGTTCGCCACCAAGCTGATCCCGGGACCGTACCTCCGGTACCTCGAACGGAGGCTGCGGGAGCACTTCGAGTTCGGCCCCACGCCCCTGGTCTTCCGGGTCCGGCGCCGGTCCGAGTGACGCGCTGCACTACCGTCTGATCCCATGATCAACCAGCCGTGGCTGGCTGCCGCGGCCGTCTTCTGCGCCATCGCCGCCGCCCTCTGGGGCCGGGCGGCGGCGCGCTCGTCGCGCGCCGCCCGTCGCATCCAGGCCGAAACCAGGGGCAGTTCCAGCGGCGGCGCCACCGATCTGGCCCGGGCCGCGTTCGACAAGGACTTCCACACCGCCCTGCTGTACTCGATCCTGGCCGTGGCCCTGGCGGTGGCGTCCATCTCCGAGTCGTACTGGTACGAGATCCCGCTGCTGGCGGTGAGCATCCCGGTCGTCATCACGATCCGCTACGCCCCCCGGTTCTTCGCCGAGTCCCGGCTGGCCGAGAGCCGGGCCGCCCTCGAGCGGCGGGCCGAGGAGGTCCTGGCCCAGGAGGAACTGGCGCCCCGCCGGTGGGCCGAGCGACTGGCGCCCGAAGACCTACCCCACGTGGACGGGTTCGAGATGGGTCGGGTGTACGAGCCGGGCACCGGGATGATGGCCGGCGACTTCTACGACGTCTTCCCCATGCCCGGCGACCGCCTGTGCACCGTGATCGGCGACGTGGCCGGACACGGCATCGACCCGTCCATCACCGCGTTCCAGGTCAAGTATCTGCTGCGCACCTTCGTGCGCCAGTACCGGGACCCGGCCCAGGCCCTCGAGGAGATCAACAAGGTCCTGTCCATAAGCAGCCGGCCGGAGGATCTGGTCTCGGTCTGCGTGGTGATCCTCGACCCGGCGGCCAGCACGATCCGCCACGCCTCGGCCGGGCACCCGGCCGTCTGGTTGTGGCAGGACTCCGAGACCCACGCCCTGCGCTCCACCGGGCCGCTGCTCACGCTGGACCCGAACGGGACCTACTACTCGCGGGAGCGCACCCTCGAGGCGGGCGATGTCCTGCTCATGTACACCGACGGGCTGGCCGAGGCCCGCTCCGGGGCGCAGATCTTCGGCGAGGAGCGCATCGCCGCCGCCATCCGGCGCGATCCCGGGCAGGACGCCACCATCATGTGCAAGGACCTACTGGAGGCGGCTCGTGACTTCGCCTCCGAGCCGCTCACCGACGACGTCGCCATCCTGGCCGTCCGACGGGTGTAAGCGGCTGGCCGTCCGACGGGTGTAAGCGGCCGCCCGGCCGTAGCCTGGAGCCGATGCCGTGGTGCGAGGACTGCAGCCGGTTCTGGAACGACCAGAGCCTGCACGAGGGGGGCGTGTGCCCGACCTGTGGCCGTTCGCTGATGGTCAAGACCAAGCGCATTCCCTGGCATTTCCAGCTGCTGCTGCTCGCCTTCGCGGTCTACATGGTGTACCGCATCTACTGGCTCTACGAGTGGCTCCCGAAGCACGTATGAGTTAGGGTCGGGGGCCTTCCGGGCGGTGGCGCAGTTTGGTAGCGCACCAGACTGGGGGTCTGGGGGTCGCGAGTTCAAGTCTCGCCCGCCCGACGGAAGGTGTGGCCGGCTGCCTCTTCGGAGGTGCCGGCCACATTCCGTATGGCGCGCCGGTGGCTACCAGGCGGGGGTGTAGCCGCCGCGGCCCATGGACGAGCTGGTCTCCCAGTCGATGTCCTCATCGACACTGCCCAGGACCTCGGTGATCCAGGGGAGGCGTTCCTTCAAGATGCGCTCGACGCCGGCCTGCAGGGTCGTGCTGCTGATGGCGCACGACGAGCACGACCCCTGCAGCTGGACCTCGATGACACCGATCTCCACGTCGGCACTGAGCATGACCAGGTCGCCGCCGTCGGATTGGACGGCCGGGCGGATCAGGTCGATGAGCTCGGTGAGCGACTCCAGCCGAGCCGCCCGCTCGGCGTCCGAGAGCTGGGGCGGGGCCGGGTGCTGAGGGGCTTCGGCCGGGGCGTCGGGGGACGACTGGGCGGGGGGATTCTGGGTCTGCTCCATCGTTCTCCCATTGTGCCAGGAAACCGCCGCTTAACCTGAGGGTGAGATGTCCACCCCCGAAACCCGGCCGAGCCGGCGCGGCTACTTCCTACCCGGCTTCATCGCCATGGGCGCCCTTCTGGTCATCGGCGTCCTGTTCGGGGCCGGCGATCTGGAGCACCCGGCGGCCAGGAGCGTGGTCGGCCCGGACATCGCCGGCCAGATAGCCGCCGCTATCCAGACGGTGGAGAACGCCCGGACCACGCCCGACGTCCACTGCCCGGCACGGGAACCGGTGCAGCTCGGTCTGCAGTTCGAGTGCACCCAGGGTTCCGGGGCGACGACCCGGCCGATCTATGTCACCGAAACCGACAACCGGGGCGGCGTGCGGTGGTCGTTCGATCCCCCGGGCACGCCTTCTACGTAAACTCCGCCATATGATCACTCCGATCCGTGCCCGTGAAGTCCGGGCACCGGCCCGGACCGGCGAGGACCGGATACTCACGGTCCCCAACGTGGTCACCACCGGACGGCTGCTCCTCATCCCCGTCTTCCTGTGGCTGGTTCTGCGCGGATCGCATCACCGCGACTGGTACCCGGCGGCCCTGCTCCTCGGCGCGCTGGGCGCGACCGACGGGGTGGACGGGTTCGTCGCCCGCCGGTACCACCAGGTGTCGACGGTCGGCAAGGTGCTCGATCCAATCGCCGACCGGCTGCTGCTCGGCGTGGCCGCCATATCGACGATCGCCCTGGGTGCCGTACCCCTGTGGGTCGGCGTCGCCGCCCTCGCCCGGGAAGGGCTGGTCGCCATCGGGTTCCTGGTGGTGGCGGCCATGGGCGGACGCCGGATGGATGTTTCGGTGGCGGGCAAGGCGGGGACGTTCGGCTTGATGGCCGCACTACCTCTGTTCCTGGGCGGACATGCCAACGACGACTGGCACGGGATCGCCGAGACCCTGGCCTGGATATGTGCCGGACCCGGCCTCATCCTGGGCTGGTACGCGGCGTTCAGATATGTACCGGAGGCCATCGAGGCGGTCAGGACCGGCCCGGCCGAGCGTGAGGGAGAGGGATGAAAGCAGTGATCATGGCCGGCGGCGAGGGCACCCGCCTGAGGCCGCTGACCTCCAACCAACCCAAGCCGATGATGCCGATCGCCAACCGGCCGATGATGGAGCACATCATCGAACTGCTGAAACGGCACGGATTCGAGGACATCGTCGTCACCGTGGCCTTCCAGGCCAACGCCATCCGTACGTACTTCGGCAACGGCTCGGAGTTCGGCGTGCGCATGGTCTACGCCACCGAGGAGACCCCCCTGGGCACGGCCGGCTCGGTCCGCAACGCCATGGACGAGTTGGACGACACCTTCCTCGTGATCTCCGGCGACGTGCTGACCGACATCGACATCGGATCGGTCGTCAAGTTCCATCAGGACCGCAGGGCCATGGCCACCATCGGCCTGAAGTCGATGGAGAATCCGCTCGAGTTCGGGATCGTGATCACCCGCGAGGACGGATCCATCGAGCGCTTCCTCGAGAAGCCCACCTGGGGCCAGGTGTTCTCCGACACCATCAACACCGGGATCTACGTTCTGGAGCCGGGCATCTTCGACTACATCGAGCCGGACAAGCCGGTGGATTTCTCCTCCGACGTGTTCCCCCGGATGCTCGACGAGGGCAAGCCCGTGTTCGGCTACGTGGCCGACGGCTACTGGGAGGACGTCGGCACCCTCGACGCCTACATCAAGGCCCACCAGGACCTGCTCGACAGCCACGTGGAGATGGGCATCGAAGGGTTCCGGGTGGGGGAGGCCGTCTGGCTCGGCGAGGGCACCGAGATCGACCCGGCCGCCGTCGTCGTCGGCCCCGCCATCATCGGCGATTACTGCCGGGTCGAGGCCGGCGCCCGCTTGGGCGAGTACACCGTCCTCGGCTCCAACGTGCGGGTGGGCCCGGACTGTTTCATCGAACGGTCGGTCGTGCACGACAACGTCTACCTGGGTCCCGGCGTGCGCCTGCGCGGCGCCATCGTCGGTCGGTCGAGCGACCTGCGGCGGGGGGCCCGTCTCGAAGAGGGCGTGGTCATCGGCGACGAGTGCTTCATCGGTGAACACGCCGTCATCCATCCAGGTGTGAAGGTCTACCCGTTCAAGACCGTCGAGCACGGGGCCATCGTCAACTCGTCGATCGTCTGGGAGTCCCGCGGCGCGCGCCACCTGTTCGGCCGTAACGGCGTCGAGGGCCTGGCCAACGTCGACATCTCGCCGGAACTGGCCGTGCGGCTGGCCATGGCCTACGGCACGACCATGAAGAAGGGCTCGACGGTCGTGGCGTCGCGGGACACCAGCCGGGCCGCCCGTGTCCTGAAGCGGGCCATGATGGTCGGCCTCAACGCGGCCGGGATCGACGTCGCCGACCTCGAGGTGGCCACCGTCCCGGTCACCCGCTTCGGGGTGCGCAACGAGAACGGCGACGGCGGCATGTCGGTGCGCCTGTCGCGCGAGGACCCGCAGTCGGTGATAATCCGCTTCTTCGACGCCGGCGGGATCGACGTCTCCGAGGTCACCCAGAAGAAGATCGAACGCCTCTTCTACCGCGAGGACTACAGGCGGTCGCTGGCCGGCGAGATCGGCGATCTGCGTTTCCCGGTCCGGACCGCCGAGTTCTACACCGCCCGCCTGATGGAGAACGTCAACGTGGAGGCCATCAGGGCGGCCCGGTTCAAGGTGGTGCTCGACTACGCCTACGGGGCGGCCAGCTTCGTCATGCCCAACGTGCTCTCCAAGCTGGGGGCCGAGGTGCTGTCGGTCAACCCGTACGCGTCGACGCGGCAGTCACTCACGTTCAACCGGTGGGACCACGCCGAACAGGTGTCGTCACTCGTGAAGGCGTCGGGGGCCCACCTGGGCGCCGTCATCGACACCGACGGCGAGTACATCACCCTGGTCGACGACACCGGACACGTCCTGAGCGACGACCACGCCCTGATGTCGCTGCTGCGACTGGTGCTCCAGGAGGCGGACAAGCGGGGCAGCGGGCCGCCGACGGTGGCGCTGCCCGTGTCGGTGGGCCGGTCCGTGGAGCAGATGTGCGACGAGGCCGGGGCCACGCTGCTGTGGACCAAGTTGTCGACCCCCTCGCTCATGGAGGTCGCATCCCAGCCCGGCGTGCGGTTCGCGGCCAGCCAGGAGGGCGGCTACATCTTCCCGGCGTTCCTTCCGGCCTACGACGCGGTCGCCACCTTCGTCGAGACCCTGGGCCTGCTGGCCAGTGTCGGCGAGCGCCTGTCCAAGACAGTGGCCAAGCTGCCGGCCGTCCGGCTGGCCCACGAGTCGGTGGTCACGCCCTGGGAGAAGAAGGGCATGGTCATGCGGACCGTCATGGAATGGACCAAGGACCGGGAGGTGCTGCTGGTCGACGGCGTGAAGGTGCTCCACGACGACGGCTGGGCGCTGGTCCTGCCCGACCCGGAGGAACCACTGACCCACATCTACGCCGAGGCCGCCACCGACTCCGACGCCAAGGCCCGGGCCCAGGAATACTCCCGCCGGATCCGAAGCATCCTCCGCGCCTGATCCGGTAAGTTCCGGGGGATGAACGTCCCGGACGACCTTCGCTACACGTCGGACCACGAGTGGGCCCGCGCCGAGGACGGCGGCAGCCTGAGAATCGGCATCACCGACTACGCCCAGGACGCGTTGGGCGACATCGTCTTCGTCCAGCTGCCGGAACCGGGGACCAAGGTCAAGGCCGGTGAGTCCTTCGCCGAGGTCGAGTCGACCAAGTCGGTGTCGGACATCTTCGCCCCGATCACCGGGACGGTGACCGAGATAAACCAGGATCTGGCCGACGCCCCACAGCGTCTCAACGAGGATCCGTACGGTGAGGGCTGGCTGTGTGTGATCGAGCCGGACGCGGCGGGGGCGCCGGGCGACCTGCTCGAAGCCGAGAAATACCGGGAGCTCATCGAGAGCTGATTGGGACCCGTTGACCCCGATCTTCTGCAACCGCTGCGGGCATCGCAATCCCGAGGGCTCCAACTTCTGCTCGTCCTGCGGGGCGGTGCTCGAGCGGCTCTCGGCCGGTGATCCGGCGACCACGACCATCACGCTGGCCCCTGTCGAAGCGGCCGGCGAGGTGGGCGAAGAAGAGATCACCGTCTCGCTCGACGACCATCCGGCCGGCGTCGGGCTGCTCGTCGTCAAGCGGGGACCGAACGCCGGCTCCCGGTTCACTCTCGGCGATGCGGTCACGACCATCGGCCGGCACCCCCAGAGCGACATCTTCCTCGACGATGTGACGGTGTCGCGCCGCCACGCCGAGGTCAGCCACACCGACGGCCAGTTCACCGTGACCGACGCCGGGTCCCTGAACGGGACCTACCTCAACCGCGAGCGGATCGAGCGGGCGTCCATCCACAGCGGTGACGAGCTGCAGATCGGCAAGTTCCGCCTGGTATTCCTGCACGAGATGCTCGGTGGTTAAAGGCGTGACGGAACGCTCCCACCTGTCCATCGGGGAGGTGCTGTCTCTGCTGCGGGAGGAGTTCCCCGATGTGACGATCTCCAAGATCCGCTTCTTGGAGAGCCAGGGCCTGGTCGACCCGGAGCGCACCCCGTCCGGCTATCGGAAGTTCTACGAACACGACGTCGAGCGCCTGCGCTGGATCCTGCGCCAGCAGCGCGAGCACTTCCTGCCGCTCAAGGTCATCCGCGGCCGGCTGACCGAACACAGCGACGACGAGGACGACGAAATCGGCGAGGAGACGGCGGTGGTACCGGCCGGGCGCGCCACCGAGCCCCGGGTGAAGGCGGCCGAACGGGCGGTCCCGGCCCGGCCCCTGCCCACCACGCCCAGCCTGTTCGCCGGACTGCGCAGCCAGGCGCCCGACGCCGAGGCGGCCTCAGGCCGCCCGCCGGGCGCCCCGGGCCGGCCGGAACCGGCCACCGCCACACCGGCCACCGCCACACCCGCCCCCGCCCCGGCCCCGGCTGCACCGGCCACCGCGACACCACCCGCAGCGGAAGCGGAGGCCCGGCCGGTGCCGGCCCCGCCGATCGCCGCCGCCCGGCCCCGCCCACCGGTGCGGGCGAGCGACGACGAGGCCGAGAGCTACACGGTCGAGGAGTTGGCGGCGGCCATAGGTACCGAGGCCGCCGTCGTCCACGAACTGAAGCAGTACGGCCTGATCTCGCCCCACGCGGTGGTCGGCGGCACGCCCTACTACGACGAGAGCGCGTTGGCCGTGGCCCGGGCCGCCGCCGAGTTCTCCGGCCACGGGGTGGAAGCCCGGCATCTGCGCATGTGGAAGAACGCGGCCGACCGGGAGGCCGATCTGTTCCAACAGGTGGTCCTGCCCCTGCTCCGCCAGCGCAACCCCCAGGCCCGGCGCCAGGCGCTCGAGACGCTGGCCGAGCTGAGTGCGGCCGGCGCAGCGATGCGCGCCGCTCTGGTCGAGCGGGCCATCCGAGACATCCGCTGATCGGTCAG
Organism: Acidimicrobiales bacterium; assembly: GCA_035551615.1. Taxonomy (GTDB): domain Bacteria; phylum Actinomycetota; class Acidimicrobiia; order Acidimicrobiales; family Palsa-688; genus JAKCDU01. The sequence goes on from DASZNC010000176.1 coordinate 12,918, forward strand.
ACGGGTAACGTTTGGCCATGGTGGAGATGCACCTGAGTGCAGTGCGGGTGGAAATTCCGAGCAATAACCCCCTGTTGCTGCTGCAGGAGACCAGCGGGAACCGCCGCACTCTCCCCATCTACATCGGGCCGGCCGAGGCCCAGGCCATCGCCTTCGCCCAACAGGGGGTCGAGACGCCCCGACCGATGACCCACGACCTGATGCGCGACATCATCGAGGACCTGGGCGCCCGGGTCGAGTGCATCGTCATCACCGAACTGCGGGAGCGGACCTTCTACGCCGAGATCCGCATGATCCTGGGCACGACCCGCCACAACGTCTCCGCCCGCCCCTCCGACGCCGTCGCCCTCGCCGTGCGGCTGGAGTGCCCGATCTACGCCGAGGACGACCTGCTCGACGCCGAGGGGGTCATCCTGCCCGAGGAGGACGACGAGGAGGAGGAAGAGGCGGCCGAGGCGGAGGAACTGGTGTCGGAGTTCCGGGACTTCATCGAGGGCATCCGGCCCGAGGACTTCGGCTGAGTTCGCCCCTTGCGCCCCCGCCGGTTGTGGAGCACACTGGCGTAACTACTTTGCTGTCATGACGATCGCGGTTCAGGAGGGTTCCCGTGGCAAGGGAAACGGAAGCTAGCCATCTCGGATACAGGGGCCCCCAGGTGTGCGCCATCGTCGGCATCACCTACCGCCAACTGGACTACTGGGCCCGCACCGGCCTGTTGCATCCCTCCATCACCCAGGCCCGGGGAAGCGGATCGCAGCGGGTGTACTCCTACGCCGACCTGCTTCAGCTGAAGGTCATCAAGCGGCTGCTCGACTCCGGGGTGTCGCTGCAGGCGGCCCGCCGGGCCATCGAGTGCCTGCGTTCGAGCGGAGACGACATCGGCTCGGCCAACCTGGTCATCGACGATCGCCGTTCGGTGCTGGCCCACACCGGTGAGGAGATCATCGACTTGTTGAAGGGCGGCCAGACCGTGCTCAACATCGTTCCGCTGGACCCGCTGGTGTCGGAACTGAAGTCGGCCATCTCCAAGCTGGGCATCCACGGCGAGCAGACCTCCCTGCCGGTCGCCGAAGCCAACTAGCGGGCTCCCGCCCACCAGTAATCTGTCCGGGTGACCGAACCCGCACGCGGAGCCGATTCGGACCTGCGAAGGTCCCCGCTCGATGCCCGGCATCGGGCGTTGGGCGCCAAGATGGTGCCCTTCGGTGGCTGGGAGATGCCGCTGTCCTACGGGGGCGGGACCATCGCCGAGCACCAGGCCTGCCGATCGGGGGCGGTCGCCTTCGACGTCAGCCACCTGGGCACCGTACGCGTCACCGGTCCCGACGCCCGGGCCGTGTTGCAGCGCACCCTCACCAACGACCTCAACAAGATCGCACCGGGCCGGGCCCAGTACACCCACCTGCTGGATGACACCGACGCATCGGTGCTCGACGACATCATCGTCTGGTGGCTCGATGAGAACACCTTCGACGTCATGCCCAACGCGTCCAACACGGCCCGGGTACGCCGGGCCATCGGCGGCACCGACGTCACCTCCGACCGGGCCGTGATCGCCATCCAGGGTCCCGACGCCCGGCGGCTCCTGGCCACGGCCGTCCCTGACGCGGCGGGTGTGGGGCGGTTCCGGGTCGCTCCTTTTTCCTGGAAGGGAGTGACCGGCACGGCGGCCGGCACCGGCTACACCGGCGAGGACGGCGTCGAGTGCTCGGTCCCGGCCGATGCCGCGCCGGAGTTCTGGGACGCGGTACTGGCCACCGGGGTGGTTCCGGCCGGCCTGGGCGCCCGCGACACCCTCCGCCTCGAGGCCGCCCTGCCGCTGCACGGCCACGAACTGGGTCCCGGCATCACCCCATTGCAGGCCGGCTTGGGGTGGGTGGTTTCATGGTCAAAGGAAGAGGGCTTCTGCGGCCAACCCGCCCTCGAACACGAAAGGCAGGCCGGCGTGCGACGCCTGCTCGCCGGTCTGGCGACGGAAGGCCGCCAGCCGCCACGGGCGGGCGCGACCGTCTCCGCCGGCGCCACCAAACTGGGCGAGATCACCAGTGGCAACTTCTCGCCTGTCCTCGGCCACGGGATCGCCCTGGCCTTTCTCCCCCCGGACACCACGCCGGGTACGATGGTCGAGCTGGATCTGCGCGGCCGGTCGGTGCCGGCCACGGTCGTCGCACTGCCTTTCGTCGCCAAGAAGAAGGACTGAGCCGGCCCCTCACACGTAGTCGGCCACCGGCGGGCACGAGCACACCAGGTTGCGATCCCCGTAGGCACCGTCGATGCGCCTGACCGGCGGCCAGTACTTGGCGGCTCCCGACGACTCGAGCGGGTACGCCGCTTCGGTACGGGAGTAGGCGTGCGGCCACTCACCGGCGATGCACTCGGCGGTGTGCGGAGCCTGGCGGAGCGGGTTGTCCTGGGCGTCCCACTCGCCGGCGGCGATCCGGTCGATCTCCGCCCGGATGGCGGCCATCGCCTCGACGAAGCGGTCCAACTCCTCGATCGACTCCGACTCGGTCGGCTCGACCATCAATGTCCCGGCCACAGGGAAGCTCATGGTCGGGGCGTGGAACCCGTAGTCCATCAGCCTCTTGGCCACGTCGTCGACGGTGACACCGGTCTCCTTGGTGAGGGGACGGAGGTCGAGGATGCACTCGTGGGCGACCAGGCCCCGATCGCCGGCGTACAGGACCGGAAAGTAGGCGTCGAGGCGGCGGGCCAGGTAGTTGGCGGACAGGATGGCCGCTTCGGTGGCCCGCCGGAGCCCGTCCCAGCCCATCAGGCGGATGTACGCCCAGGAGATGGGCAGGATGCCGGCGGATCCCCAGGGGGCGGCGGCGATCGGTTCACCGGTGACCGGGCCGGCCTCCGCCGACAGCGGGTGGTTCGGTAGGAAGGGGGACAGATGCCGGCGGACGGCCACCGGCCCGACACCCGGGCCGCCTCCGCCATGGGGGATGCAGAACGTCTTGTGCAGATTGAGGTGCGAAACGTCGGCACCGAAACGTCCGGGCCGGGCCAGCCCGACCAGGGCGTTGAGGTTGGCGCCATCCAGATAGACCTGGCCGCCGTGATCGTGGATCACCGAGCAGATCTGGTCGATCGCCGGCTCGAAGACCCCATGGGTGCTCGGGTAGGTGATCATGAGGGCGGACAGATCAGCGGCGTGGGCATCGGCCTTGGACCGCAGGTCGTCGAGGTCGACGTTGCCCTGACGGTCACAGGCCACGGGCACGACCCGCATGCCGGCCATCGCCGCGCTGGCCGGGTTGGTCCCGTGCGCCGAGGTCGGGATCAGGCAGACGTCGCGGCGCTCGTCGCCTCGCGAGCGGTGCCAGTCGCGGATGGCCAGCAATCCGGCCAACTCGCCCTGGGACCCGGCGTTGGGCTGGACCGACACCTGGTCGTAACCGGTGATCTCGGCCAGCCAGGCCTCCAGCTGCCCGATCAGCTGGCGGTAGCCGGCCGTGTCCTCGGGCGGGGCGAAGGGGTGCAGCCCGGCGAAGCCGGGCAGGCTCACCGGCTCCATCTCGGTCGTGGCATTGAGCTTCATGGTGCACGAGCCGAGCGGGATCATGCCCCGGTCGAGGGCGAAGTCCTTGTCGGCCAGTTGCCGCAGGTAACGGAGCATCGCCGTCTCCGACCGGTGAGCGGAGAAGACAGGGTGGGTCAGGTAGGCCGAAGTCCGTCGCCGCTCGACCGGGATCCGGTCCGCTCCTGAGGAGGGGAGCAGGGCCACGCCGAACGCCGCCGCCACCGCCTCGAGGTGGGCGACGGTGGTGCGCTCGTCGCAGGCTACGGCGACCAGGTCATCGTCGACCGGCCGGAGGTTGATCCCCGCCTGGCGAGCGGTGGCGACCACTTCGGCGGCCCGACCGGGAACCGCCGCCAGCACGGTGTCGAAGAAGCAGTCGTGGACGACGCGGACGCCGCCGGAGGACAGCGATTCGGCCACGCGGGCGGCGCTGGCATGGGCGTGGCGGGCGATGGCCTCAATGCCCTCGGGGCCGTGGTAGACCGCGTACATCGAGGCCATGACGGCCAGCAGGACCTGTGCGGTGCAGATGTTGGAAGTGGCCTTGTCCCGACGGATGTGCTGCTCCCGGGTCTGCAGCGCCAGGCGGAACGCCGGCTGGCCGTCGGCGTCGAGTGACACCCCGACCAGGCGCCCGGGCAGGTTCCGCTGCAGGCCCTCACGGATGGCCATGAAGGCGGCGTGCGGGCCACCGAAGCCGAGAGGTACCCCGAAGCGCTGCGACGACCCGACCACCACATCGGCTCCGACCTCGCCCGGCGGTACGAGTAGCGCCAACGAGAGCAGGTCGGCGGCCACGGCGACCTGGGCGCCGGCGTCGTGGGCGGCGGCGATGACGGGGTCCAGGTCCGGCACCCGGCCGCTCGCCCCGGGATACTGCACCAGGACGGCGGTGACCCCGTCGGGCAGCGGCCCGGCCGGATCGGCGACCACGACCGACCCGCCGGTGGCCTCGACCCGGCAGGTGACCACGGCGATGGACTGGGGGAGGGCGTCCTCGTCGATCACGACCAGATCACCCTTACCGGCCCGGCGGAGGAGCGAGATGGCCTCGGCCGCGGCGGTCGCCTCGTCCAGCAACGAGGCGTTGGCCACCGGCAGGCCGGTCAGGTCGGAGACCATCGTCTGGAAGTTCAACAGGGCCTCGAGCCGGCCCTGGCTGATCTCCGGTTGATAAGGCGTGTAGGCGGTGTACCAGGACGGGTTCTCGAGGACGTTGCGCCGGATGACCGCCGGGGTCACGGTGTCGCTGTAGCCGAGCCCGATCATCGGGGTCAGAACCCGGTTACGGCCGGCCAGCGCCACCAGTTCGGCCGCCACCTCCTCCTCCGACGCGGCGACCGGCCGGCCGGCGCCCGGCTGGTCGAGGTCGACCTCCCTGATGCTGGCCGGGACGACGGCATCGATCAGCTCATCGATCGAGGAGTACCCGAGGGTCTCGAGCATCCGCAGATGGTCGGCGGTCGAGGGGCCGATGTGGCGGTCTACGAAGGGGCGGGCGGCGGGCACTGGGGATCTCCTCTGCTCGTTCGGCCTCCCCTCTGTGCTGGACCTGAGAGATTCGCCGCCGTGACCGGCGGTTTGCACCGTAGGTGAGGGTCGGACGTCCGGCCCTGCTCTCCAGAGTTGCCTTGCTCGAACGGTACGGGTGCCTGAGAGGTTCGGGGGAGTCCTTGCTCCTTCGGCGCCCCGTTGCCCGGTCCGACCGGGAGCGGGAACTCTCCCGCCCGAGCTCAACGGCTATCGATTGTGTCCGGGCATCTTAACTGGAGGCAGCCGACTCGGCGGTGTGTCTCCGGTGCCCTCGGGCCCTGATGCCGATGTGGGACGCAATGATCAGATCGACCGGCTGAACGTACGAGACCCAGCCTGTCTCAGCCCGTTCACAGATAGCATCCCCTGGCTCCGGGACCGAGCCATCGGGCGATCGACGAGATGAGGCAAATGCGACTCAAGGGGGCACTGGGCGTTCTGCGCCACGAGATCCACCTCCTGCAGGAGGGCGCCCGGACGGGCGGGGGGCGCAACGCCGTCGTCGGCCGGGCCCGGTCATTACTACGCGTCGACCAGGTCGAGTCGGTCGTCGACCGGCTCGAGCCGGAGATGCTCAGAACCCACGGAGAGCTCAACGCCCGCATGGTCGACCTGGCCGGGGGGATCGAGGCGTTGCACGGGGAGACGACCCGCTCGGCGGCCGAACTGATCCAGCACATGGAGCACGGTTTCGCGCAGCGGGACATCACCACCGGCGAAGTGGTGTCCAGGCTGCACCGGCTGGACGAGGTCCTGGCCGGGCTGCAGGCCCAGACCGAGCAACTGGCCCTCGATCATCGGGTCAACCGGGTCACATCCTGGGTGACCGGAACGGCTTTGGCGAACGAGCCCCTGATCTCCGTCGTCCTGGCCACCAGGAACCGGTGCGACCGGCTCGCTCGGGCCATCGCATCCGTGCAGGGGCAGGCCTACCGGAACTGGGAGCTGATCGTCATCGATGACGGCAGCACCGACGGCACCCAGGAGTTGCTGGCCCAGTTGACCGCCGCCGACCGGCGCATCTCGGCCCTGTCGACGCCGGCCCGCGGGGTGGCCGCCGCCCGCAACGCCGGCCTGCGGGCGGCAACCGGCGAGTTCGTCTGCTACCTCGATGACGACAACCTGATGACGCCCATGTGGCTCAAGGCGGTCGCCTGGCAGGTCTCGCGCCGGCCCGACCTGGACGTTCTGTACGGGGCTCGCCTGGTCGACGCCGAGACCAACTCGGACTACGACCACCCGGTTCTCCACATGGAACGGTTCGACCGGAACCGACTCGAGGCCGGCAACTACATCGATCTGGGGACCCTGGCCCACCGCCGGGAACTGGACGAGGCCGTATTCGACGAGGATCTGCAGGCTCTGGTCGACTGGGACCTCATCCTCCGCCTGACGACCGCCCGGGCGCCGGTCGAAGTCCCGGTGGTCGCCGTCCACTACGAAACCGACGCTCCGAACCGCATCAGCCGGGCCAGGCACTATGCCGTCTCCGAAGAACGCATCCGGACCAAGATGCGACAGGCCCGACCGCTGCGGGTGCTCGGTCACAACTCACTGTTTCCTTTGACCCCCGAGACCTACGTCGGAGAGGAGATGCAGGCGCTGGCCGACAACGGGGTCGAGTTGGCCTGGTCCTGCGACAAATGGACGCCGTCGTCGGCTCGCGTCGAACAAACCCTCTACCGCAGTCTGGGCCAAGCGGTGACCGAGTTCCGGCCCGACCTGCTCATGGTGTTCTGGGCCACATTCGCCGAGGCCACCATCGCCAATCTGGAAGAAGCCGGGATCCCCTTCGGCGTGAGGGTGCATTCCTTCGACTTCGATCCCGATCGGGTGGCCCGGCTACTGGAACACCCGTTGTGCATCGGCGCCTGGTGCTACCCCCACCATGCCGCCAGGGTGCCGGGTGCCCGGTCGCTCGTGCCCCTTCTCACCGGCACGGACGCCTACCGGGACGCCGGCCGCGACCGGCGGATAGTCCTGTCGGCCTCCGCCGCGCTGCCCAAGAAGGACTGGCCCACCGTGATCGCCGCGTTCGCCGAGTTGGCGATGGAGGGCGTCGATTGCCGGATCATCGTCGGGGTCACCCATGCCGAGGAGCACATGCCGGGGGAGATCCGCCGGCTCATCGCCGAGACCGGTGCTCCGGTGATGTTGTCGGTCGATGTGCCACATGACCAGGTCGCGGAACTGCTGGGTCGCACCGCCGTCGTGCTCTATTCGAAGATCCCGGTCGGCGAGATGGGCATGCCCCGTTCGATCATCGAGGGGATGTTCGCGGGCGCGTCGGTGATCGTCCCCGACCGGATCGAATCCACCTACGTCGCAGGGGAGGGCTGCCGTACCTACCGCACGTCGGCCGACATCGTCCGCCATGCCCGGGAGGTTCTGGCCGGCGGCCCGGCGGTCGAGGCCGAACGGGTGGCCAACCAGCGCCTGGCGTTCGAGCGGTTCGCCGACCCGGCGCTGGGCGCGGCCTTCACCAACGAGGTCAGCCAGGCGCTGGCGGAGTGGCGGGCCCGGCAGGGGCAGGCCCGGCCGTAGCCGGCGTCCCGGCACGGGGTGTAGCCGGCGTCCCGGCCCCGGCGGTAGCCGGCGTCCCGGCCGCACGACCGAGGGTCAGCAGCATCACGTTCTCCAGGCCGTGCTGGTGGTCCGGCGTGGTTATCCGGCCATGGTCGGCCAGAGCCTTCATCATCGTGGCCCGCTCGGCCGTGTGCCAGTGCGACAGCACGATCCAGACCCGGCCGTGGCCGGCGGTCGCCATGCTCACCGCCTGATCCACAGCGGCCAGCTCGGCCGGCGTCGAGATCGTCGCCGCCACCACTACGCGGGCGGCCGGAGGATAGGTCACCCGGAAGGTTTCGAGACGGGCCAGATCGGTCACCAGGGATGGCTGCGCCGGCCAGTAGACGGCCAGGCCGAAGCCGGCGTCGGTATTGGCCACGACCACGTCACCCGGTCGGTAGTCGGCCAGGATGGTCTGGGTCTGGCCGTGCACGTCCTCCAACGGGGTGCGGGTGCGAACCGCCTGGTCCACCGCTCGGGAGTACGGGTGGGCGAGCGCGGTCAGGGTGGCGATCAGGCCCACGCCCATGGCCAGACCCACCGGCCGGGCGCGACGGCCGGCGCCGGCGACCAACCGGACCGCGGCCCGGGCGGCGCCGACCAGTCCACCCACCGCCGTGAGGAAGATCATCAGGGTGAACCAGGTCGAGGTCCGCTCGTCCCACAGCGGGTACTGGTGGAGGGTGGCCGCCGCCACCTGCTCCACGGCGCAGATGGGCAGGACCAGCGTCAGGCCGGGGGCGGCCGACCGGGCCAGCGCGATCAGGCCGAGCAGGACGAGCACCACGACGGCGAGGGACGGACCCAACCCGACGGCGGACAGCTCGCTGTGGGCGTGCGAGCGGATGAAGGACAAGGCGACTGAGAGACCGTGATCGGTCGGCACGTAGTAGTTGTCCCAGTAGGCCCGAAGTGAAGCGGTGTCGCCCCGCCGGTCGACGCCGATCAGCAGAAACAGGTCGATCAGCAGGGCCGCCCCGCCTCCGACCAGGATCTCCGGCAGGTGCTCCCACCGGCGCCGGACGACCACGCTGAAGACGATCCCGGCCACGACCGCCGGCGCCAGGAACACGGCGCCGTTGGCGAGCAACGGACTGGCGGCGAGCGCCCCGCACAGGGCCAGCAGATGGGGTCGCGTCCAGTCCCGCTCGAGTCGGGCCTGCAACCAGACCAGGAGCACGGCGACGAAAGCCTCAGCGGTGTACTGCTTCAGATCGTGCCGCAGCAGCAGGGCCGGCGCGAAGGCGGTCGCCGCGGCCAATCCGATCCCCGTGATCGGCGTCATTCCCAACTGCCGTCCCAGCAGGTAAGCGGCCCAGATGGCAGCCACTGTGAAGGCCAGGGGAAGGAGCCGGAGCTGGGACGGATCGGCATGCGGGGTCAGCCGGAGCAGGGCGGTGAACAGCAGGGGGGTGGTCGACGTGAGCGCCGGCAGCCGGCCGATCGGCACCCGCAGCGTGACCGCCACCCAGTTCTCGTCGCGCCACAACGCCTGACCGAGCATGCGGCCCGGATCGTGGGCGATCACCGCGCCGACCGACAAGGCGGTCAGCACCCCGGTGGTTACGACCGACGTCCGGCTAGGGATTCGGAACCGCATCCCGGAGGGCGGCCTGGCCGGGGTGGCTCCTGATGACCTCCCGCAGGCCCTGGGCCGTGGCCGACAGGTAGCGGCGGGTGGTTTCCAGGCTGGCGTGGCCGAGCAGCTCCTGCAGCTCGACGACGTCGGCCCCGGCCTCCAGGGCGGCGGTGGCGAATGTGTGGCGCAGGGCGTGGACCAGCGCGCCGGCCGGCACCTGGGCCCGTATCCCGGCCCGTACGTACAGCTTCTCGATCAGGTACTGGATCTGATCGACGGTCATGCGCCGGCCCCTGGTGTCGACGAACAGGGGAGTGGCCGGATGGTCCAGTTCGTCCTTGGGGAACCGGCGCTTCCTTTCGTCCATGTAGCGGGCCAGGACGTCGTCCAGGGCCCGGTCGATGGGGATGGGGCGCACCTTCCCGCCCTTTCCTTTGACCTCTACACGACGGTCGCCGGGAACGCCGACCAGAGAGCCGACCGATAGTCCGGCCGCCTCGGCCTCCCGGATGCCGGTGACACAGAACGCCGCCACCAGGGCCAGATCGCGGGCCGGCCACGGATCCCGGGCCCTCTTGTCCGGCTGGGCGGCCGTCTCGAACAGGCGGCGGACGGCGTCAGGGGCCCGGATGGAACGGGGCAGCGTCGACGGCGTCTTCGGCTTGGGCACGGCGGCCATCGGGTTGCCGTCGACCACGCCTTCGGCCACCAGGTAGTCGTAGAAGCTGGACCACGCCGAGTGGGCCCGGCGGACCGACGCAGCGGCGTGATCCGAGGCCCACGAGGAGAAGGCGGCCACCAGGGCCTGCCGGTCGAGGTGGTCGAGGGCGACCAGCCGGCCGGCGCCCGGGGGCGGTTGCCCGTCCGGAGTGGCCCCCACATGCCCTTCCAGTACGGCCAGGCGGGAGGAGATGCCCTCGAGGTCCCGGCGGTATCCGTTGAGGGTGGCGGGGGACGGCTTGCCCGCCCCCAGATGGACCAGCCAGGCATCGACGGCGTCACCCAGGCCGGACTGCGGCGTGATCCGCCGGCGCACGGTGAGACCGGGTTTCGACGCCACGACGGTTGTCCAGGGTACCGGTGGGTCGGCTGCCGCTCGGGGATGGGCGGAGGCCGGATCGTTCCAGTTGTCGGTCGGACACCTGGACTGATTCCGGATAATCACAGTTATCCGGAATATGGCACGGGTTCAGCCCGGTTCAACCCACTGAGTCCTGCAGGGACCACAGATACCGCTCCAGCTTGTCGAAGCTGTCCTCCTGGCCGTCCGTGGCCGTCATGTGGTCACGTCCGGCCTGGTCCCGGAACGCCAGCGTGTTGGTGAGCCGGGTGCGGCCCTTCGCCTCCACCAGTTCGACCGTCTCGACCGCCTCGGCGTCGGGCCAGCCGTCGAACAACCAGGTGTCGACCAGCCGGGTCGGCCGCGCGAGCTCCAGGTAGGTGCCGCGGAACGAGCACTCGGTCCCCTCCGGGGTCACGAACACGATGTGGTAGAGACCCCCGACCCGAAGGTCGATGTCGCACACCGTCACCTGGTCCTGGAACGGGGCGAACCAGTGGCGGACGTGCTCGGGCCGGGTGAGCACGTCGTAGACCAGTTCGATCGGGGCGTCGAACTCCCGGGTCGTGACGATCTCCAGGTCGCTCGGAAAGGTCACGATGGCGGGTCGATGCCGATGGATGGTCACTGATGATCTCCCTGTCCTTGTAGCTCGTGCAGATAGTCGCCGAGGCGGTCCAGCCGGTCGTTGATGACCTGCTCGTACTGGCCCAGCCAGTCGTGCAGCGGCCGCAGCCGGTCCGTCTCCAGGCGGTACAGCCGGCGGCGCCCGAACTTGCGGCAGCTGACCAGGCCCACCTCGCTCAGCACCCGGAGGTGCCTGGACACCTGCGGCTGCGGCATGGCCAGCCCGACCACGATGTCGCCGACCGGTTTCTCCCCGGCGATCAGGGCGTCGAGGACCCGGCGCCGATGGGCATCGCCGATGGCGTTGAACACGTCCGAGGTCGTTGGGGAACGGGCCACCTCCCTTAATATATGTCCATATCGACATGTGTCAAGCGCGCCGAGCGGCCCCGGTGAGCGCGTGCATCTGGTCCACAGTTGTGGCGCCCGGCACCACCTGGACCGTCGGAACGTCGAATGGCGCGCTCTGACGGTCCACTCGAATGGCCGCCGATTTCGAATGGCCCCCGAACGCGCCCGTTCACGCGTTGGGCCGGGCCACATGGGCGACCCACCGACGACTGCGGCCCGATCCAACGCGGCCCCCCACCGCGAGCCGGCCACCCGCGCCGCCCGCCGGGGGCGCCGGCCGGCCGGCAGTTAACGTCGTGCCCTGATGACAGGCATGGGCAACGGTCACCGTGACCATGCCGTCATAGTCGCCTTTCAACGGGACCTGTTCCACCAGGGCCTGGTCGTCCTGGCCCTGGGCCTCGTGGTCCTCATCGCCTGGAGCCTCACCCGGCGGGCCCAACTGGAGCGGGCGGCCGGCGGTCAGATAGGACCGACCGGCGCGGCAGCGGAGACACCGGAGGCGCCGGCCCGGCGCCTGCTCCGGATCGGCTTCGGGCTGCTCTGGATCTTCGACGGCGTCCTCCAGGGCCAGGCGTCGATGCCCAACAGCCTGGTGCCGCAGGTGATCAAGCCGGCGGCCCAGTCGTCGCCGGTATGGATCCAGCACATGGTGGCCGACGCCAGCCGGGTGTGGAGCTCCCACCCGGCCACGGCTGCGGCCGCCGCCGTCTGGATCCAGATCGGCATCGGCGTCTGGATGCTGGTCGCCCCGGCCGGCCGTTGGTCGAGGGCGGCCGGGTTGGCCGGCGCGGCGTGGGGACTGATCATCTGGGCCGGCGCCGAGGCGTTCGGCCAGGTGTTCGGATCCGGGCTCAGCTTCCTGACCGGCGCCCCCGGATCGGCCCTGATCTACGCCATCGCCGGCGGGCTGATCGCCCTGCCCGACACCGCCTGGACCGGGTCCGGCACCGGACGCCTGATCACCCGCCTCAACGGGGTCTTCCTCCTGGCCATGGCCCTCCTCCAAGCGTGGCCCGGCCGCGGGTTCTGGCAGGGGCAACGGCGCGGAACGTTGTCGGCCATGGTCCACGACATGGCCCAGACGCCCCAGCCCCCGCTCCTGGCCCACGCTGTCGGCCGGTTCGCATCCTTCGACGCCGCCCACGGCTGGGCCGTCAACCTGTTCGCCGTGTCCGCCCTGGTCGTCATCGGCGCCGCCCTGCTGGTCGGCCGTCCGGCCCTGGCCCGCCTCGGCGTCATCGCCGGTCTGGTGTTCGCCACCGCCGAGTGGGTGCTCATCCAGGACCTGGGCTTTCTGGGCGGCATCGGCACCGACCCGAACACGGCCGTGCCGTGGGCCCTGCTGCTGGTGGCCGGCTACGTGGCCCTGGTCCGCACGGTGCCGGCCGCCGCCGTCGCCCCGGTCACCCCCCCGGCCCGCTGGCCCGACCGGCTGGCCGCCGAACCGGCGTATGCCCTGCGGGCGGTGGCTGCCCTGGCCGCGGTCGGCGTGACCATCCTGGGCGCCGCCCCGATGGCCTTCGACGCCCTGGCTTCTCGGTAGCACGACCCCAGGGGTACGCTCGGGATCCGCCCATGCCGATGCTGCCCGTCCACTGGAGCGTCCACGCCGCCCTGACCCGCTGGCAGGACGGCCCGTTCGCCCTGCTGACGGTGGCCGTTCTCCTGGCCGTCGCCTACTGGTACCTGCGGGCCGACTGGCAACTGGCCGCCCGGGGCCGGCGCTGGCCCCGCCAGCGGGTGGCCTGCTTCCTGGCCGGCCTGGTCACCATCGACCTGGCCATCCAGTCCCCGGTGGCCTATTTCACCGCCACCTACTTCGAGGCCCACGTGATCCAGCACCTGCTGCTGATGGTCGTGGCTCCCCCGTTGCTGGCCCTCGGCGCACCGTCCACCCTGCTGCTGCAGACATCCAGCCGCCGGACTAAATCGCTGTGGCTGGGCGTCCTGCGGTCCCGTCCGTTCGCCCTGCTCACCTTCCCGGTGATCGTGTGGGCCATGTACTTCGGCGTCATGTTCACGTTCTTCCTGAGCTCGCTGATCCAGACCTCGATGGACCACATGTGGCTCATGGACGTGATGAACGTCGTGTTCCTGTTCGGGGCGACCCTCTACTGGTGGCCGATGGTCGGCCTCGATCCGATCGTGCACTGGCGCATGGGTTACGGCGCCCGCATGGTCAACATCCTGCTGGGCGGGCCGCCGGAGGTCATCCTGGGCCTGGCCATCCTGTCGTCGCACACGTCGATCGCCTCGATGTACTCGCTGTCATCGACCCACGCCGGCGGCGGCCTGCTGTGGATCTCGACCGAAGCGGCCACCCTGCTCGGGTTCATCCCGATCTTCTGGCAGTGGATCCGCGCCGACGAGAGGGCGGCCAAGCGGGCCGATGCCCACGCGGACAAAGCAGTGGCCCTCTCCGCCGAACGCCCCTCTGCATCGGAGACCTTCGACGGCTACGAGGATCTGGGGCCGCTCGCCCCCACGCCGGTCGGTGCTTCCGCTTCGGGCGACTGGGAGGCGTACTGGCGGATGCGTACCGGCCGGGTGCCGGCCAGGAAGGCCTGGACGCCCAACCGGCCGGAACCGAAGAACTAGGACCGGCGGGCGGTCGCGATCGGGGGGCAGGGCGCTCGTCTCGCCGGGGTGTGGCTAGCCGGCGGCGGTCGCCTTGCGGGCCTCGCCCTTGGTCACCTTGGCCCGGGCGTCACGTGCCTTCTTACGCCGGATCCGGTCGTGCTTCCAGCGGACGGTCGAACGTGCTCCTCTACCCATCCGGTGGAATCTAGTCGCGGAGGAACTCGACGACCGCATCGATGAAGCGGAAATCCTTCGGCGTCCCGAAGTGATCGGCCCCGGTCAACATCACCAACCTGGCATCCGGCAACGCCTGCATCAGGCGATCGGCCGGCCCGGCGAAGTCCCGGTCCCCCAGGACCACCAGCACCGGGACCTTGACCTGGGCCACCTCGTCCTCGGTGATCGGATCGTGGGGTCGGCGCATGCAGGCGGCCAGGGCGGCCGGATCGTTGCCGGGGGCCTGGGCGAACCGGGCGAACGCCCCCATGGCCTCGTGGCCGGTCTCCTCGGCCCGGCCCAACTCGATGGCCGACGCCGCCGCCTCTCCGCCCGAGGCGGTGAAGATATTGTCACCGACGCCGCCAATAGCGATCCGGTGGAACCGCTCCGGCACGCGGGCGGCGACCCGCAGGAGCAGTTGACCGCCCATGCTGAACCCGAGTGCGTCAGTGACACCGTCGGGCAGCGCGGCGACGACGCCTTCGTGCAGGTCGCGGTAGGCCTCCGGATCGACCGGCTTGGCCGCCTCGCCGTGGCCGAGGAGATCCACGCCCCGGACGTCGTGGCCTTCCTCCTGCAGGACATCGACCCACCCCGGTTCGCGCCAGTTGCGTTCGAACGACGAGGCGAAACCGTGGACCATGAGCAGCGGTGTATCGGCCATCGCGAGGAGGCTAATCCTCAAGTAGCGTAAGTACCTGTGCCCCGCCGTATCGAAATAGAGCTGACTAGCGCGCGTCCGGACGGCACCTGGACCTGGCGCGCCGCGGGCGCACGCGAGCCGAAGGGTGTCCTCGACGGCCAGCTGCTCCATGACGGCGCCAAGACCGGTGAGGTCCTGCGCGCCGAGGCCGAGTTCGAACTCGAAGGAATCGTGATCATCTCGGTCGTCGCCCCCCGGACCGACAAGAAGGCGGAACCCCAGCGGATCGAGATCATCGGCCCCAGTCGGGCCGATACCCCTGGTGTCACCACCCAACTGGTCGGCCGGAGCGACCGGCGGGATCGTCGGCGTGACGGCGACGACCGTCGCGGCTCCGGCGGGCCGCGCGAGGATCGCGGCCGTCGGGACGGGGCCCCGGGTGGCCCCCGGCGCGACGGCGCCCCTGGCGGCCCCCGGCGCGACCGTCCGGCCCGGCCGGGCGGCGAGGGCGGCACCGGCGATGCCGGTCGTCGGACCCGCGACGATCGTGAACGCACCGGAGGGCCCCGGCGTGACGGCGAGCACCGGGACGGCCCCCAGCGGGAGGGCCCCCGCCGCGATGGCGCCGGCAACCGGCCGCCTCGCAGCGACGGCGAACGTCGGCCCGCACCCAACCGGACCTCCTCGCAGGCCGAGAGGTCGCGGGCCAAGCGGCTCAACCCCGGCTCCGCCCACCGCAAGGCGGTCATGGACTCGCTCGCCCCCGAGCAGCAGGCGATCGCCGAGCAACTGCTGCGAGGCGGCATCCCGGCCGTCCGGACCGCCCTGCACCTGGAGCGGGAGAAGGCCGAGGCCGAAGGGCGCCCGGCGCCCAACACCGAAGCCCTGCTCGCCCTGGCCGAAGGTCTGCTGCCGCCGCTGCGGGCGGCCGAATGGCGGGACCGGGCCGAGGCGGCCGTGGCCGGTATAGACGACATCTCCATGCGCGACCTCCGCTCGGTCGTGGCCGGCGCCGACCAGGCGCGCGACGACGAAACCCGGGCCCTGGCCACCCGTCTGCGGGAGGCCATCGACCAGCGGGTGGCCAAGATGCACACCGACTGGGTCAGCGACATCACGGCCCAGCTCGACGCCGGCCGCGTGGTGCGGGCGGTGCGCCTGTCCTCCCGTCCGCCCGACGCGTCGGCCCGGCTCGACGCCGAGTTGAGCAGCCGCCTCACCGATGCGGCCGGCGCCACCATGTCGCCCGACACCGCACCCGACCTGTGGGCCTCCATCCTGGAGGCGGTGGCCGAGTCCCCGATCCGGCGCAACGTCGTCCCGGCCGGCCTCCCGGCCGAGGCCCCGCCCGAGCTGCGCAAGGCGGCCCACCAGTACTCCGGCAGCATCCCGGCTCTGGCCAAGATGCTCGGTGTCACCATCCCGCCGCCCCCGGCCCCGTCGGGTGCCCGAAAGCGCCCGGCTCCCCGACCGGCGCCCGCCCGACCGAGGCGGTCCGAGGGCCTGCCCTCGGCCGGCGACGACGCCCCGGCCGCTCCTGACGCACCGGCCACCGATCAGATCGAGCAGACGTCCGGCTCGACCAATGACGACCCCGTAACCCCGGCGCCGGCGGAGACGTCCGGCGAATCCCCCACCATCGCAGCCGACGCCACGACGCCTGGGGAGCAGCCGGCCGGAGAGCAGGCGCCGGCGACCGGTTCGGCCGGCGACGTTCCGGCGACCGGTTCGGCCGGCGACGTTCCGGCGGCCGGTTCGGCCGGCGACGTTCCGGCGGCCGGTTCAGCCGGCGACGTTCCGGCGACCGACGATCCGGCGGAGACGGCGGCCGCATCCCCCGCCATCCCGGCCGACGCCCCGGCGCAGTCGGACCCGGCGGAGTCGGGCCCGGCGGGCTCGGACCCGGCGGAGCCGGCGGGCTCGGACCTGGCGGAGCCGGCGGGCTCGGACCCGGCGGACTCGGGTCCGACACCGGCCCCGGAATCCGCCGGCGACGGCGCACCGCCGGCTGGCGCCTGACGCCCGGCGGGTCGTCCTCCCGCCTCCGTTCGACCGAGCCGCCGCCTCTGCGGCCGAGGTCGGGCTCACACCGCCGCCACACCGTCGACCTGCCCGAGCCGGTCCGTACCCGCACGGCGACTCGAAATCTGTTAAAAACTTACAACTTTGTATGAAAATGAGAGAACATCCTTGATTATTCTACAAAGTTAACAAAAGTTAACAGAGAATGGCCCTGGTGCCCTCCGGCCCCGGTCAGAGGACGGACCCCGCACCCACAAGGGGGGGCGGCCGCCGGCGAGCGGACGGGGCACCCGGGCGCCGCCGCGCCCGCCCGGGCGTCAGCTGAAGGTCTCGAGGATGCCGTGGTCGTGCAGGAACTCGGCCAGGCCGTCGGCCAGGGTCAGGTCGGCCACGTCGGAGAGGGGCACCCAGCGGGCCTCGGCCGCGTCGTCGCCGGCGACCGGGTCGGCATCGGTCATCATCGTCACGGCGAAGTCCAAGATGACGTAGTGGAAACCGGGCCCGATGCGTTCGGCCCAGCCGACGAGGGATTCGCAGACGCCGTCCAGGCTGGTCTCCTCGGCCAGCTCCCGCACAACCGCCTCGGCCAGGCTCTCGCCCTCCTCCACCCGGCCACCGGGCACCGACCAGGTGCCCTGGGCCGGTCCTCTCCCCCGCCGCACCATGAGGATGCTGCCCTCGAATACGGCGATGGCGCCTACGCACACCTCGGGCCGGCCGCTCATCCAGAAACCACCAGAAGCCGACGCTACCCGAACGCCAGACCGGCCGAGCCCGCTCGGGTCGGGCCGGCACCGGCGGGAACCGGGCGAGCGGTCAGTCGGACCCGGCCACGGGTAGGCGGCGGTGCATGATCAACAGACGGGCCTGGAATCCGTGCACCTCGAAGAACGACTTGGCGTTGCGGTTCCCGGGCAGGGCGGGGGCGTCGATGCCGGTCATGCCCCACTCCTGGCACTGGGCCATGGCCAGATCCACCATCGCTTCGGCCACCCCGATCTTGCGGAAGTCGGGCTCCACGAACACCAGCTCGAGCTGGCCCAGGGGGTCGGGCCGGTCCCGATCCGCCCACAACGAACCCAGGCCGACGGCGTGGCCGTCGACGAATCCCAGGTAGAGGCGGCGGTCGGGGTCGGCCAGGGCGGCGGTCAACCAGCCGGCCAGGTCATCTCTGGTCAAGGTGCCGGCCAGCGGCCCCCCACCGCGCTGGCCCTCCAGCTCGGACACGGCGTGGGCCCAGAGCCGGCTGAGATCGGCCAGGTCGTCCGGCGTGGCCGGGCGGGCGGACTCCACCGGCGCCGTCGGCCCTACTGGCCCTGGAGTTGGTCGATCCGGTTGAGAATGGTGCGCCGACCCCGGTGCGCCTGCTCGTAGGCGGCCACCGCGGCCAGCTCGTCCTGGCTCAGGCCGGGCAGCCTCTGCAGCACCTGGGACGCCGACAGCGAGTCGTAGCCGGGGATGGCCAACTCACCGGCAGAGGGGGCCGTTACCGGCTCCGGTGCCGGCAGGTCGCCCACCGTCGACACGGTCACCTCGTCGGACCCCTCGGTCACATCCGCGCCCGGCAGCGCCGTCAGGTGCCGGCCGGAACCGCGGCCGCCCGAGCGGTTGCCGGCCGCCCCGTTGGCCGAACCGCTGACCCCTGACCCGTTGCTCGCGGCGCCGTGGTGCTCGGAGCCGTTGGCCGTCATCTCGTCGAAATCGGCCGGCGGCTCCGGCTCCGACGCCACCACCGGCTCGGCGTCCGGGGGGGCTGGGGCCGGTGTGAACCGGCGCTCGATCTCCTGGCGACCCTTGGTCACCGCGAACTGGCCGACCACCCGGGCCACCATCAACTGGTTCTGCACCCGGGTGCGGCCCTTGGCCGCCAGCTTGGGCAGCTCCTCGGCGGCCGTCATCGCCAGGCCGACCGGGACGTACACGAGCAGGTCGAGGGCCGTGTCGATCGGCTTGGGCATTTCGGTCATCAGGGGATCCTAAGCGCTATACGCAGTCCCGGCACAGTTGGGCCTTGGCGTCGGCCAGCTGGCTCGGGTGCTTCACCAGGAAACAGGA
>DASZNC010000177.1:0-28791 GCA_035551615.1 Acidimicrobiales bacterium
ACTCGACTCACAGAAAGTGCCTCCTCGGGACAAGGCGATCACCGGCGTAGAACACCGCGATCCTCCTTGCCCAGGAGGCTTTTCTGTTGGATGGTCCCCTACATCACCGACACTTCATCGGTGGATCGAGGCTAAGGGGGGATCGAGCACCGTCCGGAGCGGAGGAAGGAGCCCACCATGGAAGCCGATAGCAAGTCGGTATCCGATCTGCTCAAAGAGTTGGCCAACGAGATGACCACCCTCATCCACGAGGAGATGGCACTGGCCAAAAGCGAGATGTCGGTCAAAGCCAAGAAGACGGCCGTTGGTGCCGGGCTGTTCGGCGGCGCCGGGGCGGTTGCTCTCTTCGGGGTCGGCGCGCTCGTCGCGGCCGCCATCGCCGGGCTGGCCACCGCCATCAGCGTCTGGCTGTCGGCGTTGATCGTGGGAGGCGTCCTGCTGGCCGTGGCCGGCGTGGTCGCCCTGGTCGCCGCCCGGCAGACGTCCGATGGGGCGCCCCCGGTACCGGAGCAGGCGATAGAGAGCACGAAGGAGGATGTGCAGTGGTTGAAGACCCAGGCGAAATCCGCGCGGCGATAGATGAGACCCGCGCCCAGATAGCGGACACGATGCAGGCGCTGGGCGAAAAGGCGGACGTGAAGGCCAGGATCGCGGACGTCACCCACGAGAAGACGGCAGAGGTGAAGGAGCGGGCCGAAGGCATCCGCGACGCCGTCCTGTCATCGATGCCGGAAGCCGGACAGCAGAAGGTGCAGGCTGCCGGCGGCGCCGCCCGGAGTTCGGTCGACCGGATCCGTTCCGATCCGCGCAAGCGGAACGCAGTACTGGCCGGAGTCACGGTTCTCGTCCTGGTGCGCCGATTGCGCCGCCGGCGGCGCCGGGCGCATTGACGACCGTGCGGTGACGGTCCCGGCGGTCGGGTCCGGTAGCTTGCGGGGCCTGGAACCGGTCCCCTTCGACGACCGCCTACGGGCTTCTCTGCAGGCGAACTTGCGGGCCCATGAGCGGATGGAGCAGCCGCTCGACGGGCGCCGTCACGCAGCGGTGGCGGTGGTCGTGATCGACAGCGATCCGAAGCTCCATGGCGACGACCCGTTGCCGGCGACCGAAGACGAGCTGTTGGCCATCCCCGGAACCGACGGCCTCGAACTGAGTGGCAGCGTGGCCGGAACGGCCGGGGGCGCGGCCGTGATACTCACCCGCCGGGCCTCGTCCATGCGGGCCCATGCCGGCCAATGGGCTCTGCCCGGCGGTCGCCTCGACCCCGGGGAGTCGGTCCTGCAGGGGGCGCTCCGAGAGCTGCAGGAGGAGATCGGGTTGGAGCTCGACGCACAAGCGCAGATCGGTGTTCTAGATGACTACCCGACCCGGTCCGGGTACGTGATCACCCCGGTCGTGCTGTGGGCCGGTGGCCGCCCAGACATCTCACCCGACGCCCGCGAGGTGCGGTCGGTGCACCGGGTGGCGTTCACCGAGTTGTGCCGGCCCGACTCACCCCGGTTCGTGTCCATCCCCGAATCGGACCGCCCGGTCGTGCAGGTTCCGGTGGGGGGCGATCTGATCCATGCCCCGACCGGCGCCGTCCTCCTGCAGTTCCGCCGGGTCGCCATCGAAGGCGTGTCCGAACGGGTGCACGAGTACGAGCAACCGGTCTTCGCCTGGAAGTGAAGCCCCGCTAGATCAGCCCGTTCTTGGCCGCGAACGGATCCCAGTCGGGATCGCGGTGCCAGTCGTACTCGACGCGGTCGGCCACATCGTCGGCCAGATGCTGGCCGTGGAGGCGGGCGATCAGGGCGAGGGTCATGTCCATTCCGGCCGCCACCCCCGACGACGTCCACCGGTCGCGGTCGGCCACCCAGCGGGCCTGGCGCACCCATTCCACGTCCGGTCCCTGCGACTCGGCCCAGGCGAAGGCCCGTTTGTTGGACGTGGCCCGGTACCCGTCGAGCAGGTGGGCGGCGGCCAGCAGGCCCGAGCCGGTGCACACGGACGCGACCAGATCGGCCTGGGCCGCCCACCCGGCCAGCCAGCCCAGCCAGCCGTCGTCGTCGACCAGGCGCCGGGTGCCGATACCGCCCGGGACCAGGACGATGTCGGGTACCGGGGCCTGTCGGTAGCCGGTATCGGCGACGACCTCCGGACCCTGGGCGCTGCGGACCGGACCGGCCGCCGGCCCGATCATGCTCACCTCGAAATACTCGGTGAGGGCGCCCAGCATCTCGAGAGGGCCGAAAACGTCCAGCAGCTCGAACTGTTCGAAGAGGAGGACGCCGAGGCGACGGGGCCGATCCTTTGACATCTCGGAGAGTCTGGTCGTACCGGTGGGCGGCGGCCAACCAATAATCCGGCGGTCAGAGCTTGCGCCAGACCGAAACGTGACCGTCGCTGTCGGAGTCGAACGGTGTGCCCTTCCAGTCCGCCACCCGCCTCTCCAGGTCCATGCCGGCCAGCTGCGCCATCAGGTCGCACTCGGACGGCCAGATGTAGCGGAAGTGGCCGACGCCGTAGCGGATCGTGCCGTCCGGCTCCTGCCAGTAGTGGTGGGAGCTGAGCTCCTGGGTGGCCAGGTCGATCTTGTCGAAGCCGGTGTGGGCGGCGGACACCTCGAACGGCACTGCTCGTTGGCCCGGAGGCAGGCGGCGCAGCGGCGGTATCGACAGCTCGATCACGAACCGGCCGCCCGGCGCCAGGTGGCGGGCCGCGTTGCGAAAGCACTCGACCTGTTCGGGCTGGGTCCGCAGGTTGGAGATGCTGTTCCACACCAGGTACACCAGGCTGAACTGGCCAGCGACCCGGGTGGTGGCCATGTCGCCGACCACCACGGGTAGCTCATCTCGGCCGATCTTGGCCCGGAGCCGGGCGACCATCGGCTCCGACAGCTCGATGCCGGTGACCGGCACGCCGCGGCGGAGCACGGGGATGCCGACCCGCCCGGTGCCGATGGCGAACTCCAGGGCGGGACCGGGCCCGGCCAGTTCGGCCAGGAAGTCGACGGCCGGGTCCACCACTTCAGGGACGGACATGTCGGCCGCCTCCTGATCGTCGTAGGCGGCTGCCGTCTCCTCGTCCCAGATGTCACTGCTCGCCATGCCCGGCTCCTGTGTCGCGCCACCGGCCGGGTCCGGAGGCGGACCCGGCGGCCTGGGTGCCGAACCTACGCGGCGCGCCCGCCGGCCCCGTTGCCATTTCCGCCCGTGGGATGCTCTTGCCATGACCGTTCCGCCCGACGTGTCCAGCGAAGACGTCATCCGTGAGCCCGAGCCGGCTCAGTTCGAGGCGTTCCTGGACGAGCACCGCTTCGCCCTGAACTGCTGTCTGGACGGACTGAGCGAGGAGCAGGCCCGCCGCTCGCTGGTCGCATCCCGGACCACGTTGCTGGGCCTGGTCAAGCACGCCACCTTCGTGGAGAAGGTGTGGTTCGACCAGGCCGTCACCTGCCGGTCTCGCTCCGAGATAGGCATTCCCGAGCGGGCCGAGGACTCCTTCCTGCTCGACGACGGGGACACCGTCGCCGGCATCCAGTCGGCCCACCGTGACGCGTGCGAGTCCTCCCGGCGGGCCACGGCCGGGTTGGGGCTCGATGACCTGCTGCAGGGGAACCGGCGCGGGCCGCTGAGCCTGCGCTGGGTGTACCTGCACGTGCTGCGGGAGTTGGCCCAGCACTGCGGTCACGCCGACATCCTGCGCGAACAGATCCTCGGTTCCTGACGCCCGAGGGGCCCGGTCGCCCGGAGCTCCTAACGGGCGCACCCGATGCAGACCCGCGTGGCCGGTAGTGCGGCCAGTCGTTCGGCGCCGATCTGGCCTCCGCATGAGGAGCACCGCCCGTAGGAACCGTCCGACCGGCGGCCCGAGGCCGCCTCCAGATCGGCGATGTGCGTGCGGGCCCGGGCCAAGAGTCCGGCCACCCGGGCCCGTTCGAACCCGACAGTGGATCCTTCGGAGTCGTGCTCGTCGTCGAGCGCCACATTCTCCGGGTCGGCCAGCGCGGCGAACTCCCGCTCCAGGTCGGCCAGGCCGGCCCGGGCCCGGTTCAGCTCGTCGAGTAGAGCGTCGGCGTTCGCTCCCATCCGGCCAGAGTAGGGGGCCGATCGGGCTAACGGAGGGGGCTGCCGACGCGGAGGAGGTTGCCGTCGGGGTCCCTTGCGGTCGCTTCCCGGCGCCCGTGGTCGAAGTCGTGGGGACCATCGACGGTGAGACCGGCACCGGACCATGCGGCTGCGACCTGGTCGACGTCCTGGCAGAAGATGTAGACCGACCCGTGCCCGGGCACCTCATCGCCGGTGGCCACGCTGAGGTGGATGGTCAGGTCCTTGTCGCGATGGGCGAAGCCGTACGAATCACCGTGGGTCGACACCTCGAACCCGGCCCCTTCGTACCAGTCCACGGATCGGGCCATGTCCGCCACCACCAGGATCGGGTGGAATCCCCTGACCAGCCAGGTGCCGGCGATCAGCTGGAGCTGGCCGTCGCGCTGGGCGTTGAGCCCGTCCAGACAGCCGTGACAGATGGGCTGGTCCGGGTGGGAGCGCAGTCGGACCCACCAGTCCACCTCGGTCGAACAGCAGACGCAGGTTGCCGGCACCGCGGCGATGGTAGGGGAGCGGCGTCACGTGTTGAGACGGAGGGACCCCTGCTTCACGACCAGCGCCTCGACCGGAACCGACACCGTCCGCCGCCCGATGAAGCGGTGGCCGCGGATGAGCAGCTCCTCGACCCGCCCGTCCGGCCCGCAGACCACACCGCGCGGCCATGAACGGGCACCGAACGGGCCGGCGATCGGCAGGGGGGCGGTGATGCCCCACTGGCCCTTCGGGAACTTGGCCTTCACGGCCAGCCGGCTGAGCCGGGTGCGGTGGGTGTAGAGGGCGTAGGCGGTCGGTGTTACTGCGACCCGGTCGCTGTCCTCGCCGAGGGGGAGGCTCTCGAAGGTGGCCGGGCTCATCCGCAGACGGATGACGTCGCCGTCGACCCGGGCCAGGTCGGCCGGCACGATCCGCCCGAGGGCCACGCGCATGGCCGGCTCGACCAGGAGTGACGCCAGGCACCAGCCGCCGTCGTCCTGGCTGAGGCCGAGGGCGATGACCTGGCCCAGTTGCACCTTCGAGTTCGAATAGGCCGGCGTCTCGAGCCGGAAGATCTGCCCCACTCATCGAGTATCGCCGACGCTGCGCCGAGGGTGGCGCCCGACTCAGCGGGAGCACCGCCGGTTGATGTAGTCCTCCCCGGTGGTCGAGCCGATCCACGTACTGGTGCGATGGTAGGAGCCGACCGGGCCCCTCCTTTGTCCGGAGCGGCCGCCTTATCGGCAGTCCGCTAATTTCTCCCGGCATGGTCAAGATGCGCAGGCTCCCCGAGGACGACTACATGCACGAGCCGGAATCGGCGTCGAACTTCAACGAGAGCCGGTACTACAACTGGTTCGACCACAAGGCCGGTATGGGCGGCTGGGTGCGTATGGGTAACCGGGTCAACGAGGGCTACGCGGAGTTGACCGTCTGCCTCTACCTGCCCGACGGCCGGGTCGGGTTCATGTTCAAGCGGCCCAAGATCGACTCCAACAAGGAGCACCACGCCGGCGGACTGCGCTTCGAGGTGCTCGAGCCGTACGAGGAGCATCGCCTCACCTATTCGGGGAAGGTGTGCGTGCTGACCAACCCGCGGGACATGGCCGATCCCCGCGAGGCGTTCACCAACAACCCGCATCTCGAGTGCACCATCGACCTGCATCTCACCAACGTCGGTCCGGCCCAGGGCGGGGAGCCGGAGTGGGAGGAGGGCGAGCAGAAGCCGGACCTCGACCCGGAGAAGATGTTCGCCCGGGGTCACACGGAGCAGCACATGCGCTCGGTCGGAACTGTCACTGTTGGTGACGACACTTTCGAGATCACCGACGGGCTCGGCCTGCGTGACCACTCGTGGGGTCCCCGTTACTGGCAGAACGTGTGGTGGTACCGGTGGCTGACGGTGAACCTGGGCCCCGATCTGGGTTTCGCCGTGACCATCTCGGGCGACCAGGCCGGCGACCGGCGGGTGCACGGATTCCTCTACGACAAGGCCCGCTACGGCGATGACCGCTGGGTGCACATCCGTCGGGCCGACCTGAGCTCCGACTACGACGGCGAGTGGTTCCCGGCGACCAACCGGATCACAGTGGGCACCGACGACCACACCTACGAGGTCCACGGCGACGTCTGGTCCAACATCCCCCTGCGCAACCGCCGGGAGGACATGGTGACGCGCATCACCGAGGGCATGACCCGCTGGAGCTACGAGGACCTGGAGGGTGCCGGCCTGTCGGAGTACCTCGATCAGATCATCGACGGCACGCCGGTCGGCACCAACTCGGGCAACTGAGCCCGCCGCCGTGACCGACGTACTGGACCCCTTCGAGATCGAGACGGTCGATGTCCGGGGCGTACCGACCAAGGTGTTCAAGCACGCGCCCGTGTCGCTGGCCGCCATCTGGGCGGGCAGCTCCCTCCATGGCGATTCCGACTACCTGGTCTTCGAGGGCGAGCGACTCACGTTCGGGTCCGCCCACCGCCAGGTCTCGTCGCTGGCGACCTGGCTGCGAAACGAAGGCGTGGCCCCCGGCGATCGGGTCGCCATCGCCACCCGCAACTACCCCGAATGGGTGTTGGCGTTCTGGGCCGCCCAGGCACTGGGCGCCACCGCCGTCCCGCTCAACGCCTGGTGGACCGGCCCGGAACTGGCATACGGACTGAAGGATTCCGGCTCGGTGGTGCTGTTCGCCGACCGGGAACGGGCCGAGCGCATCCTGCCCCACCTGGACGACACGGCCGTCCGCCGCACGGTTCTCATCCGGACCGATGGTCTGGACGGCATTCCGTTCTCCGATGTCGTAGCCACGGCCGGCGAGCCGGTCCCCGACGTGGCGATCGATCCGGACGACGTGGCCACCATCATGTACACCTCGGGGACGACCGGCCGGCCCAAAGGGGCGCAGCAGACCCACCGCAACTTCGCCAACTTCCTGATGCAGGGCGCCTACCGGGCCGCCCTCGCCGCCACTCCGCCGCCGGCCGATGCCCCGCCTCCGAGGCCCCTGGCCACTTTGGTCACGTTCCCCCTGTTCCATGTCGGTGGTCTCCAGTCGTTCCTCCTGCCCTACACGGCGGCGGGCGGCAAGGTGGTGCTGATGCGCCGCTGGGATGCCGACGCAGCCGTCGAGATCGTGGAGCGGGAGCAGATCACGACCATCGCAGGTGTGCCCACGACCATGTTCCAACTGCTGGAGACGGCCCGGGACAAAGGAAAGGATCTTGCGTCCCTGACCGGTATCTCTTCAGGTGCCACCCTCGTGCCACCCGAGTTGGTGCGCCGTATCGACACCCAGCTGGCCTCCCGGGCGGCCCCCGGGAACGGCTACGGGCTGACCGAGACGTCGGGCGCCGCCATCGCCAACTTCGGCGCCGAGTACGTGAGGAACCCGGAGAGCGTGGGTCAGCCCATCTCCCCGGTGATCGAGGTCATGATCGTCAACCCCGACGGCCGCGAGGAGCCGACCGGTGCGGTCGGTGAGATCTGGCTCAAGGGACCGACCGTGGTCGCCGGGTACTTCGGCCTGCCGGAGGAGACGGCCCAGGCCTTCACCGATGGCTGGTTCCACACCGGCGACCTGGGCCGCCTCGACGAGTCCGGGAACCTCTACGTCGTCGACCGGTTGAAGGACGTCGTGATCCGGGGTGGCGAGAACATCTACGCGGCCGAAGTGGAAGCGGCTCTCTACGAGCACGCCGACATCACCGAGGCGGCCATCATCGGGGTTCCTGATGAACGGCTCGGTGAGGAAGTGGGCGCTGTGGTGCGGGTCCGCGATGGGGCGGCGCTGTCCGACCAGGACGTGCGCGACCACGTGGCCGCCCGGCTGGCCACCTTCAAGGTGCCGGCGCGGGTGTGGATCGTCGACCGCGAGCTGCCGCGCAACGCCAGCGGCAAGGTGCTCAAGCGTGAGCTGCGGGAGAAGCTGGCCGGGAGCTAATCCACCGGGACCGGCCGGGGCGGGACCAGGTCGGGCTGCACCCCGGCGTCCATGCGGGTGCGGAACCGATCAGGGATGACCATGGTGCGGCGGGCTCGGGTGTCGAAGGCCACGTTGACCGCCTCGAACGCGCAGAGCACGTCGCCCCGATCCAGGTCGTAACACCAGTGGAGGCGATGGGTGGCCCGCTCGTGTACGGCGATATAGGCGCCGAAGCTCTGGATCCGGGTGCCCACCCGCGGCAGGCGCCCGAGTTGGACCCGGGTCTCCATCACCGCCCAGCCCATCAGTGCACCATCTTCGCCTTCGTGCAGGTCGGGACCGTACTCCTCTACATGCTCCGGCGGCTGGCCGCCCCACAGGAGCATGAGCGCGTCGTCGGGGCGGTAGCGACCGCGGTCGTCGCACTCATCGGCGCCGATGGTCCGGGCCTGGCGCTGTTCGAGGCGGCGGCCCCTGACCAGGTCCAGTCCGGGGGCGGCGGCGAGCGGGTCGACCTCGAGGTCGATCGTGCGGGGGGCGGCGTAGGCGAAGGGCTCGACCGCCGCAGCCAGAGCACCGTCGACGACCTCCGCCGGGACCGGTCGGATGGTGCCGTCGGCGTCCACCGGGCCGACCCGATGGACGAACACGGCCGCCAGGTTGTCGGCGTCAGCCGGCGCCAGCTCATGGTGGATCCTGATCCCGTCCGGGCCGGCTCCGAGCACGGCGGTGCGAACCACCAGGGGCGTTCCGAGCATCTGCTCGCGCAGGTGGCGGGTGTAAGCGTCGTGCACCAGGCGCGGGCCGGCCGGCCAGCCGTCCAGGCCGGCCAGGAAGGCATGGGTCCCGGCATGGGCGTTCACGCCGTAGTAGCGCACGTTCATGTGACCCAGGTGATCGATCTGGTCCTCGGTCACCGTGCTGCTGTGGGTCACCTCGAGCATCGGAACAAGGTAGTTGGCGATGTGTAAACGGGACCAACCGGACTTGCACTACTGCACAGAAGGAGTTTAATCTGTGCAATCGTGCAGGAAGCTGAGGTGATCCCATTCCCGCTGCTGGCCGAACGGTTACCGATGCCGCCACCCGCTTCCCTGGACCCGGTGCTCGACGCCACGATCGCCTGTGTCGTGCGCCACGGCCTGGAGAAGACCTCGTTGAGCGACATCGCCCGGGAGGTGCGGGTGGCACCCAGCACCGTGTACCGCAAGGTCGGATCGGTCGAGAACGCCGTCACCCTGGTCATGGCCCGGGAGGGTCACCGCATGATCGAGCGCATGCCGGAGGTGATCGCCGGCGTGGAGGGGCCCCGGATCATCACCGTGTTTCTGGCCGAGGCCATCGAGTCGACCGCCCGCCATCCGATGGTGCGCAAGATCGTCCGGGACGAGACGGACTGGGTGGGCCGTCTGGCCACCCGCCGCCTCGACGACGTGCTGGCGCTGGGGGCGGAGGTGGCCGCCCCGCTCCTCGCTCAGGCCATGGCCGGCGGCTACATCCGCCAACAGGATGCGATGGCCCTGGCCCACTGGCTGGTCCGCATCTCGATGGTCTCGCTCATCGCCCCGCCCCCCGGTGACCTGACGGGCACTCTTGATGCGCTGCTGCTGCCGGTGCTGGCGCCGGCCGGCGACCCGGCCGGTGGGGCGGGCGACCAGGTTGGTCGGGCCGGGTCGGTTGGTGGGTCGGTTGGTGGGGCGGGCGCGGTCGGCCGGGCGGGGTCGGCGCAGGGACGGTCGGCGCCGACCGGGGGTCGGCGGAAGTGACGGCGACGCCGGCGACCGAAGATCAGGTCCGGTGGCGCGACCAGCCCGATGTGGTGGACCCGATGGTCCTGGTCGACGCCGCCGGCTACGGGCGGGACGGGTATCCGCACCAGGCGTGGAAGACGCTGCGGGCCGAATCGCCGGTGCACTGGTGTCACCCAGACGGATACCGACCGTTCTGGGCGCTGACCCGCCACGACGACATCCGCTACGTGTCGACCCATCCGGAGCAGTTCGAGAGCGCGCCCCGGACCATCCTCTTCAGCGAGCAGATGGAGCTGATCTCGGGGGCCATGCAGCCGCGCACCCTGATCAATCTCGATCCGCCCGAGCATCGCGACTATCGGGCCGTCGCCGCCCCGTTCCTCAAGCCCAGTGCCATCCGCTCACTGGAAGGGACCATCCGGGCCATCACCGTCGACCTGCTCGACCGCAATCAGCGAAGCGACCGGTTCGACTTCGTGTTCGACCTGGCGGCCTACCACCCGCTCAAGGTGATCTGCCGGGTCCTGGGGGCGGCGGCCGACGACGAGGACCTGGTGCTCCGCATCGCCAACACGGTGTTCGGACTCGAGGACCCCGATTACGGCCCGCAGCTGGCCGGCCTGGCCTGGGAGATGATGGAGTACTACCGGCGGCTGAAGGAAGACCGCCTGGCCCGGCCGACCGAGGACCTGTACAGCGCACTGGTCCACGCCCGCATAGGTGACCAACCGATGGGCGACATCGAGCTGGTGTCGTACTTCCTCATCCTCACATCAGCCGGCCACGACACGACCCGCAACGCCATCGGTGGAGGACTGCTGGCCCTGCTCGAGCACCCGGAGCAGCTGGCCGCCCTCCGCGACGACCCGTCGCGATGTGCGACGGCGGCCGATGAGATCATCCGTTGGACGAGCCCGGTCATCCAGTTCTGCCGGACACCGGTGGAGGACGTCGAACTGCGGGGCCGCACCATCCGGGCCGGCGAGACGCTGGCCATGTTCTATCCGTCGGCCAACCGCGACGAGGCGGTGTTCGAGCAGGCCGACCGGTTCCAGGTGAGCCGCGATCCCAATCCCCATCTGGGTCTCGGGGTGGGGGAGCACTACTGCCTGGGCGCCAGCCTGGCCCGCACCGAGATCCGCATCCTGCTCGAGGAGCTGGTGCCCCGGCTCGACCATGTCGAACTGGCCGGCGCCGTCGAGCGGACGGTGGCCGCCTTCGTCGGCGGCGTGAAGCACTTGCCCATCCGTTGGACGCTCCGACCGAGCTCCCGGACCTGATCAGCCACAAGGAGCAGCAAATGTTCGACCTGGTGACTCTTCTCAGCCGACATGCGGCCCGATGATGGAGGGACTCGAGGTGGTAGTCGTCGGAGCCGGGATCGGCGGCCTCGGCTCGGCGCTGGCCCTGGCCCGCAGCGGCCACCGGGTCACCATCATCGAGCGCGACGACACGCCCATGCCGGCCGACATCGAAGGAGCCTTCGAGTGGGACCGGCGGGGCGCTCCCCAGGTGCGCCATCCGCACGTGTTCCTCGGCCTGGCCCGGACGATCCTCCGGGACCGGTTCCCCGATGTGCTGGCCGCGCTGGGCGCCATCGGCGTCGAACCGACTCCCATGAGATCGAACCGGGGCTTCGAGCTGGACGAAGCGACGCTGGCCGTCATCGCCGCCGATGACGATCTGCGCATGCTGCCGTGCCGGCGAACGACGTTCGAATGGCTGATGCGCCGCGTCGTGCTCGACGAGCCCAGTGTGTCGTTCCTCGTCGGTCGTGGCGTCGCCGGTGTCGAGGTCGGACCCGGACCGGGCGGCGGCCCCGTCGTCACCGGCATCCGACTGGATGACGACGCCGTGCTTCAGGCTGATCTGGTGGTGGCGACCACCGGGCGCCGGGGCGATGTTCCAGCCTGGCTGGCCGCCCACGGCATTCAGGTGCCCGAGACAGCGAGCGAAGCCGGTGTCGTCTACTTCTCCCGTTTCTACCGCAGCTCGCGCGATGAACAGTTCGGTTTCCGGGGCGGTTTCGGTGCCGGCCTCATCGCCGGCGTGATCGGCGCCGATGCCGGCACCTACTCGATCACCGCCGTCGTGGATCGCAGCGACAAAGAACTGCGGGCCCATCTGTCGGACTCCGACCGTTTCGACGCGACCATGCGCCTCCTGCCCGAGCTGGCCGATGTGGCCGAGGTCGACGGCGTACCCATCCATCCGGTGCACTACATGACCGGGCTGATCAACCGGACCCGCTCGTTCACCACTGCGGACGGCGAGCCGCGGCTGACCGGGCTGATCGCGGTGGGGGACGCCCACACCTGCACGAACCCGGCGTATGGCCGGGGCCAGTCGCTGGCGCTACGCCAGGCCACCTACGTCGCCGACGCCGTCGCCGCCCACGACAACCTGCTCGATGCGGCCCGTGACTACGAGGCCCGGTCGAGTGCAACCGTCGAGCCCTGGTACCACTTCTCGGTGCTGACCGACTCCATGCGATCGGCGGCCGCCTCCGACGGCGCTTCGACACGCGGCGCCGGCCTCGACTTCGGTGCCCTGTTCGGTGGCGGCGCTGTGGACCCTGAGTTGGTACGGATGCTCTTGCGGGTGCTCAACCTGCTGGAGCTGCCCCAGACCCTGATCGCCAAGCTGCCGGAACTGACCGCCACCGCCGCCACCCAACCCCGTGCGGCCAGGGCCTCGGTGCCCCGCATCAAGCGGCCGTCTCGCGACGAACTGCTGGCCGCGATCGCCTGATGGTTCGCCGGCAGGCCCGGTAGGCCCGGCAGGCCCGGTAGGCCCGGCGGTTCCGGTAGGCCCGGCGGTTCCGGCAGGCCCGGCAGGCCCGGCAGGCCCGGCGGTTCCGGCTCGAGGTGAGGTGCCGGCGGATCTGGGTTGGCGCAGCCGAGCAGGGCCGAGCATCGGCGGAAACGAGTCGATCCGGTACACGCTCAACTCCACCCTGTACCGGATCGGTACGCAGGCGAGCGTTCCCGGTACACGTCAGTAGGCGGCCGAGCGGCGTGTACGGGATCTGTACCCCTGCGTACCGACGCGATACACGGCGATGGCTCAGCCGGCCAGCGTGTACCGAATCGGTACGCGGCCACGGTTCCGCTCGCATCGGATTGGAGAATGCTCCCCGTTAGCCGCGGGCTCGGCGGGGAACTTCATGAGGTATGGCGCCTGCTCCCGCCGATATCTCCCGGATTCTCCTCCGGCCGGTAGCGACGCCGCTGCCGCTCGGTTTCCTCGCGCTTGCGGCGGCGACGAGCGAGGTGTCGGCAGTGCAACTGGGCTGGGTGCCCATGTCCGAGGCCAAGTTCATCGGCCTGGCGTTGCTGGTGGCCGTTGCCCCGCTGCAGCTCCTGTGCGCCATCCTCGGCTACCTGGCCCGGGACCCGGTGGCGGCCACCGGCATGGGCGTGCTGGCCGGGACCTGGGCCGTGATCGGCGCGGCCTGGCACGGTTCGGGGGCGTCGCCGACACCGGTCCTAGGAACCATCCTGATCATCGGCGCGGGGAGTCTCCTGGTGCCGATCGCCGCCGGACTGAGCGGAAAGGTCATCGCCGGGCTGGTCATGCTCGGCGCGGCCGCCCGCTTCGCCCTAACGGCGGCGTTCGAGTTAGGCATCAGCCCGACGGTGGACACCGCCGCCGGTTGGCTGGGAATCGCACTGGCCGTGCTGGCCTGGTACGCAGCCATGGCCCTGGAGGTGGAGGCACTCCACCAGAAGGCGGTACTGCCGACCTTCCGCGTCGGTGCGGCCAAGCGGGCCATGTCGTCGTCGCTGGCCGACGAGATCGATGTCGTCGGCAACGAGCCGGGCGTGCGCCAACAGTTGTGAATTGGTGACATCGCGGGCGACCCCCGACGCCTTCCCGGTTCGTAGATACTGATCGCCGTGACTATCGCTAGTTCCCACCCGTCGATCGGACGCGCCCCGGCGCCCGCCGGCCAGGTGCCACTGGTCGGCCACCTGCTGCCGTCACCGGTGACGGCCAAAGTGCCCGAGGTAATCTTCCTGTTCTGGCTGGTGAAGATCCTGACCACTGCCGGCGGCGAGGCCACGTCGGACTGGCTGAAGATCTACGGCAACTTCAAAGGTGGCGGAGTCGAGGTCGGCGTGTTCCTGATCGGACTGGTGCTGCAGTTCGGCACCACCCGGTACCGCGCCTTCTCCTATTGGTTCCTGGCCTTCGGGATCGCCATCTTCGGTACTGGGGTCGCCGACTTCCTGCATCTGGACGTGCACATCCCCTACCTGGGAACGACCATCCTGTGGGCCGTCATCCTGGGAATCGTGTTCTGGCTCTGGCAGCGCCAAGAAGGCACCCTGTCGATCCACAGCATCACCACTCAGCGCCGTGAGGTGTACTACTGGGCGACCGTGTTCTCCACCTTCGCCCTGGGCACGGCGCTCGGTGACCTGACCGCCATCTCGTTCCATATGGGCTACCTGGCGTCGGGCATCGTCTTCGGGGTGGTGATCCTGCTGCCCGCCCTGGCCTGGTGGAAGTTCGGGCTTCCCAGCATCGCCGCCTTCTGGATGTCCTATGTCGTCACCCGCCCGCTCGGAGCGTCGTTCGCCGACTACATCAGCAAGCCGAAGAACACCAGTGGCGTCGCCTTCGGCGACGGGCCGACCGCCCTCGTGCTGGGGGCCGCCGTCCTGGCGCTTGTCGCCTACCTCACGATCGCCCGTCCCGATATCCAGAGTCCCGACGAGCTGATCTAGGGCGACGCCGTCGGATAGGGGGCGGGCGGCGGGATGGCCTGTGGCGGATGACCCCCGGCGCCACCATTGTTCGGTCGCCCGCCGGCCGGAGCGCCGCCCCCGTCGGTGGTCCGCCGGCCCAGCCGCCGAACTCTGTTAAAAGATGCATTCTCTGTAGATGCCTGGGCCGTTTCCGCCCGAGTTCCTACAACGTTCGAGTTCTTGAACAGATTTCGCCAGCCCCAGCCGGCCAGACCCACCCCGCCGCCGCTGACCTTCGCCCGCCCATCCACCTTCGCGAGCACCCCACCGCTGCGCCCTGTCCCTGGCCGACTGGTTACAGCACACCCCTAACCGGTGGACCGCCGGATGGCGGTCCACCCCCCGACCTCGCAGAGGTCGGAAGCCCGACTCCTTCACGAAGCTGACCCCGACCCGATCGTCCTCGGCACCAGTTTCACCCCCCGACGTCGCCTAGGTCGGAACCCCGACTCGTCACGAAGCTGACCCCGGCCTCTGCACCAGTTTCACTCCGACGTCGCCCATGTCCTCGGCCGCCGGCAACGGCGTCAGCGTTTCCGAGCCGGGCCGTCCCGCTGGCCGGACGATCCGTCAGTGGGGGTTGACCGGTTCCCGGATGCCGAGGCCGGGGCCATCGAGGGGGCACGCCCACCGCTCGGCGACGGGTACCGGTCGGGCTCTCGACGGGTTGCGGATGCCCACGGCGGCGATCAGGCCGCCGATCACGCAGAACAACCCGGCCATGGTCACGGCCAGCCGGAACCCGTGGGCCAGATGGGCCGGGTGGAGGGCGGCCGGCCCGCTGATGCCGGCGGCCACGGGCAGGATGGCCACGGCCAGGAGGCCGGCGGCCCGGGCCACGACGTTGTTGACAGCCGATGCCGAGCCGGCGTGCTCGGGGGGTGCGGCGCCCATGGCGGTGGAGGTCAGCGGGGCCACCGTCACGGCCAGGCCGGCACCGAAGACGATGGCGGCGGGCAGGACCTGGGTGGCGTAGGAGCCGTGGTCGGCGGCCCGGACCAGCAGGATGAGGCCGGCCCCGACGATCATCGGCCCGATACTCATCTGCAGGCGGGGCCCGATGCGGGCCGCCAGCCGGCCGGATCGGGCCGAGAACAGCAACATGATCACGGTTACCGGAAGCAGGGCCAGTCCCGAGGTGAGGGGCCGGTAACCGGCGGATATCTGCAGAACGACAGGCAGCAGGAACAGGGCACCGCCAAGGGCGGCGTAGACCACGAAGGTGACGGCGTTGGCCGCGCTGAACTGCCGGTCGGCGAACAGGCCCAACGGCAGCATGGGCGCCTCCCGCCGGCTCTCGGCGACGAAGAAGGCGGGGAAGGCGATGACGGCGACGATCAGCGCAGCCAGGACGGCCGGACGGCCCCACCCCTGGGCCGGACCCTCGATCAGCCCGTACACGAGGGCGGCCAGGGCCACCACGGCGAGGACGACCCCGCGTACGTCGGTCCGGCTGGTCGCCTCCGGGTCGCGGGTCTCGGGGACGTGACGGGCGGTCATGGTGATGACCAGGGCGGCGATCGGCAGGTTGATGAAGAAGACCCAGCGCCAGGTGCCGATGGCGATGAGGTAGCCGCCGATCAGCGGGCCGGCGGCGTTGGCCACCCCGCCCAGGGCTGACCACGCGCCGATGGCCCGGGGGCGTTCATCCGGTGCGAACGATGACTGCAGGATGGCCAGGCTGGCCGGGGTGAGCAGCGCACCGCCTATGCCCTGGATGACCCGGGCCACGATCAGGGTCGTCTGGTCGGGGGCCACGCCGCAGGCCGCGGACGCCACGGCGAACCAGATCACCCCGAACTGGAAGATCCGTTTGCGGCCCAGGCGGTCGCCCAGCGAGCCGCCGAGCAGCAGAAAGGCGGCGAGCGTCAGGGAGTACCCGGTCACGACCCACTGCAGAGCGGCCACGCCGGTGTGGTAGTCGCGGCCGATCGCCGGTAGGGCAATCCCGACGACGGTTGCGTCGAGGGTGGCGATGCCCGATCCGAGCACGGCGGCGGCTATCACCCACCGGCCCCGGGCGGTAGCCACCTTCAGCCCGTCGTCCGCGGCTGTGTTCATTCGACCCCTCCGACATTCACCGGTAGGTAGGTCTACCGGAGATCCGGACATTGACGGACGCCTGGTCGTCTAGTCGATGCGGAGTACTCCCGTGATCAGCGCCTCGGTCGTGGCGAGCACCTTCTCGCGCCGGGCCCTGGTGGTGGCGACGGAGTAGTGCCCGACCGCCTCGTCCAGAGCGGCCAGAATCAGGGCGGCCATGATCTCCGGATCGCCGGGGATGGCGGCTCCGGCCTCGGAGGCGGCCCGGCCGGCGGCGACGACGATCGGTAGGCAACGGGCCTGGCTGATCCGGCGGTACTCCTCGGGTCCGAGAACGGCCGGCAGTTCGGCACCTATACGAGACAGCCGAAGGCGGCTACTCACCTTCACATACGCCAACGCCGCCCGGCGGATCCACGCCACCGCCGGCTGCGTGGGGCCGGCCGCGGCCAGGACGTCGTCGAGCACCTCAGCGTCGATGGAGTCGACAACCGCCCGCAACAGATCGGCCTTGTCCCGGTAGTGGTGGTAGAGGGCGCCCCGGGTGACTCCGGCCAACGAGACGACCTCCTCCAGCGAGGTGCCGGCGTAGCCCCGGTCGGCGAACAGCTGCCGGGCTGCGGCCACGATGGCCGTCCTGGTGGCCCGCCGGCGTTCGTCCTGCGACCGCCTAGTAGTTTGCTCGACCGACGTATACATACATACAGTATGTACGTAAATACGGACGAAGGGAGCGATGGCATGGCCGAGCGCATGGAAGCCGACGTCTGCGTGATCGGGGCCGGGTTCGCCGGATTGACCGCCGCCCACCGCCTGACCCAGCAGGGCCGGTCGGTCGTGGTGCTCGAGGCCCGGGACCGTGTCGGCGGGCGCACCTGGACCGAGGAGCACCACGGGGTGCCGGTCGACCGGGGCGGTGCCTGGTTTGCTCCCCACCACGACGCCGGCCTGGGACTGGCGCGGGAATTCGGGGTCTCGACCTACAAGACATATGTGGCCGGCTCCCACCTGTTGCAGGGGGGTGGCCGGATGCAGCGATACAAGGGGCTCATTCCGCGCATCAGCCCCCGGGCCGTCCTGCAGATCGCCGCCACCCAGTGGCGTCTCGACCGCATGGCCAGGCAGGTTCCGGTCGACGCTCCGTGGACCGCGCCCAAGGCGGCCGAATGGGATGCACTCAGCCTGGGCCAGTGGCTGGACCGGGTCCGGATCCGGTCGCAGGTGGGCCACGACCTGTTCGAGATGGCGGTGCGGGGCCTGTTCTGCGCGCCGGACATGAATGACGTGTCCTTCCTCCATCTTCTGTGGCTGGTGCGGGCGCACCACTCGATAGAGGCGCTGTTCTCGATCGAGGACGGGGCCCAGGAGAACATGGTGGACGGCTCGCTCGGCGCGCTGGCGGCCCAGATGGCGGTGCGGCTCGGCGCCGCCGTTCGCCTGGGCGCGCCGGTGCGATCGGTCACCCAGGACCAGGATCGTGTTGCGGTGGACGCCGACGGCTGCTCGGTCGACTGCCGTCACCTGATAGTGACGGCACCGCCGGCGTTGGTGAGGGCGATGACCTTTGACCCGATACTCCCGAAGGACCGTCAGGCGCTGTACGCCACTGCCGAGGCCGGCCAGGAGACCAAGACCCTCGTCATGTACGAGTCGCCGTTCTGGCGAGCCGACGGGCTCAGCGGCCAGAGCGCCGGGTCGAGCACGGCTTCCGAGGTGACGATCGACTCCTCGCCCGCCGATGGTCGGGTCGGCGTGCTGGCCTCGTTCACCTTCGGGCGGGTGGCCAGGGGGCTACAGGAGATGGCGCCGGACGCCCGGCGACAGGCGGTGATCGCCGAGCTGGTCCATCGTTTCGGGCCCGGCGCGAACCGACCGGTGGATTTCATCGAGACGGCGTGGTGGGAGCAGGAGTGGAGCAGAGGCTGCTCCATGGCCCACCACCCGGTCGGCGTCCTGACCCGGTACGGGCATCTGCTCCGGGAGCCGTTCGGACGGATTCACTGGGCCGGGACCGAGACGTCGACCGTCTCGCACGGGGCGGTCGACGGGGCAATCCGCTCGGGGGAGCGGGCGGCCGAGGAGGTGATGATCGCCTCGATCTGACCTCTTGCCCTGGCCGACTCGGTTGACGAGCCGAGCCGGCCGGAGTCCTCGGAATCAGGAGGCGACGATGCCCTCGCCACCGGCGCCACCGGCGACGGTCACCGATCCGATCGGGAGCAACGCCCCACCGGACCCGATCTGGAACTCGTCGACGATGCCGTTCAAGCCGGTCTGTACGTACAGGTAGCGACCGTCGGGTGAGCCGGCAGCATCGACGGTCCCGGGATCGGTCGAGGTGGATCCCAGGAGGTCGAGGGTGCCGCCCGGAGCCTCCTGATAACCGCTCAGGGACGGGCCCCCGGCGTTGGAGGTGTAGAAGTACCCGCCGACGCTGACCAACCAGCAGGTGGCGGCCTGGCCGTTGGCCACGCTGTCGATCGCCGTCAACGAGCCGTTGCGATGAAGGGCGTAGGTGGACAGGGAGTCCGGCCCGGCATTGGCGACCAGGAGGTCACCGGCTCCGTCGAAGGCGACACCGAAGGGCACGTTCCCAGCCTCGAGGTTGACCGTCGGGGCCCGGTCGAGGCGGCCGTCACGGCGGACGCCGAAGACATCGATGTCGTTGCCGTTGGCCTTGGTCGTGACCACCAGCTGGGAACCGTCCGGGGAGAACGCCACCTGGCCCGGGGTGTGGGTGAACTGCGAGGTGTCCCCCGGAATGGTCAGCCCCAGTGACCGAACCGAGTCGTGAATGGCATGGAGCCGGTCGCCGGCGGCCCGGAAGCCGGCCACGTTGGCCTGACCCTTGGCGTTGAGGACGTACACCAGATCGCCGTGGGCGGCGATGCTGACCGGGAACTGGCCACCGGAGTCGATCACCTGTCGCAGGGCCAGCCGGTCGCCTTCGACGGCGAAGACCGACACCGTGTCGCTGTCGGCGTTGACGGCGTAGAGAACCCCGTGCGCCCGGTCGAAGGTCAGTGACCCCTGCGAGGCCAGGTGGTCCACGACCGAGCCGTTGAGAACACCGCCGAGCCCCCCGGTGCCGTAGGTGCCGGCGAGGGTCAGGGTGCCGTCGGCGGCGCGGTCATAGGCGACCACCTGGTTGCCGGTCGGGTTGTCGGTTTGGACGAACAGGGCCTGATCACCCCGGACCGGGGTCTGGGCGCCGGCTGCGAGCGGGGCCACCCAGGCCGAGAGGCCGAACACCAGGCCGGTACCTACGAGGACTTTCTTCATCTCATCTCCTTCAGAATGCGCTTGACATGGGAACAGTCCCCGGACCGTCCCGGGCGTTACAGACGCCTGTAACGCCGGCGCCCACCGCCGGGACTGACGGGGGTGTGCGGTGCTCCCTGCGAACCGGTCGACGCCCCTATGGTCGGGACCATGGAGCCCGATGCCGAATTGCTCTCCCGTCTGCGGGGCGGCGATGAGGCAGCGTTCATGACACTCGTGAGCCGGTACCAGCCGCCGATGCTGCGCCTGGCCCTGACCATGGTGCCCAGTCGGGCGGTGGCCGAGGAGACGGTCCAGGACACATGGATGGGGGTGGTCCGGGGCATCGATCGCTTCGAGGGACGGTCGAGCTTCAAGACCTGGCTCTTCCACATTCTCGCCAACCGGGCTCGTTCGGCCGGCTCCCGGGAGCGTCGCCATGGGTCCGCCGATGCCCGGCCGGCAGTATCACCGGACCGTTTCAGCGCCGAGGGTCAATGGGCCGACCCGTTGGACCGATGGGTGGAGCAGAGCGAGGACCGCCTCGATGCGGCCGTGTGGCGGCCGACCCTGAAAGCGGCGTTGGAAGCGCTACCGGACCGGCAACGGCAGGTCGTTCTGCTGCGCGATGTCGAAGGACTCTCTAGCGAGGAGACCGCCGCCATACTGGAGATAACCGCCGGGAACCAGCGGATCCTCCTACACCGGGGCCGGGCGCAGCTGCGCCAGGTCCTGGAGGCGGAGATGGCCAGACACCGGGAAGAGCAGGACTGAAGATGTTTTCGCTACGCCCCAGGGGCATCGTCTGCCAGCAGGCGGTGGAGATGGTGACCGACTACCTCGAAGGCGCGCTGTCCCGGCGGGATCGCCGCCGGCTGGAGGCCCATCTCCGGGTGTGCCCCAACTGCGCGGCTTATCTCGAGCAGATCCGCCTCACGATCGAGCTGACCGGAACCGTCGAAGCGGAGGATCTGAGTCCCGACGCGCAGACCGAGCTGACGGAACTGTTCCGGCGGTGGCGAACCGAGGACGGGTAGCCCGGCTGGATCCGGTCAGGTCCGGTAGCGCTCGGCCAGAGCGGCCAGGCGACCCGAGAGGTCGTTGAGGTTCTCGGCCGCCGACTGCGATTGCCGGGCGCCGTCGACGAAATGGCCGGTCCCGACATTGATCTCCTTGATGGCGCCGGAGATTTGGGTCATGCCCGCACTCTGCTGCTGAACCGATGCGGCGATGTCCTCCGCCGAAGCGGATGCTGCCTTGATTGTCTCACTCAGGCTCTCGATGCCCTCGCCCGCCTTGCTCGTGAGCTCGAGTCCCTGGGAAACGACAGCCCGGCCCTGCTCGCTGGCCCGCACAGCCGCAGCGGTGGCGACCTGGATGTCGGCCAGAATGGCCTCGACCTGCCCGGTGGCGGCCCGCGACTGCTCGGCCAGGTTGCGCACCTCTTCGGCCACGACGCCGAAGGCCCGGCCGTGCTCACCGGCCCGGGCCGCCTCGATCGTGGCGTTCAGGGAGAGCAGGTTGGAGGCTTCCGCCAGACCGTTGACCGTCGCCGTGATGTCGGCGATCTGGCGGGTCCGTTCCGACAGCGTCGTGATGTCGCCGGCGATCCCATCGACCCGGGACTGGATGTCGTCCATGACCTGGGCGATCTCCTGAACCGCCCGGGTGCCTTCGTTGCTGACCAGGAGCGACTCCCGGGCCCGGCGGGCGACCTCATCGGCCTTGTCCGAGATGAGCCCGGCCGACTCGCCGAGGGCGTCGACAGTGATCGACACCTGCTCGATCGACGAGGACTGGCGGGCGGCGCTCTCGGTGTGGTCGCGGACGGCGGCCAGGATGTCAGCGGTGGAGGAGCCCATGTCGACCACGCCGGACTTCATGCCGCGCGAGATGTCGGCCAGGCTCTCGACCATCCGGTTGAGGCTGACGGCCAGCTCGCTGAGCTCGCCGTCCTCGACGTCCAGCGTGGCCGTCAGGTCGCCATCGGCCACCTTCGACGCGAACTCGGAGTAGCGGCGGGCGGTGGCGTTCAGCGCCTCTTTGGACGCCTGCGCCAGCTCGGCGGCGTCGGCCAGTTCCCGCTGGCGGACGTCGAGCTCCTCGACGGTGCGCTGGAGCGCCTCCTTCGACTCCTGCTCGGCGATGGCGGCGTCGGCCAGTTCCTTCTGGCGTACGTCGAGCTCATCGACGGTGCGTTGCAGCGCCCGGCTCGATTCCTGCTCGGCCTCGGCGGCCGCCGCCAGCTGCGCCTGGCCGTCCTCCAGCTCGCGGTGGCGCTCCTCAGTCAGTGACCGCATGCGCCGGAGGGCGATGCCGAAGCGGATGCCGGCGGCGAGCAGGGTGGCACTGGCGAAGACAACGGCGGCCTGGCTCGAACCAGAGAACGAGACCACGAACAGGACGAGCAGCGCCAGGCTGCCGGCGATGGTGGGAATGGAGAAGCCATTCGAGTTGTCCTGTTGGGGAGCGTCGGTGCGGCTGGGCGCCAGCCAGATGGCGGCGGCGATGAGGTAGAGCGACATAGGCCAGGCGTCGCAGTTGAGCACGTACCCGATGTGGGTCGACTGGATGTTGGGGAACAGGGCACTTATATCACCGGCCGCGTTGGATATGCAGGCCAGGGCAATCAGGTACCAGCGGGATCGTGTGCCTGGCGGCAGCAGCTTGATGGGAATCCCGACCACGAACAGCAGCAGGAGATCGCCGATCGGATAGATGACGTTGACGACGGTGAAGGCGGTACCCGAGCCGTCGGCCGACTCGATGGCCGAGAAGGCGAAGGCGGTGAACAGGGCGCCGGTCACCAGGCAGCCGATCACCGCGTCCAGGTAGTTGGCGGTGGTGAAGCGACGGACGTCGCGCCGCATCAGAACCATGCAGCCGATGTAGGACAGTGGGAAGAATCCGAACCACAGCCAGTTGGCGAACGACAGGTCGGAGGGAGATGCGCCGTTCAGCGTCTCGAAGGTCATGGCGAAGTCGCCGGCCGCCCAGAAGGCCATACCTATGCCCAGCCACAGACCGAAGGCCCGGTCACGCTGGTTGGTCAGGCCCCGCCAGACCACCAGCAGACTGGCCACCATCTCGAACGTGCTGACACCCCAACCATCGACCAGGGTGTTGGACGACCCGGCACTACGGATGACCAGCGAGGCCAGATAGCCGGCCAGGATGAGCCCGAGCACGACGAACAGTGCCTTCGTCGCACGCCCGGCCGGCCGGTCCTGGGTGGTGGCCACCGTCTCTGACGATGGCGTCACTGTAACTGACACCTCTAGCCCCTCCTGGCATTCAACGAACACCTGGAGCATCGGTGCACCAGTACTGCCACTTAAGGAAAGGAACGAAAAGGGGCGACCTTCCGGAGGCCTTGGCGGTGTGAGATCTAAGTCCCGGACGGTTGGGCGCCGCCGTAGTCTTCATCGGAAACGTGTTCGCCCCACTGGGGCGACCCGTTGGTGATCGTCAGGTGGGTCATGAAGTGGTCGGCGGTGGCCCCGTGCCAGTGCTCCTCGCCGTCAGGGGCGAAGACCACGTCGCCCGGGTTCACAACGACCGCCGCCTCCCCCCGAGATTGGACCAGGCCCCGACCTTCGGTGACGTACAAGGTCTGGCCACCTGCGTGGGAGTGCCAGGCCGTGCGGGCCCCTGGCGTGAAGTGGACGGCCCCCACGTTCAACGGCGCCGGGGGCAGTCCCCGGCTGATCTGGTCGATCCAGACGTCGCCGGTGAAATTGGCGTCGGGGCCTTTGATGGACGCTGGCTTCGCAGGTGTCTCCATACGCAGAGTCTGCCGCCCCCGACCGGGCCGGATGACCCGGGGTCGGGGACGTCAGCCGCGGCGGGTTAGACGGTGAAGGTGTTGACGAGTTGTTGTAGGTGGCGGGCGGTGTCGGAGAGGGCGGTGGCCTGGGTTTCGGCTTCGTTGGCGCTGTGGCTGGCGGTGGAGGCGACTTGGGCGACTCCGGCGATGTGGGCGGTGATGTCGCCGGCGCCTTGGGCGGCGGCGGTCATGGTGCGGGCGATTTCGTTGATGGTGGTGGTTTGTTCGGACACGGCACCGGCGATGGAGGATTGGTGGTGGTTGATCTTGTGGATCACTTCGGTGATTCGTGAGATGGCGTCGACGGCTTCGGCGGTTTCTTTTTGGATGGCCTCGATGCGCATGGAGATGTCGGTGGTGGCATCGGCGGTTTCGTCGGCCAGGGTTTTGACCTCGTTGGCGACCACCGCGAAGCCCTTGCCGGCTTCACCGGCACGGGACGCTTCGATGGTGGCGTTGAGGGCCAGCAGCCGGGTTTGGGAGGCGATCTGCATGATCACGCCGATCACGTTGCCGATCTCTTCGGACGCGTTACGTAGCGCGGTGACGGTGGTGCCGGCCGAGCTGGCCGCGTCGGAGGCCACTTCGGCCACCCGGGCGGCGTCGGCCGCGTTGTGGGAGATGTCGCTGCTGGTGGCGGTCAACTCTTGGGCGGCGGTGGCCACCGTTTCGACCGACTGGGCCACCTCGGCGGCGGTCTCGGAGACCACGTTGGCCCGGTTGGCGGTATCGACCGCGCCTTCGGACAATGGAGCGGCCACCGCGGTCAACTCGGCCGCCGCGCCCGAAAGCTGGGCAGAGCAGGCGCCGATGGAGATCACCTTGTCGCGCAGGTCAGCCAGGAAACGGGTCAGGCCCTCGCCGACTTGGCCGATCGGGTCGGCGCCCGACACCGGGACATCGACGGTCAGATCGCCGCTGGCCGCGGCACTGACGACCTGCAGGATCTGCTCGACCTTGGAGCGCAGTTCGGCCTCGGCCAGACGCTGCCGTTCGGCCGCTTCGCGGTCACGCTCGGCGATCTCGCGCTCGGCTTCGCGTTGACGCTCGGCCGCTTCCAGCTCGCTGGCCCGCTGACGCTCCGCGGCCTGCTGCTCGCGGACCACGCCGGCCACCCGGCGGATGCCGTCAGCCAACCTCTGGGCGAAGCCGCCCAGGTTCGATACCCGCACCTCCGACAGCTCCTCGACACTCCAACACTCCAACATGCCGGTCACTTCATCAGCGGTGATCGGAACCCCGTAGATGACTCCGTCGCGATCGACCGTGGTCGTCACCAACGGCGCCGCCGGGCCGGGCACGAACAACACATCCGCGAACCCGAACGCCTCCTTGGTCGACGCCACCGCCTTGGCAATCGCGTCTTCGACCTGACCCGACGAGATCACCGCGTCGATCACGCGCGACGACGCCGCGGTATCCGCAGCCACCGCCCGATCCTGCAACCCCCGAGCCTCCAACTGCCCCTGAGCAGCCGCCTGCGACTCGATCGCCAGATCCAAACCACGAGCCACCCGACCCAACTCATCGGCCTGATCGATCCCCGTCGACGCCGACAGATCACCCGCCGCCATCTGCTCCAACGTCGACTCGATCACCGCCAACGGCCGCGTAATCGAACGCACCGCCCACCGAGACACCACCGCCGAAAACACCGCACCGACCAACAGGACGATGAGCAGTTCCATCAGGGCGGTCGACACGTCGTGGGACACGCCGGCTTTGATGGCGGCGACCTCGTTGACAACGTCGGTGTTGAGCGAGTTGAAGTCGGCCTGCGTCTGGTTGGAGATCTGGACGTTGCCGACGGTCATGACGCCGGCGGCCACGGCGGTCTGCCAGTTGGCCGACGCCTTGAGCACCACGT
Source organism: Acidimicrobiales bacterium (assembly GCA_035551615.1). Taxonomy (GTDB): domain Bacteria; phylum Actinomycetota; class Acidimicrobiia; order Acidimicrobiales; family Palsa-688; genus JAKCDU01. Next base: position 25,490 of record DASZNC010000177.1, read on the forward strand.
TGGTGAACTTGTTGTAGGCGGCCAGATCCTTCTCCGTCTGGATCACCTGGGTGCTGAACTGTGAAGGCAGGCCCAGTTGCTGGCCCAGAGCCTCGAGCTGCTTGAACGATTTCAACGCCTGCTGGTAACCGACCGTCGCCTGGTTGCCGGTCACCTGCTCCAAGGCGATGTTGGTCTTGTTCTCGGGCAGAGCGGTGATGGCGGCGACCATGTTCGACTGGTCGTCATCGGTCAGCCACCCTTCGTAGGCGTTGCGCTCGGCGACCAGGGCGTCGGATGCCGTGCTGGCCCGGTTGGCGTTGGCCCGGGCCTTGTTCAGCGACGTGTAGGCCAGGCCGGCGCTGGCCGCCCAGCCGAGGGCGATGCCCACGACCAGGGCCAGCATCCGGTGGGCGACCTTCAGATCGCGCAGCCGGATGAAGCTGCGGGCTCGCGGCCCGGAGTGGGCTGAGCGGGAGGTCCGGGCCCGGAGCCGATCGGCACGGGTCGCCGGCCCATCGTCTTCCGGGCCGGTCAGCCGGGCTTCGACCTGAGCGTACAGCCGGCTCTTCGGGTCGGAGACCGTGGGGTCGGTCGAGAGCCGGCCCGGCGAGCCAGGCCGCGTTCGGTCAGTGTCCATGTCATCCCGCTCGAAGCTCATTATCAGATCGCGCCTTCCGGTATCCCAGCTGAAGTTCTCGAGTTTCCGGGCCATGAGTCGGCGTTCCGGCTGGGGGCCTTGAGCCGGCGACCCTTCCGGACTATTCGCAAGAGTCGGGACGAAAGGTACTATTTTGCGGGCGAATTTCGGTTTCCCGGCCTAACGGTCGAGGTCCGGATGGTCGACATAGAACGTGTGTCTGCGCGCCCGGTTTCGATGACGCGCATGTTCGTCGTCCACGCCGTGATCACCCTGATCCCGGTTCTGATCGTCGGATTGGTCCTGGCCGAGGGATACCGGTCGGAGGCCCGCCAGAGAGGGTTGTCGGAAGGCCGGTCGGAGGCGGTCCTCGTCGCCCGCACGGCGATCGAGCCGATCCTCGACGCCAAGCCACTCCGGGCGGCGCTGCCGCCCGGACAACTGGCCGACCTGAACCGCGTGGTCACGCACGCCATCACCGAACGGGACGTTCTCCGGCTCAGGGTGCGCAACCTGTCCGGACGCGTTCTGTTCTCTGACGACGGCTCGGGGTTCAACGAGGTGCCGGAGGACGAAGCCCTCGATGCCGCCCGGGGACAGATAGTGGAACGCCTGACCCATCTGAACTCCGACAGCAACGACGAGGGGTCGGCCGGACCCGAGTCGGTCGAGGTCTACTTGCCGCTCGTCGTCAGCGATCAGCAGGTCGGCGTTCTCGAGGTCTACCTTCCCTACGCCCCGATCCAGGCCGATGTCACGGCCGGACTGCACATGTTGTACTGGAGCACCATCCTCGGACTGGCCGCGCTCTACATCGCCCTGTTCGCCATCTCCCTCTCGGTGTCCAAGGGACTGCGACGGCAGGTGAAGGAGAACCGCTTCCTCGCCGAACACGATGCATTGACCGGCCTGGCCAACCGGGCCCTGTTCCACACCCGGGGGGTCGACGCCTTGCGCTCGCAAGCTGCGACGGAGGGCCGGACGGTGATCGCCCTGCTCGACCTGGACCGGTTCAAGGAGGTCAACGACACGCTCGGTCACCACAGCGGCGATGAGCTCTTGGGCATCGTGGCGACTCGGTTGACAGAAGTGGTCGGGTCCGACGCGTCGGTGGCCCGTCTGGGCGGCGACGAGTTCGGCGTCATCCTGGCCGGAGCCGCTGACCCGGAACCGGTCCTGAACCGGATACGCCGGGCCCTGGCCCAGGAAGCGACCGTGAGCGGACTCCCGATCTCGGTCGATTCCAGCATCGGCTACGTGGTGGCGCCGGAGGACGGCACCGAGATGGTCGATCTACTGCAGCGGGCGGATGTGGCCATGTACCTGGCCAAGTTCGACCATGCCGGTCTGTGCCGTTACGACCCGGCCCGTGATCACTACGACGCGGCCAAACTCCATCTGGTCTCCCAGTTGCGGCACGCCATCGATGCCGGTCAACTGGTGCTCCACTATCAGCCCAAGGCCACCGTCGCCGATGGATCGCCGCGCGCAGTGGAAGCCCTGCTGCGCTGGCAGCACCCGGAGCTCGGCCTTCTCTATCCGGATGCCTTCGTGCCTCTCGCGGAGCAGACCGATCTGATCGACAAGCTGACTGCGTGGGTGATGACCAGAGCCCTCGGCGAGATCGCCGACATGGGCGATGCGGTCGGGGACCTGGCGGTCGCCGTGAACATCTCGGCGCGGAACCTGATCCGGCCCGATTTCGCGGTGCAGGTCATCGGCATCCTGACGGCGAGTGGTATGCCGGCCGAGCGGCTGATCGTCGAGATCACCGAGACCGCGCTCCTCGTCGATCCGGCACGCGCCGCCACCGTGCTCGGTGAACTGGCGGCGGCGGGCGTCACGGTCAGCATCGACGACTTCGGGATCGGGCAGACGTCGCTCAGCTATCTGGCCACCCTCCCGGTCGGGGAACTGAAGATCGACAAGAGCTTCGTCATGGACATGCTCGCCAACCCGACCCATGCGGCGATCGTCGCGTCGGTCGTCGACCTCGGCCACAACCTGAACCTGAGGGTCGTCGCCGAGGGGGTGGAGGACGCCGCGGTGCTGGATCGACTGCGGGCCACCGGGTGCGATCTGGCCCAGGGTTACCACATCGCACGTCCGATGCCGGGCCGAGCGCTGGGCGAGTGGCTGCGGCCGAAGGCGCTCCCCTCGGCGCACTGACCCGGTCCGGTGCCGGGCGATGAGTCGGGGTAGAACTGGAGCATGATGAGCGTCCGGGACAATCCGCAGAGCTCCCGATACGAGCTGGTCGTCGATGGTGAGGTGGCCGGCATCGCGGACTACACCCTCGAGGGCGACCGGCTGGTCATCCCCCACACCGAGATCGATGCCCGCCGTCGCGGTCGTGGCCTGGGCGCGGTGATGGTCCAGGGCGTGCTCGAGGACGTGAGGGCATCGGGGCGTACCGTCGTGCCTCTCTGCTGGTACGTCGCCCAGTACATCGACGAGCACCCGGAGTTCGGGGACCTGGTCGCGTCCCGCTCCTGAGCCGGTTGACCCAGGAGACGAGGACCCAGGGGCGGCCGGGTAGCGGCCACTAAGCCTCGATCCACCGATGAGTCTCGGGTGAGGTAGGCGCCCATCCACCAGAAAAGCCTCCTGGGCAAGGAAGATCGCGGTGTCTGAAGTCGCTGATCGCTTGTCCCGAGGAGGCACTTTCTGTGAGCCGAGTATC
>DASZNC010000178.1:0-18715 GCA_035551615.1 Acidimicrobiales bacterium
CCATCCGAGACCGCCTGGACCCGGTTGGCCACCAACACATGAGTATGCAACTGAGGATCCAAGGTTCTCGAGGTGCGGTGCACGAACGCCGCCGCCACATACCCCGACGTCGCCTCCTGGACTATCCCGGCGTGCCCGCGCCGACAAAAGCCGGCGTGATCCTGCAAGAACTCCACCGCCGCCAAGACAGCCGCGTCGTGGCCGGCCCGGACCTCCGCAGCTGTCTCGTCGGGGCCCAGTCCCCACAGGATCGACACCGACTTCGGCGGTGAGAACGACAACGCGAACCCGGCCACCGACCGTCTCTCCGGGGCCACCAAACGACCCAACGGCTCCCCCGAAACCGGATCACAACCTGCCCCGAACAGGCGGGCCAGACCCACCGACTCCACCTCGCCAAGGAGGCCCAGACAGGCCGCGCCGCGGCCGATCCAGCAGCCGTTTTCCTCGCCGTGACCGACGAAATAGTCCTCGCCGCCCGCCGCGATCTCGGTCGCGTAATACTCCCACCCATCCGGCGCCATCTTCCCCAAACCCAACATCAGACCGTCGCCCCCGCCAGCCAGGCCACCCCGCGCACCCCCGGTGCAGGGGTGTCTGAGCTTTGGTGAAGGAAGTGGCGAGACGGTGAAGACGAGGATCGGTTCGCCAAGGCGAGGTAGATGCGTGCTGATCGAAGGAGCTTCGTGGGATGGGTCAGGCCTGACGAGGACGGTTGAGTTGGGGGCAACAGATCGAACCGGTCAGCGCAGCGGCTCTGGGCGGACTCCGACCCTCCGGCTACGACCGGCTCCGACTTGAAGTAGGGAGCCATGCGCTAAAGCCCCGGGGCGCCAGGGTCGCAACTGTTCGCGTCGGACCAGCCGAATCCGTTCTGCTGAGCCAGAGTCATTGTGGGAGTGGCGGCGAGCCCGCACAGGCGTCGCTCCCACCGCTGTGGCGATCTCGGTCCCGGCGACGACCGCCGGCACGTCGCTCGACGACAAGTGTTCGCTCGGCGGGTCGTCGGGTGCTGCGGTCATCGTGCCCCGCCCGTTGAAGCGGCCATGCGCTCGAGCGCAATCCTGGGCACTCGCAGCAGCCGGCCGACGGCGACCACCGGCAGGCCGGATCGACCCTGGGTGTCGCGCCATTGCTGGGCGAGTTGGTAGGCCGAGGTGCGGCCGATCCGCAGCACTGCGGCTGCCTCCTCGACCGTCAGGAACTCTGGAAGATCTGCGAATGCCAAAACGGCTACCTCCGGGGACGTTGTCTCCGATCAGTTGCCGTTGGTGGTGCCACAAGTCCGGGATCCCGCTCCCCGACTACCGGCGGGTTTCGCGACGGGAGCGACGACTGACCCGGCTCTGCGGGCGCAGATCACGGGTGGCACAAGGACCGGGTCGAGACCCGCTCGGAGATGCCCTGAAGATCGATCCGTGCTGGACTCGGCGCTCGTGACCGTGCCCAGCATCACTACGCCGGTGTCGCCATGGACCCGGTGGAGGTGCAGGCGTACCGGCGGCCCACGCACCGGGAGATGAGCGCCACTTCACCCGTCACTGAGCGCACCAACACCACCTGAAACGGGGGCCAACAGGAACGCGAAAAAGACGCGCGCCACGCGGAAAAGACGCGAATTCTTTGGCACCGACCAGCACGGGCTAGTATGGCCCGTCAGCTCGAAATGGCCTCTGACCAGGGATTATGGCTCCTGACCAGGGCGAACATAGGTTCGAGGAGGACGCTCGGATGCGCCTGAAAAGCGCGAGGTCACCGGATCGACACCGGTTCCGACCACTCGGGGTCGTCCCGCTCTCGCGATCATCCGGTCCACAGTTGCGGGACGCATGCACATGTGGACGGCCGGAGCGGCAAAACCCGCGTTATTCCGGTCCACAGTTGCGGGACCCGTCTGCATGTGGACCACCAGAAGGGCAAAACCCGCGTTATTCCGGTCCACTCGGTTGGAGCCCGAGAATGAATGGACCGCGAGAACGCGCAATTTGACGTTCTCACGGCCCAGTCGGTCCCGACCCCGGCAACTGTGGACCGGAGGAACGCGCTCGAGTCGGTGCCCTGGCCGCCCTGCCCGCCTGCCGCCGGCCACCCGCCGACCTGCCCGCCGCCGCCGGCCACCCGCCACCGGATAGCAAACGGCAGACAGCCAGAAGTTGTGGAACTCCACCCCGCCCTCTGGCGTAATAGGCACATGCGAGTGGGGTTGGGTCGGCGCGGGATGTGGGGATTGATGGCGGGCGTGGCGGCAGTGGTCACGGCCGGGTGCGGAGCCGCCGGTTCGTCACGGGCGTCGACCTCGGCCACATCCAGCCCCCTGACCGTCCCGACCACCACGACCACGGCACCCGTGAACCAGACCGTCGCCACCCCGCCGCCGACCGATGCCGACGCAACGACCACGACGACGGCCCCCCCGACGACGCTCCCGGCCCCGACCATCACCTCCACGACGTTGCCGCTGCCGGTCAAAGGAACGATCGACGACGCCAACGGTCAACCGGTCCCCAACGCCGTCCTCATCGACGCCCAGAGCCTGCAGGTCGTCCACGCCGACGGCTTCGGCCGCTTCTCCCTGCCGTACTGCGCCGTCTTGAGCCAACTCTGGGTGGCCGACTGGGTCATCCCGCTCGGCACCTCCTACCCGGCCTACTACGGCAAGCAGGGGAGCGCCGGCGGCAGCACGACCTTCTACGGGAGCCCGCCCACCGGCCCGGGATCCGGCTACGCCCGCCTCGACACGCTGTGGCCCCAGTGGGCGACCGACCCGGCCCCGTGCCACGGCGAGTCGGTCGACGTGCGGCTGCCGGCCGGCGGTGGCGTCGACATCACCTGGATGGCCAAGCCCATGTCGGGCCCGGAGAAGGCCATCTCCGGGCCGGTCAACGGTTACTACGAGATACTTCCCGGCCTGCCCTACGACAGCGGCACCTACACCCCCACCGCCGACCCGACCGGCCACCAGGTCATCCAGCACCTGGGTGCAGGGGGCATGGCCATCAACAGTTCGAGCTCTCCATTCACCTGCGCCGGCGACGGGGTGGAGCGGACCAGCGGGTCCTCCTGGCAGGTGGCGGTCGTCGCCGGCCACACCGACGTCATCACCTGTACGGTGCCCTAACCGGCGGCCATCCCCACCACCGGGCGGACCAGGGCGACGCCGCCGGTAGAGCCCAGGAACGGGGCGTCGAAGGCGAAGATGCCGCCGTCGGACGCGACCAGCCAGTAACCCCCGGTCTGGGGGTCGATGGCCATACCTACGACCGGCCGGACCAGGCGGTCGCCTCCGGTCGATCCCCAGAACCTGGTGTTGTAGGCGAAGAGACCGCCGTCGGTGGCCACCAGGTAATAGCCGCCGGTCGCCGGGTTGACGGCCATGCCCACGATCGGGGCGTCCAGGTGCACACCGCCGGTCGAACCCTGGAAGTGGGCCCCCGGGCCGAAGGCGAACACGCCGCCGTCACTGGCCACCAGGTAGTAACCGGTGCCCCCCGGTGCGGCGGCGATCCCGACGATCGGCCGGTCCAGGTGGATGCCCCCGGTGGACCCGTAGAACTTGGCGTTGTAGCTGAACACGCCCCCGTCGCTCGCCACCATCCAGTAGCCACCCGTGGCCGGATCGAGGGCCATACCGACGATCGGGGCGACCAGCGGGTGGCCACCGGTCGAGCCCTGGAACCGGGTGCCCGGACCGAATGCGAACACGCCTCCGTCACTGGCCACCAGGTAGTAACCGCCGGCCGAGGTGCCGGCCATGCCGACGATGGGCCGGACCAGGCGGACGCCGCCGGTCGAGCCGTAGAACTTGGCCCCGTAGCTGAAGATCCCGCCGTCCGACGCCACCAGGCGGTAGCCGGGGGACGGCACGACGTAGAGGGCGGCGTTGTCGCCCTGCACGTTGGTGCCGATCCCGCCATAGGCGGAGCCGGCCGCCGGCGTGAAGACGGCGATGATCGCATCCTGTCCCACCGGTGCGCCCCCGGACTGGCATCTACCGGACGCCTCGACCGGGCCGGAGACGGAGGTGCGGGCGGTGCAGAGCAACCGGCCCAGGTTGTCGGCGTAGAAGGAGACGGTGCCGGCCGGGGCTCCCTGGCCGGCCACGCCCTGCACGGCCGCCGAGAAGGTGTCGATCTGGCCGTCGCCGACGGCGCCGGCCTCGACCGCGTCGGAGATGCGCCCGTAGTACCTGGTGGTCCCGGTCACGGCGGTGGCCCCGTAATGGATGGCCAACCCGACGGTCACCGCCTGCTGACCGCACGCCAACGGCACCGACATGCCGTCGGGGACGGCCGCCCCGCCGGCGGTGGTCAGTTGCCCGGTGATGTGCGAGCCGGTGACGAGGTCGTACACCGTGCCGATCGAGGGGTGAGGGCAGGTCGTGTGACCGCCGGCATCTGTACCCAGGGCGATGGACAGGGCCGATCCTCCCAGGGAGACCGGACCCGACGAGCCGAGCTGCGAGTAGTCCTGGCCGGCAACCACCCTCGACCCGCTGGCCGGGCCGATGATGGCCGGCGCCAGTTCGGTCCCGGAGGTGAAGGTGGCGGAGGCCGTGGTCAGGTTCCCGGGGGGCGAGACATACGGGTTGCCGATCCCGATGAACGACGATCGGGTCGTCAACGGTCCGATGCTGCCGGCCGCCTGGTAGTCGACGTCGACCAGCGTCACCGGCTGGTGATCGGTGCCGTTCAGGTCCTCGGTGCCGTTGGCCTCACCGCTGTTGAACCCGACGGAGGCGGTCTGGGCGCCCCCGTTGACCACCACGGGGCCCACCTCGTTGTCGCCGGTCAGGTACAGCGACGAGTCGCCGGACATGTCGACAGTCAGCGCCGACGTACCGTGCAGCGGGGCGGCGAACCCCAGTCGGCCGGCGGCGCCTCCGCCGGGGGAATCGGTGGTGGCCAGCGTCCAGGTCTGGTTCCCGCTGAGTGTGACCGGGTTCTGAATATTGACAGGTGATGTGCCGGATGTGGACATGGCCGGCGTGTATGTGATCCCGCCGGCACCGAGCCGGAACCCGTTGCCGGTGAGCGTGTAGCCGTACGCTTTCCTCGACGTGAACCGGAGGCCGTCGATGGTGTCGCCGGTCTGGTTGTCGGCCGAGCGGTAGCAGGCCCGGGCCGGCGGCGACGAGGTGTCGCAGGCGGGGATGTCCGGGAACGTGATGGCGGCGGTCGTGCCGCCGGCCACTGGGGTCACCGAGCCGGCCCAGTTGCCGGTCGTCGTCCAATCCGGGTTGGCGCCGCCGCCCGACCACGACGCCGACGGCGCCGCCGAGGCCGATGCCCCCGATACCAGCACTACGCCACCGAGCAGCATCCCGATCCCCGCCGCCGCCCGCCACCGAAGCCCTCCGCCGGAGCCCATCGCCCGTCCTCTCTGGGCCCGGATGCTCCTGGGTCCCCGCCAAACCATACCGAAGGGGTTGCGCCCGGGCGCCCGCCTGCAAGGGCTCAGTCGCCGTCGCCCTCCCCGTCGTCGTCATCGCTGCGACGCAGCCACGCCGACACCTGGTTGGACAGCTTGTTGATGCCGCCGACGGTCCGCTCGACCATCGCGACGAAACGCTCCCGGTAGTGCCGGACGGCGGCGTCGAACTCGGCCGACGGCGCCGGCTCCTCGCCCCGCCGGACGTAGCTGCCCGACCGGATGCGGTCGTAGTCGCCGGATTCCACCCAGGTGACCAGCTCCCTCACCCGGCGGACGGCGGCCGGGTGGGTCCGGCCCAGCTCGTAGGCGAAGCGCGACCGGCGGGCGAACAGGTCCTCCTCCTCGGTGTACTCGGTCGCCTGGCGGACGAAGGCGTCGACATTCATGCCCGGCAGGGCCCCGCCGGCCATCCTCATCAACAGGCGGCACACGGCGATCGGATCCTCGACCTCGAGGGCGGCGGCCCGGTCACAGGTCAGCTCGGCGGCCCGGCTCCACTCGAGGAGGACCAGGTACAGACCGCGCAGCGGCAGGCCGGCCAGAGGCACGCTCGACAGGGCACCAGTGATGAGCTGGTGGAGCATCCACATCAGGGTCGAGTAGGTGACGTGATCGGACAGCACATGGCCCAGTTCGTGGGCCAGGACGGCCTCGACCCCGGTCGGGTCGTGGTCGGCGACGAGGGAGGAGACCACCAGGACCGTGGGCGAGCGCATGCCGAAGGTGAAGGCGTTGACGATCGGGCCGCCGGTGACGAACAGGGGCGGCACCTCCAGGTCCAGCCGGCTGGCCGCCCGCACATGGAGACCCCAGACGTCGGGAACCTGATCGGCGCCCAGCCGGACGGAATCGCCGAGCAGCACCTGGCTCATCCGCGACTCCATCCCGAGGCGCCCGAACCGCTTCACCAGGCGATCGAGCAGGGGGATGGCGTGGAGGGCGGATGTGGCCGCCCGGTCGGCCGGATGCTCGTAGCTCCGGGGGCTGATCTGCGGGTAACGCACCGCCGGCTCGATCGCCATACGCGAGGTCTACTACAGACAAGAGGTCAAAGGAGCAGCCTCGACCCGCCTGCGCGGATCTCCGCCGTTTCGTACTATTCCGCGCCCAAGGTCGATGGGGGCCAATGCCAGCTCTGGCCCCGGCGGCCGGCTCGAGACCGTTCCGTGGAACCCCGATATCCAGAAGGTGGCAGCTGGACCGACAGTTGGATCGGCAACTGACGAGATCACGCGCCTTCGTCACATCGTGGAGACCCAGCGCCTGATCACCTCGGTGTCACGATGCCTACCGGATACTCGAACGGCTGGCGACCGCCGTCCGGGGGGTCTCCGAGACGACGCCCGAGTATGCCCACATCGCCGCCAGTGTTGGGCTGGCCTGGCGCGACCAGGAATCCCGCACTCCCGACGAGCTCCTGGCCGCGGCGGACGCCTCCATGTACCGGGTGAAGCGGGCCGGCCTGCGCTGACCGGGCCGTTCTAAGGCAGTATCAGGTGGACGTCACCGAACTCGTGCCATAGATAGCCCTCGGTCAGGCTGGCCGCATACGACGCCTCCAGCAACGGGCGGCCGGCGACCGCTTCGAGCATCAACAGGTGTGACGCCTCCGGTTCGTGCCACCCGGTCAGCATGCCGTCGACCAGGCGCACCCCCCGCTCCGGGGTGATCACCAAATCGGTCCACCCGTCGAGCGCCCGGGCCTCGTCCCGGCCCTCGTCGTAGGCCGATTCCAGGGCCCGCACCACCGTCGTACCGATGGCGATGACCCGGCCCCCGGCCCGGCGGGTGTCGTTGATCCGGCGGGCCGTTGCCGGTGGCACGTGCACCCGTTCCGGGTAGGGCAACTCGTCCGCCTCGAGAGAGGCGACACCGGTGTGGAGGACGATGGGCGACACGCCCACTCCTTTGGCCACCAACCTGGTGATGATCTCGGGGGTGAAGGGGCGGCCGGCGCTCGGCATCTCCGCGCTCCCCGGTTCGGTGGCGTACACGTTCTGGTAGGCCGACAGGGGCCAGGGCCGCTCGACGTAGCCGTAGCGGATGGGCCGCCCGTGACCGGCCAACCAGGGCACCGGGGGGCCCGGGACCTCGAGGCCGGCCCGCCACAGCCGGCGGCTGCCCGGGTAGGGCGCCACGAACCGCAGGCGGGCGCCGTCCTCGCCGAACCGCAGTTCGGCCGGCGGGGGCGGCCCGTCGGCCGGCCACCGTTCGGATCCGGTGCCGGTCAGGCGGCGGGGCTCGACGATCCACTCGTCGCCGTCCAGGTGCGACGACAGGTGGACGAGGACCACGCCGCCGGCCAGCGGGTCGACACCGACGACGGCGGCGGCCATGGTGGCCGAGGTGTTGATGACGACCAGATCGTCGGGCCCGAGGAAGGCCGGGAGGAGGGCGAACGTCGAGTGGTCGAGCCGGCCGGTATCCCGGTAGGCGACCATCATCCGGACCGCGTCACGGGTCAGCCCTCGCGCCTCGGGCGGCTCGGATGCCTCCAGGTGGGGGGGCAGGGCGAATGTCAGACGGCTGGTCACCCGGCCACCGCCAGGAGATCGGCGGCCCGCACCCGGCCGCTGGCCGGCCGCTGCTCGATCAGCCGCAGCACGGCCGGCACCACTGTGGCCGGTTCCGGACGATCCGAGATGTCCTCGCCCGGGAAGGCCTCCTGGTGCATCCGGGTACGCATGTCGCCGGGGTCGAACGACCAGAACCGGACTCCCGGATTCTCGGCCGCCAGGACGGCGGTCACCGCCTCCAGCGCGGCCTTCGACGAGCCGTACCCGCCCCACCCCTCGTAGGGTTCGACGGCCGCGTCGGAGGTCACGTTGATCACCGCCCCGCCGGAGATCTCCAGCAGGGGCAACGCCAATTGCACGATGGCCAGGGGCGCTTCCAAGTTGGTCTCGTACACCTGGCGCAACCGATCGAGCGGGTAGGTCGCCAGGGACGGGAGGGGGCTGGGGCCGAGGGTGCTGGCGTTGTTGACCAGCAGGTCGAGCCGGGCGACGTCGAGCAACTCCCGGCGGTGGTGGGGGTCGGTGACGTCGCCGGGCCGGGGCTGGGCGCCGATCTCGGCGGCGGTGCGCCGCACGGCGTCCTCGTCGCGCCCGTCGATCAGCACCTGCCAGCCGTGCTCGACCAGAGCGGCGGCCACCACCCGGCCGAATCCGATCGAGCCGCCGGTCACTACTGCGGTTCCTGTCGTTTCCATGACCGCCACCGTATGACTTGAAGTTAACTTCAAGTCAAGGGATGATCTGGGACCGTGATGACCATCGGGGAAGTTGCCGAGCGGGCCGATGTGGCCACTTCGGCGCTGCGCTTCTACGAGCGGGAGGGGCTGATCAGCGCCGTCCGGTCGGAAGGCGGTCAGCGGCGTTACCAGCGGGAGGTACTGAGGCGTATCGCGTTCATCCGGGCCGCCCAGCGCGTCGGCCTCACGCTGGACGAGATCCGCACCGCCCTGGGCACGCTGCCGGAGAGCCGGACACCCACGGCGGCCGACTGGCAACGGCTCAGCCGGTCGTGGCGGCCGCTGCTCGATCGCCGCATCGCCGAACTGGAACGGGTCCGGGACAAGCTCGACTCGTGTATCGGCTGCGGCTGCCTGTCGTTGCGGATCTGCCACCTGTTCAATCCCGACGACATCGCCGCCGAGGAGGGTCCTGGCCCCCGCTGGCTGCTCGATGAAGAGGCGGTCGCTCCCTAGTCGTAGCCTGAACCCATGGCCGACGAGTACCTGGACGTAGACGGAAGCAGCCGCCCCCCGCTCACCGGGGCCACCCCGAGCGGACCGGTGCCCGACGACGAGGCGCTTCAGGTCACCGTCGTCCTGCGCCCGGATCCGGCTCTGGCGCAAGAGGCGGCCGCGGCCACCGCCCCGGTCTCGCGCGCCGAGCTGGCCCGGCTCCGCGGCGCCGATCCGGCGGAGCTGGCGGCGGTGGAGGCGTTCGCCGGCGACCACGGCCTGACCGTCGAGGAGAGCGACCGGGCCGGCCGGCGGGTCGTGCTGTCCGGACCGGCGTCGGCCATGAACGACGCCTTCGGGGTCGACCTCCAGCACTTCGAGCACCCGGCCGGCCGGTACCGGGGTCACCCCGGCCCGGTCCGCGTCCATCGCGACCTGGCCGACGCCGTAGTCGCCGTCCTCGGCCTCGACAACCGGCCGCAGGCGCGCGCCCAGTTCCGCCCCCGGGCCGAGGCCACCGGCACGTCCTACACCCCGCCCCAGGTCGCGGCCGCCTACGGCTACCCGACCGACCTGACGGGGGCCGGCCACGCCATCGCGTTCGTCGAATTGGGGGGCGGGTACGTGGAGGCCGACCTGGCCGCCTACTTCTCGGGCGTGGGCGTGACCGAGCCGTCGGTCAAGGCGGTGGGAGTGGACCAGGCGACCAACCAGCCGGGCGGGACGGCCGACGGACCCGACGGCGAGGTCATGCTCGACCTGGAGGTGGCCGGTTCCATCGCCCACGGAGCCACGCTGGTCGTGTACTTCGCGCCCAACACCGACCAGGGCTTCGTCGACGCGGTATCGGCGGCCGTCCACGACGCCACCAACCAGCCGGCGGTCATCTCGATCTCGTGGGGCGGCCCGGAGTCGGGCTACGCCGCCTCGTCGCGCCAGGCCTTCGAGAACGCCTTGACCGACGCCGGCCTGGCCGGGGTGACAGTGTGCGTGGCCGCAGGGGACAACGGGTCGAGCGACGGGGTCAGCGGCGGCCAGCCCACCGTCGACTACCCGGCTTCCAGCCCGCAGGTGCTGGCCTGCGGCGGGACCAGCCTGAAGGTCACCGGCGACGCCATCTCGTCCGAGGTGGTGTGGAACGACGGGGCGTCGGGCGGAGCGACCGGCGGCGGGGTGAGTGCCGCCTTCGCCCTGCCGTCCTGGCAGCAGGGCGTCGGAGTGCCGGCGTCGGCCGCCGCCGGGGGTGGCACCGGGCGGGGCGTGCCCGACGTGTCCGGCAACGCCGATCCGGCGACCGGGTACCAGGTGCGCGTCGACGGCTCCAATTCCGTGTTCGGCGGCACCAGCGCGGTGGCCCCGCTCTGGAGCGCCCTGTTGATCCTCGCCGTGCAGAATCTGGGCCGGCCGCTCGGGTTCATCAATCCCCAGCTGTACGCCAGTTACGGCCGGCCGCCGGGCCAGGCCGCCGGTTTCAACGACATCGTCAGCGGCACCAACGGGGCCTACACGGCCGGGCCGGGCTGGGACCCGTGCACCGGCCTGGGCAGCCCGAAGGCGGCTGCGTTGATCGCCGCCTTGTCGTGACGTCGGCATCCCATGGAGATCGATGAGGTAGTCGACGAGCTGTACCGCCTGGAGCTGGCCGAGTTCACCCCCCGGCGCGATGCCCTGTCGACCGAGGCCCGGAAGGCCGGCGACCGGGATCTGGCCGCCACTGTCAAGGCACTGCGCAAGCCGTCGGCGGCGGCCTACACGGTCAACCTCATGTCGCGGGTGCGGCCGGATGAGATCGACCGGTTGATCGAGCTGGGTGGCCGCATGCGGGAGGCCCAGGCCCAGCTGTCCGGTGACGATCTGCGGGCCCTCGGCCGGCAACGCAGCCAGCTGGTCGCCGGGCTGGCCACCGAAGCCCGGAGGATCGCCCGGGACCACGGTCACGCGGTGAGCGACGCCGTGCACAAGGAGGTGCAGGCCACCTTCGAGGCCGCCCTGGCCGACGCCTGGGCGGGCGAAGCGGTACGCGGTGGCTGCCTGATCCGCTCGCTCTACCGGACGGGCATGGACCCGGTGGATCTGACCGGGGCGGTCGCCGGTCAGGCGCCGCCCGGACCGGCCCGACGAACGCCGCCAGCGAAGGCCGCCGAGTCGGGGCCCGGCCGGTCGGGGACGGACAGACCGGGGGCCGCCCGGTCGGGGACGGACAGGTCGGGAGCCGCCCGGTCGGGAGCCGGCGCGAATGCGGGGTCGGCATCGGCGCGGCAGGGGGGCACCGGGTCGGCGGACGCGGATGCGGAGGACCGGGCCGCCCGGGAGGCCGAGGAGGCCGACCGGCGCCGGGCCGAGGAGGAGCGGGCCCGCCGGGTCCAGGAGGAACGCGACCGGCTGGCCGAGGAGGTGGCTCGCCTGGAGGCCGAAGAGGAGACGGCCGCCACCGAGCTGGAATCAGCCCGAGCCGCATTGGAGCAGGCGAGCCAGGACCGGGCCGCCGCCGACGACGACGTAGCCCAACTGGAGTCCCGGCTGGTCGACGCCCGCCGCCGGGCGGAGGACGCCACCGGCGCCGAGCGGGCGGCCCGCCGGGCCCAGAGCGATGCGGAGGACAGGTCCGAGCGGGCGGCCGCCGCCACCCGGCGGGCCCGGGATCGCCTGGACGCCGGGCCGTAGGCCCCCGGACGCCGGGCCGGAGGCCCCCGGACGCCGAGCCGCAGGCCCCCGGACGCCGGGCCGCAGGCCCCCGGACGCCGAGCCGCAGGCCCCCGGACGCCGAGCCGCAGTCCTTGGACGTCGGGCCGCAGGCCGGGGGCCTTTAGGATCGACCCGGTGAGCGAGGTCCCCGATCTGTCCGGCCGCACGGTCGGCGTCACCGCCGACCGGCGGGGCGAGGACCAGGCGGTCATGTTCCGCCGGATGGGGGCCGAGGTCGTCCTCGGGCCGACCATCGCCACAGTGAAGGTGCCCGATCCCGACCTGTTGCGCCGCCGCAGCGACGAGCTGATCGCCGATCCGCCCGACTACCTGATCGCCAACACCGGCGTGGGGATGCGGACCTGGCTGGAGGCGGCATCGGTCTGGGGGACGTCCGATGCCCTGGTGGCGGCGCTCGGTCGCACCCGGATCGCCGCCCGGGGACCGAAGGTGGCCGGTGCGCTGTCGTCGGCCGGCCTGCCCGCCTGGTGGCGCAGCCCGAATGAACAGCTGGGCCAGTTGATCGAACACCTGGCCGGGGAAGGGTTGGACGGGACGCGGGTCTGGCTCCAGTTGCACGGCGACGACGGAGCCGAGTTCGTGGCCCGACTCGAGGCGGAGGGCGCGACGGTCACCACTGTGCCGGTGTATGTCTGGACCCGTCCGCCCGACCCCGCTCCCGCCCTGGACCTGATCGAGCGGACCGCCGGCGGCCGGGTCGATGCCCTCAGTTTCACCGCCGGACCTCAGATCCGGTCGCTCTTCGAGTTGGCCGCCGAGGCCGGCCAGGAGCTGGGCCTGCGAACCGCGGTGTCCGGGCCGGTGGTGACCGGCTGCATAGGCCCGGTGTGCGCGGCGGTGGCCGGGGAGTACGGCATCTCCGACCCGGTCGTCCCGGCCAACTGGCGCCTCGGATCGCTGGTGAAGGCGGTGGCCGAGGAATTGGCCCGCCGCCGCTGAATCACCGCCGGCACCGGGGTCGACCGGGCTAGGTCGGCCCGCCCAGGTTGAGGGCGGTGCGGGTCGTCGGGTCCCGGCTGATATCGACCAGCGTCACCCGTTCGGTGATGCCCTTGAGGCGCCGCGACCGGGCCTTGCCGATGACCACGCCGGAGGTCGGCCCGGCGGCTTGCACGGTGTCCAGGGTGGCGACCGCTTGGCCGCCCTTGGCCGTCTCGGCCACCCGGGCGGCCACGTTGACGACATGGCCGATGATGTCGTCGGGGCTGGCGATGGCTTCGCCCAGATGCACGCCGGCCCTGAGCCGGAGCGGTTCCGGGGCGGCGTCGAGCAGGGCGACGGCCGCCCGCAGGCCGCCCTGGGGATCGGGGAACGTGCACAGCAGGCCGTCGCCGATGTGCTTGACGATGCGCCCGCCCTCCCGGCGGATGATCGGGCCGGCCTCCTTCTGGTGATCGCGGAGCAGGGCCAGGGCGGCCTCATCGCCGTGCCGGTCGGTGAACGAGGTGAAGCCCTCGAGGTCGGTGAACACGACGGTCATCGCCACCGCCCGCCCCGACGCCGGCGCCAGCCGGCTGGTGAGGAGCTGGGCGGCACCCAATCCGAGAGCCGACAGCCGCGATGGCCGGGTTTCCACGGCCCGCTCCCAGAAACGCTCGATGACCTCCGACGGGCCGGCCGTCGTGATCGGCGCGTGGTTGGGGTTCTCCAACCAGCGCCGATCGATGAGCCCCATCTCCAACGCCACCTCGGCGGCGTCGGGATCGTGCTGGATCATCTCCGCCGCCTTGCGGGCCAGAAGGCGCCGGACGGCGCCGACCGCGGCCTCGCCCGCCTGGCGCGCCGCTCCGGTCTCCATGGTCATCCAGCCACCGTACCCGTAGGTAACCGCCCGATTCGGGGCACCGGTTCTATGTCACTTCTGGGCGGCGGGCGGAACCGGCGCTGTCCTTTGACCGCGGCGGACGGCGGCTAACTGCTGCCGGGAACGGCCTGGGCCTCGCGCCAACTGCCCTTCTGCGCCGGCGGGGCCGGCTCCTTGGGCAGGCCGAGAACCATCTCACCGAGGATGTTGCGCTGCACCTGCGACGACCCGGCGTAGATGGTGCCGGCCCGGCTCATCAGGAACGTGGTCGCCCACGACGCACTGTCGTTCGGCGCCCCCACGTCGTCGGCCCGGAACGTCAGCGGGGTACGGCCGGTGGGGGTCAGGGCGGCGGCGCCCAGGATGTCGACGCCCAACTCGGTGACGACCTTGTGGTACTCGCTCCAATAGAGCTTGAACGATGACTCGGCCGGACCCGGCTCGCCGCCGGCGAGGAACTTGGTCAGCGTCCGCATGCCGAGGTACCGCATGATCTCGACCTTGGCGTAGCACCAGGCCAGCCGCTGGCGGATGTTCGGGTCGTCGACCGCGCCGGTCTGGCGGGCCAGCTCGATCAGCCGGTCCAGTTCGGCGCGGCACATGATCGGGAAGCTGGCTGCCGCCTCCCCCCGCTCGTAGCCGAGCAGGGTCATGGCCACCGACCAGCCGGCGTTGACGGCGCCGACCACGTTCTCCTTGGCCGTGCGGGCGTCGGTGAAGAACGTCTCGTTGAACTCCGACCAGCCGGTCATCATGCGGATGGGCCGCACCTCGACGCCGTCCTGGTCCATGGGCACCAGGAAGAACGTGATGCCCTTGTGCTTGGTGGCCTCGGGGTCGGTGCGGGCCAGCACGAAGATCCAGTTGGCCACGTGGGCCATCGAGGTCCAGATCTTCTGACCGTTGATGACCCACTCGTCGCCGTCGAGCAGGGCCCGGGTCCCCAGGTTGGCCAGATCCGAGCCGGCGCCTGGCTCCGAGTACCCCTGGCACCACACGTGCTCGCCGGAGAGGGCCCGGGGCAGGAAGTACCGCTTCTGCTCGTCGGTGCCCCAGTGGAGGATGGTGTTGCCCACCATCTGGATACTGAAATCGTCGTTCGGGCCTCCGGTCGGCACCCCGGCCCGGTAGAACTCCTCGGCCACCACCACCTGCTCGAGCGGGCTGAGCCCGGCCCCGCCGTACTCCTTCGGCCACGAGGCGGCCAGCAGGCCCTGCTCGTAGAGCACGTGGCGCCACTCGGCCGTGAATTGACGGGCCGCATCATGATCGAGCGCCCCTATCCCCTTCCACCCGGCCGGCAGGTGCTCGGCAAGAAAGGCCCGGACCTTCTCCCGGTACTCCTCGGCCTCGGGCGGATATCGCGGATCCATGGCCGGACAATACCGGGCCGGTGCCAAGATGGGCCTGTCATGGATGTCATGGTCGTGATCGACGATGCCCTGGTCCCCGAGGCCCTGGCCGGGCGGGCCCGGCGCCGGGTCCACGTGGGCCACGGACCCCTGCCGTCCTCAACCATCGGAGAGCTGCGGGCCCATATCCCCCGCTCGATCGGCGTGATCGGTCCGCCCGGCGACGAGGGCGCCAGGTGGGTCGCCGACACGTCTGTCCAGCTGCACCATGCCGGGCTACCCGTCGTCGCCTACTCCGACGAGCCGCTCGACCTCGAGTCCGGGATCGAGAGCCAGCGCATCACCGACGAGGGACCGCCGATCGACGCCGTCCCATCCCTGATCGACCTCATCGGCAATACGCCCCTCGTCCGACTGGACCGCATCGGCCGGGACCTGCCGGGTCAGTTGTTCGGCAAACTCGAGTTCCTGAACCCGGGCGGCAGCGTGAAGGACCGGCCGGCGCTGACCATGATCGAGGCGGCGGAACGGGAAGGCCTACTGCGTCCTGGCGGGACCATCGTCGAGCCGACCTCCGGCAACACCGGGGTCGGGCTGGCCATAGTCGCCGCCCGCCGGGGCTACCGCTGCATCTTCACCATGCCGGACAAGATCGCCCAGGAGAAGGTGGCCCTGCTCCGGGCCTACGGTGCCGAAGTGGTGGTGTGCCCCACCGCCGTCGACCCCGAACACCCCGACTCCTACTACTCGGTCGCCCGCCGCCTGACCGCGTCCACACCTGGCGCGTTCCAGCCGGACCAGTACTCGAACCCGCACAACCCCGAGGCCCACGTGCTGTCCACCGGCCCCGAGATATGGCGCCAGACGTCGGGTCGCATCACCCACCTGGTGGCCAGCATCGGCACCGGCGGGACCATCTCCGGGATCGGCCGCTACCTCAAGGAGCAGAACCCCGACATCCACATCATCGGCGCCGACCCGGTCGGTTCGGTGTACTCGGGGGGCACCGGCCGGCCCTACCTGGTCGAGGGCATCGGCGAGGACTTCTGGCCGGCCGCCTACGACCGGGACATCGCCGACCGGGTCGTGATGGTGTCCGACCGCGACAGCTTCCTCACCGCCCGGCGGGTGACCCGGGAGGAAGGCGTCCTGATCGGCGGCTCCGGCGGCACCGCGGTGTGGGCCGCCCTGGAGGTCGGCCGCCACGCCGGCCCGGACGCTGTCATCGTGGTGATCATCCCCGACTCGGGGCGGGGCTACCTGTCCAAGGTGTACGACGACGGGTGGATGTCCGACCACGGGTTCCTGCGGGCCGGCGGCATCGGCGGTGACACCGTCGGCCAGGTGCTGGCGGCCAAAGGCTCGACCATCCCGCCGCTGGTGCACGTCCACCCGGACGAGTCCATCCGGTCGGCCATCGCCATCCTCCGGGAGTACGGCGTGTCGCAGATGCCGGTGGTCAAGGCCGAACCGCCTCTGTCGCTGGCCGAGGTCGTGGGTACCGTCACCGACCGGGAACTGCTGGGCCGGTTGGTCGGCGAGCCGGGCGCCGTCGATGCGCCGGTGGAGACGGCGATGGGGCCGCCTCTGCCGATGGTGGGCTCAGGCGAGCCGGTGGATGCGGCATCGGCCCGGCTGGCCGAGGCGGGCGCCGTGCTGGTGCTCGACGGCGGCCATCCGACCGGGATCATCACTCGCAGCGACGTGCTCGACTTCCTGTCCGGGCCGAGCCGATGACCGACGACAAGGCCGGCGTCGAGGAAGCGGGCGCCGAGAAGGCCGGCGTCGAGAGAGCGGGCGTCGAGAAGGCCGGCATCGAGAAAGCGGGCGTCGAGCAGGCCGGCATCGAGAAAGCGGGCGCCGAGAAGGCCGGCACCGAGAAAGCGGGCGTCGAGCAGGCCGACTTCGAGAAGGCCGGCTTCGAGACCCGCGCCATCCACGCCGGCCAGCCGCCCGACCCGGTCACCGGCGCGGTGGTGCCACCCATCTCCTTGTCGACCACGTTCGCCCAGGCCGCGGTGGGCGAGCACCGCGGCTACGACTACGCCCGCAGCGGTAACCCCACCCGTACCGCGCTCGAGTCGTGCCTGGCCGACCTGGAGGGGGCAGCCCAGGGCCTGGCCTTCGCCAGCGGGCTGGCCGCGGAGGACGCCGTCCTGCGCCTGCTCGCACCCGGCGACCACGTCGTGTTCCCGGCCGATGCCTACGGCGGGACGTTCCGGTTGATCGACAAGGTGTGGGGCCCGGCCGGCTTGAGCCACACCCCGGCGGACCTGACCTCACCCGTCGCCATCGAGGCGGCCTGGCGGGAATCGACCCGGCTGGTGTGGATCGAGACCCCGTCGAATCCTCTCCTGTCGATCGTGGACATCGCCGCCGTCGCCGACTTCGCCCACCGTCGGGGCGCCCTCGTCGTGGTCGACAACACGTTCGCCACCCCCTACCTGCAGCGGCCCTTGTCGCTCGGTGCCGACGTGGTCGTGCACTCGGCGACCAAGTACCTGGGCGGCCACAGCGATGTCGTGGGCGGCTTCCTGGCCGTGTCCGACCCGGAACTGGGCGAGCGGCTGGCCTTCTTCCAGAACGCGGTCGGAGCCGTGCCCGGGCCTATGGACTGCTACCTGGTGATGCGGGGGATCAAGACCCTCGGCGTGCGCATGGACCGACACTGCTCCAATGCCTGGGGGGTGGCGGTGTGGCTGGCCGCCCACCCGAAGGTCGGCGAGGTGCGTTATCCCGGCCTGCCCGGCCACCCCGGCCACGAGGTGGCCGAGCGCCAGATGGCCGGGTTCGGCGGCATGGTGTCGTTCACCCTGGCCGCCGGCGAGGCGGCCGCCCTCGAGGTGGCCCGGTCCACGTCCCTGTGGACCCTCGCCGAATCCCTGGGTGCGGTCGAATCGCTGATCGAGCACCCGGGCCGCATGACCCACGCCTCCACGACCGGCTCGGCCCTGCAGGTCGACCCCGCTCTCATCCGGCTGTCGGTGGGTATCGAGACGCTGGACGATCTACTGGCCGACCTCGAGCACGCCCTCGACCGCATCGGTTAAAGGAGAGGGCCGACCGGCCGCCGGCCCACCGCCAGGGACCGTCGACGGACGGGCTTCGGGTTCCGGACGGCGACGGTCAGAGCCCCCAGAGTCGGATGGTTCCGAGTTCTGGCCGGCGGCGGTCAGAGGACCCAGAGTCGGATGGTCTCGGGGTTCCGGCCGGCGGCGGTCAGAGCACCCAGAGTCGGATGGTTCCGAGGTCTGGCCGGCGGTGGTCAGAGCACCGGGAGCCGTATGGGTTCCGGCCGGCGGCGGTCAGAGCACCCAGAGTCGGATGGTCTCGTCCATGTGGGCCAGCCGGGCGATCATCTCGTCGGTGAAGTCACTGGCCACGTCGGTGAGGACGTAGCCGACGTCGCCGCGGGTGCCCAGCGCCTGGCCCTCGATGTTGACCCGGTGGTCGGCGAAGATGGCGTTGATGGCGGCCAGGACGCCCGGCGTGTTGCGGTGGATGTGCACGAGAACGTGGGCACCGGCCCGGGCCGGCAGCTCGACGTTGGGCATGTTGACCGACAGCGCCGTGCTCCCGTAGCGGACGTAGTCGATCAGCTTCTTGGCCACGAACTGGCCGATGTCGGCCTGCGCCTCCTCGGTGCTGCCGCCGATGTGGGGCGTCAGGATCACGTTGGGCAGGCCCTGCAGCCGGGAGGTGAACGACCGGTCGTCGCCGGCCGGCTCCTCGTAG